>JAUYNO010000054.1 GCA_030696045.1 Stagnimonas sp. | reverse complement strand
GAGGCCTCGCTGCGCCTGCTGTCCGGCAGCGCCAAGGCCCAGGCCGATCTGGCATTCGCCAGCACCCTGAGCTTCGACGCTGCCACCGGCTCGGTCCTGCTCGAAGACCTGAAGCTGACGCTGGCCGGCGAGCGCGCCGGGGTGATGCCGGCCCAGGGCCTGGCCGGCAAGCTCCAGCTTGAATCGCCAGGGCTGCGCTATGACGGTGCCAGCCGCAAGCTCGACAGTGGCCTGCTGAGCCTGGACATCGACGGTCTGCGCAGCGGCAGCGCCGAACAGCCCAAACTGTTGGCCAAGGGCAAGCTGCAGGCGCACTTGCTGGCGGACCTGGCGCAGCGCCGGCACGAACTGCAGGGCATCGAGCTGGCGCTCGACCTGGGCGGCTCGGCCCTGCCGGGTGGCAAGGCGCAGTCGCTGAAATTGCAGGCCGGCGCCAGCGCCGATCTTGCCGCCGACAGCGCGCGCCTGTCGGCGCTCAAGCTGGAGTTCGCCGGTCTGAAATTGAGCGCCAACCAGCTGCTGGTGGACAAGCTCCTGGGCGAGCAGCCCGAACTCAGTGGCGACCTCGCGCTGGCCGCCTTCTCGCCGCGCAGCCTGCTCGACGTTCTGGGCATCGCCGTGCCGGTGACCGCCGATCCCAAGGTGCTGGCCACGGCCAGCTTCAGCGGCCAGCTCAGCGCCACGCCCAAGAGCCTGGCGCTGAGCGGTCTGACCCTGAAGCTGGACGACACCAGCCTGCGCGGTGACTTCGCCTTGCGCGATCTCGCCAGCCGGCAGCTGGCCTTCAACCTCAAGGGCGACAGCCTCGACGCCGACCGCTACCTGCCGCCCAAGGCCAAGCCCGCGACCGGCGAGGCCGCGAAGCCGGCGACGCCGGCCGACAAGGCCAAGCTCAATGCCACCGAGCTGCCGGTACAGGCGCTCGACCAGCTCAACGCCGACGGCACGCTGGAACTGGCGAAGCTGAAAGTACAGGGTGTCACGCTCAGCGACGTGCGCTTGCGGCTGGCGTCGCCGGGTGGCGGCCTCAAGCGTCAGCAGCTCAGCGCCGGCCTTTATGGCGGCCGCGCCGACATCGCACTCGATGTCAGCAATCCCGCCAGCAAGCCGGGCTATGCGCTGAAGACCAAGCTCGCCGGCATCAATGCCGGGCCGCTGCTGAAGGATTTTCTTGGCAAGGACTATGTCAGCGGCAAAGGCTCGGTCGATCTCGACCTGCACTCCGGTGGCCGCACCGTCGGCGAGCTGCGCAAGGCACTCAATGGCGATGTCGCCTTCAACTTCGTCGACGGGGCGGTCAAGGGCTTCAACCTCGGCAAGATCATCCGCGATGGTCAGAACCTGCTCGCGGTCGGCAAGGGCGGTGTCGCCGCCGCAGCCAGCAGCAGCGAGCCGCAGGCCACCGACTTCGCCGAGCTGCGCGGCGCCGGCAAGTTCGTCAACGGCGTGCTGAAGTCGGACCAGCTGTCGGCCAAGAATCCGCTGATCCGGCTGGAAGGCGCGGGCGAGATTGATCTGGTTGGCGAGACCATCAACTACCTCGCCAAGCCGACCCTGGTCGGCACCGCCAAGGGGCAGGGCGGCAAGGAGATGACTGATCTCGCCGGCGTGGTCATCCCGATCCGGCTCAGCGGCAACCTGTACCAGCCCAAGGTGGCTATCGACTGGCAGACCGCCCTGAGCCAGAAGGCCACCGAGCAGCTGCGCGGCAAGCTCGGCGCCGCGCTGGGAGTGTCGCCGGACGCACTGCAGCAGCAAGGTGGCCAGGACCTGCTGAAGCAGAAGGCGAGCGAGGAGCTCAACAAGGGCCTGCTGAAGCTGTTCGGCGGCGGCAAGAAGAACCCGCCGCCGGCTGAGCCGGCGCCGACCGAACCTGTGCCGCCCAAGTCCTGAATGCGCCTCCTGTTGATGGCGGGGCTGCTGTCGGCCTGCGGGCCGGCGCTGGCCTGGCAGCTGCAGTCGCTGCAGGTCGGGCACCGCGGCGACGACTATCGCGTCGCCATGCAGGCGCTGATCGCGGCGCCGCCGGCGCGGGTGTTCGCCCAACTGGCAGATCTGTCGGCGCTGTCGCGGCTGAATCCCTCGGTGCGCAGCGTGCAACTCGGCGTCCTTGATGCCGAGGGCCGCTGGCCGCTGACTACGACGGTCGAGTTCTGCCTGCTCGCGGTCTGCCGCGAGCTGCGGCACAGCCAGCGGGTGCGCATCCTGCCGGAGGGCGCGACCGGCGGGCGCATCGAATCACAAACCGAACCACCGCCGGCCAGCGACTTCCAGCGCGGTGAGGCGCGCTGGCAGGTCAGCGCTGAGGGCTCCGGCAGCCGCCTGCAATTCGAGGCCAGCCTGCAGCCTGGGTTCTGGCTGCCACCCCTGATCGGCCCCTGGGCAGTGGAGCGGTGGCTGCGCAACGAGGCCAGGCTCACCGTCGAGCGGCTGGAGCTGCTGAGCCTCGAGGCCGCGCCATGAGCGGCGATTTCGCCGATCGCCTGCTGGCCTGGTTCGAGCGCCACGGCCGCCACGACCTGCCCTGGCAGCAGCCGCGCAGCGCCTACCGGGTCTGGCTGTCGGAGGTGATGCTGCAGCAGACCCAGGTGGCGACCGTGCGGCCCTATTTCGAGCGCTTCGTGGCGCGCTTCCCGGACTTCGCGAGCCTGGCCCAGGCGCCGGCCGACGAGCTGATGCGCTACTGGGCCGGTCTGGGCTATTACGCCCGTGCCCGCAATCTGCACGCCGCCGCGCAGGCGGTGATGAGCCGGCACGGCGGCGAGTTCCCGACCGAATTCGAGGCGGCGCTGGCGCTGCCCGGCATCGGCCGTTCCACCGCCGGCGCCATCCTGGCCCAGGCCCACGGCCAGCGGCAGGCCATCCTCGATGCCAACGTCAAGCGGGTGCTGGCGCGCTGGGCCGGCATCGCCGGCTGGCCCGGCGAGGCCGCCGTGGCGGCCAGGCTCTGGCACTGCGCGGAGCAGCTGCTGCCGACCCAGCGGCTGGCCGACTACAGCCAGGCGCTGATGGATCTCGGCGCCACGCTCTGCACCGCCGGCCAGCCGCGCTGCGGCGACTGCCCCCTGGCCGACGACTGCGTCGCGCGGCGCGAAGGTCGCGTCGCCGAACTGCCCGGCGCCAAGCCCAGACCGGCGCGGCCACGGCCGCAGCGCGAGGCCTGGCTGATCCTGGCCGAGGACGAGCAGGGGCGCTGGCTGCTGGAGCAGCGCCCGGGTGCCGGCATCTGGGGCGGACTCTGGTGCCCGCCGCTGATCGACCGCGAGCAGGATTGGGCCGGCGCCCTGCGCGAGCGCCACGGCCTGCAACTGAGCGGCGCGCAGCCGGATGCGCCCATCGCCCACGCCTTCAGCCACTACGACCTGCGCCTGTATCCCCTGCGCGGCCCGGCCCAGCTGCTGGCAACCGGGCTGCGCGAGGCGGGAACCAGCCGCTGGTACTCACCGGCCGCGCTGCGCGCGGGCGAGCTGGGCCTGCCGGCTCCGGTGGCCCGCTACGTCGAGCGCCTGGCGCCGGCGGCGGACTTGCCGGGGACAGCAGCCGTTGCTAGGGTCCGCCGCCCGCGGCGCCCTGCTGCCAAGGCCAAGCCGGAGTCCGTCCCATGAGCCGTACCGTTCACTGCATCAAGCTCGGCCGCGAGGCCGAGGGCCTGGACCGCCCGCCGCTGCCCGGCGCGCTCGGGCAGCGCCTGTACGAGCAGGTCTCGAAGGAGGCCTGGAAGGAGTGGGTCGCCCACCAGACCCGGCTGATCAACGAATACCGCCTGATCCTGGCCGATCCCAAGGCCCGCGCCTTCCTGAGCAAGGAGCTGGAAAGCTACTTCTTCGGCAGCGGCGAACTCACCCAGACCGGCTACACCCCGCCGCCGTCCGGCTGAAGCGAAGGATTCGCTTGACGGGGCAGGGCCTCGCGGCTCTAATACGCGCCCTTGCGGCTCCCTCAGGGCCGCTAGCGGTACTTCGCTTTACCGGATGGCCGGGTAGCTCAGTCGGTAGAGCAGGGGATTGAAAATCCCCGTGTCGGCGGTTCGATTCCGTCCCCGGCCACCATCTCGGATAGAGCGAAGTGCGCAGTGCCAGCAAAGCCGCCGTCAGGCGGTTTTTTGTTTTGGCCGCCTCGGCGCCCGGTCCGAGATGCGCACAAAGTCGCCATTTCGTATGATCCACCGGTCAGCGGCTCCGCCGCGTCCGTATTTGGAGGCCCGCCATGCGCCGCCTGCTCGTTCTGATTCTTGCGCTGCTTCCGTTCGCCGGCCAGGCCGGCTCCTCCGTGGGCCAGCTCTACAAGACCGGTGGCACCATCGACATCAGCCGCGCCGGCCGCACGGTGATGGCGGATACCGGTTCTCCTATCGAAGTCGGCGACACCCTGGAGGTCGGCCTCGGTGAGGCGGCAGCGCTGCGGATGGCCGACGACGAGGTGGTCTCGCTTGGCGCCAGCACCCGCTTTCAGCTGCTCAGCTATCAGTTCAACCCGCGTGATCGCAGCGGCAACCATGCTCGTTATCGGCTCGATTCCGGCACTGCGCGCCTGATCTCCGGCCTGATCGCCCAGCAGCAGCCGGGCGCCGTGGTGTTGGAGAGCGACTACGGCATGGTGAGCACGCTTGGCACTGACTATTCGGCTTCGGTCTGCGGTGCAGGCTGTGCCACGCCCGGCATCTTCGTATCGGTGAATTCGGGCAAGGTGACGGTCAGCACTCCCGCCGGCTCGCAGACCGCGAGCGCCGGACAGATCGTCTTCGTGGCTGCCGTGGGAGGCGCGCCGGTGCTGGTCGCCAGCCTGCCGGCGGGCCTGATCCCGGCGCCGGATCCGACGCCGCTGCTGCTCACCGCCGGCATCCTTGGCAGCACCTTGCGCATCGAGTTCACTGCCAGTGTTTGTGATGAGGCTGCCAGCCCGACGCAGCCGGAGTGCACCGCCAGTCGTTGACCCTCTGGTACTCGCCTGAACCTGAGCCGGGCCGCTTTCAGGTCGCGTCGGCGCGGACGCGCCGATTGAGCAGCAACCAGGCTAGGTAGGCAGCGGCCGCGACATCGTAGGCCAAGCAGAATGCAGGCCACCAGACCGGAACCCCGGGGTTGGCAACGAAGCGGCCGTGCGCCAGATCGAATACGCCGTGCGCGGTAGGAGCGGCCACGACAATCCAGAGCGTTGACCTGAAAGCGGCAATGGCGGCGCCGAGAAACGCCGCCGCGACTAGAGACTCGACCATCAAGGCCGGCAGCGAGTCCGCCATGACGGCGCACAGGGCATTCGGACCTCAGCACCACGATGATCTACACGCACGTGCTGAATCGCGGCGGGCGCGGTGTGTTGAGCCCGCTGGATGGCATCTAACGGTCGGCATCCGCGCTCGTTTCAGGGCTTCGCGATCCGCACTGGAATCGGCACATTGCACAGTTCGATGTGCCCGGTCGGTTCCAGAAACCATTCGTCCTTGCGGCTGCGGCGCGCTTCGACATAGGCGGCCCAGGTCGCGGTGTCGGTGCGCAGCACTTCCAGCGCCGGGCGCTGCGTGGTGGGCAGGTCGGCGACGACGCGCACTGAAGCTATCGGCAGGCGTTCCTCCGCTAACTCGTAAAAACCCAGCGAGCCGGTGCCGCGCGGCAGGCTCGACAGCCTGTCGATGCCCTGCAGCACGCGGCCGACCAGGGTGACGTTGAGGTCGAGATGGCGCGGCGCGTGGCCGGTGACCACGTACAGCTCGGCGCCGCTGCCGCTGTCGGCGGCCAGGTCGCGGCCGGCGCCGACCATGGCGTAGCAGTGGGTGAGCCAGGCCTGGCCGGTCTTGCGGCTGCTGGCGACCGGGAAGCCACCGACATGGCCGACCGCGGGGGCGTAGACATCGCCGTCCTTCAGCGGGGTGATCTTCAGGCCGGCGATGGGGCGGCTGAACTCGGCCGGCAGGCTGCGCACACCGCTCTTCATCGGCTTGCGCTTGCTGGCGTCCTCGGCATCGGGGTCGCCCCACTGGGCGACGTAGTTGTCCTGCGAGCGCAGCACGGCGAGGCCGTCGTAATAGTTCTCGCGCGCCAGGGTCTTGATGTTGGCGACGTGCCGGGGCGCGAATGTGGGCGCGAGTTCGATCAGCACCGGGCCGCTGGGCAGCTGCATGAGCAGGCTGTTGGCGGCGTCGAGTGGGCGCCAGTCGGTGGGTTTGCTGGCGGCGAGGATTTCGGCCGAGGTTGGTGGCGCGGCGTGTAGGGGGCCAATAGCAAGCGTTAACGCCAGGCCGATGTAGACACGAAACATGGCAGCAATTCTCCGGTCAGGGCTGTTTAGTCTGCTCTCGGGCGCACCGAGATGCCTGAATGCGAAGGACTGACCCCTCCCCCTTGCGGGGAGGGATTGAGGGAGGGGGTAGCTGGCGTCGGAGTGCGCGGATGCAGTGGTAGCCCCCTCCCCAAGCTGCCGGCCATCGCCCCATGCATGGGCGATGGCGTTCGGCGGGGCGAAGCGGTGCTTCGCCTTTTTCCGCCTCACCCCCGCGAGGGGGAGGGGCTTCAAGCAACGGCTTCAAGCGGCGATAGCAGGCACCTCATCCATCCACACCTTGAAGCTCTCCAGCGTCGACGGCCCGAAGCTGGTGGTGATCGCGACATCGGCGGCGTCGCGGCCGCGGGCGATCAGAACGCGGCCGATGCGGCGCGCGTTGTTGCGCGGGTCGAAGGTATGCCACTGGCCGCCCAGATAGACCTCGAACCAGCCGGCGAAGTCGCCGGGGCCCCAGGGCTGTGGCGTGCCAATGTCGCCGAGATAGCCGGTGCAGTAGCGGGTCGGCATGTTCAGGCAGCGGCAGAAGGTGATGGCCAGGTGGGCGTAGTCGCGGCAGACGCCGCGCTGCTCCTGGTAGACCTGCCAGGCGGTCTTGGTCGGGTTGGCGTGCTCGTAGCCGAAGGCGATGTGGCGGTGCACGTAGTCGCAGATCGCCTGCACCCGCTGCCAGCCGGGCGGAATGTGCCCGAACAGCTGCCAGGCCAGGTCGTAGAAGCGGTCGGTCTCGCAGTAGCGGCTGCCCAGCAGGTAGACCAGGGTTTCCTCCGGCAGGTCCTGCACCGGGTGCTGCTGGGCGGCGAAATCGACCGGATCGGGCAGGCCGCTGTCGTGGATGAGGGTATCGACCGTCAGCGTGGTGCGGCCGGCGGGCGCGATGATGCGGTGGCACCAGTTGCCAAAGCCGTCGCGATAGCCGCGCAGGGGCAGGGCAGGGCGGGTGATGAGATGGTCCGGGTGCACCAGCTCGGAGGCACGCGAATGGTGCACCGTGAGCGTGATGATCATCGGCGTCGGCTGCGGGCAGGCGTAGATCAGCTCGAAGCCAATACGGAATTGCATGAGGTATGGATCTCGGTGGGGAGAGGACGCGGCGGGAGCGCCTGCCTCCTGGTGCGGTAGCGCACCAATGAGATCAGAGTTGGCTGAGGCTGCTATGAATCACGCTAGCACGAGCAGTGCCATCGCAGCGCCAGGCTGGCATCATGCGCGCCGCACTTCGCCCGTACCGCCCACCTCCTGCCTGGTTGCCTCGACATGAAAAAGACTTCCTACCCCAAGCAGGACATCAAGGTGCTGCTGCTCGAAGGTGTGTCGCAGACGGCGGTGGAGAGCTTCCGCGCCGCCGGCTACAGCCAGATCGAGTTCCACGAGAAGTCGCTGCCCGAGGCCGATCTCATCCGCACCATTGCCGACGCCCACATCGTCGGCATCCGCTCGCGCACCTATCTGACCCCCGAGGTGCTGGAGCAGGCGCGCCGGCTGATGACGGTGGGCTGCTTCTGCATCGGCACCAACCAGGTCGCGCTCGACGCCGCCCAGCTCAAGGGCGTGCCGGTGTTCAACGCGCCCTATTCGAACACCCGCAGCGTCGCCGAACTGGTGATCGCCGAAGCCATCCTGCTGATGCGCCGCATCCCCGAGAAGAACATGGAGTGCCACCGCGGCGGCTGGAGCAAGTCCGCCAGCGGCAGCTTCGAGGTGCGTGGCAAGACGCTCGGCATCGTCGGCTACGGTCACATCGGCACCCAAGTCGGCGTGCTGGCCGAAGGCCTGGGCATGCGGGTGATCTACCACGACATCGAAACCAAGCTCGCACTCGGCAATGCCAGCCCGGCGGCGAGCCTGGGCGAGCTGCTGGAGCGCAGCGACATTGTCAGCCTGCACGTGCCGGAAACCCCCAGCACCAAGTGGATGATCGGCTCCCCCGAGCTGAAGAAGATGAAGCGCGGCAGCCTGCTCATCAATGCCTCGCGCGGCACCGTGGTCGATATCGAGGCCCTGGCCGAAGCCCTGCGCAGCAAGCATCTCAATGGCGCGGCCATCGACGTGTTCCCGGTCGAGCCCAAGGGCAATGCCGATCCCTTCGTCTCGCCGCTGATCGGCATGGACAACGTGATCCTCACCCCGCATGTCGGCGGCAGCACACTCGAAGCGCAGGAGAACATCGGCATCGAGGTCGCCGCCAAACTCATCCGCTACAGCGACAACGGCAGCACCCTGTCGGCGGTGAACTTCCCCGAGGTCTCGCTGCCCGAGCACCCCAACAGCCACCGCCTGCTGCACATCCACCGCAACGTGCCGGGCATGCTGTCGCGCGTCAACGAGGTGTTCGCCGGCAGCGAGGTCAACATCGAGGGCCAGTACCTGCAGACCAGCGGCCAGGTCGGCTATGTGGTGATCGACGTCGCCGCCAGCGACGCCCAGGCGCAGGCGCTGAAGGATGGACTGGCGGGGATTGCGGGCACCTTGAAGACCCGGCTGCTGTATTGAGCATCGTTCCCTCCCCTGCTGGCGGGGGAGGGTTAGGGTGGGGGCGTCAAGCTACGCTCGATACGGTTCGCCCCCATCCCAGCCTTCCCCCGCCAGCGGGGGAAGGAGCTTCGCATTCCGTGTGCGGTTCAAACCTTTACCGATGCTGGCCGCTCCAAGCGCGGTAAGCGCTTGCTCCGGCCGGCGCACCCACCGATCCCTGGACCCCTCATGCGACTGAGCACTCCCCTGACGCTCGCCGGCGCTGTCGCGCTGGCCGCCTGCGCGCAAGCGCCTATCCAGCCGGTGGCGGCCGAGACCGCCGCCGCCACTGCCAGCACCCCCACCGCCGTGACCAATCCCTTCTTCGCCCCGAGCACGCTGCCCTACCTGCTGCCGCCCTTCGACAAGATCACTGACGCCGACTACGCGCCCGCCTTCGAGCAGGGCATGGCCGCGCAGAAAGCGGAGATCGCCGCGATCACCGCCAACCCCGAGCCGGCCACGGTGGCGAACACCCTGGTGGCGATGGAGCGGTCCGGGCAGTTGCTCAATCGGGTCTCGGCGGTGTTCTTCTATCTCGCCGGCACCGATACCAACCCGAGCATCCAGCAGCTGCAGGCAGAGCTGGCACCGAAGCTGTCGGCGCATCGCGACAGCATCAGTCTCGATGCCGCGCTGTTCGCGCGCATCAAGCAGCTGTACGAGCAGCGCGCCACGCTGGGGCTCGACGCCGAGACCCTGCGCCTGGTCGAACGCACCCATACCGACTTCGTGCGCGCCGGCGCCAATCTGGCTGAAGCCGACAAGGCCCGGCTGCGGGCGATCAACGAGCAGCTGTCCTCGCTGACCACGGCCTTCCAGCAGAACAACCTGAAGGAGACCAACGCCGGCGCGGTGGTGGTCGATACCCTGGCCGAGTTGGATGGCCTGTCCGCCGATGCCATCGCCGCCGCCGCCGAAGCCGCCAAGGCGCGCAAGCTGGACGGCAAGTACGTGCTGGCGCTGATGAACACCAGCGGCCAGCCGCCGCTGGCCAGCCTGCGCAACCGCGCCCTGCGCGAGCGCCTGTACAAGGCCTCGCTGGCACGCGGCACCCAGGGCGGCGAGTTCGACAACCGCGCCGGCATCGCCAGCATCGTCAAGCTGCGCGCCGAGAAGGCGCGCCTGCTCGGCTATGCCACCCATGCCGACTATGTGCTGGAAGACGAGACCGCCGGCAGCTCCAAGGCGGTGAACCAGCGCTTGGCGCAGCTCGCTCCGGCCGCCGTCGCCAATGCGAAGAAGGAAGCCAAGGCGCTGCAGAAGCTGATCGACCAAGAGCGTGGGGGCTTCAAGCTCGCTGCCTGGGACTGGGCCTACTACAGCGAGAAGCAGCGCAAGGCGCAGTACGACTTCGACGAGTCGCAGATGAAGCCCTATCTGGAACTCGACCGGGTGCTGGTTGACGGCGTGTTCTACGCCGCCAATCGTCTGTATGGCCTGACGTTCCAGCGCCGCAGCGACCTGCCGACTTATGGGCCGGATGTGCGCGTCTACGAGGTGTTCAATGCCGACGGCACGCCGCTGGCGCTGTTCATGGCCGACTTCTACGCCCGCTCCAGCAAGCGCGGCGGCGCCTGGATGTCGAGCTTCGTCGACCAGTCGAAGCTGATGGGCACCCGGCCGGTGGTCACCAACAACCTCAACATTCCCAAGCCGCCGGCCGGGCAGCCGACGCTGATGACCTGGGACGAGGTCACCACCATGTTCCACGAGTTCGGCCACGCCCTGCACGGCATGTTGTCGGACGTGCAGTACCCGAGCTTCTCCGGCACCAGCGTGCCGCGCGATTTCGTCGAGTATCCGTCCCAGGTCAACGAGATGTGGGCCGATGATCCGCAGGTGCTGGCGCATTACGCCAAGCACTGGCAGACCGGCGAGGCAATGCCGCAGGCCCTGGTCGACAAGGTCAAGGCCAGCAGCAAGTTCAACCAGGGCTTCGCCACCACCGAGTACCTGGGCGCGGCCCTGCTCGACCAGTCCTGGCACCAGCTCGCGCCGGAACAGGCGCCGGGCGCCGAGGGCGTGCTGGCGTTCGAGGCCGCCGCGCTCAAGCAGGCCGGCGTCGATTTCGCCGCCGTGCCGCCGCGCTACCGCAGCGGCTATTTCTCCCACATCTTCGCGGGCGGCTATTCGGCCGGCTACTACGCCTACATCTGGAGCGAGGTGCTGGACGCCGACACCGTCGAGTGGTTCAAGGAGCGCGGCGGCCTG
>JAUYNO010000049.1 GCA_030696045.1 Stagnimonas sp. | reverse complement strand
GTACCGCCATTCGCCCAGTTGAAGATTTGCGGGATTGTGGTTCCGGTCGGCGAGATATTGGTCGGCGTGAACCCTAGGCCGAGGGTGAAGGTGGTCATGTGCTGCCAGAACGCCGGGTCCTCGGTGCTGGTCGGCACCTTGTTGTCCAGGCTGGGACGCAGATCCGATAGCCAGTAGTACATCGCCGTATCCGCCAGCGTGTTGGAAACGCTGTCGGCATAGGGTGCGGCGGCGGTGAAGGTGTAGGTCTGGCCGTTGGAGCCGGTGTTGGTGACCGAGGAGGAACTCGTGCTGGTCGTTATCGTGCGCTGGCAGTCCACCGTGGCGGTGTTGGGGTTGGTCAGGCTGTAGCTCGGCGAAGACGGGTTGCTGGCCACCGGGCAGCTGGGCGTCGCGACATTGGTCCGGGTGCACAGACCCGAGGCGTCCGCCGCATAACCCGAGGGGCAAGGTGATGCCGCCGGCGCCGAGCAATCCGGGCTGTCGCTGCTGCCGTTGATCAGCGTCGTATACGGCGAGGTGTTGCACTGCGCATTCACGACCCTGGGACTCGGCGAACTTCTCGTGCATCTTCCGATGTTGCTACCGCTGGTCTGCGGACCGGCATAGGTGCTGGGACAGGTCGCCAGGATCGTGGTCGGCGATACCGTACAGGCGACCGTCGCGGTGCCCGGGTTCGACATGGTGTAACCCGAGGGGCAACTGGCCGTGGCCGTCTGCACCTGCACGCATTTTCCGAGGTTGGGCGAGCCGCTGGTATTGAGGGCATAGCCCGCCGCGCAGAAGGCCGGGCGGGTGTCCAGCGTTGAAGTCGTGGTGGTGACGACCAGGTTGTCGACATTGGTCGTGTAGGGCGTCGACGGCAGCGCAGTGTCGCTGTCGCCGTCATTCCAGAAGCCGTCCGTGGTCAGGATGGCATAGGACTGCCGGCAGGCGAGTTCGGTCCTATCGCTGCTCGAGGTTTGCCAGGGCTGCGCGGTCTGGTAGTACTGGCCAACGGCGCCCAGGGCCTGGCGCAGCGGCGTGCCCTGATTGGCCACCGCGTTGTCGACCCAGTTCCAGAACTGGGCCTTCTGCGTACCGCTGCTGCCATTACCGAACGGCGCGACGGTGGCGATGTAGTTGGTGCCGTTGTTGTAGCCGTCGGTATAGCTGTAGCGCGAAGTCGGCAGGTTAAGGTAGTTGTCGTTGCCGTCGCCGGTGCCGCCGTCGATCGAGCCAAAGCCGAAACGGACCGTCGATTCGAGCCCGGAGAAGGCATTCATCAGGCCACTCTTCGCCAGCAGGATGCGCGTGTGGTAGTAGGAAAACCAGTTGGCGACGTTCTGGCGGGTGGCATCGTCGTCATGACAGACCGCCGCGGCGACCTGGGGCGTCGAATTGGAGGCGGTGATCAGCGCGCAACTGCCGAAATCGCCGACATAGTGGCGGGTATAGCTGCCGCCGCTGAGTACCGTGTAGGTGAACATGTCCACCGTCGAACTCGACGCCGGAGTCTGCTCGCGCTGGCAAGTGACGTTCTGGGTGTTCTGGTTGATCAGGCTGTAGCCGGACGGCGTGGTCGGGCAGCTCGGCGTGGCGACAATGGTCGTGGTGCACACGCCCGAGGCATCCGCCGTATAACCCGAAGCGCAGGGTGAGGCCGCTGGCGCAGCGCAGTCCGGGCTGGAACTGCTGCCATTGATTAGCTGGGTGTAGGGCGAGGTATTGCACTGCGCGCTGATAACCGTCGGACCGGGCGAACTTCTCGTGCACTTGCCTTTGTTACTACCGCTGGACTGCGGGCCAGAATAGCCACTGGGGCAGGTCGCCAGGATCGTGGTCGGTGACACCGTGCAGGAGACACTGGCCGTGCCCGCGTTCGACAGGGTGTAGCCAGACGGACAACTGGCAGTGGCGGTCTGGATCTGGACGCAGCGGCCGACCGAGGACGAAGGGTTGGCATCGGTCTGCAGGCTGTAGCCACTGGCGCAGCTGGGTGTCGTGGTTTGATAGACCGCCGGCGTATTGATCGTGAACGAATTGGAGAAATCCGGCTTGGTCGTGCCATTGCCGCTGCTGTCGCTAGCGCCGTCGTAGGACTTGATGTCGACCGGCGCCGGCGAGGTCGGGTTGAAGCCATTCGGTGGCGCGCTGTTGAACGAGTAGGCCGTATAGCGGGTGGCGCCGTCGGCGTTGTACGGCGGCGTGTAGGTCGTGCTCGGGTTGTAGTAGACCCCGTTCACATCCGAGCTGACCAGTCCGTTGGTGCCGTTGTCGCTCAGGTAGGCATGGTCCGGCATCACGTCCCAGGCCATGGAGCCGGAGTCATCCAGCATCAAGGTGATGTTGGGCGCCAGCGACTGCTGCACCGTCAGCGGCACCTGATCCACCGTGACGGCCGCCTGCGCCAACTGCCAGACTGGCATCACCACCAAGCCCGCCAACACCGGCAGCCAGTGTTTGACACGGGGAAGCCTGGACATGCTCAGAAAATTTAGGGTCCGCTCTTTCATGTTCACGGCGACTTCACCTCACTGTTTGTACATCGCCTGCAACATCACCACGGCGCGGTCGCCAATCTGCGCCGGATCACCGCTGCGTGCTGTGATGCGGTAGTAGATCGCGGTCGTGGACAAGCCCTGCGCGCCGTACTGCGCGGCGTTCGCGGTTTGACCGAAGCCGGTGCTGGAATTCGGGTCGGCGTAGGCGCCCATGTTCTCGATGACGAATTGCGGCTGACCGGTCGCGTTGACGGCCGCTGCGAACGTTGAGCTCGCGACGTTCGTGATGGCGCCGGTCGCCAGATTGGGGTCGCTGAAGGGATTCGCCAGGCAGGCACTGCCGCCCGGACCGCAGTTGCGAATGTTCGTGGTCCCGGCAACCAGTGCCGCCGCTCCCGCCGCCAATCCTGCCTCGGCGCTTTGAAAGGCAATTGACCGATCATAAAAATTCGCGGTCATCCTCTGTTGCGAAGTGGTACCCCGCACAGCCGCGAGCCCGATCAGGGTGACGAGGATCAGCAGGATCAGCGACACCACCAAGGCGACGCCACGCTGTTTTTTCCAAGCCGGGCTCATGAGCGGCACCCGCCCCGGACTGCCCGTGGCATCGGCCCACAGCGTATCAATAGATTTCGCATGTTCATTGTTATCGGTTGCGCAGGTTGACCGCCGCAGTCAGCTGCCGGGTGATCGGCTGGGCATCGGTACCGGTCGAGAGATCCGTGCCTTGCAGGGTCAGCACCAGTCGCATTGCGTTGACAGTGGCCCAACTGCCGGCGGTGGTGACGGCGGCAGCCGTGACGAATCCGCTGGCACCGCTGACATGGTAGGTAATCTGCAGATCGGTGACGTTGCGAATCATCTCTTGAGCCGTGGGCGTCGGCACAGCGCTGCTGTTAATGACCGCGACCCGGTACAGCGAGCGCCCACGCAAAGGGTTGTTGCCGATGTACCAGTCCGCGGCGGCCAACTTGGCTACCTGCGAGTTGCGACCAAACTCGTAGGCGGTACCGTTGGTGGTGCACAGCGTCGGAAAGCCAAGCCCCTTGGAGCAATTGCCGGGGCTGCCGGTGCCGGTGTTGTGAACCAAGGTCACATTGCTGCTGTTGTAGTTGGTGACCTGCGTGATGACCGCGTGATCGGGGTCGCAGACCAAGATGATGTCGCCATCTGCCAGGTCGGTGGTGGACTCATTGAGTTTCAGGCTCGCCGCAGTGGCCTGATGGGATTCAACGCTCAAGCCGGAATTGGCGATGCCAATCAGTTGTAGCGAATCGGTACCGACAATGCGCTGAGCGCTGGCGGTACCCTCGGTGACGGCGGGATCATCCTGGTTGCCCTCGTAGCCGCGAACCGCATTGCCGAAGTTGGCCCACCAATCCGTGCCCAGATTGTTCAGTACATTGGCGACACGGCCGCTATTGCCACAGCCGGTGAGTCCGGCCTGCCGGATGTCGCGCGCCATCAGCTCGAAAGCGATCCGCGAATTTTCCTGCACCTGCCCTAGGGCGTGGTTGGTGCGGTAGGACTGCTTGTTCGAGAGGAACACCGTGCTGGCGCCGAGGATGACGACCAGCCCCAGCACCAGCGCGATCATCAACTCGACCAGGCTGAACCCGTTCCGCCGCCGCAGGGCGCCCGCAGACCTCGCATATCCCGGGCCCGCATTCATAGCATCGCCCTCGTGATCACCTGCTGGGTATCGCTGCCGCCCGCACCGATCCGGCTGTCATCGAATTGAATGGTCACCGTGCAGTCGCCGGTGGCGTCGCAGGAAACAGTACCCGTGGTGGAATCAGCAATGCCCAGCGTATTGCGCAGTTCGACGCACCAACTGGCGAGTTGGGTGGTGGCGAAAGCCGTGGTCGTACCCACGGTGCAACTACTGTTGGCAGTCACGGTCTGGTTGTACGCGCCCCCGAGCGCGTCGACGCGATCAGCACGCATCGCCTCCAGGATCGAGTAGCTCGCGACAACGGCCATGGATCGCCCGATGGAGCTGTTGTTGCTGGATAGCGCGCGCGCCTGGACCATGCTGATACCGAGCAGGCCGATCGACAGGATCAGCACCGCCACGAGCACCTCAATCAGGCCGACCCCGCGCTGACGCGCCGGAGAAGGCCGCGACCACGGTCGCCTACTGTCGGCAAGATGAGGGTTCACTGGTAGGACAGGCTCCGCTGGTGGTCACTGCGCAGCTGCTGACGATGCTGCCGGTCGTCAGATAGAGGCAGCGGTGATTGTTGGTGGTGATCGCAGTGGAAGACAGGTCGAGCAGCAGGCCGGTGTAGGGGGCCGTACCACCGACCGCGACGCGGGCGAATCCCTGGGAGTTGTAGCGCAGCGCAGCCACCCCGCTCGCCAGGCTCAAGCCGCCCGGGACAGTTGGAGCGGCAATGATCGCCGTCGCGCTGGTGCCACTGGCATCCAAGGCATAGGCGGCCCCGGCCGAGGTTGCGCAGGCGGTGCCGAGGACATCGGTGCCGTTGGTCGCCGCCACGTTGCTGCAGAACTGGGTTGCACTGTTGCGCCGGATCGCGGCCATGCGGGCCTCGTTGAAGCCCGACACATAGGCATTCGCGGTGGCCGAAAGCCGGTTGGAAGCCATCAGGCTACGAAAGCTGGGGATGCCGACGGCCAGCATGATGCCGGCCACCGAGACCGCGATCAGCAGCTCCAGCAGGCTGAACCCGCCGTCGAGCGGTGACTGACGAACGAAACCCGAGCGTGGCCGAGAAGGACTGCGCCCAGCACGTGGTTCATGCCATGCAAGGGATCGGGTACCACTGGGCATTGCCCCAACACTCATGAGCTACTGACTCTCCAATCAGGCTAGGAACAATTACTACGAATAACTCGTTTTGAAGGTATCACAACTGCATGAATCCATGGACCGGTGTCCGGCACCCGCTCATGGGCTGGACGCGACCCCAGCCAGCACGGCGTCGCGCAGGCGTTCGGCGCTGGCCGGTGCCAGGGTCAGACCGTTCCGATAGTGGCCCGCGTTGATATAGAGATTGTCGAGCAAGGGATGAGCGGCAATGATCGGGCACCCATCGGTAGTGCCTGGACGGATACCCGCCCAGTGCCGCTCCAGTTCGACCGGGGCACCCGGGGGCAGCAGCCGGGCGGCGAAATTCCTCAGATCGGCGGCGGCGGCCGGATCGGTCTGGAGGTCGAAACCAGCGTCCGGCTCCAGGGTGCTGCCGACCAGGATGCGCCCATCACGTCGAGGAATCAGGTATCGGCCCTTCATGAGGACAATGTTCCCGAGCAGGCCCGGCGCGCCACGCAGCAGGATCATCTGTCCCTTCACCGGCTGGATCGGCAGCTCCCAGCCCAGGCCGCGCAACAGCCCGGTGCTCCACGCACCCGCCGCCACCACGATCACGTCGGCGTCGTGGCGATCACCGCGCGTGTCGAGCACGATGGCCTGACGGCCGTCGCCGCTCAGTCGCAGCTCGCCCATCTGCTCCTCGCAGCGGACCCCGGCCTGCGCGACGAAGAGGTGCAGCGCCCGGCACAGGCGCGGATTCCGCACCTGCGCGACCCAGGGCAGCCAGAGCGCCGGGGCCGGGCCCAGCGCACCCTGGGCCAAGTCGCGCTCCTCGACGGCGGCGCCCGCGCGCCGGGACCACTGCCGGGCTTCGGCGCGCTGCTCGGCATCGAACACCGCCATCCCGCTTGCCGTCCACTCGGGATCGACTCCGGTCGCCTCCGCCAGTTCACGGCACAGCTCTGGATAGACCAGCAGGCTGTCGGCCGCCAATTGCCAGACCGGTTCGGGCGCCCGCCAGGGATACAGGGGGCTCAGAATCCCGCCGCCGGCCCAGCTCGCCTGGCGTCCGATCAGGCCCCGTTCCAGCAGGCGGACCTGGAATCCGGCGCGGCGCAGCGCCAGCGCCGAAAACAGGCCGATGACGCCGCCACCCAGCACCAGCGCGGTCGCACTCGGCATGAGTTTTTTCATCGGCCGCAGTTTAGTGGCTAGACTCAAGTGCGGGATGGCGCCTGTCAAAAATTTGACGCCTCTCATCTCACTTCTGTCACCGCCCGTCGGTCCACGCCCATGCGCGCAGCCAGGCTTGCTATATCGATGCGGTCCCGGAGACTCCGATGAATCCGCCCAATCGAGGCTTTTCGCTGCTGGAACTGCTGGTCGTGCTCGCCATCTCCGGCATCCTGCTGGCGGTCGGCCTGCCCGGCCTGCGCGAGATGCTGGTCAACGGCTCGCGCCGCGAGGCCGCCACCGGCCTCTACGCCGCGCTGAACCGTGCCCGCTCCGAGGCCATCGCCCGCAACGGCACGGTGGCGGTCTGCGCGCGGGACCTGGCCGCCACCACGCCCAGCTGCGCCGGCAGCGCCAACTGGATGAACGGCTGGCTGGTCTATGCCCTGGCCAGCGACGGCAGCCAGACCACGATCAGCGTGCAGGCACCGGTTGCCTCGACCCTCCGCTTCCAGGCGGCACCGGCCGGCGTAGTCAGCTTCGATGCTTCGGGCCGCACCACGGTGGCGGCGGACTTCCGGCTCTGCCCGGGCGCTGATGCCGGTGACCAGCGTTCGCGCTTGGTGCGGGTGCGGCGCAGCGGCGGCATCACGCTCAACGAGGCCGCCACGTGCGGCTGAGGCGCCGGGCAGCTGGCTTCACCCTGGTCGAGGTCATGGTCACGGTGTTCGTGGTGGCCATCGGCCTGCTGTCGGCGGCGGCGCTGCAGGCGGTGTCGAAGAAGGCCGCCTTCGACGCGGTGCAGCGCAGCAGCGCCAACGCGCTGGCGCAGGATCTGATCGAGCGCATGCGCGGCAACCGCGCCCAACTGAAGCTGTACTTCGGCAGCGACGGCAGCAGCCAGACCGTCAGCGCGGCCAGCCCCCCCGGAGCGCAGACCTGCGACAGCAGCAGCGCCTGTTCCGCCGCGCAGTTGGCCGCGCACGACCTCTACCAGTGGTGGCTGGGTCTGGAAGGTGTTTCCGAGCAAGTGCTCGAAGGCAGCGGCTCCGGTGCCACCCGCAGCAGCGCCGGCGGCCTGCGCTCGCCCACCGGCTGTCTCAGCCGCGAGAAGGACTCCTGCCGGGTCGTCGTGGCCATCGCCTGGCGCGGCATGAGCCGGATCAGCCAGGGCGACCCGGACGATCCCGAAGACCCGACCAACAACAGCTGCGGTCAGGCCAGCGACAACCTCAATGCCGACTACGAATGGGACGCCGGCAGCGAGCAAAGCTACCGCCGGGTACTGGTGGTGGAAGCCAATCTCGGCGAGGGCCGCTCGTGCCCCTGAACCGACACCACCGCCAGCACGGCCTGACCCTGGTCGAGCTGCTGGTCGCGGTCACCCTGGGCGCGCTCATCCTCGCCACCGTGGTCGGCGTGTTCATCGCCAACAGCCACAACTATAAACAGAACGAGGCCATCACCAGCCTGCAGGACAATGCGCGGTTCGCCATGGACAGCCTGGCCCGCGACCTGTCCATGGCCGGTTACTGGGGCGGCGTGCGCACGCTCGACGCCGGCCGCAATGTGCTGGTGTCAGCGGCGGCGGCCGGCGCGATCAGCACCACCGCCGTGCCCGGCGACTGCGGGCCGTCGACGCCGCCGACCGTCGGCAGCTGGCTGCTCAACCCGGCGGTGCCGCTGGAATTCCGCAACCACACCGAGACCGCCACTGCCACCGGCCGCTACCGCTGCCTCACCGCGCTGCAGCCGATGACCGACGTGGTGATGATCCGCCGCGTCGCCGGCCAGCCCGCCCGGCAGATCGCCAGCGCCGGCTCGGCCACGCTCAATCTGATTACCGGCCGCCTGTACCTGAAAACCAACCAGAGCGTCGGCTCGCTGATTCGCGCCGGCGCCGACAGCGCCACCGTGGGCCAACCGCTGGACTGCGCCGATCCCAGCACCGGCATCGCCACCGGCTGCCCGCCGCAGGATCTGCCGGCCCAGCTCTACGCCTATGTGCCCAGCCTCTACTTCATCCACAACGTCAGCGCCGATGTCAGCGTGCCAACCCTGTGCCGCTACCTGCTGCGCGATGACGACACCGGCCGGGCACCGGCCATGGAGGAAGACTGCCTGGCCGAAGGGGTTGAGAATCTGCAGCTCGAATGGGGCATCGACGGCGATGATGACAACACCATCGACCGCTACCTGAGCAATCCGAGCGCCGCCGATCTCTTGCAGGCGCGCAGCGTGCGTATCCACCTGCTGGTGCGTGCCGCCGATCCGGGTGGCGCCGCCAGTGCCGACGCCAGGGAGTACACGCTGGCCGACTACCAGTCGGCCGCCGACCGCGACTTCGCGCGCAGCGGCCTGCTGCGCCGGGCCTTCAGTAGCACCGTGCAGATCAAGAACTACATCCAATGAGCAGGCACCTCGACAGCCCCCGCAGCGAGCGCGGTGCCGCCCTGGCAGTGGCGCTGATTCTGCTGGTGGTGCTGACCCTGCTCGGCGTCGCCGCCGTGCGCAGCACCCAGACCGAGCTGCGGCTGGCGCAGAACGCCGAGAGCCGCGCCAGCGCCCGGCAACTGGCGGAGTCGATGATCTCGGTGATCCTGGCCGAACCGGCCAACATCCCGGTCAACGAGAACCCCAACTACCGCAGCTGCTTCCTGCCCAGCGAGGCCACACCGCCGGCCGCGCAATTCACCTGTACCGGCGGCAACCGCGATCTGGAGATCCAGCTGCGCCGGGCCGGTCAGTCCGACGCCAGCGATCTCAACACGGTGCCGGACTGGGTGCTGCGCTTCGGCTACGCCGAGACCAGCCGCCAGTTGCCGCTGTTCGTCTCGGTGGATGTCATGCGCGAAGCGCAGACCAGCGCGCGCGGCTACGACTTCGCCCGCTACTCGGTGACCGCCGGCTTCGACCGCACCGCCGAAGGCCGCAGTGCCGCCGAGGTGACCGAAAGCCGGCTGGTCCTGCACACCAAGGTCGCTGGAGTGAACTATGAATAGCCTCGCGACAACTGCGCGTGGACCGGCCGGCCGGAGAGCCCTGGGCAGCCTGCTGCTGGCCCTGGCGATCTTCCTGCTCGGGGGGCTGCAAGCGGGCCGCGCCGACGATCTCGACATCTACACCAATCCGGCGGTGCTGCCGGACCAGGCGCCGCTGACTGCGCTGGCGCTGGACCTCAACCTGCTCAACGCCGGCACCGTGGTCTGCGACAACGTGCTGCTGTCGAGCGCCACCGCCTGTGTCGACCTGCGCAGCAAGCTGACCGTGGAGGAGCTGTTCACCGTGCTCGGCGTGCCGGTGCCCTTGCTGGCCGGGCTGGACCCGCTGGCCCTGCTCTCGGACCTGTCCTCGACCCTGCGTATCCTGCTGTCGAACACCCTGACCCTGCTCAGCCCCAGCCTGGTGCAGGTCAACAACCAGCTCGCCTATGTGCTGGCGATTCAGGACCTGCTGGAAGGCCTGGTCAACTCGCGGCTGGCGATCTTCCTCAACCATGGCAACCGGGGGCCGGCGCCGTCCAATGTCTGTGCCTTCGCCGACCAGTCCAGCCTGCCCGGCCCGCGCCAGGACACCCTGGCCTGCAGCAACGGCGCCTACGTCTTCATCGGCCTGGCCAATCTCGCCAATCCGCTGGAGCTGGCGGCCACCGTCGGCAAGGTCGTGGGCGGCCTGACCGGCACCGTCTCCGGCGTGCTCAGCGGCGGCGGCATCGGCATCAACATCCAGGCCGACTCGCCGTTCCAGGCCAAGGAGATCTACGCCGAGTTCGTGAAGTACCTGCGCGGCGATCCGATCTTCAACGGCCACCTCGGCTATTTCGACTACGGCGACAGCAATGCCAGCAACAATCTCAACGCCAGCCAGCCGCTGCTGTCCTGGGACCCGGGCGTGGAGACCAGCGACCACAGCGACTACCGCGGCGCGCTGGCCGATTTCCCCGATGCCTGCACCATCAACCTGGTGCACCTGCAGCTGACCAATGCCAGCGGCCAGGACGACTCCGACGCCGATCTCAAGACCCTGTTCCCGTTCGCCGACGCCAACGGCGACAGCACGCTCAGCCTGCCCGAGCTGGTGGACTCCGCCGGCTCCGATGGCTTCGTCTACCAGGGCAGCGATGTCCGCCTGATCAACTCCTATTTCGTGGTGCAGGACAACCTCAGCGATGCCGCTGCCCTGCAGAACCTCGGCTACAACGTCACCACCTATACCGACGTCCTGGGCCTGATTGGGCGCGGCCAGAGCATTGCCAGCGGCCTGATAAAGACCCTGAGCGTGGATACCTCGATCAGCAGCCTGAGTGTGGCCGGCAGCCGCGACAGCGCCACCGGCATCAGCTCCGCCGCCTATCTGCCGGTGTTCCGGCCGACGCCGGACCAGAAGCCGGACTGGCCCGGCAACCTCAAGCGCCTGCGGCTGGAGTCCAATGGCAAGGGCGGACTGGAGCTGCGCGACGCCGCTGGCAAGCTGGCGATTGCCGGCGACGGTCGCATCCGCACCACCGCCCTGACCCTGTGGACCGACGGCAGCCAGCTGGGCAGTGGCAAGACGGCGGATGGCCGCAAGGCCGACCTCGGCGGCGCCGGTCAGCGCATCCCCGGCTATGTGTTCGGCGGTGGCGGAACCCCGGGTCGTGGCAATCCGAGCAGCGGCAGCAGCAGCCGCAAGCTGTTCTACGACAGCTACGAGCTGTTCAGCCCGGGGGCCTCGCTGGCGGCGCTGAATCCGGACGACGTCGCCGTGCGCGGCGAGTTGCTCGCCCCCACCGGTGCCAGCGCCTATTCGCCGCCCACCAGCGCCTGCGAGCTGGCCTGCACAGCGGCCTCCAGCACCTGCGGCCTGCTGTGCGCCACCACCAAAGCCACCAGCGACACCCTCTGCAATACCGTCGCCGCGACCTGCGGCGTCACCTGCGCCACCGTCGCCACCGCCTGCAATCTGCTGTGCCTGCCGGGCGCGCTCGGCAATGCCTGCCGGGCCAGCTGCACCACCAGCCAGAACAGCTGCAACAGCAGCTGCACCAGCAGCCAGACCAGCTGCCTGGCAACCTCGACCACGGCCTTCAACAGCTGCAGCAGCAATTGCAGCAGCACTGAATCCAGCTGCATCGCCGGCTGTGGCAGCACGGTCCGCAGCGCCGACACCATCACCCGCGAGCTGCTGCTCTACGCCCGAGGCTACAACGTCGGCACCCTGGCCAGCCCGACCGGCAGCGGCCCCACCAGCTCGCCGACCAATACCGGCATCAGCGGCCGGCCCTGGATGATGGGCGCGGTGCTGCACTCGCGGCCGCTGGCGATCAACTACGGAAAGCACGGCTCCAGCGATGACGTTCGGGTGGTATTCGGTTCCGCCGACGGCCATCTGCGCATGGTGCGCGACGACAACGGCGCCGAGAGCTGGGGCTTCATGCCGCAGGCGGTCATGGGGCAACTCAAGACCCTGCGCGAGAACCAGACCGGTGCCACCCTGCCCTACGGCGTTGATGGCAGTCCGGTGAGCCTGATCCGCGACCGCGCCGCCAGCAACGGCCAACTCGGCGTCATCGGCGACAACAACGAGGACCGGGTGCTGCTGTTCTTCGGGCTGCGCCGCGGCGGCAGCCGCTACTACGCGCTCGACGTCACCGATCCGGACCGTCCCAGCCTGGCCTGGAGCCTGGGCACCGACGGCCTGCGCCGGGCCGGCCAGGCGGGCGTGGTCAGTGGCAGCGCCACCCAGTTCGCCAACCTGGGTCTGGCGTTCTCGACCCCGCAGATCGGCCGTATCCGCTACGCCACCAGCGGCACCGAGGTCAGCACCCGCTCGGTACTGATCTTCGCCGGCGGTTATCACGGCGGCCGTACCAGCACCGGCACCAGGATCGGCAAGGACCTGAACAATTCCCGCAACCCGGTGAGCACCGCCCAGGTCGGCCAGGACGATGGCAGTGGCAGCACGGATCGCGGCAACGCTCTGTTCATCGTCGATGCCGAGACCGGCGCGCTGATCTGGCGCGGTGTGCGCGCCAACAGCGCCGGTTACAGCAGCGCCAGCCTCAGCTACGGACATCCCCTGCTGGTCGACAGCATCCCCAGCGATGTCACTGCGCTCGACACCAACAACGATGGGCTCACCGACCGTCTCTACGTCGGCGACACCGGCGGCCGGCTCTGGCGCGCCGACCTGCCGGGCAGCGACCGCGCCGCCTGGACCCTGACCCCGCTGGCGAGCGTCGGTCGCCATGCCGAATCGACGCCGACGCTCGCCTCCGATCGGCGCATCTTCCAGGCGCCGGACTATGTGCCGGTGCGGCTGCGCGACAGCGCCTACGACATCGTCCTGTTCGGCACCGGAGATCGCGAGGACCCGTTCAATCTCGTCACCGAGAACTGGCTCTATGCCTACCGCGATACCGACGTGGTGAGCGGCAAGACCAGCGGCGAGATCATTACCACCGAGTCCGGCCTCGCGGGCGCCAAGCACAGCGCCTTCCGCGACCAGACCAGCTACTGCGCCTCGGCGGGGACCACCAGCACCGCCTGCCAGGATGTGCGCTCGCTGGACCCGGGCTATCGCCTGCAGCTGAAGAAAAAAGGCGAGAAGCTGTTCTCGGCGCCGCTGAGCCTGGGCGGAGCCACTAGCTTCAGCACCTATGTACCGCCGGACCCCGCCGACCCCAGCAGCAGCATCTGCGTGCCGCAGGAGGGTGCCGCTCGGCTCTACAACATTGCGCTGCGCGATTCCCGGCCGCTGCCCTATATCAATCAGGTCGGCAGTGATCGCGCCAGCAAGCTGCCGGCACCCGGCCTGCCCGGTGAGCTGACCGCCACTTCTGGCGGCACCCAGGCCGCCGGCAATACCCTGATCGAACAGAAGGTACCCACCATGCCGCGCGCTGCCTGGCGCGAGCGTCTGGGCGAAGAAGAAAAGGCCTTGCCACCATGAGCAGAACCCGCAACCATGCGACCGGTTTCACCATCCTCGAAATGCTGGTGGCAGTGGCCCTGATCGGCATCCTGTCCGCCATCGCCTTTCCGAGTTACCGCTCCTATGTCGAGCGCACCCACCGCACGGTGGCCAAGACCGCGATCAGCAACATCCTGGCCCGGCAGGAAAGCTATGCGACCGACCACAAGCGCTATACCGGCGACTTCAGCCGCCTGGGCTACAGCGGCTCGGGGGTCAGCACCACCGCCTACGTCAACAGCCGCGGCGACATCAGCCTGACCGCGACCAACGCCCTGTACAGCCTGGAGCTGAAGGCCAGCGGCACCGTCGCCAGCTGCAGCGGCCTGAGCGGCACGCCCGGTGCCTTTGCCTACATCGTGCTGGCGACGCCGGTCAGCGCCACGATCGACAGCCGCTGCAACAGCCTGTGCATGGCGGCGACCGGCGAGCGCGGTGCCAGCGGCGACGCCGAGACCTGCTGGCAGCGCTGAAGCCGGTCAGATAGCGGCGGCGCGCACCGCCCGGCGCAGTGCCGGCGGCAGCGAGAAGACGATGTGCTCTTCCTGCCCCTGCAACTCCTGCGGGGCGACACCCCCCAGCTGCTGCAGGCGCTCCACCACCTGTTTGACCAAGATTTCCGGCGCGCTGGCGCCGGCGGTGACGCCGACCTTGAGCTTGCCCAGCACCCAGTCGGGATCGATGTCGCCGGCGCCGTCAATCAGATAGGCCGGCGTGCCCAGCAGCTCCGAGAGTTCGCGCAGGCGGTTGGAGTTGGAGGAATTCTTCGAGCCCACCACCAGCACCGCATCGCACTGGCTTGCCAGCTGCTTCACCGCGTCCTGGCGGTTGGTGGTGGCGTAGCAGATATCGTCCTTGCGCGGCCCGAGAATCTTGGGGTAGTGCCGGCGCAGGGCGTCAATGACCTTGGCGGTGTCATCCATCGACAGCGTGGTCTGGGTGACATAGGCCATGTGCGCCGGGTTGCGCACCGGCAGGCGCGCCACGTCTTCCGGGGTTTCCACCAGATAGATCGAGCCGCCGTGCGCGGCGTCGAACTGGCCCATGGTGCCCTCGACCTCCGGATGGCCTTCGTGGCCGATCAGCACCACCTCGCGGCCTTCCCGCGCATAGCGCTTGACCTCGATATGCACCTTGGTCACCAGTGGGCAGGTGGCGTCGAACACCGTCAGCCCACGCTGGCGGGCGCGATCCACCACCGCCTTAGCCACGCCGTGGGCGGAGAAAATGCAGGTCGCGCCTTCGGGAATCTCATCGACCTCCTCGACGAACACCGCGCCCTTGGCCCGCAGGTTCTCGACCACGAAGCGGTTGTGCACCACCTCGTGCCGGACATAGATCGGCGCGCCCAGCGCCTCCAGCGCCTGTTCGACGATCTCGATGGCGCGGTCTACACCGGCGCAGAAACCGCGCGGATTGGCGAGCAGGATGTCCATGGTCAGAGTTCTCCGCGACGGCCGCGCTTCCATTCCAGCAGCATTTCCAGGATCAGGAAACCGGCACCGACCGAGATTGCCATGTCTGCGACATTGAAGGCGGCGAAGTGCCAACCGCCCCAATAGAAGTCGAGGAAGTCGGTGACGTGGCCCAGGCGCACGCGGTCGATGACATTGCCGATGGCGCCACCGAGGATCAGGCAAAGACCGATCGCGGTCAGGGTCTCGCCGCGCGGATGCCGGCGCAGCCAGGCCAGGATGCCGGCGCTGACCGCCGCCGCCAGGCCGATGAAGGCCAGCGAGGGCGCCTGGTTGAACATCGAGAACGCCGCGCCGGTATTGCGCAGGTGCACGACATTGAAGTGGTCAATGATCGGGATGATGCCGTAGTGCGCCAGGTTGGCCTCGATCCAGAACTTGCTGAGCTGGTCGAGGACGATGACCAGCACCGAGAGGATCAGCCAGGCGGAGTTGTTGCGCATTGGAGGAGAGTCCGGCCTTTAGAACCAGCGCCGGGTTTCGCCCGGACCTTCGAGATTGGAAACACAGCGGCCGCAGATGGTTTCGTGACCCGCGTGCTGGCCAACGTCTTCGCGGTAGTGCCAGCAGCGGTCGCACTTGGCATGCGCCGAGGCCTGGGCATGCACGCGCAGGCTGCCACCGGTGCTGAGGCCATGACTGGCTCCGGCGGACAGACTGGCCAGCCGCAGTTCGGAGGTCTGCAGCCAGAAGCGCAGCTCGTCCCGCACCGGATCGACCGCCGCCAGTACTTCGCCCTCCACCTGCAGGGCGACCTGCGCCTGCAACGACGACCCGATGGTGCCCGCCACGCGCAGCGCCTCCAGTTCCTTGCGCACGGCGTCGCGCACTGCGATCAGGCGCGGCCAATCGACGTCTCCGGATTCAACCACCGGAAAGCCCCACCAGCCCTGAGCGAACACACTCCGCGAACGATCACCCGGCAGCAGCTGCCAGATCTCGTCGGCGGTGAACGACAGGATAGGCGCGATCCAGCGCACCAGGCCTTCGGCGATATGCCAGAGCGCGGTCTGGCCAGAGCGCCGTGCCAGCGTCTTCTCGGGCAGGGTGTAGAGCCGGTCCTTGAGCAGATCGAGATACAGGCCGCCCAGATCGTTGACGCAGTAGTTGTGCAGCGCGTGATAGACGCGGTGGAACTCGCGGTCGCCGTAGGCCGACTTCAGCTCGCTCTGCAGCTTCGCCGCCTCGGAGATCGCCCAGCGGTCGACCGCCACCATTTCGGCCGGCGCGACGGCGTCGGTGGCTGGATCGAAGCCGTGCAGACTGCCCAGCAGATAGCGCGCGGTGTTGCGAATGCGGCGATAGGCGTCGGCGGTGCGCTTCAGCAGGTTGTCGGAGATCGCGATCTCGCCCGAGTAGTCGGCACTCGCCACCCACAGCCGCAGCACGTCGGCACCGAGCGTACTGATGACCTTCTGCGGCGCCACCACATTGCCGAGCGACTTGCTCATCTTGCGGCCCTGCTCGTCCACGGTGAACCCGTGGGTGAGCACGCTCTTGTAGGGCGCCTTGCCGTCGGTGGCGACCCGGGTCAGCAGCGAGCTGTGGAACCAGCCGCGATGCTGGTCCGAGCCCTCCAGATAGATGTCGGCCTTGTCCGGCGTGCTGGCGCCGTTGGCGACGAAGCTGGCCGGGAACACCACGCCGGAATCGAACCAGACGTCGAGCGTATCGGTGCCCTTCTCGTAGACCGCCGCGTCCACGCCCCAGTCTGCCGGGCTGCTGCCGAACCAGGCTTCCAGGCCGCGCTCCTGCACGGCTTCGGCGACGCGCAGCAGCAGCGCCGGCGTATCCGGGTGAAGGCTCTGGCTCTCGCGGTGCACGAACACGGCGAGCGGCACGCCCCAGTAGCGCTGGCGCGAGATGCACCAGTCGGGACGGTCGCGAATCATGCCGGCGATGCGATCCTCGCCCCAGCCGGGGATCCACTTCGTCGCGGCGATCTCGGACAGCGCCTGCGCGCGCAGGCCTTCTTTGTCCATGCTGATGAACCACTGCGGCGTGGCCCGGAAGATCAGCGGCGTCTTGTGACGCCAGCAATGCGGATAGCTGTGGCTGATGCTGGCCTTGTGCAGCAAGGCGCCGGCGGCTTCGAGCTCGGCCAGGATGGGCTCCTCGGCCTTGCGCACATGCTGCCCGCCGACCACGGGCGTACCGGCGATGAACACGCCGTTGCTGGCGACCGGGTTGTCGACCGGCAGGCCATAGATCTTGCCGACGCCGTAGTCCTCGACGCCGTGCGCGGGTGCGGTGTGGACCAGGCCGGTGCCGGCATCGAGGGTGACGTGCTCGCCGCAGATGATGGGGACGATGCGTTCGGCGAAGGGATGACGGGCCTTCGCACCTTCCAGCGCCTTGCCATTTACCGTCGCCAGTACCTGGCCTTCACCACCCAGACGCTTGCACACCGCTTCGACCAGGCCCGCAGCCAACACCAATCGGCGCTCGCCAAGCTGCACCAGCGCGTAATCGAGGTCGGCATTGACGCTGATCGCCTGGTTGGCCGGCAGCGTCCAGGGCGTGGTGGTCCAGATCACGAAGGCGGCGCCGGCTGCGTCCGCCCCGAAACGCCGGCCCAGATCGGCGGAATCGGCAGCTTGAAACCCGACATCGACCGCCGACGACTGCTTGTCCTGATACTCGACCTCCGCCTCCGCCAGCGAGGAACCGCAGTCCAGGCACCAATGCACCGGCTTGAAACCACGCACCACATGGCCGCGCGCGCAGATGCGCGACAGCACGCGTAGCTGCTCGGCCTCGAAGCCGGGCTGCATGGTGAGATAGGGCCGCTCCCAATCGCCGAGGATGCCCAGGCGCTTGAAGTCGACGCGCTGGCGATCGACCTGCTCGGCGGCGTACTCGCGGCAATGGGCGCGGAACTCAGCAGCGGAGAGCTTCTCGCCAACCTTGCCGAACTTCTTCTCGACCTGCAGCTCGATCGGCAGGCCGTGGCAATCCCAGCCCGGCACGAAGGGCGCCTGGTAGCCATCGAGGCGCGCGGCCTTGACCACCATGTCCTTCAGCACCTTGTTGACGGCGTGGCCGATGTGGATGTCGCCATTGGCGTAGGGCGGGCCATCGACGAAGCGGAACTCCGGCGCGCCCTCGCCCGCCTGCATCACGGCTGCGTAGGTGCCCTCGGCCTCCCAGCGCGCCAGCATGTCCGGCTCGCGCTTGGCGAGATTGGCCTGCATCGGGAAATCCGTCTGCGGCAGGTGGATGCTGTCCTTGTATCTGGAATCGTCGGCCACGGCAGGCTCAGCTCATTGGGAAAGGGGTACGGAAGGGGATTCGTGGCCGGGCTGGCGCGCGACATCCGCGCGCGCCTCGTCGGCGTCGCGATGCATCTGCTGCTTGAGGGCGTCGAGACTATCGAAGCGCAGCTCCGGGCGCAGGTAGCGCTGAAACTCCACCTGCAGCAGCCGGCCGTAGATATCGCCCGGCTCGCCGAACAAATGGGTCTCCAGCAGGCAGCGGCTCAGGCCCAGGGTCGGGCGCACACCCAGGCTGGCGACACCGAACCAATCGCGCGCCGCACCGTCGATCCGTGCCCGCACGGCGTAGACGCCGAGCGGCAGCGGCGGCAGCCGTCGCAGCGCGATGTTGGCGGTCGGCATGTCGAGTTGACGCCCGAGCTTGAGCCCGTGCCGGACCGGCCCGCGAATGCTGTAGCGGCGCCCCAGCAACTGCGCTGCTTCGTCCAGCCGGGCCTCGGCCAGCAGGCCACGCAGGGCGGTGGAACTGCAGCGGTCGCCCTGCACCGCCAGCGTGCCGAGCTGTTCGGCGACATAGCCGCACTCGCCACCCAGGGTCCGCAGCAACGCGAAATCACCCGAGCGGCGGGCGCCAAAGCGGAAGTCATCACCGACCACGACGGCACGCGCGCCGAGGCCAGCGACGATCACCCGGCGTACGAACTCCTCGCCGCTCAAGCCCGCCAGCCGCCCGTCGAAGCGGGCGATGACCACACGCCGCACCCCGTGTTCGGCCAGCGCCGCCAGCTTGTCGCGCAGGGTCAGTACCCGCGGCGGCACCTCAGCCTGGCTGAAGTACTCGCGCGGCGTCGGCTCGAACACCAGCACGGTGGCCGGCAGACCCAGGCGCCCGGCCTGCGCGCGCAGGCAGTCGAGCAGGGCCTGATGACCACGGTGCACCCCGTCATAGTTGCCAATGGACAGCACGCAGCCCCGGTGCTCCGGGCGCAGGTTGTGCAATCCGCGAATCAGCTCCATGCCAGCGTGCTCGAAAAGGGTCGTGATTTTAGCCGTTCAGCCCCGGCGCGGTCGCAGGTCGCGGAGCCGCAGGCCCAGCGCGAACAACACGCCGAAATAGGCCAGCATGGCGGCGCCGATCACCAGTGCCAGGCGCAGGGCGCGATGGCCGGCGTCCAGGCCCAGCCAGAGCTCGATGGGCCCGGCGAAGGCCAGCACCACGGCCGTCATCGCCAGGGTGGCCGCCGCGATCCGCAGCGCGAAGCGGGCCCAACCGGCGCTCGGCCGATAGATCGCATCCTTGCGCAGGCGGCGGTAGAGCAGGATGGCATTGACCCAGGCGGTCAGTGTGGTCGAGATCGCCAGGCCGGCATGGGCGGCTTGCAGCTGCCAGCGCTGGTCGGCCAGGAATACGCAGAAGCTGAACGCCATGCCGCTGATCAGGCCAATGACGGCAAAGCGCACCGGCAGCTTGGTCTCCTGCCGCGCATAGAACCCGGGGACCAGCACCTTGATCAGCGAGAAGCCCATGAAGCCGGCGCCGTAGGCCCAGAGCGCATAGGTGGTCATGCGAACGTCGTCGGCGCTGAACCGGCCATGGCCATAGATGGTCGCCACCAGCGGCCCGGCCAGCAGCAGCATGCCGGCCGCCGCCGGCAGGCCGATGATGAGGATGGTGCGCAGGCTCCAGTCCAGGGTTTCCGAGAACCGCCGGCCATCCGCCTGGGCGTGCTGGGCCGACAGCGCCGGCAGGATGGCGGTGCCGACGGCGATGCCGAAGATGCCGAGCG
>JAUYNO010000045.1 GCA_030696045.1 Stagnimonas sp. | reverse complement strand
ACAGCGAAGACCACCTGATCCGCGTCGACATGAGCGAGTTCATGGAAAAACATTCGGTGGCCCGCCTGATCGGTGCGCCCCCGGGCTACGTCGGTTACGAGGAGGGCGGCCACCTGACCGAAGCCGTGCGGCGCAAGCCCTACAGCGTGCTGCTGCTCGACGAAGTGGAAAAAGCCCACCCCGACGTGTTCAATGTGCTGCTGCAGGTGCTCGACGATGGCCGCCTGACCGATGGCCAGGGTCGCACCGTCGACTTCCGCAACACCGTGATCGTGATGACCAGCAACCTCGGCTCCCAGCTGATCCAGGAGCTGATGCAGCAGGAGGCGACGCGCGGCGACTACGCGGCGATCAAGGAGGGCGTGATGGCCGTGGTCGGCCAGCATTTCCGACCGGAGTTCATCAACCGCATCGACGAGGCGGTGGTGTTCCATCCGCTGGGGCAGGCGCAGATCCGCAGCATCGCCGCGATCCAGACCCGGCGCCTGGTGGCGCGGCTGGCCGAGCGCAGCATCGGCATCCAGTTCAGCGATGCCGCGCTCGATCATCTCGCCACCGCCGGCTACGACCCGATCTACGGCGCGCGGCCGCTCAAGCGCGCGGTGCAGGCCGAGGTCGAGAACCCGCTGGCGCGGGAGATTCTCGACGGCAAATTCGCCGCCGGCGACACCATCCAGGTGGGGCTCAAGGACGGCGCCCTGCAGTTCAGCCGCTGAGCCCGGCCCGCGACAAAAAAAGACCCCGCCTCGGCGGGGTCTTTTTTAGCGGCGCGGCGCCCGGCTCAGGGCGCGCCCTTGGCGGCCGGCGGCAGCGAGGCCTCGACCAGCCGCTGCGCCAGGCGCTCGGCCGGCACATAACCATTCACCACCTCGCCATCCGGCAGGATCAGCATCGGCGTGCCGCGCAGACCCAGCTCGCTGCCCAGCTGGTACTGGGCCAGCACCGGGTTCTTGCAGCCCTTCGGGGCCTCCGCCAGGTGGGCGCCCAGCTTGGCCTGGGTCAGCGCGGTCTTGCGATCCATCGCACACCACACCGACTCGGCCTGCTTGAAGGACTCGCTGCCTGGCCCCTGGCGCGGGAAGAAGGCGTAACGGATGCCGATGCCGAGCGCGTTGTAGTCGGCGATCTCCGAATGCAGCTTGCGGCAGTAACCACAGTCAGTGTCGGTGAAGGCAGTGACGACAAACTGCGGCGGCTGGTCCTGGGGGAAGAAGTCGATGGTCTGGCCATCGAGCTGGGCCAGCAGCTCGATGCGCGAAGCCTTGCGGCTGTTCTCGGTCAGCTCCTCGCCGGTCTCCAGATTCACCAGGTCGCCGGAGATCAGGTACTTGCCGTCGGCGGTGACATAGCCGAACAGCGAGCCACGGCGAATCTCGAACAGGCCCGGAACAGCGGCCGGATGCACCGAATCGAGCGCCACGTCGGGCAGCCGCTCGGCGAGCTTGGCGCGCAACTGGGCGGCATCCGGGGTTTCCTCGCGCGCCACCGGGGCGGCGGCGGCCGGCTTGCTCTCGGTCTTGGCCTTGCCACCCTCGGCGGGCATCGGCGGGGCGCAGGACGCGGTGCTGGCGGCAAGGGACAGGGAGGCGCAGATCAGGGCCAGACGGCCCGGGTGAGACAGGGACATGGGGGGTTCGCAGGAAATGGAGCGGCGGGAGTATGACAAATCGGTCTTCACTCGGTTCAGGAGCGGCCTTCAGATCGTCCTCCCTACGCGAGCGATTGCTGCCATCCCTGGCGCGATTTCAGCGGACTTCCAACCCCCGGCCCGGCCGCGTTTGGCTAAAGCGGAACTGACATTAAGTCAGTTCCGGTCGCGGCCAACCGCTGGCCGGGCGTTCGCCATTTTTCCTGCCATTCAAGGCAGGAAAAAATGGCTCACCCCCTCGGATGATGCTGCGCATGCAGTGCCTTCAGCCGCGCCCGGGTGACGTGGGTGTAGATCTGGGTGGTGGACAGGTCGGCGTGGCCGAGCAGGCTCTGCACCGAGCGCAGGTCGGCGCCGTTTTCCAGCAGGTGGGTGGCGAAGGCGTGGCGCAGGGTGTGGGGCGACAGCGCGCTGGCGGCGATGCCGGCGGCGCGGGCGTGCAGCTTGATGCGATGCCAGAAATTGTGGCGGGTCATGGCCTCGCCCCGGTTGCTCAGGAAGACCGCGTCGCTGGCGGCATGACCGGCGGCCAGGGCGGGCCGGGCCAGGCGCAGCCAGGCCTGCAGGGCCTGCTGCGCCGCCTCTCCCATCGGCACCAGCCGTTCGCGGCCGCCCTTGCCCAGCACCAGCACCAGGCCGCGTTGCAGGTTGAGCCGGGGCAGCGGCAGCGATACCAGTTCGCTGACCCGCAAGCCGCTGGCGTACATCAGCTCCAGCATGGCGCGGTCGCGCCGGCCCAGCACACTGTCGTCGGGCACGGCCAGCAGGCGGTCGACTTCGGCCAGGCCCAGGGTCTTGGGCAGCGGCCGCCCCTGCCGGGGCGTCTCCAGCAGTCGGGTGGGATCGTCCTCCCGTCGGCGCTCGCGCACCAGCCAGCGGTAGAAGCGACGGGCGGCGGTGACGTGGCGCGCCTGCGAGCGGGCATTGAAGCCCTGCCCCGGCTCACGCGGCCGCGCCTGCCGCTGGCGCGCGGCCAGGTAGTCGCGCAGGTCGGCATCGTCAGCCTGCAACAGGCTGCGGCCACGGGCGGCCAGCCAGCGTCCGAGCAGGCGCAGGTCGGACTGGTAGGCGGCGAGGCTGTTGGCCGAGAGGCCATGCTCCAGCAGCAGCATGTCGGCGAAGTCGGCCAGGGCCGCCGCGTCGGCGGCGGGCAGCGCGGGCGGCACGGGGGCGGAGGCAGTCACCCACCTATAATAGAACGATGTTTTTTCGTCCCTTTCGCCGCCTGTACGGCGTCTACGCCGTGGCGGCCTTCACCGTCGTCATCGTGCCGGTCTGCCTGTTGATACTCGCCGGACCGAGCCTCGGTTTCCGGCGCGCGGTCGGCCGCCGTGGCGTGCACCTGGCGATGTGGCTGGCGGGCAGCCCGATCCGGGTGCGCGGCCACGAGCACCTGCCGACCGGTCCCTGCGTCTGTGTCGCCAACCATGCCAGCTACCTCGACGGCCTGGTGCTGACGGCGGCGCTGCCGGGGCATTTCAACTTCCTGGTGCAGCACGGTGCCGCCGAGTGGCCGCTGATCGGAAAAACCATCGAACGCATGGGGGTGAGCTTCGTCAACCGGGGCTCGGCGCGGGACGCGGCGGCCGCTACCCGCGAGCTGCTGCGGCGGCTCAAGGCCGGTGAGTCCTTCGCGATCTTCGCCGAGGGAACCTTCAAGGCCGAGCCGGGCCTGCTGCCATTCCATGACGGCGCCTTCGCGATCGCCGCCCGCGCCGAGGTGCCGGTGTTACCGGCGGCGATCCGCGGCACGCGGCGGGTGTTCCCGGAGGGCGCACGCCTGCCGCGTCCGGGCGGCATCGACATCGAACTGATGCCGGCCATCGCTCCTGGCGAGGGCGGCCGCCATGCCACCGGGGCGCTGCGCGACGGCGTGCGCCAGGCCATCCTCGCCCGCTGTGGCGAACCCGACAGCCAGGCCGAGAGGCCCTTGCCATGAAACCCAGTGTCTTCAGCAGCCGCCGGCGCTTCGTGCGCGGCGCGGCGCTCGCCGACCCGCACCACATCGCGCGGCCGCACAGTGTCGAGCAGATCCAGTCCGAGGTGCTGCGCTGCGCCGAGGACGGCGAGCGCCTGCGCGTCGCCGGCGGCGGCACCGCCGCCAACCAGCTCTGGCGCACCGACGAGAACCTGCTGGCGCTCGATCACTTTCGCGGCATCGAATCCTCCGATCTCGAACGCGGCCGGATTTGGGTGCGCGCCGGCACCACCCTGGGTGGGCTGGCCGACTGGCTGCGCGCCCGTGGCCTGGCCCTTCCGGTCGATGGCTGGCCGGCGGGAGCCACCGTCGGTGGCTCGGTCAGCGTCGGCGCCCATGGCTCGGGACCGGGCCAGCACAATCTCTCGGCCAGCGTCAGCGCGGTCGGCCTGACCACCGCCGACGGCGTGTTCCGCCGGATTTCGGCCGAAGAGAATGCCGAGTTGTTCGGTGCCGCGCGGCTGTCGCTCGGCGCCCTGGGCGTGGTCAGTCACGTCGAGCTGATCTGCAGCCCGGCGCGGCCATTGCGGGTGCGGCATTTCAAGAGTGCGCTGGAGGACACCCTCGCCCGCCTGCCGGAGCTGCGCGCCAAGGCCCGGCACCTGTCGTTCGAGTGGTTTCCCGGCACTGGCGCCACCCGCGTCCATGTAGCCCTGCCGACCGAGGCCGAGGTGCGCTCGGCCTCGCTGCCGGCCCAGGCGCGGGACTGGGCGATGCGCAATGCCGGCCACTGGCTGCTGGCCAATGTCAGCCAGCGCCTGCCGCGTCTGGCCGGCACGGCGCAGCGCCTGGCCATGCAGGCGCTGCCGGAGGCCGACCGCATCGAAGCGGCGCCCGAGCCGCAGCCGCGGCCGCTGCTGCGCCAGGCCGAGCTGCTCGAATACCAGCTGGCGATCGAGGACCTGCCCTCTGCCCTGGCCCTGCTGGAGCGCCTGCTGGCGGCGCTGGACGTGCGCAGCTACGCCGCGCTGGAAGTCGGCCTGGTCGCTGCCGACGAGGTCTGGCTGTCGCCGGCCTACCGGCGCGACTCCGCCTTCGTGCGCCTGCGCCGCTTCCGTGGCGCCGAGCTGCCGACGCTGGCACGCACCTTCGCCGATGTGCTCGACCGCTACGACGCCCGCCCGCACTGGGGCTCGCGCCACGGCAAGGAAGGCAGCGAGCTGGCGGCGCTGTATCCGCGCTGGAACGATTTCCTGGCGCTGCGCGCGCGGCTGGACCCGCGCGGCGTCTTCCTCAACGACTACCTTCGCAAGCTGTTCGGGGTGTCGCTGCCGTGAGCGCGACCGGTTCGCCCGCGGAACGCTATGCCCAGGATCTTGCCAGGCCCGGCTTCAGCGCCGACCCGGCCCAGGCGGCGGCGGTGGCGGCGCTGCAGCAGGTCTACGAGCAGCTGCTGGCGGCACCGCCCAAGCGCCGGCTCGGCAGCTCGCGCCTGCAATGGCCAGCGGTGAAGGGGCTGTACTTCTGGGGCGGGGTCGGGCGCGGCAAGACCTATCTGATGGACCTGTTCTACGAGGCGCTGCCGTTCAGCCGCAAGCGCCGCACCCACTTCCACCGCTTCATGCTGGACGTGCACGAGCGCCGGCGCTGCTACCCCAATGTGCGCGATCCGCTGGCCAAGGTCGCCGAGGAGATCGCCGAGCAGACCCGGGTGCTGTGCTTCGACGAATTCTTCGTCTCCGACATCGCCGACGCGATGATCCTGGGCCGCCTGACCGAAGCCCTGTTCCAGCGCGGCGTCACCCTGATAACCACCAGCAACATCGCCCCCGACGGGCTCTACCGGGACGGTCTGCAGCGGCAGAACTTCCTGCCCGCCATCGAGGTGCTGAAGCGCCATGTGCGGGTCATCAATGTCGATCACGGCATCGACTACCGGCTGCGCCAGCTGACCGATGCCCAGCTCTACCTGCATCCCTGCGACGCCGCCTGCGAGGAGCGGCTGGCGCAGTACTTCCGTCGCTTCGCCGGCCAGGACGGGCAGACCGGCGTCAACCTGGACATCCACGGCCGCGAGCTGATCGCGCGCCAGCGCGCGCCGGGCGTGGTCTGGTTCGATTTCGCCGAGCTCTGCGAGGGCCCGCGCGGCGCCGCCGACTACATCGAGCTGGCCCGACTGCACCACACCCTGCTGCTGTCGCGGCTGCCCCAGCTCACCGTCGCAGACGAGAACGAGGCGCGCCGCTTCATCACCCTGGTCGACGAGCTCTACGACCGTGGCGTCAAGCTGGTGATCGCCGCCGACGTGCCCGCCGAGCAGCTTTATCGGGGCGAGCGGCTGCTATTCGAGTTCGCCCGCACGCTGTCGCGGCTGCAGGAGATGCGTTCGCTGGAATACCTGCGGCAGCCGCATCGGCCATAGCCCGCCCTGACTACTAGGGCAGCGGCGGCTCAATGGCGGCGCTCGGCGCGCGCACGGTGCGGCTAGGGTCGCGCGGCGCCGCCACCAGCCAGCGCGGCACCCGGAAGCTGACGATGCCGGAGTAGATCACCCAGTAGCTGACCGCGAACAGCACCGAGAAGGCGATCAGCACCCAGGCCCGATTCCAGAACAGCACCGCCGGCACGATGGCGAGCAGCGCCAGGCCCCAGAGATAGACCGAGGTCAGCGAGTTGCGCAGGATGCGGTCACGCGGTTCCGCCGAGCCGATGTAGCGCTTCATCAGCCGCCGATAGACCAACTGGTGCAGGTGCAGCGCGTCCGGCTGCCCCATGCGGTGCAGCCCGCCCTCGCTGCCGCGACGGATCATCGAGAACACCGTCTCCCAGACCGGATAGACCATCAGCAGCATCGGGCACCAGGCCGAAACCTGCGGGTTGCGGTGCACCAGCAGGATCGACAACTCGGCGACCAGGAAGCCCAGGAAGTAGGCTCCGGAATCGCCCAGGAAGATGCGGCCGTAGGGGAAATTCCAGACCAGGAAGCCGAGCACCGAAGACATCGCGATCAGCGAGACCCGCAGCACCAGGCCATCCCCCGCCTGCCAGGCCACCAGGCCCATGGCGCCGAACACGGCGGCGATGAAAAAGCCGCTCAGGCCGTTGTAGCCGTCGATGATATTGACCGCATGGGCGACGCCGCCGGCGGCGAACAGGGTCAGCACGAAGGCCGCCACCGGGAAGGCCTGCAGCAGCGGATCGACGCCCGGCAGATCCAGGCGGGAGAGCCGGCCGTCCAGCAGCCACCAGCCGAGGGCGGCGGCGATCATGGTGAACAGCAGGCGCGGGCTCACGCCGGCGCGCCGGGTGATGTCCTCCAGCAGGCCGATGCCGAAGGCCGGTAGGGTGCAGATCAGCAGGCGGACGGAGATGTCGACCGCGGTGTCGCTGAGCAGGGCCGCCAACAGCAGGGTGCTGACGAAGGAGGCGAACACCGGAATACCGCCCAACCGGGGCACCCAGTGATCGTGGAATTTCTGCACCCCGCCGGATTCGTCGGAACCGACCTGATGCCGCCGCGCCATTGCGATGGTCAGCCAGGTGATCCAGAAACCAGTAAAGGCGCCCAGCGCCATGAACGACAGCATGCACTCCTCCGCAACGTCCCTGTTGTCGGTGATCGCCGACCCCGGAGTGCCCGCGTCGGTTCTGACCGACGCCCCCGGACCAGCAAACCAAGCCGTCCAACGCGACTTTCTGTCGGAGGTTGACTCATTTTTCAGTTGGCCGCCAAATAAACTCCGACCAGCGGCCGTTCGGGGGAGCGCCGCCTCGGGCCCGCCTAGCCGGCGGCGTCGATGCGCGCCAGCAGTTCGGCGGTCTTGCGCTGCATCAGGCCGGGGTCGCCACGCGACTCGACATTGAGCCGCAACACCGGCTCGGTATTGGAGCCACGCAGGTTGAAACGCCAGCCTGCGTACTCGCAGGAGAGGCCATCAGTGCGGTCGACCACGACGGCCCGGCCCGCGTACTCGGTCTCGATGGCGGCGATCACCGCCGGCACGCTGCCGACCTTGCGGTTGATCTCACCCGAAGCCGGATAGGCCTGCATGCGGGCCGCGACCAGATCCGACAGGCTGCGCCCGGAGGTCGAGACCAGCGCCGCCACCAGCAGCCAGGGGATGTGGCCGTTGTCGCAGTAGGCGAAGTCGCGGAAATAATGGTGCGCGCTCATCTCGCCACCGTAGATGGCGTTTTCCAGCCTCATGCGCTCCTTGATGAAGGCATGGCCGGTCTTGGATTGCACCGGCACACCGCCCGCCGCGCGCACCATGTCGATGGTGTTCCAGGTCAGTCGGGGATCATGGATGATCTTGGCGCCCGGCTCGCGCTGGAGCAGCACCTCGGCCAGCAGCCCGACGATGTAATAGCCCTCGATGAAACCGCCGGCTTCGTCGAACAGGAAGCAGCGGTCGAAGTCGCCATCCCAGGCAACGCCGAAATCGGCGCCGTGGGCGCGCACGGCGTCCACGGTGTCCTGACGCATTTCCGGCAGCAGGGGATTGGGAATGCCGTTGGGGAAGTCGCCGTCCGGCCGGTGATGGACGCGGATGAACTCGAAGGGGAGATTCGGCGCCAGGGCGTCGATCACCAGGCCGGCGGTACCGTTGCCGGCATTGACCACGATCTTCAGCGGCTTCAGCGCCTGGCCGGCGATATAGCCGAGCAGATGCCGGACATAGGCCGGTCGGAAGTCGGTTGGCGTCATCTTCGGCGCCCCCGGTGGCGCGACGGCCGTCGAGGCCGCCACCCGCGCTTCCAGCTCACGCAGGCCGGAATCGCCGGAGATCGGGATGGCGCCGCCGCGCACCAGCTTCATGCCGTTGTAGTCCATCGGGTTGTGGCTGGCGGTGACCATGATGCCGCCGTCGACCCCCGGCTGCTGCGCGGCCCAGTACACCTCTTCGGTGCCGCCCAGGCCGATGTCGAGCACTTCCACGCCGCGCGCCACGAAACCCTGCGCGAGCGCCTGCAACAGCGGCAGCGAGGAATGCCGGATATCACGGCCGAGTGCGATGCGCCTGGGCTCGAACAGTTCGGCGTAGGCGATACCGAGGCGATAGGCCAAGTCCGGATTCAGTTCATCCGGTACCCGCCCGCGGATGTCGTAGGCCTTGAAGGCCGGCAATCGGCTCACTTTGGGCTCCGCCCACTGGTGATCATTTCTTCTCCGGGCTGCGCCCGTAGATATCTTCGAAGCGGACGATATCGTCCTCGCCCAGATAAGAACCCGACTGCACCTCGATAAGTTCCAGCGGGACCTTGCCCGGGTTCACCAGCCGGTGCTTCTCGCCCAGCGGGATGTAGGTGGACTGGTTCTCGCTGAGCATGAACAGCTTCTCGCCGATGGTGATCTCGGCGGTGCCCTTGACCACGATCCAGTGCTCGGCGCGGTGGTGGTGCATCTGCAGGCTCAGCTTCTGGCCCGGCTTGACGATGATGCGTTTGACCTGGAAGCGCTGGTCCATCGCCACCGTCTCGTAGCTGCCCCAGGGGCGGTAGACCGTGGGGTGGTGTATCGCCTCCGAACGCCCCTGGGACTTGAGCTGAGCGACGATCTTCTTGACGTCCTGGGCATGCGCGCGGGTGGTGACCAGCACGGCGTCCTGGGTCTCGATGACGATGGTGTCGTCGACCCCCGCCAGGGCGACCAGCCGCGACTCGGCATGCACCAGGTTGCGGTGGGCGTTGTGCAGCAGGGTGTCGCCGCGCACGGCATTGCCCTGGGCGTCCTTGGGCTGCTGGTCGAGGAAGGTCCAGGAGCCGACATCGTCCCAACCGGCATCGAGCAGCACCACCGCCGCCTTGTCGGTCTTCTCCATCACCGCGTAGTCGATCGACTCGCTGCGGCAGGCCTTGAAGCTCTCCGGATCCAGGCGCAGGAAATCAAGGTCGCTGCGGGCCCGCGCCAGCGCCAGCCGGGCCTGCGCCAGCAACTCGGGCTCGAAGCGCTGCAACTCAGCCAGCATGACGTCGGCGCGGAACAGGAACAGGCCGCCGTTCCAGTAGTAGCCGCCCTCACGCAGAAAGCCTTCGGCGCGTTCGCGGTCCGGCTTCTCGACAAAGGCAGCCAGCTCGTAGGCGCCGTCGGCGCGTCGGGCACCGGTGCGGATATAGCCATAGCCGGTCTCGGGCCGGGTCGGGCGGATGCCGAACACGGCGATCCGGCCTTCACGCGCCACTTCGCAGGCCAGCTCGACGGCACGGACGAAGGCGGCCTCGTCGGCGATCACATGGTCGGCCGCCATCAGCAGCACCAGAGCGTCATCGCCGTAGCGCGCCTGGGCATGCAGGGCGGCGCAGGCGGCGGCCGGGGCGGTATTGCGGCCGGCCGGCTCGATCAGCACTTCCGCCGCCATGCCACAGCCGCGCAATTGCTCGCCGACCAGGAAACGCTGGTCCTCGCCGCAGATCGCCAGCGGCGGCGCGGCGTCGACGATCCGCCCGGCCCGCAGCGCGGTCACCTGCAGCAGGCTGCGATCACCGGTCAGCGCGATGAATTGCTTGGGGAACTGCTCACGCGACAGCGGCCACAGGCGGGTGCCGGTGCCGCCGGCCATGATTACGGGGACGAGTTTGGTTTGCATCGCGTTCAGTCGAAGACAGCTCAAATAAGAGTCGTGATGAAGTATTCAGACAAGGTCGGTACGCCACAAAAAAACAGATGCTTCTCAGCCGCTGGGTCGATGCACAAGTTGCACCAGCTTGGAAGCCAGCTTGCCCAGGATCAGCCCTAGCCCGTCAGGATAACCGTGTTTTCGGAGGGCACGACTCACTTCTCGGTTGGCGCGGACGATGTTTCGCAGGCTGGCGTTGGAAGCGCCGCCCGTCCGCATCCGCACCAGCACGCCGGGCAGGTAGGTGACCGGCAGCCGCTGCACTTCCAGCAGGCGCAGGCAGATCTCAAAATCGGCAGCGATGCTGAGCGAATCGTCGAAGCCGCCATGCTGCTGATAGATCCGACGTCGGACATAGAAGGTCGGATGCGCCGGCATCCAGCCTCGCCGGCACAGTCCGGCCTGGTAGGGCCGGGAGCGCCAGTAGCGGACGATGCGATCCGGATCACGGGCCGAGACATAGACTAGGTCGCCGTAGCAGGCGTCGGTCGCAGGCGAAGCGAAGACCCCGGCGATGCGGGCCAGGACGTCCGGACCGGCCAGCACATCATCGGAATTGAGAAAGCCCACCACCTCGCCGCTGGCCAGAGCCAGCCCCTTGTTCATGGCGTCGTAGATGCCACGATCCGGCTCCGAAACCAGCGGACCGGCGTGACGCCGATGCTGGCGGACCAGGTCCAGCGTGGCATCCCGCGAGCCCCCGTCGATGATGATGTGCTCGATGTCGGGATGCGTCTGCGCAGCCACCGACTCCAGGGTCTCGCGGAGTGTGGCGGCGCTGTTGTAACAGACGGTGATGAGACTGATCTTGATGGCCATGCCGCATTGCCTGGCCAGCCACGGCGGCAAGCCCTTTCTTGTGTGACGCTCAGCCTAGCAAGTTAAGCACGCGAGGCCCCCCGCAGGCGCTGCGCCGCGCACTCAGAACGGCACGTAGCTCGGCTCGCGGGTGAAATGCAGGTAGCCGATGCTGGCCCCGGCACGCAAGCCGACGCCGGTGCGGATCGGCGCCAGCACGACGTCGCCGCTGCGCAAGTAGTTCAGGCCGAACCCGGCGACCACATACAGGCTGCCCTCGACGCCGGGATAGCGCTGGAACAACTGCTCGGTGCGCTTCAGGTTGTAGACCAGGGTGAACACCTTGGAAGCGTTGCCGCCGAAATCCCAACCTATGCTCGGCCCCTGCCAGAACACCGGGCCGCGCCCGCCACCCTTGTAGCTGAGATAGCCCTGGCCGTACCGCAGGCCGGCGATGATGGCGCCGCCGCCTTCCTCACCCTCGATGTAGGCGACCGGTTCGCCCTGCTCGGCGAACACCCGCTCCATGGCCTTGGCCAAGCCCTCGGTGGTGCCACCGAAGAAGGTCTTGCCGGCGGCCAGGATTTCCTCGCGGGTATAGGTCTGGGTCTGGGCCGGAGCCTCGGGCACCGGCGCCCGCTCGACCGAAGTCGGCGCGGCCGGTGGCGGGCCGTCGTCGGTGCCGCGGATATTGGTGCAAGCCGCCAGCAGCATGGTCAGTCCGGTCAGTGCAAGCAGGGTGTGTCGCATGGCAAATCCAGGAGAGAATGGGCGCCGACATTGTACCGGCGCCCCACCCGACCGCCGGCTGAACGGAGCTGCCTAGACCGGCTCCAGCGCAGCGACTTTCTCGCGACCCTGGATGTCGAACCGCAGGCCGCTGTCGACCAGTCGCACGCTGACGCTGCCGCCGTGCTGCAGCTTGCCGAACAGCAGTTCCTCGGCCAGCGGTCGCTTGATCTGCTCCTGGATCACCCGCGCCATCGGCCGCGCACCCATCTTCGGGTCGTAGCCCTTGTCGGCCAGCCAGAGCTTGGCGGCCTCGTCGACCTCCAGCACCACGCCCTTGGCGCCGAGCTGGGTTTCCAGCTGGATCAGGAATTTCTCGACCACGCGGACGATCTGCTCGCGGCCGAGGGCGGCGAAGGGGATCACCGCATCCAGACGGTTGCGGAATTCCGGCGTGAAGCCCTTCTTGATCGCCTCCAGCGCATCCGGCGCATGGTTCTGTTCGACAAAACCAATACTGGCCCGCGCCGCGTCAAAGGCGCCCATGTTGGTGGTCATCACCAGGATCACGTTGCGGAAGTCGACATGGCGGCCGTTGTTGTCGGTCAGAGTGCCGTGGTCCATCACCTGCAACAGCAGGTTGAACACGTCCGGATGCGCCTTCTCGATCTCGTCCAACAACACCACGCTGTGCGGCTGCTTGAGCACGGCGTCGGTAAGTAGGCCACCCTGGTCGAAGCCGACATAGCCCGGCGGCGCGCCGATCAGGCGGCTGACCGTGTGGCGCTCCATGTACTCGCTCATGTCGAAGCGCACCAGCTCGATGCCGAGCAGCTGTGCCAGCTGCTTGCTGACTTCGGTCTTGCCGACGCCGGTGGGGCCGGCGAGCAGGAAGGCACCGATGGGTTTGTCCGGATTGCCCAGGCCCGACCGCGCCAGCTTGATCGAGCTGGACAGCATCTGGATCGCCGCGTCCTGGCCGAAGATGGTCAGCTTCAGGTCGCGCTCCAGGGTCGCCAGCTTGTCGCGGTCATTGGTCGACACCGCCTTGGGCGGGATGCGCGCGATCTTGGCGACGGTTTCCTCGATATCGCGCACCTGCACGGTCTTGCGGCGCTTGCTCTCGGGCAGCAGGCGCAGCCGCGCGGCGGCCTCGTCGATGACGTCGATGGCCTTGTCCGGCAGCTGACGGTCGGTGATGTGGCGCGCGGCCAGTTCCACCGCCGAGCGGATCGCGCCGCTGGTGAACTGGATGGCGTGGTGCTCCTCGAAGCGGGCCTTGAGGCCTTCGAGGATCTTCACCGTGTCCTCGACCGAGGGTTCGGTGACGTCGATCTTCTGGAAGCGCCGCGCCAGCGCGCGGTCCTTCTCGAACACGCCACGATATTCCTGGTAGGTGGTGCTGCCGATGCACTTCAGCTCGCCCGAGGCCAGCATGGGCTTGAGCAGGTTGCTGGCGTCCATCACGCCACCGCTGGCCGAGCCGGCGCCGATGATCATGTGAATCTCGTCGATGAATACCACCGCGCCCGGCGTCTTCACCAGCTCGTTCATCACCGCCTTGAAGCGCTTCTCGAAGTCGCCGCGGTACTTGGTGCCGGCGATCAGCGCGCCCAGATCCAGTGAATAGACCACGGCGTCCTTGAGCAGGTCCGGCACCCGGCCCTCGGTCACCAGCCAGGCCAAGCCCTCGGCGATGGCGGTCTTGCCGACGCCGGCTTCGCCGACCAGCAGGGGATTGTTCTTGCGGCGGCGGCAGAGCGTCTGCATCACCCGCTCGATTTCGAGATCGCGGCCAATCAGCGGATCAATCTTGCCCGCCAGCGCCCGTTCGTTGAGGTTGACCGCGAACTGCGATAGCGCCGAGGCCTTGCTGTCGTCCTTGCCGCCCTCCTCCGCCTCGTTGTCCGAAGCGGATTCCTGCGGCGCCGGGCTGGAGCCGTCGGCCTTCTTGGCGATGCCGTGGCTGATGTAATTGACCACGTCGAGCCGGCTCACGCCCTGCTCGCCGAGCAGATACACCGCGTGGGTGTCCTTCTCGGCAAAGATCGCCACCAGCACGTTGAGGGTGCTGACCTGCTTCTTGCCCGAGGCCTGGACGTTGTAGATCGCCCGCTGCAGCACCCGCTGGAACGACAGGGTCGGCTGGGTGTCGATGGAGCCCGCCTGCTCCTTGTTGGCATGCAGGTTCTGGGCGAGATAGTCCTTGAGCGCCTGTTCCAGCTTGTCGAGGTCGCCGCCGGAGGCAGTCAGCACCTCGGAGACATTGGCGTCCGAGATCAGGGCCAGCAGCAGGTGTTCGACCGTCAGCAGCTCATGACCCTCCATGCGCGCCTGCACGAAGGCGGCGTCGAGGGCTTTTTGCAGTTCTTCACTCAGCACTAGAGTTTCTCCAGAACGGTGAGCAGCGGATGCTGGTTCTTGCGGGCGTAGGCATTGGCCTGCGCCGCCTTGGTTTCGGCGATTTCGACCGGATAGATGCCGGCCACGCCCTTGCCCTGCTGGTGCACGGTCAACATGATCTGAACCGCCTTCTCACGTGAGTGGTTGAAGAACTGCTGCAAGACTTGCACCACGAACTCCATCGGGGTGAAGTCATCATTCATCATTACTACCCGGAACTGCGGCGGTGGCTGCAGTTTGGGCTTGGCCGGAGCCAGCGCCAAGCCGGTGCCGCGGCCATCTTCTTGGTCGGGGACTTCCGGCCGGGGGTTCTTCGGTGAGCTCATGGACTCAATATAGCGCCCGCACCGCCGCACTCAAGGGCGCCGTCATACCTACGATGCCAGGCGCCGAAGAATCGTCGCCGAACCGGGGCTGGCGCCGTCATAATGACTCGTTGACCACCCTAGGCATGCCGCGTGCCGCTCCTGACTGAAACCCTGACCCTGCCGGCCGCCGGCCCCGGCGTCACGCGCCGGCTGACGGTGCTGCGCTTCCTGGGCCAGCACCCCGGCCCCAAGGCCTATCTGCAAGCGGCGGTCCACGCCGACGAGATTCCGGCCCTGCTGGTCGCCCAGCAGTTGCGCGAGCAGCTGAGCGTGCTCGACGCCGCTGGCTGCCTGCGCGGCGAGATCATCCTGGTTCCCTACGCCAATCCCATCGGCCTGACCCAGTTCCTGCAGGGCTGGCACCTGGGCCGCTTCGAGCTGGACAGCGGCCAGAACTTCAACCGGGGCTATCCGGACCTGTACGAACCCGTCGCTGCCGCCGTCGCGCCGCACCTGGGCGCCGACGCTGCCGGCAACGTCGCGCTGATCCGCGCGGCGCTGCGCGCGGCCCTGCCGGCCGGGCTGCCGACGGCTGAGAACGCCGCCCTCAAGCAGCTGCTGTACGGCCTGAGCTGTGACGCCGACGTGGTACTCGACCTGCACTGCGACTACGAAGCCACCCTGCACACCTATATCGGCACGCCGCTGTGGCCGGGCGCGGCCGACCTCGCCGCCTGCCTCGGCAGCCGGGTCAACCTGCTGGCCGACGACTCCGGCGGCGAGGCTTTTGATGAGGCCAATAGCCGGCTCTGGTGGCGGCTGGCGGCGCGCTTCCCGCAGCACCCGATCCCGCCCGCCTGCTTCGCCGCCACCGTCGAGCTGCGCGGCGAACGCGATGTCGACGAGACGCTGGCCACGCGGGATGCCGACGGCCTGATCCGCTTCCTGGCCGGCCGTGGCTTTGTCGATGGCATTGCCCCGCTAGCTCCGGCCGCCGAACCGCAGGCTAGCCTGTTGGAAGCCGTGGACTCGCTGGAGGCGCCAGGGCCCGGCGTGCTCAGCTGGTCAGTGCCGCTGGGCGCCGAGGTACGGCGCGGCGACCGGCTGGGCGAGCTGATCGACCCCGAGACCGGCGAGCGCAGCCCTATCCTGGCCCGCAATGACGGCCTGCTGTTCGCCCGCCGCGGTCACCGTTGGGCGCGGCCGGGCCAGTGGATCGCCAAGATCGCCGGCCGCGACAAACTCGACTGGCGCAAGCCGGGCGCACTGCTCTCCAGCCGCTAGATGGTCCTCTGCCTCGCCATCATCGGCGGCCGGCTGGAGCCGGACAATCTCGCCATCTTCCAGGGCCTGCGCGAGCGGGCGCCAGGCGGCATCGCGGTGCTCGCCACCGCCTCGCAGATGCCGCACGAAGTCGGGCCCGAGATGGTCGCCGACTTCCGCAATCACGACACCGAGGCCGAGCTGGTGCCGCTGTTCCACGGCAATGCCGCCACCGCCGCCCAGGACCCGCGCATCGTCGCCCAGATCGAGCGCCTCGGCGCGGTCTACTTCACCGGCGGCGACCAGTCGACCCTGCTGCGCGCACTCGCCCCCAATGGCCGCGAGACGCCGGTGCTGGCTGCGATCCGTCGCCTGCACACGCGCGGTGGATTGATCGCCGGCTCCAGCGCCGGTGCGGCGATCATGTCGACCACCGCGATCATCGGCGGCACCTCGATGGAGGCGGTGATCCACGGCGTGGTCGGCGACCCCGAGCTGCCCGGCCTGCTGGTCGGCAATGGCCTGGGCTTCTTCCCGCACGGCCTGGTGGACCAGCATTTCATCCAGCGCGGCCGCATCGGCCGGCTGGTGGCGGCGATGGCCTTCGCCAGCGAGCCCTATGGCTTCGGCGTCGACGAGAACACCGCCATGTTCGTCGACGGCCACATGCTCAGCGTGGTCGGCGAGAAGGGCGCCCTGGTGGTCAACGGCAGCCTGGCCCATACCGATGCCCGCCACCGCCGCTACGACCACTACCGGGTCAGCTACCTCGACGACGGCGATGCCTGGAACCTGGTCGAAGGCATGGCGATGCCGCACCCGCGAAAGAAGCCGACGCGGCGCGCCAGCAGCCGCCATTTCGTCGGCCCCGGCTACCTGCAGCGCTCGGTGTTCGCGCCCAATGTCTTCGACGAACTGCTCGGCCGCCTGGCCGAGGGCGACAGCGAGCGCTACGCCCGCGACATCGGCACCGCCTACGATCCGGACGCGCAGATCGAAGTCACGGTCGAACTCGAACGCAGCAATCTGCCCTCGGCCTCGCGGGTGACGCGGACCGCCCAGGGCAAGCGTTTCACCGTGCTCGACTACGGCCTCAACATCCGTTGCCGGGCACTGGAACCGGAGGTGCGCAAGGCCTGGCTGCACCGCCACACCAAGCAGCTGATGCGTGGCCGCACCGTCGCCGCCAGCGCCCGGTTGATCGCCATCGGCGCCGGCCTGAGCGACGACAGCCTGGCCTGGCTGGCGGAACTGCGGGCGCTCGACCAGCGGATCACGATCATCACCGTCGCCAGCGGCAAGCCGGACGAGGTCGCCGCCGATTACCGTGGCCTGTTCGAACGCCACGGCATCCGCTGCACGGTCTGGGACGGCAGCGAGGCCACCCTGCCGCTGCTGGCATCCAGCGCCGCCAATTTGCTGACCGGCGGCAACCAGGATCGGCTGATGCGGGCGCTGTTCCAGCAGGGCGAGGAAACGCCCCTGCTCGACGCCGTGCTGAGCGCCTATCGCGGCGGCGGCAGCCTGATCGCGGTCGGCGGCTCGGCCACCGCCCTGTCCTCGGCAATGATCTGCGGCGGCGCCAGCGACGAGGCCCTGCTGTACGGCGCCTCGCCCGACCCCTGGTATCGCGGCGTGGTGGTGCAGGAGGGCGTCGGTGTATTCCGCGAAGGCCTGATCGACCAGCATTTCGCCAGCCGCAACCGGCTCGGTCGCCTGCTGGTGGCCTGCCTGGAGGAGGGCGCGCGCTACGGTTTCGGCCTGCCCGAGGAGGCCGGCTTCGCCTCGCTCGGCGGCGGTCACCGGGTGCAGGCCCTGGGCGGCGCCGGCACCGTGGTGCTGGACCTGCGCGAAGCGCACTACAGCAGTGGCCCGCGCGGCTTCGAGGCCCTGGGCCTGAGCCTGCGCCTGCTGGAATCCGGCCAGGTGCTGGACACCGCCAGCGGCGCCATCAGCGGCAACGCCCAAGCCGGGCTGGCGCGGCCGGCGACCGTGATCGGCGATGTGCTGGCGCGGTTTGAAGCCGACGCCAGCCGGCTCGGCGAGGTGGAGAGCGGCGCTGGCTGCGAGGTGTTCGGCGTCAGTCTGGACGAGACCAGCGGCACCGCGCGGCTGTCGCTGCGGATCAGTCGCTCCGGTGAGACCCGGCGCTCGATCCGTGAGCTGGACTGGAAGAAGGCGGGCACGCGCCAATAGTCGCCCTGTCTCCACCACTCGCATCGGGCAGGCACACCGCCAGTTCTGGCCAGGGCCTGTTCACAATTAAATGATCGCTGCGACCATTTAACTGTGAACAGGCCCTAGCGAGCCGCGCAGCTCCGCATCCTGCCCCACCAGCAGCCAGGGCAGGCCCAGGTCCCGCAGCCAAGCCTCGGCGCCCTCGCCCATCAGCATGGCGCTGGTCGAGGCGGTGCCCGCCAGCAGACACAGTGGCGCCGCCACCGAAACGCTGGCGGCGCCGCGCACCGGCTGGCCGCTGAGCGGGTCGAGCAGGTGGCTGTAGCGAACGCCGGCAATGCTCATGCCGCGCTCGTAGTCGCCACTGGTGGCAAGGCCGCCGCGCGCCAGCTCGATCACCGCCAGCGCCGCCTCGCGCCGGCGGGGATCGCGGATACCGATGCGCCAGGCGCTGCCGTCGGGCTGCGGACCGACCACGGCGATGTCGCCGCCGAGATCCACCATGCCGCCGCGCGCACCCCGCTCGCGCAGCAAGGCGGCGACCCGGTCGGCGGCGTACTCCTTCACCAGCCCGCCGAAGTCGAGTTCCATGCCTTCGGGCAGGCGCAGGCGCGGTCGCTGCCACTCCAGCTTCTGCCAGCCGACGCAGGCCCGCGCAGTCGCCAGCACGGCGGGATCGGGCAGCTTGCCGGACTTGAAATCCCAGGCGCGACGCAGCACGCCGGTGCTGAGGTCGAAGCGGCCACCGCTCTGCTGCCAGGCCTGTTGCGCGTAATCGAGCAGGCCCGCGGTCTCGGCATCGAGCGCTAGCGCCGCGCTGCCGGCACTGCGATTGATGCGGGTGGTGAGACTGTCGTCGCGGTAGCGGCTGTACTTCGCCTCCAACCGCTCCAGCTCGGCGCGCGCGGCGGTCAGCACCTCGGCCGCGCAGCCCCAGACCCGCAGCTCGCAGGGGCTGCCCATGGCCTTGAAGCCGAGACGGTGGACCTCAGTAGCGATATTCGACGCCCAGCGAGAACAGGGTGAAATCGACCAGGCCCGGGTTCTCCACCCGCACCTCGCCGGCGGCGATACCGGCCTGGGAGTCGTAGCGCTCCGCCGCCAGGCTGATCGCCGCATCGCCCAGCTCGCAGCGCAGGCTCAGGCCCAGGGTGTAGGCGCCGTAGGGCGAGAGCCGGTAGTCACTGGAGGCAAAGCCATCCTCGCGCGCCGTGCGGTAATAGGCCTGGTAGAAATAGGCCTGGCTCTGGCTGTAATAGCGAACGCTGGGCGTCAGCGTGAGGTAGTCGCCGAGGTCCTGGTGCCAGGCCAGGTTGACGGTGTGGGCGTTGACCTCCCACTCGTCCAGGAAGTAGCGGTAGTCGGCGTGCAGGCTGGCGTCCAGCCCGGTGAAACGGTGGCGGTAGCGGCTGCTCAGGGCCAGCTGCCAGCGCGAATCCGGCCGCGCGTCCTGCACCAGGGCGCCGTCCACCGAGGCGAGCTTGTAGGGGTCGGAGAGAAAGCCGTCGAGCCGGGTGGCCGAGACGGCGAGCTGCCACTGGCTGCGGGCGTTGATGATCGTGGTGAAGCCGACCACGGCGGAGTAGCTGCTCTTGCTTTCCTGGGCCGGCCGGGTCGGGAAACGCGCGCTGCCGCCCTCGGTGGGCTCGATGCGGTCGTCGGAGTAGCCGAGCCCGAAGTTCAGCGTGCTGTGCTCGTCCGGCATCTCGACCAGCCATTCCAGGCCGCCACTCAGCGCGCGGTAGTCGTCTTCCACCGACACGCCGGCGCTGAGCGCCAACTGGTGACGCCCGCCGTACCAGCGCAGATCCACGGCGGCGTCGCGGCGCTGGTCCTCGATGGTGGCGCCGGACAGCACCTGCACCGGCCGGCCGTCGTCGCCGGCCTCGACGAACCAGGGCGAGGCACCGGACATGGATTCGTAGGCCAGGGTGGTGCCCAGCGAAAAGCTGCGCCCGACCGGCAGGCTGAGCCGCGCCTGCAGGATCTTGATGTCGTAGCGCTCGTCCTCGGCGCTGGCCAGCTGCTCAGCGGGGACCGCGTCCTCGGCGTACTGGCTGGCACGCACCACGAAGAAGCCATCGTCCTCGCGCGCCGCGGCTTGCGCCAGGCCCGGCAGCGCCAGGGCACTCAGCAGCAGGGCCTGCAGCTTAGGGGAGTACTCAGTTGCAGCCACAGCCACCTCCGCCCAGGCCGGCGCGACCGCTGGCGGCCTCCTTGCTGAAGTAGACGTGGTCGGCGAGGCCGGCCTGCAGGGGGTCCGGGTCCCAGGCCATGCTCTGCCGCGCCAGTTCGCCGCGCTTCCAGGGCTGTACCGCGACGCAGCCAGACAGCAGCGACAGCGCCATTACCGAGAGCAGCAGGCGACCCATCATTTCGCTCCCAGCACGGCCTGGATCTCGCCCCGCAGCTTCTGCTCGTCACCGCTGCGGTAGCCCTCGTGGCGCAACACCACCACGCCGTTGCCATCGACCAGGAAGCTGGTCGGCATGCCTGGCAGCTGCCAGCCGTCGGCAATCGCACCGTCCGGATCGCTGATCGCCGGATAGCTGATGGGGTTGCGGCGCAGAAACTTGCGGCCATCCTTGGGATCGGTATCGACATTCACCGCCAGCACCTCGAACCGACCCGGGTACTGCGCCTGCATTTCGTTGCGCAGCTTCTCCAGTACCGGCAGCGACTGCGCGCAGGGGCCGCACCAGGAGGCGAAGAAATCCACCAGCACCACCTGGCCGCGCAGCGCCGGCAGGCCCGCTTCGCCGTCGCCGGACAGCAGCGGCCCGGCCGTTGGCGGCGCGGCTTGGCCCGGCGAGACCGCGAAGGCAGCCAAGGGAAGGCACAGCAAGGCAGCAATCAGTTGTTTCATCGTGTTCGAGCCGGGGAGAGAGGATTAGACGAACAAGCGCGGCAGCGGCCCTTCGCCGTGCCCGGTGTAGCCAAAGGAATTGATCGGGATGCCCATGGCATTGGCGATCGACACCAGCAGCTTGGCGTGGGTCTCGTTGCCGTTGTTGTTGGTCTTGCGAAGGTCCAGGAAGCGCCCGCCGGCCAGCCCCCCGCCGTGGCCGGCGAGGATGAAGGGCATGTCCGAGTGGTCGTGCCGCGAGGAATGGCCCAACTCCGAGTGCAGCAGCACCAGGGTGTTGTCGAGCAGGGTGCGGCCGTCCTCCGCCGGCTGCTGGCGCAGGGCATTGAGCAGATAGGCCAGGCGGCCGGTGTACCAGGCCTGCAGCTTGGTGAACTGCTCGACCGAGCTGGCGCTGTTCTCGTCGAAGTGGGAGGCGTCGTGGTGGCGCGTGCCGACGCCGGTCTCGCGCTCGTGGCTGGTGCCGCTGACCGCGTGCGACCACTGGAGGGTGACCGAGCGTGTGAGGTCGCAGGCCAGGGCCAGCACGGCGGTGTCCATCTGCAGCTGGCCGACGGTGGCGAACTGGTCGTCGCGGTTGTAGTACTGCGGGTAGCTGTTGTAGCCGGCCGGCACTGCCCAGCCGCCCTGGTTCCAGGCGGGGTCGGAGCACATGCCCTGGCTCTCCTCGGCGGCGGCCAGGATGCGGTTCTCCACCGCGCGCACCGATTCCAGATGGGTGTCGAGCTTCTGCTTTTCGGTAGTGCCCAGCCGCGTCTGCAGTCCGGAGATATCGCGCTTGACCGCGTCGAGAATCGACAGCCGCCGCCGCGCGACGATGTCCTCGACCTCGCCCGGCGCGCCGAACAGGCGTTCGAAGGCGCGTAGCGGATTGTCCTCGGGGGTGATCGGCTGGTCCTTGCCGAGGTAGGAGACGTAGTTGCCGCCGTTCTCGTGGCTGGAGCCGACGCCCAGGTGCACCGAGGCATGCGGCGTCGCCTGCTTGTAACTCTGCCCGACCAACACGTCGATGCTGAGATCGCCGGTAGCGGTCAGCACCTTGCGCACCCCGCCCTCGTGGGTGGAACCGCCGGAATACATGTCGAGGCCGCGGATGAATACGCAGTCCTGCTTCCAGGCCTCGAGTGGCGCGGTCATGCCCGGCAGGGTGAAGTTGGTCAGGCTGCCACTGGGATGGAAGGCGGTCGGATAGCAACCGTCCGGCATGTAGAAGCAGATCAGCCGCTGCGGCGCGCTGGCCGCCGCCCGGGCCGTGCGCATCAGCAGGGCTGACAGCGGCAGGCTGGCGGCGCCGGCGACGAAACCGCGAAGCAGGTGGCGGCGCGTAAGGTTGGGCGTCATGTCGATGCTCACTTGCGGCGCGTGAAGGAGTCGTGCGCGAGCTGCTCGGCGATCAGCGCGCGGAACGACAGCTGGTCGGACTGGAAGCGCTGGCTCATCGCGCGGATGGCGCAGGCGCCGCCCTCGGCCTCCGTCAGCCCGTAGCTGTGCCGGTAGTACTGCAACGCCAGGCAGTCCTGCGCCGACCGGGTGGCGGCGATCAGGCTGCCGAGCTGGCGCGGCCCGGTGAAGGGCTCGCTGGTGCCGGCGCCGAGCGCCTCGCGGTCCTTGACCGAGCCGCTGTCGTCGACCGACTTGTCGTTCTCGACCGCGCGGTAGTCGCCGACGCCGTCGTAGCGCTCGAAGCCGAAGCCGACCGGATCGATATAGCTGTGACAGGCCGAGCACTTTGGATCGTCGGTATGACGCGCGAAGCGCTCGCGGGTGGTCAGGCTGGGGTCGAGTCCGGGCGGCGTGGTGTCGACATCGGCGGGCGGATCCGGCAGGTCCTGGCAGAGCAGGCGCTCGCGCACGGCCACTCCGCGCTTCACCGGCGAGGACTCGTTGGAATGCGCGTGCGCGCCCAACAGCATGCCCAGGGTCAGCAGGCCGCCGCGGGTGCCGTCGCCGACTGCCACCTGCTGGAAGCCCTCGCCCATCGCGGCAGCGCCGGGCAGGCGGTAGAACTCGGCCAGCGTGCGGTTGGCGAACACGTAGTTGGCAGTGAACAGCTCGTCCCAGGGCCGGGCGCCGCTGCTGTCGAAGGCGACGTGGGCGAAGAAGCGGTCGAACTCCTCCACCATCGCCAGCCGCACCGCGTCGTTCCAGCGCGGGAACACCTCGGGATCGCGGAAGGCATCGCGCAGCAGTTCGACCCCCAGCCACTGCTCCGCGAAGTGGGACCATTCCTCGCGGGCCCGGCCATCACCCAGCAGGCGCTCGGCCTGGGCACGACGGCCCGAGCCGCTGCCCAGCTGGCCGGTGGCGGCGGCATCCAGCAAGGCATCATCCGGTGGCGCACCCAGCAGGGTGTAGGCGATGCCGCTGGCGATCTCGTAGCCGTCCAGGCCGTAGCCGCCACCCGACATGGCGACGCCCGCCTCGGAGCGGTACAGGAAATTCGGCGAGGACAGCAGGGCGGCAACGATCAGCTTCAGGCCGGTGTCGTAATCGCCAGCAGTCAGCTCGTCGCGCATCAGGCCCTTGTAGAAGTCGCGCTCGGCGGTGGTCAGCGGCCGGCGGAAGGCACGACGGCCGAAGCGGCTGACGAACTGCTGGGTGCAGTCGGCGCTGGGACTGCAACCGAGCAGAGCACCGCGGTTCTCGGTGATCGCGCGCGCCGCGGCGGCTTCGGCAGCGGCGAGGTACTCGTCGGCATGACGGTCGGTGACCACGCCGGCACGGGCATTGTTGTCGTAGCCGTAGACCTTGGCCTCCACCGGCAGAAACTGCGCGAAATCGCCGGCGATGCCGAGCAGATCCTCAAGGCTGCGCTGGTACTCGCGGCGGGTGAGCAGGCGCAGCAGGCGCGGTGCCAACTCGTCCAGCTGGCAGTCGGCGACCGGTGGCGTGGTACCCCCCGAGCCACCGCCCGAACCGCTGCCGCCCGAGGAGGAAGAGCTGCTGGAGGACGAGCCGCCGCCGCTGCTCTCGGTGATGCAGCCCTCGGCCTCCAGCCGCACATCGCTGGGCAGGTCGGCCAGGCCGCCATGGTTACCCTGCATGCCAAAGTCGATGCTGTTGCCGTTGGCGATGCTGCGGTTGTAGTCCTTGGGCCGGGCGTCCATTGCCGGGCCGGCCTGGGCCAGCTCGGTGTTCCAGTAGTTGGTGATCTGCTGGTCATTGGGGAAGGTCCAGCTGACCCTCCAGCCATTGACGGCCTTGCCGCTGAAGTTGCGCAGCGTCACCTGCGCGGTGAAGCCGGTGTTCCAGACGCTCTGGTAGCTGAAGCTGACGGAGCAGGTCGGCGCCGGCGGCGGTGTGCCGCTCGAACCGCCCGACCCGCTGGTGCCCGAACCGCCGGACGTGGTGCCTCCCGAGGTGGTGCCGCCCGAGGTGGTTCCTCCCGAAGTAGTGCCGCCAGACGTGGTCCCACCAGACCCGGTGCCCCCTGAAGTGGTGCCGCCGGACGTCGTCCCTCCGGAGGTGGTGCCGCCCGAGGTCCCGGAGCCGCCGCCGCTGGTGGCGCTGCTGAAGTTGTTGAGGATGTAGGCGGCGATGTTGTCGGCACAGCTGCCGGTGCAGCTGCCGGGCTTGGTGGAGGGCATGGTGTCGGCGATGCGATCCGACAGCAGCGGATGGCTGGCACAGCTCGGACAGCTGGTCGTGCTGGTCAGCGCCGGACCGACGCCGCCCTTGCCGCTGGCGCCGTGGCAGCTGGCGCAGATGCGGGCGTAGTCCTGCGAGCCCTTGAGCAGGTCGACGCCGCTATCCGGTGGCGGCGTGGTGCCGCCACTGCCGGAGCCGGTAGTGCCGCTACTGCCGCCGGCGCTGCCCGAGCCAGTCGAGCCGCCGCTGGCGCCGGACGAGGAAGAGGCACCGGTGGCGGCGCCGTCTTCCCCGCCGGAATAGCTGCCGCAGCCACTGAGCAGGCCGATGGCCAGCACCAGGATGAGGTAAGGCATGCCGCTCCCTTTGTTGTCACCACCGATCATACGATCCGCCTCCGAACCGGCAAAGCAGCCCATCGGCCTGCCGGTTTGCAGCGGCAAGACAAGTCCGCCACCCTGTTGCAAAGCCAAGCACGGCGCCGTTCTTGCGAAGCAGGACGCGAACCGTCGAGCCATCCATCCGGAACCGTTCCGTCATGAAGATTCTGCACACCGGGGTTTTTGTCGGCCCCAACCGCTACACCCACGAACGCGCCATCCGCCTCACCGTCGACTTCGGCCGCGACGCCGCCGGCGCGCCGTTCCGCAAGGCGCTGCCGGCCCTGCTCGACAAGCTCGCCGGCTGGAGCGACCAGGGCTGGATGCCAGCCGCCGGCGAAGCCGGGGCAATCCAGGCAGCCCTGGCGCTGGAATTCCAGCGCCGCTCCGGCGTCGATGCCAGCTATTGCGAGGCACGCTCCGTGCCGGGCAACGACAGCCAGGCCCAGGTGCTGTACGGCTATGACGACGAGGACGTGGGCCTGACGGCCGGTGAGCTGGCGCTGGACCTGCTCGACTTCATCGCCTTCGGCGACCGCGCCGCCCGTTCCTGGGTGGAGCTGACCCAGGCCTACGACGACTTCCTGCACCTGGCCGAACGGCAGGCACTGGGCCCTTCGACCCGCTCGCTCATCAAGGCCGCCGAGGCGCGCGGCATCCCCTGGTTCCGGCTCAACAACCAGAGCCTGATCCAGATGGGCCACGGCAAGTACCAGAAGCGCATCGAGGCGACCACCACCAGCGACACCTCGATGATCGCCACCGAGATCGCCAAGGACAAATCCCTGGCCTACCGCATCCTCAGCGACCTCGGCCTGCCGGTCGCCAAGCAGCGGCTGGTCTACAAGCTCAACCGCGCCATCCAGGCCGCCGAGAAGATCGGCTATCCGGTGGTGGTGAAGCCGGTCGACGGCAACCATGGTCGCGGAGTGACAGTAAACGTCAGGAACGAGGACGAGCTAGAGGCTGCCTACGATGTCGCCAAGGTGCACAGCGACGGCATCCTGGTCGAGCAGATGGTCAAGGGTTTTGACCACCGCCTGCTGGTCATCAATGGCCGGCTCGAAGCCGCTGCGCTGCGCATGCCCGGCCGCGTGATCGGCGATGGCAAGAGCACGGTCAAGCAGCTGGTGGAGGCGGTGAACCGCGACCCGCGTCGCGGCATCGGCCACGAGAAGGAGCTGACCCAGATCCAGCTCGACGCGCAGGCGCTGAGCTGCCTGGGCGACAAGGGCTACAGCGTCGATACGGTGCCGCCCGCCGGCGAGACCGTGCTGCTGCGCAAGACCGCGAACCTGTCTACCGGCGGCACCGCCATCGACGTCACCGACGTCATCCACCCGGACAACCGCGAGATGGCCGAGCGGGTCATCAAGGCGGTGGGGCTGGACATCGGCGGCGTCGATTTTCTCAGCGAGGACATCACCGTCAGCTACAAGGACAACGGCGCCGGCATCTGTGAGGTCAATGCCGGCCCCGGCTTCCGCATGCATGTCGCCCCGAGTGAGGGCAAGCCGCGCGACATCGCCGCCAAGGTAATCGAGATGATGTTCCCGCCGGGCCAGCCGGCGCGGGTGCCGGTGGCGGCATTGACCGGCACCAATGGCAAGACCACCACCGCGCGCATGCTGGCGCACGTGATGCGCATGGCCGGCCACCACGTGGGCCTGACCACCACCGACGCGGTCTACATCAACGGCCAGCTGACCATGAAGGGCGACATGACCGGCCCCAAGGCCGCAGCCATGGTGCTGCGCGACCCGGACGTCGATTGCGCGGTGCTGGAAACCGCGCGCGGCGGCATCCTGCGCGCCGGCCTCGGCTGGGACTGGTGCGATGTCGGCGCCGTGCTGAACGTCAGCGAGGACCACATGGGCCTGGGCGGCATCAACACGCTCGATGAACTCGCCGAGGTCAAGCGCATCCTTGTCGAGGTGGCGCGCGACACCGCCGTGCTCAACGCCGACGATCCGCTCTGCCTGCGCATGGCCGACTACAGCAAAGCCAAACACATCTGCTACGTCACCCTCGATGCCCAACACCCCCTGGTGAAGGAGCATGTCCGCCTCGGTCATCGTGCCGTGGTGCTGGAACAGGCCGACCACGGCGAGGTGATCGTGCTCTGGGACAAGGGCCAGCACATTCCCCTGATCCGGCCGCAGCTGATCCCGGCGACCATGGAGGGCAAGGCCCAGCACAACATCCAGAACGCCATGTTCGTGGCGGCGATGGCCTACTCGCTGGGCAAGAGCCTGGACGACATCCGCCAGGGCCTGCGCACCTTCGACATGTCGTTCAGCCAGACGCCGGGCCGCAACAATGTCTACGACGAGCACGGCTTCCGCGTCATCCTCGACTACGGCCATAACCCTGCCGCGATCAGCGCCATGGTCGGCCTGGTGCAGCGCATGAAGCCGCGCGGCCGCCGCATCGTCCAGATCGGCGCCCCCGGCGACCGCCGCAACGAAGACTACGAGACCATCGCAAAAATCATCGCCGGCCACTTCGACACCTATCTCTGCGACCGCGACGACGACACCCGCGGCCGGGGCCCGGACGAGGTGCCGACCCTGATGCGCCAGTACCTGCTGGCCGCCGGCGTGAAGCCGGAGCAGATCGAGGTGATTCCGGAAGAGCCCAAGGCGCTGGATCGCATGCTCAAGCTGGCCCAGCCCAACGACCTGCTGCTGGTGTTCGGCAGCGACGTGACCCGCTGCTGGAAGCAGATCATCTACTTCAAGCCGGCCTGGGCGACGGAGGATGCGAAGGCCGAAGTGCCGGCAACGCAAACGCAGGCGCTGAAGGAGCGCTATCCCGCGCTGATCAGCGACGAGCGTGGCCTGCGGCTGGCGCGACAGAAGCCGTGAACCGCCAGTCGCTGCTGAGGCTATTGCTGCTGGTGACCCCGCTGATCTCGGCCGCAGGTCAGCCGCGCGCCCTGGCGCCCGATCAGCTGAACTGGCAGACCGACCCCAAGACCGGCGTCAGCCGCGCCAACCTGCTCGGCGCCCGCAACGAGTCCGGCCCCTTCGTGCAACGGGTGCGACTACCGCCCAACTTCCATCCGGGCCTGCACCGCCACGACGGCGATCTCAATGCCACTGTGCTCAGCGGCCGCATCCACTTCCGTTTCGCCGATGGCCCGGCGCAGTCGCTGCCGGCCGGCAGCTACCTGTTCATCCCGGCCGGCCTGCCGCACGAGGAATGGGCCGACGAGCAGGGCGCTGAATTCGAGGCACGCGGCATGGGGCCTCAAAGCACCGAACTGCTGCCGGCGACCAAATCCTGAAGCTAGAACGGCGATTGGGCTGGCAGTCTCAAACTTAGACGACACGGTAGTAAGTTTCTGCCGTCACGTGCCTCAAGCGTCCTCCAGCGAGGCCAAAACGTCTAGCGCCATCTCCAACCAGATAAGTCGCGATCACAGAAGCATCTGAACACTCGGTCTGAAGTTTTGCTGCAGACAGCCTTTTCGCCTCCCTGAGCACAGTCCTCCAGAAGGTGCCGACCCACGGCTCGCTATAGCTGACGCCCATCTGGCCTGAAAGCAATGCCCCATCGACAACTTTTGAGCGCATGAACTGAATGACGACCCCAGACGAAGGTCCCTGCAACTTGCCCGACACCATCGCGGTAGGTAAGTGAGTGAGTTTTGCGCTGTCCCAGAGAAATACAAAGCGGCTGCGGCAATCCTCAATAGTGTCGCGCCAGACAGGAGCGTCGGATTCCCAGCGGTTGTCATCGAGGAACCGCAAGGACGGCAACACGCCGGCTAAAGAGGCAGAGAGAGCAACTTCGTCCTCTTCCAAAAAAAAGAACGGGAAGATGGCTTTCTTAAGTGTCATTCGACCAAGCAAAACGCTACTTGTGGGTGAAGGTAAACGCCCCGTCCCAGTTCGCCCCCGGCGGGTTGTCGCGCAGGAACAGGATGCGCTCCAGGAACAGCTCGTAGACCCGGTGCGGGCGGCCGGACTGGGACAGGTTGAAGAACTCCGCCTCGGCCTGGTCCCAGAGCTGGGAGCGGTAGAGTTTCATCGCGCCGCGATGGCGGGCCAGGTCCTGGCGGAAGGCCGGATCGAGCAGGTCCTTGGGGCCTAGCGGCTCGTAGATCGCCACCGGCTCGTTCTTGCCCTTGACCCGCACCGAGTCCAGCTCGCGGTAGGCCCAGTCCTTGGGGCCGGCGTTGCGGGTGGCTTCGGTGCAGATCACCGCGACCCCGTATTCCTTGGTCAGGCCTTCGACCCGCGAACCGAGATTCACCGAGTCGCCCATGACGGTGTAGGCGACGCGGAAGGTCGAGCCCATGTTGCCGACATTCATCTTGCCGGTATTCAGCCCCACGCCGATGTTCAGCGGCGGCCAGCCGCGCTTGGCGAATTCCTCGTCGAGCCCGCGCACGGCTCGGGTCATTTCCACTGCGGCGGCCAGCGCACGGGTGGCGTGTTCGGGGTCGGCCAGCGGCGCGCCCCAGAAGGCCATGATGGCGTCGCCCATGTACTTGTCGATGGTGCCGCGATACTTCTGCACCACGCCGGTCTGCTGGGTCAGGAACATGTTCATCAGCTGCGACAGCGCCTTGGCGTCCAGCTTCTCGGAAATGCTGGTGAAGCCGCGTACGTCGGAAAACAGCACGGTCATCTCGCGGCTCTCGCCTTCCATCGAAATGGCCTCGGGGTGTAGGGCCATTTCCTCCACCAGCTCCGGCGGCACGTACTGACCGAACAGCTTGGAAATCTCGCGCTTGCCGCGTGACTCGATAAAGAAGCCGTAAAAGCTCAGCAGCAGGAACAGGGTCAGCGCGAACAGCACCGGCGTGCCCAGCGGAATGATGAAATCGGCGCCGCTCCACAGGCCGAAGGCGAGCGCGATCAGCGCGGCGACGATGCCGCCAGTGAGCAGCGCGCTGCCCAGCGGCGACAGCTTGGTGGCGCCCAGCGCCAGGGCCACCGCGATCAGCAGCAGCATCACCGCGTGGATGCCGTCGTAATACGGCGCCTTGTGCTTGATGCGGCCGTCGAGCATGCCGGAGATCAGGTTGGCGTGAACCTCGACGCCGGGGTCAGCCTGGCCGACCGGCGTCACCCGCAGATCCTTCAGACCCGGCGCGGTGGTGCCGACCAGGACCACCTTGCCAGCCAGCCGGGCCGGGTCGGCGGTGCCACGGATCACCTCGGTGGCGGAGATGTAGTCGAAGCTCGGCGTCCGTCCCCGATAGGGCACGTAGGCGGTGACCCGCTCGTCGACCGGAATCCGCACGGCGCCGATGTGCACTGCCTCCAGGTTCACCGCCGCGCGCATGTCCGGCGGGTCGAACTCGAACTGCAGGGCCGGCGCGCCCAGCGCCAGCCGGGTCAGCTCCAGCGCCAGCGCCGGGTAGAGCGCACCCTGGTAGCGCTGCACCAGGCTGATGCGGCGAAACACGCCATCGACTTCCAGCGACTGCGAATTGTCGAAGAAGCCGGCGCCCGCCGCCGCCTGCTGCAGCACCGGCAGGTTGGCGGTGTAGCCGGTCTGCTCGACGAAGGGGATGTCGAGCAACTTCACCGCCTGGGCGTCCAGCACCGGCGCGCCGATCTGGCCGACCGTGCGGGTGCTGTCGGCATCGCTCTCGCCCGGCTCCTTGAACACCATGCCCATCACCACCGCCTTGCCCCGGATGGCCTCGGCGAACTGGCGGTCGTAGTCCAGGCTGGGCGCGATGGCCTGCACCTGCTCGGCGAAGCCGGGCAGGTTCGCGAATTCGTTTTGCGCCAGCCGGTCCAGCAACTGCTTGCCGCCCCGGGTGTCGGGCTCGGCGAACACGATGTCGAAGCCCAGGGCCCGCACCTGGTACTTGTCGAAGGCATTGCGGACCAGGGCGGCGAACTTGTCGCGGGTCCAAGACTGCCACTGGCCCTCGGCGACCAGGCTCTTCTCGTCGATGTCGATCACCACCACCTGACGGTCGACGGTGCCAGGCATGGTCAGCACCACGCGGGCGTCGTAGGTGGCGCGCTCCAGGCCATCGACCAGGCCCAGCGGCAGCAGCCGGGCGATATGCAGCACGAAGACCAGGAACAGGGCGGCGACGAGGCCGAGGCGCATCAGCGTGCGGGTGGTCATGCACTCTCCCAGGTCGTTGTCGCGCCCGCCCCTGCGGCCCGGGGCCGGCGGTTTGGCCGGACGGTAGCGCAGCCAGCGAGGCCCGGCAATGCCGCCAGGCTGCCGGCCCGGGGGCCTGCGCGGTATGATCGGCCGATGACCGCTACCGCCCTGTCCACGCTGCCGCCGCCGCTCGCCGCCGCGCTCGTCCGCCTGCGGGCGCTGTACCTGCGGCACGGGGCGCGCCTGCCGCCGATTGCCAGCCTGCTGCTGGCGATGCTGATCGCCTGGCAGCTGGCCAGCCTGTTCTGGCTCTGGCTGCCCACCCCGGCCTCGACCCGCTGGGCCCCGGCCCCGGCGCCGGCGGAACTGGCGCCGGCCAAGCCGGCGGCCGGCAGCGATGCCCTGGCCAGCGCCCACCTGTTCGGCGAATACCGCGCCGGCGCGGCCAGCGACGCCGCCTCGCTGGCCAATGCCCCGGACACCCAGCTCAACTTCACCCTGCTCGGCATCCTCGCCGGCAGCAGCGATGCCGAGTCGCTGGCGCTGATCGCCCGCGAGGGCGGTGACGAGGCCCCCTTCCACATCGGCGACGATGTTTCGCCCGGCGTCAGCCTGCAGGCGATCTTTCCCGACCGGGTGATCCTGGCCCGTGGCGGCCGCCTGGAAACCCTGCGGCTGGACAAGGACGCGCCCAGCAATGCCGGCGTCTTCAATGCCGTCGCCGCCGGGGCCGAGGGCCAGGACGGCACTCCGGCCGCCGCCGAAATGCTGTCGCAGATCCGCCAGCAGGTGATGACCGATCCCAGCAAGGCCGCCAGCTTCATCCGGGTGCAGCCCATCGCCGGCGAAGGCGGGGTACGCGGCTACCGCGTGTATCCCGGACCGGAACGTGCCGCGTTTACTGCGGCAGGCCTGAAGCCGGGCGACGTGGTGACCGCCATCAATGGCACGCCGCTGAACGATCCGGGCACGGCACTACAATTGCTGCAAAGTCTGTCCGGCGCTTCCACCGTCAGTCTCGCGGTGGAGCGCAATGGCGCGATCCAGAGCGTCAATCTTTCCCTGAATCCCTGACGCCTCGGGCGTCCTGTACCCCGGTTCTGACATGCGCCTCATCCTGCTCGCCCTCGCTGCCGCCCTGTTCGCCGGCAGCGCCCACGCCGACGTCACGCTCAATCTCAAGGACGCCGAGATCAACACCCTGATCTCGACAGTGAGCGAGGTCACCGGCAAGAATTTCATCGTCGACCCCCGGGTCAAGGGCAAGGTCACCGTCATCTCGGCGGCGCCGATGGACAAGAAGGCGGTCTACGACACCTTCCTGGCGGTGCTGCAGGTGCAGGGCTTCGCGGCGGTGCCGGCCGGCAGCGCGATCAAGATCATCCCGGAAACCAATGCCCGCTCCGATGCCGGCGTGGTCAACCGCAGCGGCTCCGGCATGCCGCTGGACGACATCGTCACCCACGTCTTCACCATGCAGAACATCTCGGCGGCGCAGCTAGTGCCGATCCTGCGGCCGCTGGTGCCGCAGTGGGGCCATCTCGCCGCCTATCCCGGCAACAACATGCTGATCATCAGCGACCGCGCCGGCAACGTCGCGCGCCTGGCCGAACTCATCACCAAGCTCGACAACGGCGGTGATCGCGACATCGAAAGCGTGCAGCTGGAGAACGCGGCGGCGGCCGAGGTGGTGCGCATCCTCACCACCATGATCCAGCAAAACAAGCAGGCCGACCCCACCGCCAGCAGCGCCACCGTGATCGCCGACGAGCGCTCCAATGCCGTGCTGGTGGGCGGCGACAAGGCCGAGCGGGCGCGGGTCATCAGCATCATCCAGCGCCTGGATACGCCGCTGAAGGACAACGACGGCGCGACCCAGGTGGTGTACCTGCGCTACGCCTCGGCCGAGAACCTGGCGCCGATCCTGGAAGGTTATGCCCAGCAGTCCACCAGCAGCGCCGGCGGCGCGGCCGGTGGTGCGGCCGCACCGAGTGCCGCCGGCAGCAGCGGCGGCGGCTTCGAGAAGACCCGGGTGCTGGCCGACAAGGACAACAACGCCCTCGTCATCACCGCGCCGCCCAAGACCATGCGGCAGATCCGCAATGTCATCAGCCAGCTCGACATCCAGCGCAAGCAGGTGCTGGTGCAGGCGATCATCGCCGAGGTTTCGACCAGCCGCATGAGCGAACTGGGCCTGGATTTCGCGGTGTTCGATCCCAAGTACGGCGGCACCGCCAGCATCCTCAACGACAGCACCATCGGCGCGCTCAGCAGCGCCGCCAGCCTGGGCAGCAGCTCGGTGTCGCCGCTGACGGCGGCGAGCGCCCTGCTGAGTCAGGGTCTCAATCTGGGTGGCGGCGTCATCAGCAACGACGGCAAGAGCGGTACCAGTTTCGGCATCCTGCTCAAGGCCCTGCGCTCCGACGGCGACACCAATGTGCTGTCGACCCCGACCCTGACCTCGCTCGACAACGAGGAGTCCGAAGTCTCGGTGGGCCAGGAAGTGCCCTTCCTGTCCGGCTCCTTCTCCAACACCGGCAGCAGCAGCAGCAACGGCTCGGTCAATCCGTTCCAGACCATCGAGCGCAAGGACGTGGGCCTGAAGCTGGGCGTGACCCCACAGATCAATGAGGGCGACACCGTCAAGCTGAAGATCAAGCTGGAATCCTCCAGCGTCGCCAGCGGCGGCGCCGGCTCGGCCAACCTGGTCACCAACAAGCGCACCATCACCAACACCGTCAACGTCGAGAGCGGCCAGGTGCTGGTGATCGGTGGCTTGACCGATGACAAGCTCAACGACGGCGTCTCCGGCGTGCCCCTGCTGAGCAGCATCCCGGTGGTCGGCAACCTGTTCAAGTCGCGCAGCGTCCGCAAGGAAAAGAGCAATCTGATGGTGTTCATCCATCCGACCATCCTGCGCAACCAGGACGATGGCGACTTCTACACCCAGCGCAAGTACGACTCGGTGCGCGACGTGCAAGTGAAGGCCGCCGAGAAGGGCAAGGTGCCGCTGGTTGGTGGTCCGCGTCCAGTGATGCCGGAACTGGACGCCTATGTGCGCGACAACAGCCAGCCGCAGCCCCCGCCATCCGCGGCGCCGCAGGCCAGCCCGATGCCGCCGCCGGCCACCACGCCGCAACCGACGCCGATCCCGCCGCCGGCTGAATCGCCCAAGGCCGCAGCGCCGACGCAAGCCGCGCCGGCACAGACCACGGATCGCTCCAAGCTGCCATCGAACGTGATCGTGATTCCGGCCCAGCGCCCGGGCGAACCCGCCCGCCCTGCCAGCAGCCCCTGAGCCGCAGTCCATGTCCGCTGAAATCGCCGGCGACGCATTGCGCCGCCCTCCCTTCGCCTTCGCCAAGCGCCACGGCCTGATCGTCGGCGAACTGGTCGGCGACCACGTCACCCTCGTCACCCGGCCCGGCGTCAGCGTCGCCTCGGTGGCCGAGGCGCGGCGCTTCCTGCGCCGGCCGGTGAAGCTGTCGACCGTCAGCGTCGAGGAATTCGACAAGCTGCTGCAGAAGACCTACGAGGGCGTCACCGGCGCCACCGCCGCGCTGGCCAGCGGTCTGAAGGAAGAGAACATCGAGGTCGATGATCTTTCCGCCGCGCTGGCCGAAGCCCAGGACCTGTTGGAGTCCGACGACGACGCGCCGATCATCAAGTTCATCAACGGCCTGCTGGTGGAGGCGATCAAGGAAAACGCCTCCGACATCCACGTCGAGACCTACGAGCGCGGCATCACCGTGCGCTTCCGGGTCGACGGCGTGCTGCGCGAGGTGATCAGCGCGCCCAAGCAGCTGGCACCGAAGATCGTCAGCCGCATCAAGATCATGGCGCGGCTCGACATCGCCGAGAAGCGTCTGCCGCAGGACGGCCGCATCAGCCGCGCCTTCGGCGGTCGCAAGGTGGACGTGCGCGTATCGACCATCCCGACCGGCACCATCCACGAGCGGGTGGTGATGCGCATTCTCGACAAGCAGGCCGAGCGCATCGACCTGGAACTGCTGGGCCTGGACCCGCAGCAGATCGAGATCCTGAAGCGCATCATCTTCCGCCCGCACGGCATCCTGCTGGTGACCGGCCCCACCGGCTCGGGCAAGTCCACCACCCTGTACTCGGCGCTCAGCGTGCTCAATGACAAGAGCCGCAACATCATGACCGTCGAGGACCCGATCGAGTACTACATCGACGGCGTCGGCCAGACCCAGGTCAACACCAAGGTCGAGATGACCTTCGCGCGCGGACTGCGCGCCATCCTGCGTCAGGATCCGGACGTGGTGATGGTCGGTGAAATCCGCGACCTGGAAACCGCGCAGATCGCGGTGCAGGCCAGCCAGACCGGTCACCTAGTGCTGTCGACCCTGCATACCAATACCGCCGTCGGTGCCATCACCCGCCTGCGCGACATGGGCATGGAGCCCTACCAGCTCAGTTCCTCCCTGGTCGGCCTGATGGCACAGCGCCTGGTGCGCACGCTCTGCCCGCAGTGCAAGACGCCGTACGAGGCGAACCGGGCGGAGAAGGAACAGCTCGGCATCGTCGATCACCAGGCGCCGCTGACGCTCTACAAGGCCGAGGGCTGCGCGCACTGCCGGCACACCGGCTACAGCGGCCGCAGCGGCATCCACGAGCTGATCGAGGTCGACAAGAAGCTCGAAGAGATGATCCACGACGGCGCCTCCGAGCAGCAGCTGGAAGCCTACGCCCGCAGTCGCGGCCCCGGCATCCTGCAGTCCGGCCGCCGCAAGGTGATCAGCGGCCAGACCACGTTGCGGGAAGTGCTGCGCGTCACCATCGAGGACTAAGCCCCGGTGGCCGCCTTCGAATACAGCGCGCTCAACGCCCGAGGCAAGCAGGAAAAGGGCCTGATCGAGGCCGAGACGGCGCGCCAGGCGCGGCAGCTGCTGCGCGAACGCGCACTGACGCCGCTGGAACTGCGCGAGGTCGCCGCGCGCCAAGGCAGGCGCGGTGCCGACAGCGGCGAGGGTCCGGTACGGCGACGCGGCGGCGGCTCGCTGTCAGCCACCGAGCTGTCGCTGTTCACCCGCCAGCTCGCCACCCTGTTCCGCTCCGGCCTGCCGCTGGACGAGGCGCTCACCGCCGTCGCCCAGCAGAGCGAGAACCCGAAGGTGCAGCGCATGGTGCTGGCGATCCGCTCGCGGGTGAACGAGGGCGAGAGCCTGGCCCATGCCCTGGGGCAGTTCCCCGGAGCCTTCCCCACCCTGTTCCGCGCCACCGTCGAGGCCGGCGAGCAGGCCGGCAAGCTCGATCATGTGCTGGAGCGCCTGGCCGACTACGTCGAGCGCCGGCAGGCCATGCAGAGCAAGATCCTGCTCGCCACTTTCTACCCGGCCATCCTCACCCTGGTCGCCATCGGCGTGGTGTCGCTGCTGCTGACCTATGTAGTGCCCAAGGTGGTGGAGGTATTCGACAACATCGGCGCCGAACTGCCCCTGCTCACCCGCATGTTGATCGGGCTGTCCGGCTTCCTGCGCAGCTACGGCGTCTTCCTGGTGATCGGGCTTGTGGTCGCCGGCTGGCTGTTCGCGCGCGCCATGCGCAATGACGAATTCAAACGGCGGGTCCATGTCCGCCAGCTCAAGCTGCCGCTGATAGGCCGGCTGACCCGGGGCGCCAACACTGGCCGCTTCACCCGCACCCTCGGCATCCTGTTCGGCGCCGGCGTGCCGATCCTGGACGCCATGCGCATCGGCACCCAGGTGGTCACCAATCTGCCCATGCACGACGCCATCCAGGAAGCCGCCCGCCGGGTGCGGGAAGGCGCCGGCCTGGCCAAGTCGCTGGAAGCCAGCCGCCTGTTCCCGCCGATTACCGTGCACCTGATCGCCAGCGGCGAGGCCAGCGGCAAGCTCGACGAGATGCTCGACCGCGCCGCCGACAACCAGGAGCGCGAGGTGGAAACCCTGATCGCGGCGCTGATGGGCGTGTTCGAGCCAGTGCTGATCCTGGCCATGGGCGGCGTCGTGCTGCTGATCGTGCTCGCCATCCTGCTGCCGATCTTCGACCTCAACACCCTGGTGAAGTAGCCGTCCCAAACCGGAGTCCGCGCATGAACGCCCTGCCCCGCCTGCTGCTGTGTGGCCTGCTGCTGAGCCGGGCCCTGGGCGCGGCGGCGACCGAGCCACCGGGCAGTTGCGAAACCTTGAAGGCCGAGAACGAGGCGCTGAAGGCCCGGCTGCGCGTACTGGAAGCGCAGGCACCAGCAACCGCGACCACCCCGGTCACGGCTACCCCGGCGCCGGCTGCGGCGACGACAGCACCGCCAGCGCCAGCGGCCGCGCTGCCCGGTCTGGCCGCCAAGCCGGCCAAGAAGCTGGTAGTAGTCGAGGAAGAACCCTACAGCCGCAGCGGCTGCCGCGCCGGCCTGTTCACGCCGCTGCCGCATGCGCGCTGGATGGAGAAGGACCGCTGGCTGGACCTGGAGAAGGGTATGAGTCCGGTCGAGGTCGAGCAACTGCTCGGCCCCGAGCACTACGACAGCGTCGGCGGCAGCCGGGTGAAGTGGGAGTACGGCAAGTGCGAGGCGGCGTCGAAGGCCCAACTGCTGTTCGATAACGGCCAGCTGCTGGACTGGCGTCCGCCGACTCAGTAAGCCGGCGCCGCAGGCAGCGCCCGGTCCGCCCGGGTGCAGGCGTAACCCAGCGCGATCAGCACACAGGCGGCCACCGCCAGGGCCAGCGGCTGATGCGATAGCCAGGGTGCCAGCAGGCCCGCCAGCACGGCGTTGAACAGGAGAGTGAACGAGGCCTGCAGGCTGGAGGCCGCGCCCCGGCTGGCCGGGAAGCGGTCCAGGATCAGCAGGCTGATGGTCGGAAAGGAAATGGCGATGCCGGTGCCCAGCAGGCCCACCGGCAGCACGGTCCAGGGCAGACCCGGCGGCAGCAGCAGGCAGACCAGCAGGTTGATCGCCACGCCCGCGCCCATCACCCGGTAGCCCAGGCTCAGGGTATGCGCCGCGCCGCGCCGCCCGGCCAGCCGGCCCGACAGCAGGGCGCCGATCATCATGCCGCCGATGGCGGGCACGAACAGCCAGGCGAACTGCCGCTCGCTGAGGCCCAGCACGTCGAGGATCAAGGCCGGCGCGCTGGCGATGTAGAGGAACAGGGCGCCGAAATTGAAGGTGGCGGCCATGCCCAGGCGCAGGAACACCCGGTCCCGCAACATGCCGGCATAGGTGCGCGCCAGCGGCCGTGGCGCGAACCGGCTGCGGGCCTCGGGTGGGTGGGTCTCCGGCAGCGCCAGCGCGCACCAGAGCGTCAGCACGGTGGCAAAGCCGGCCAGCAGCAGGAACAGGCTGCGCCAGCCACCGACGCCCAGCAGCCAGCCGCCGACGATCGGCGCCAGCGCTGGCGCCATGCCGAAGATCAGGGTGACGTTGGACATCAGCCGCTGCGCATCGGCGCCGGCGAAACGGTCGCGGATGATGGCCCGGCCGACGATCAGCCCGGCCCCGGCAGCGATGCCCTGCAGCGCCCGGAATCCCAGCAGTCCATGAAAGCTCGGCGCCAGCGCGCAGCCGGCCGAAGCCAGCGCGAACAGCAGCGTGAAGGCGATGATCACCCGCCGCCGGCCGTAGGCATCGGACAGCGGCCCGTGAAACAGCGACATCGCCGCGTAGGCGATCAGGTAGACGCTGATCGTCTGCTGCATCGCCGCCGGACTGACGCCGAAATCGGCCCCGATCACCCGGAACGCCGGGAAGAAGGTGTCGATGGAGAACGGCCCCAGCATCGCCAGGGCGGCCAGCAAGGGCGCCAGCCGGCCGGCAGTCTGGCGTTTCACCCCGGGACGACGGCGGTGCTGGTCTGCCGCGCGCTCGCCAGCAGCGCGCGGATGCGGCCGCTGACATCGTTCTCGACCTCGTGCGCCGCCACCGCGATGGCGTTGGCGAAGGACAGGGCATCCGCGCCGCCATGCGACTTGATCACCAGGCCGTTGAGGCCGAGCAGGCTGGCGCCGTTGTAATGACGGGGATCGATGCGGGCGGCCAGGCGGCCCAGCACCGGCCGGGCGATCAGCGCCGCCGCCTTGCTATAGATGGAGCGGGTGAACTCAGTCTTCATGAAGTCGCGGATCATCTTGGCCGCGCCCTCGGCCGACTTCAGCGCGACATTGCCGACGAAGCCATCGGCCACCACCACGTCGGCCTCGCCACGGAAGATGCCGTCGCCTTCGACATAGCCGATGTAGTTGAGGTCCGAGGCCTGCAGCAGCTGAGCCGCCGCCTTGATGGTATCGCTGCCCTTGATCTCTTCCTCGCCGATGTTCAGCAGCGCCACCCGGGGCCGGGCGATGCCCTGCATGGCGGTGGCCAGCGCCGCCCCCATCACCGCGAACTCCAGCAATTGCTCGGGGCTGCACTCGGAATTGGCGCCGAGATCGAGCATGTAGGGGCGGCCCCGGAGCGAGGGCATCGGCGCGCAGATCGCCGGCCGGTCGATGCCGGGCAGGGTCTTCAGCACGAAGCGGGCGGTGGCCATCAGCGCGCCGGTGTTGCCGGCCGAGACCGCCGCCTGCACGGTGCCGGCCTTGACCAGGTCGATGGCGACCCGCAGCGAGGAGTCCTTCTTGTTGCGCAGCGCCTTCGAGGGCGACTCGTCCATCGCCACCACTTCGCTGGCATGGCGGACGCCGAGCCGGGCACGGTCGACCGCCGGCCGCGCCGCCAGGGCCGCCTCGATGGCGGCCTGGTCGCCGACCAGCAGCAGCTGCAGGCGCGGGTCTGCCGACAATGCCGAAAGAGCGGCGTCAACGGTCGTTTTCAGACCGTGATCGCCGCTCATGGCATCAATACTGAGCTTGATCGTCTCGGCCATACGGGGCTCGAAACGACGGCCGGGCCTTAGGCTTCGGCGGACTCGTCAGCGACGGCGGTCTTGCCCGCCTTGTCGATCACCTTGCGGCCACGGTAGTAGCCGTCGGCGGTGACGTGGTGACGCAGATGCGTCTCGCCCGAGGTCGGGTCGATGGACAGCGCCGGCGCGCTGAGCGCGTCGTGGCTGCGGCGGTGACCGCGGCGGGCGCGGGATTTCTTGTCTTGCTGAACGGCCATGTGAAGCTCCGGAAAACGGCTGCGTGACGACGGTCGCGGCCCCGCCGAAACAGGGCCTAGCGCGCGGGGAACTTGCCCTTGAGAGCCAGGAACGGGTTCGGGCGCGAGTCGCCAGGTCGAACATTATCGCCTAGTTGCGGCTCGATTGTCTCCCCCGGGGACTGGACCCGCTGGGCGCAGGCCGGATCGGCGCAGGTCGGCGCCAGCGGCAGGCCCAGCAGCAGCTCGTCCTCCAGGGCCTCGCGCAGCAGCAGTTGGCCGGCTTCCAGACGCACCGGCTCCCGGCTTTCCAGCAGGCGCTCCTCGTCTTCCTCGCTGGCCACCAGACTCAGGTCCGGCTTCAGGTCCAGCGACCAGGGCAGGGGCTGGAGGCAGCGCTGGCAGGTCAGCACCACCGTGGCCCGCAGACGGCCCTGCAGACGGCCCTGGGACAGCGGGTCGGCGGAAAATTCCAGTTCGGCCAGCAGTTCGCCCTCGCTCGAGGTCAGCGACTCGACCAGCCGTGGCAGCGCAGCCAGCGGCAGCCGGCCACGCAGGCGCAGGCCACGGGCGACCGCCTCGGCCGCGTTCAGCTTCAAAGGAATGCTTTCGTCTCGCATACTAGCCACCCGTTAGTTGCCGTCATTGTAGTGAGCTCCCCTGCCCCCCTGATCCTTGCCTCCGGCTCGCGCTATCGCGCCGAGCTGCTAGCCCGCCTGCGCCTGAACTTCAGCCAGAGCAGCCCGGATGTGGACGAAAGTCCCCGGCCCGGCGAGGACGGCGCGACCCTGGCGCAGCGTCTGGCGCTGGCCAAGGCGCAGGCCGTGGGCACGAGAGCCCCTCAGTCCTGGGTGATCGGCTCCGATCAGGTCGCTGTCTGCGAGGAGCGCCTGATCGGCAAGCCTGGGACGCGCGAAGCCGCCATCGAACAGCTGCGCTGGATGTCCGGCCGCGTCGTGCACTTCCTGACGGCGGTAGTCCTGCTGCGGGAAAGCAGCGGCACGGTGCACCCGGCGCTGGACCGCACCCTGGTGCGCTTCCGCGCTCTCGGCCCCGAGGAAATCGAACGCTACGTCGATGCCGAACCCTCGTTCGACTGCGCCGGCAGCGCCAAGATCGAGGGCCTGGGCATCAGCCTCTGTGAGGAGGTGCAGAGCCGCGACCCCACCGCCCTGATCGGCCTGCCACTGATCGCCACCGCGCAGCTGCTGCGACTAGCCGGATTTGCCCTGCCATGAGCGACGGACACCAACACCACGACCATCCGCACGACCACGACCATGACCACGCGCATGGGCATGGGCAGGATCACGACCATCACAACCACGCCGCCCACGCCTCGCACCGGCGCCTGGTCGGCGCCCTGGTGGTGACCCTGCTGGCGATGCTGATCGGCATCGTCGGCGGCCTGGCTTCCGGCTCGCTGGCCCTGCTCGCCGACGCCGGCCACATGCTGGCCGACGGCGGCTCCCTGGGGTTGGCCCTGCTGGCCTCGCGCCAGGCCCTGCGCCCGGCCGATCCCGGCCACAGCTACGGCCATGTCCGCAAGCCGGTGCTGGCCGCCTTCGTCAACGGCATGTTGCTACTGCTGGTCAGCGGCTGGATCACGCTGGAAGCCTGCGACCGCCTGCTGCACCCGCAGCCGGTCAACGGCCAGACCATGACCCTGGTGGCGGTGGTCGGCTTCATTGCCAACGTCATCGCCCTGGCCCTGCTGCACGGCGGCGACAAGGAAGACCTGAATCGGCGCGGCGCGGCGGCACATGTACTGTCGGACCTGCTCGGCTCGGTGGCGGCAATCATCGCCGGCCTGGTGATCCTCGGCACCGGCTGGCTGATGGCCGATCCGCTGCTGTCCTTCCTGGCGGCGGCCCTGGTGCTGCGGATCGGGCTCAAGATCAGCCGCGAGTCCGCCCACATCCTGCTGGAGGGCACTCCGCGCGGCCTCGACCTGCGCGGCGTGGCAGCCGCGCTGCCGCAGCAGGTGCCGGGCCTGGTCGAAGTCCACCATGTGCACGCCTGGTCGCTGTCGCAGACCCAGAAGCTGATGACCCTGCACGCCGTGCCGGACGGCAGCGTGCCGGCCGAGCGGCTGATCGCGGCGATCCGCGCCGCGCTCGGCGAGCACGGCGTCACCCATGTCACTGTGCAGGTCGAGGCCGCCGCCGCCTGCAGCGACCCTGACTGCGGGCACGCGCATTAAGGACTTACCAGGCCGCAGCCCGTAGGGCGCATTCCATGCGCCGGCCAGCTTCGCGGAGAAGGCTGGCGCATGGAATGCGCCCTACCGTGCAGCGAGCCAGTCTGGCAAGTCGCGCACCGAGTCGATAACCGCCATCGCGCCGGCGGCGCGGATGCGGCCGTGGTCGTGCACGCCGCAGGCCACGCCCAGCGCCGGCATGCCGATGGCGGCGGCCATCGCCGCGTCGTACTCGGTGTCGCCGATCATCAGCGCCCGCTCGGCGGGCACGCCGAGTTCCGCCAGGGTCTCGCGTAGCATCAGCGGGTCGGGCTTGGCGGCAGTCTCGTCGGCGGTCTTGGTCAGCAGGAACAGCGGCTTGATGCCGGCGTGCCGGCGCAGCGAGCGATCCAGGCCCGGCCGTGACTTGCCGGTCGCCACCGTCAGCCCGTAGCCGACACCGTGCAGCTGCTCCAGTACCGTCTCGGTGCCCGCAAACAAGGGCGCTTCGTTGGCGCCGCCGCCGGAAGGCCCCAGCCACTGGCGGCGATAGCTCTCCAGCAGGCTCATCACCTCGCCGGGGGCGGCCTCCGGGTAGAGCCGGCGCATGCCGTCGCCGAGGCTGAGGCCAATCAGCTCGCGGATCTGGTGATCCTCGCGCGGCGGCAGCTTCAGCGCCGCAATGGCGCCCTGCATGGAATCGACGATGACCTGGGCGGAATCCGACAGCGTTCCGTCCCAGTCAAAAATCAACAAATCGTAGGGCTTCGACATCGCGACGACAGCAGCGAACTACTGCAGCCTCTGCAGGAAGTTGCGCAGCTCGTCCGGCATGGGCGCATTCAGGATCAGCTTCGGGAAGTCGCCAGTCGCCGGCAGCTGCAGGAAGTGCGAGTGCAGGAACATGCGCTTCAGGCCACGCTCACGCAGCGGCGCGTTGTACTGGCGCTCGCCGTACTTGTCGTCGCCCGCCACCGGATGCCCCAGCGCCAGCGCGTGCACGCGGATCTGGTGGGTACGGCCGCTGAAGATCTCCACCTCACAAAGCGTGGACTCGCGGTACTTGGAACGCGGCGAGAAGCGGCTCTTCGAAGGCTTGCCGTCCTCATCGAGCTGGACATGGTGCTGGTCGCCCAGACGCACCTTGACCAGGGCGGCATCGACATCGCGATCCTCGCCGCGCCACTTGCCGATCAGCAGGGCGAAATAGCGCTTGATGCTGGTGCCGTCCATGAACGCCCGCTGCGCCCGCAGCAAGGCCTGGCGGCTCTTGGCCAGCAGCAGCACGCCGGAGGTGTCGCGGTCGAGGCGGTGGCAAAGCTCGATGAACTCGTACTTCTCCCAGGCGCGGATCGCCTCGATCACGCCGTACAGCTGGCCGGTGCCGCCGTGGGCAGAAATGCCGTGCGGCTTGTTGATGACCAGGTAATGCTCGTCCTCGTGCACCACCGACTCGCGCAGCTCGTTGAGCACCCGGTCCGGCGGCCGCACCGGCTCGCGCGGATCTGCCATGCGCACCGGCGGGATGCGCACCTGTTCACCGGCCGAGAGCCGGCGGTCGGCCTTGACCCGGCCGCCATCGACCCGGACTTGGCCGGAGCGCAGCAGGCGGTAGACATGAGACTTCGGCACGCCCGGCAGGTGCTTGAGCAGGAAATTGTCCAGGCGCTGGCCGTCGGAATTGCTGTCGATGCCGATGTGGCGGACTTCCTGGCGCTCGGGCGCGGGGGCTGCGGCCTTGTCCTTTTCCTTCGCGGGTTGGATCGCGCCGTAAGCTGGGCGCAGCGCCTTGGCGCCGGACTTGGTCTTGGCCGCCGAGCCGGGCCGGGCGGCCAGGGGGCGGGGGGTGAAGCCACTCGGGCCGCTGGCTCCGGAGCGCGCCGGCTTGGCGCGCACTGGTTTGGCCACCGAGGGACTCGCCGCAGGGGCCGGTTTGGCTCGCCCCCGAGCGTCCGCACGTGCGGGCTTGGACCGCGCAGGGCGGCCGTCAGCGCGCGCTGGTTTGGAGCGCCCGGGCGCGTCCGCCGGCTTGCGGCTGCGCGCCGGCTTGGCGGGCGCCGCGCCCAGGCGACCGGCACCCCGGCGAGCTGCAGGTGCTGCTTTTTTGCCCGCCGGCGCGCTGGAGCGGCCCTGCGGTTTTTTTGAACGAGTGGTTTGTGGCACAATCATTTGCCGCGTCTGGTTAAGGCGTCGGCTCATAAGAAGAATGGCTCGCAGCATAAGCGACGAAAGCCCTTAAGCCCACAGCCAGCTTCATCTTTCGATTTCACGCCCGCGCCGCCGCACCGCGCGGGGATTGCGACACCCCAACCGCCCGCACTCGCGGAGCGAAGCCAAAATCCAAGACGTGCACCCCGACTTCCCCACCCTGCTTGCCCTGTGCAGCCTGCTCGCCGCCATTCGCGGCCTGAGCTTCGCTGTGCTGCGCCTGCCGGCGGGACCTCGGGATCGTGCCGCCCTGCCCATGCCCCATATGCCAGGCGTGCCGCAACGGGTTCTGATTCGCGCTGCCAGCCCCCCGGGCGTGCACTCAAGGCAACACTCACATGAAACGCATACTGATCAATGCCACCCAGCGCGAGGAATTGCGCGTGGCGATCGTGGACGGCCAGCGTCTGATCGACCTGGATATTGAAACCGCCGCCCGCGAACAGAAAAAATCCAACGTCTACAAAGGTCGCATCACCCGCGTCGAGCCCTCGCTCGAAGCCTGCTTTGTCGACTATGGCGCCGAGCGCCACGGCTTTTTGCCGCTGAAGGAAATCCACAAGAGCTACTTCAAGCCGGGCGCGCCCAACAGCTCGCCCAACATGAAGGAGCTGGTGGCCGAAGGCACCGAGTTGATCGTCCAGGTCGAGAAGGAAGAGCGCGGCAACAAGGGCGCTGCCCTGACCACCTTCGTCAGCCTGGCCGGTCGCTACCTGGTGCTGATGCCCAACAACCCGCGCGCCGGCGGCATCAGCCGCCGCGCCGAGGGCGAGGCCCGCGAGGAAACCAAGGAAGCGCTGGAAAACCTCAAGCTGCCGGATGGCATGGGCGTGATCGTCCGTTCCAACGGCGTCGGCCGCACCGCCGAGGAGCTGCAGTGGGACTGCAACTACCTGGCCGAGATCTGGCGCGCGGTGACCGAGGCGGTGGCCAAGAAGCCAGCGCCCTTCCTGGTCTACCAGGAAAACAACATCGTGCTGCGCGCCCTGCGCGACTACCTGCGGCCGGACATCGGCGAGGTCTGGGTCGACCACCACGAGGTCTACACCCAGGCGCGCGAGCAGATGGAGGCGACCATGCCGGCCGACCTCAACAAGCTCAAGCTCTACCGTGACGAGGTGCCGCTGTTCTCGCGCTACCAGGTCGAGAGCCAGATCGAGGCCGCCCACGAGTCGGTGCTGCGCCTGCCTTCCGGCGGCTCCATCGTCATCGACCACACCGAGGCCCTGACCTCGATCGACATCAACTCCGCCAAGAGCACCGGCGGTGGCGGCATCGAGGAAACCGCGTTCAAGACCAACCTCGAAGCGGCCGAGGAAATCGCCCGCCAGCTGCGTCTGCGCGATCTCGGCGGCCTGGTGGTGATCGACTTCATCGACATGGAGTCGAACAAGAACCAGCGCGAGGTCGAGAAGCGCCTGGAGCGCTCGGTCGAAATGGACCGCGCCCGCATCCAGCTCGGCAAGATCAGCAAGTTCGGCCTGCTGGAGCTGTCACGCCAGCGCCTGCGCCCGACCCTGGCCGAGCACATGCAGATCACCTGCCCGCGCTGCTCGGGTATCGGTCATATCCGCAGCGTCGAGTCGCTGGCGCTGTCGATCCTGCGCCTGATCGAAGAAGAGGGCATGAAGGACAAGACCGCTCGCGTGGTGGCGCAGATCCCGGTTGATGTCGGCACCTTCCTGCTCAACGAGAAGCGCGGCAACCTCCAGGAGATCGAGAAGCGCTGCAAGGTCGCCGTCACCCTGGTGCCGAACGAGACGCTGGACTCGCCGCACTTCCAGATCAACCGCATCCGCGGCGACCACCTGGACGAGGACAACAACAACGCGGTCAGCTACAAGATCCCGACCGACTTCAAGGCCGACGAACGCCTGAGCATGCCGATCGTCACCGTCGCCGCCGGCAAGCCGGTGGCGGAGGCGGCGGTGCAGGGCATCAAGCCGGCAACGCCACCGCCGGTGGTGGTCGCGGCCCCGGCGGCGCCGGTCGCGGTGGCAGCCGCACCGGTGATGCAGCCGGTCGTGGCGACCACCCAGGACGGCTTCTGGGCCCGCCTCGCCTACGTGTTCGGCTTCGGCGCCAAACCGGTCATCGACGGCAGGCACAAGGACGAGAAGCGGGACGGCGGCAAGCGCGAGGAGCGCGGCGCACGTCCGGACGGACGGCCGGAAGGCCGGCGTGACGGTGGCCGCAACGAGGCCCAGGGCCGCCGTGACGGCGGGCGTCACGAGGGCCAGCGCCGCGATGGCCGCCCGGGCCAGCCGCAGGGCCAGCAGAACCCGCCGCGCCGCGATGGCCGGCCGCCGCAAAACAACGAGCCGCGCGCGCAGAACGGCGGCGGCAATCAGCGCCCGGCGCAGCAGGGCCAGCAGACCCCGCCGGCCCTGGCGGCCCTG
>JAUYNO010000044.1 GCA_030696045.1 Stagnimonas sp. | reverse complement strand
GCAGGTCAGCAGCGGCTTCTGGCCGCTGGTCATGGGGTTGCCGGCGCCCTGGGTGGAGACGATGGCCAGGGAGCCGTCGGCGTTCTGCACCAGCCAGGCCCAGCCCGAGCCGAAGGTGTTGATGGCGGCTTCGGTGAAGGCCTTCTTGAAGTCTTCGACCCCGCCGAACTGCTTGACCAGGGCATCGGTCAGCTTCTTGCCGGGGGCGGCCTGCTTGGGCGTCAGGCAGTGCCAGAAGAACGTGTGGTTCCAGATCTGGGCAACGTTGTTGAAGATCTTGCCGGAGGACTTCTTGATCACGTCCTCCATCGACATGCTCTCGAACTCGGTACCGGCGACCAGCTTGTTGGCGTTGTCGACGTAGGCCTTGTGGTGCTTGGCGTGGTGATAGTCGAAGGTTTCGGCCGACATGTGCGGCACGAGAGCGTCCTTCGCGTAGGGCAGTTCGGGGAGGGTAAAGGCCATGGCGTTTCCTCGGGTGCTGGGATGAATCCTGGCGGGGCAGGCAAAAGCGGAACGGCACCATAGGCGAGCCCCCCCGCAAATTCAACCGCCGGCCGGTAGCGGGATGTTCATTTTTGGCACGGAACTCGCGCGTATAATCCGCCGCCTTACGAGGTACGGCATAGCAATCCGCAGGCCGAAACCGCTAGCCCAGGCCCTTCGGCCAGCCACCAGGAGTCAACGATGGACGCGCTAGAGCGCATCAAGCAGCAGGTCACCGAAAACCCCGTCATCGTCTACATGAAGGGCACTCCGGACTTTCCCCAATGCGGCTTCTCGGCGCGCACGGTGCAGGCGCTGAATGCCTGCGGCGTCGAGTACGCCTATGTGAACATCTACGAGAACGAGGAGATCTACCGGGCGCTGCCGAAGTTCGCCAACTGGCCGACCTTCCCGCAGCTCTACGTCAAGGGCGAACTGGTCGGTGGTTGCGACATCACCCTGGATCTCTACCAGACCGGCGAGCTCAAGAAGATGCTGGAAGAGGCCGTGGCCCGCAAAGCCGCCGCCTGAGTTCCTGACTGGTTTCGAGCACCAACGCCCACCGTCACGGTGGGCGTTTTTGTTTCCGCCCCGGGGCGACCTGAAGGGGGGCATCTTGTCAATTTGATGTCAATCAGGGCACGCTGCTTGCTTTGGTAACGGCTGTCTTGATCGTCGCCCCGGATTCCGGTGGCTGATCGCTCCCATCCTCCTCTCGCATTCTGGTCGCCATCATGGGCATTAATCGCTGGTTCTTGTGGCTTCGTGGCCTTTCACGCAGTCCTGTCGTTGCATTCTCCGCCTCGGGCCTGCTGGTGGCGCTGGTGGCTACCGATCTGCCCAGCCACCGGGTTGGCGCTGCCGACGGCAGGCAGTCCTTTGACTGCCCGGCCGGCTACGACTGGCGCGATCCGGCGGAGGTTGCCGCCGAGTTCGGTCCGGTCAGCGACAAGCGCGCGGCGATGCTGCGCGAGCACTACGGCGAGCGTTTCTGCGTCTGGCGCAAGCTGCCGGAATCGCTGATGGAGTTGGGCGAGCTGAACCAGGCGCGCGCCGATGCCATCGGTGAGGCCCCGGCCAGCCTGCTGCGCAAGGCGGCCGAGCAGAAGACGGCGATGATGGCGCGCCAGAAGGCGGTGCCGAACGCGGCGGGCAGCTGGATCGAGTACGGCCAAGGCCCGCAGATCTACAAGGAAGAGTTTTCCGGCAGCGCCGGCAACGACGGCATTCCGACGGTCATGGGGCGTATCGACGAGTACGTCTACGACGAGGCCAACAAGCGCCTGTTCGCGGCGGTCGGCAACGGCGGCGTCTGGCTTACGGAGGCAGTGGGCGGCGACCTTGCCACCCTCGGTGATTCCTGGCGTCCGCTCGGCGACAAGCTGCCCAGCCTGATCGCCAGCGGCGTGGCCTGGACCACCGGCGGCGGCGGCACCCTGCTGGTGCTGACCGGCGAGCACACGGCCGGCGGCAACACCTATACCGGTGTCGGCGCCTACTGGAGCACCAACCTCGGCGAGTCCTGGACCCGTGCCACTGGCGTGCCGGACGGCGCGCTGGGCTCCAAGCTCAAGGTCGATCCGGCCAATCCGGACATCGTCTACGCCGCCACCGGCAAGGGCCTCTATCGCTCCACCGATGCCGGCCGCAACTTCACCAATGTCGCGCTGCCGGTGTCCGACGACTGCGCCGGCAACATCGAGAATCCGAAGTGCCTGTTCGCCAACATCGTCACCGACGTGATCGTGAAGGTGCCGGGTGGTCTCACCGACGAAGCCTGTGACGCCGCCGGTTGCCCGGTGATCGCGGCGGTCGGCTATCGCGCCGGCAATCTGCCCTACGCCGATGGCACCGCGCAGTCGCCCGGCAACGGCCTGTACCGCTCCAGCACTGGCGTGCCTGGCAGCTACGAAAAGATCGGCACCCCGGGCCCTGACCCGCTACTGCCCTACGGCTTTACCCCGCAGGACCGCATCGGCCGCATCGAGATGGGCCAGGCCTACGGCCCGGAGCAGGACCACAACATCATCTACGCGATGGTGCAGGACGCGCGCCTGCTCAATGGCACCTCGGGCCCGCTGGTCGACAGCGACCTGATTCCGGGCGCCCAGATTCCCATCGAGTGCAGCAGCCTGCCGGAAGGCGATCCGCAGTTCGTCTGCGAGCTGGCTGCCGAGGGCGTGAACCCCAGCTATTTCAACGGCATCTACGCCTCCACCGATTTCGGTGACACCTGGTTCCGCATGGCGGACGACCTGGAGTTGATCGGCACCTCTGCCGCAGTCGGCTCCTCGCTGGCGGCGACGGCCGCGCTCGGCGTCGCCCCCGGCATCCAGTCCTGGTACAACCAGTGGATCGCGGTCGACCCGACCCAGGCCGACCCGGTCACCGGTGCCCCGACCCGCATGGCCTTCGGCCTGGAAGAGATCTGGACCAACGCCGCTCCGGTGCCGCTGACCGGTCCGGTGCAGGCCGCCAGCGCGGCCGACTTCAAGGTGATCGGCACCTATTTCTCGGGCCAGACCTGCCTGTTCCTGATCGGCAACCTTGGCGACCCGGGCAGCCCGGTCTGCCCGACCAGCAGCACCCAGGTCGGCGGCCGCACCACCACCCACCCCGACCAGCAGGGCGGCCTGTTCATTCCGGATGGCGAGGGCGGCGTCTGGCTGTTCGCCGGCAACGATGGCGGTGCCTACAAGCAGCACTCGACCAATGCCACCACCGATCCGCTGAGCAACGACGACTGGGGCAACGGCATCAACAACGGCTTCTACACCCTGATGAACTACGGCATCTCGGTGGCGAAGGACGGCACTGTCTGGTACGGCCTGCAGGACAACACCTCCGGCAAGATCGATCCGGATTCGCGCGAGCAGATCCGCATCTACATCGGCGACGGCATGTGGACGGCGGTCGATCCCGACAACGCCAACACCGCCTACTTCCAGACCCCGGGCCTGGCGCTGGTGCGCACCCTCGATGGCGGCGTCAGCAACGAGTATGTCGATGGCTTCGACGTCGGCACCGCGCACTTCCTGTCGCCCTTCATCATGGACGACAAGGACGCCAATCATCTGATCGCCGCCGGCACCAAGGTCGCCGAGACCCTGAACGCCTCGACCGATGCGGTGTGGACAACGGTCTATGACCTGGGCCTGGACGAGGCCAGTGGCGCCGCCTTCCAGGCGCGTGGCCGTACCGCCGATGTCTACGGTGATTTCAGCTACGTCGCCGCTTGCGGTCCCTGCAACATGGTCGGCACAGCCAACCAGTTCCAGCGCAAGCTGGCGACCAATGTCGGTGGTGCCGAACCGCCGGCCAAGGGCACACCGGCTGGCTGGCACGATGCCGCGCTGGGCGGCCTGCCCAAGCGCAATATCTACAACGTCCACATCGACCGCGACGACCCGACCGGAAAGACCGTCTACGTGGTGCTGGGCGGCTACTCGACGGCGCGCTGGGCGCCGCCCGGCCAGTACGGTGATACCAACGACAACCTCCAGAAGGGCAAGAACGTCTGGGTATCGAAGGACGCGGGCGAGACCTTCACCAGCCTGCAGGGCAACCTGCCGGACCTGATCACTAGCGCCATCCTCAAGCGTGGCCAGCAGCTGATCGTCGGCACCGACATCGGCGTGTTCATCTCCAGCGACCTCAGCGGCAGCGAATGGGCGCCGCTGGGCGACCTGCCGAGCGTGCCGGTCAACCAGCTGGTGCTGAAGCCGGGTGACGACAAGCAGCTGTTCGCCGGCACCTTCGGCCGTGGCGTGCAGCAGTACAAGTTCGAGGCCAGCGGCGGGTCCTCCTCCGGCGGCTCGTCCGGTGCTTCCTCGTCTGGCGGTTCCTCCGGCGGCAGCAGTGGCGGGGGCTCGGACGGCCGCTTCGGCGGTTCGGCCGGTGGTTCGCTGCTGGCCTTGCTGGCCGGCGCGGCCTGGCTGCGCCGCCGTCGCCACTGAGCGCGGAGCGGTTGGCACCGAGGGCGGGAGCGCAGGCTCCCGCCCTTTTTCGTGGCTGCGACCTGAGACTCGGGGGTTCCACACTGGCGCCTGTTGGCGCCAATATTGCGTAAGTGCAAGGTCGCCACGATGGCGACGGGCATGGACGCCGGTTGCAGCAAGCCAGGGAGGCTGAACAATGTTGTCGATCACCGCACTACGGTCCGCATGGGGCCGCGTTTCCTCGTTTCCGAAGGCCGGCGCCGCCGCCGTGCTAGCGCTGGCTGCCGTCGTTGGCGTGCAGGGGCAGCGGGGGCTGACTGCTGCGGATTCCGGCGCTTGCCCCTCCGGCTATGTCGAGCGTGATCCGCTGGCGGTCTCGCAGCAGCTCAATCCGGCCTATGCGCGCCAGCACCAGGACCGCATCCGTGCCGAGTTCGGCGGCCGCCTGTGCGTGTCGGCGCAGTTGCCGGAATCCAGCGTCGAGGTCGCGCTGAACCGCCGCGACGCCGCCGACCTGCGCAATCTGCCGGCCGGCCTGATGCGCCGCGCGGTCGAACAGAAGGCGGCCCTGGCCGCCAACAAGGCCAGCGTGCCGAACGCCGACGGCGAATGGGAGCAGTACGGCAGCGGCCCGCAGCTGGGTGATCCCGCCTACAACAGCGCCAACGCGGTGATGGGCCATCCCGCGGTGATGGGCCGCGTCGACAACTTCGCCTACGACCCGGAGGCCAAGCGCCTGTTCGCGGCGGTCGCCAACGGCGGCATCTGGGTCAGCGAGGCGGTGGATGGCGACCTGGCCACGCTCGGCGAGCAGTGGCGTGCCATCGGCGACGGCCTGCCGACCCTGGTAACCAGCGCCGTCGCCTGGACCACGGCGGGCGGCGGCCGGGTGCTGGCGCTGACCGGTGAGCACACCATGGGCGGCAACTCCTACGTCGGCCTCGGCGCCTACTGGAGCGATGATCTGGGCGCGACCTGGCACCACGCCAGCGGCGTTCCGGACGGCGCCTTCGCCTTCGAGCTGGCAGTCGACGAATCCCAGCCCGGCATCGTCTACGCCGCCACCAGCAAGGGCCTGTTCCGCTCTGAGGACGCCGGCGCGAGCTACCTCAACGTCCAGCTGCCGGTGTCGGCGGAATGTGCCGGGGTCGAGACGCTCGGCCCCTGCCAGTTCGCCAATTTCGTCACCGACGTGGTGGTGAAGAAGCCGGGTGGCACGACCGGCATCGACTGCGGTGCCGAGGGCTGTCCGGTGCTGGCGGCGGTCGGCTTCCGCGCCGGTGCCGCGCCTTACCCGGACGGCACCCCGCAGTCGCCGGGCAATGGCCTGTACCGCTCCGACTCCGGCCGGGCCGGGAGTTTCGCGCGGGTCGGCGCGCCGACCCCGACCGGCCTGTCGCCGCTGGGCTTCGCGCCCAACGAGCGCATCGGCCGCGTCGAGCTGGGCGCCGCCACTGGCGAGGCCCAGGACCACGACTATGTCTACGCCATCGTCCAGGACGCGGTGCTGCTCAACGGCGGCTTCCCACTGATCGACGTCGATGCCGGCCCGCTGCCGGCGGACCTGGGCGCGCTCTGCGCCCTGCTGCTGGGCGACATCCCGGACGGCGGCATCGGCCTCAATCCGCTGGTGCTGACCACCTGCGAACTGCTGGGTCTGGTGACCATCAGCTCCACCAACCTGAACGGCGTCTACGCCTCCTCGGATTTCGGCGATACCTGGACCCGCATCACCGACGACCTCGGCCTGCTCGCCAACGCACCGGCGTCCGGCTCCTCGCTGGTGGTGCCGATTCCGCTCGGCGTCGGACCGGGCATCCAGGCCTGGTACAACATGTGGATCAAGCCCGATCCGACCCAGCAGCTGGCCGGCATTCCCACCCGCCTGACTTTCGGTCTCGAAGAGCTGTGGAAGAACCGGCTGCCGCTGCCGCCGCTGGGCCTGGTCGAGAGCACGCCGGTGGGGCTGGACGTGTTCGGCACCTATTTCGCCGGCGACACCTGCTTCTTCCTGGTCGGTTCGCCGACCCTGCCGGTCAGCATTCCGGTGCCGGTCTGCCCGACCTATGACGGGGTCATCAACGGCACCACCACCCACCCGGACCAGCAGGACGGCATTTACATTCCGGACGGCGAGGGCGGGGTCTGGCTGTTCGTCGGCAACGACGGCGGCGTCTACAAGCAGCACTCCAGCGGCCTGCTCGACGACTTCGTCAACAACCAGTGGGCCAACGGTGCCAACCAGGGCTTCTACACCCTGATGCACTACGGCATCGCGGTCGCCAAGGACGGCACCGTCTACTACGGCAACCAAGACAATGCCTCCGGCAAGATCGAGCCCGACACCCGGCGCCAGGTCGGCATCTGGGTCGGTGACGGCATGTGGGCGGCGGTCGATCCCGACAACTCGCAGACGGCCTATGTGGCGACACCGGGCCTGTCGATTGTGCGCACCCTGGACGGCGGCAGGAGCGCGACCAGCATCTACACCTCGGCCGATTTCGGCACCGGCCACTTCCTGTCGCCCTGGATGATGGACCCGCTGGACGCTCAGCATCTGGTCGGTGCCGGCAGCAAGGTCGCGGTCACCACCAATGCCGCCAGCGACGCGACCTGGACCACGGTGTTCGACCTCGGCGTCGACGAGGCCACCGGCGCCGCCTACCAGGCCCGCAGCCGCTCGCTGGACGTGCGCGGTGCGGCGATCTACGTCGGTTTCTGCGGCCCCTGCAATCTCGCCGGCGCCGACGCCCCGTTCGCGCGTGGCATTGCCACCAATGTCGGTGGCGAGCTGCCGCCGGCCAAGGGCAGCCCGGATGGCTGGCACGTCGCCCAGGCAGTGGGCCTGCCCAACCGTTACATCCAGAACATCCACATTGATCCGAAGGACCCGAAGACCATCTACGTCGCCCTGGGCGGCTACTCCACCGCGCGCTGGGCGCCACCGGGGCAGTACCTGGACCAGAACCCCGCCATCGGCACCGGCAGCCTCTACAAGTCCACGGACGCCGGCGAGAGCTTCACCGACATCAGCGGCGACCTGCCGCAGACCGTCGCCAGCGCCGTGCTCCGGCGCGGCGAGCAGCTGATCGTCGGCACCGACCTGGGCGTGTTCATCTCCAGCGATCTGAGCGGCCGGAGCTGGGCGCCGCTGGGCGAGCTGCCCAGCGTGCCGGTCAATCAGTTGGTACTGAAGCCGGATGACGACCGGCAGCTGTTCGCCGGCACCTTCGGGCGCGGCGTGCAGCTCTACCGCTTCAAGGCCGACGGCGGCAGCTCTTCGTCCTCGGGCGGCAGCTCCTCCGGCGGCAGTTCGGGCGGAGCTTCCGGCGGCGGTGGCACTGAGGGTCGCTTCGGCGGCAGCTTGGGCGGACTAGCGCTGCTGGTGCTGACCGCGCTGGCCGGGCTGGGGCGGCGACGCCCTGGACGCACCTCAGGCCGCTAAAAACGAAAACGCCCGCATCCAGCGGGCGTTTTTTGTTGCGGTGGTGGACTTCAGGCGGCGAGCAGGGCCTCGGCGACTTCACGGCGGGGCTGGTCGCCGCAGAGCTTTTCCACCAGCAGCAGGGCGAAGGCGATGGCGCTGGCCGGCCCCTGGCCGGTGACGGTGTGGCCGTCGGACACCGCTGGCAGGTCGACGTAGTGCAGCAGCGCATCGCGGAAGGCCGGGTAGCAGGTGGCCTGCTTGCCGTCGAGCAGGCCGTGCGGCGCCAGCGCGAAGGCCGGGGCGGCGCAGATGGCGCCGATCCAGCGGTGCGCCAGTCGCTGCTGACGCAGCTTCTCAATCAGCGGCGCATGGGCACCCAGGGCCTTGGCGCCGTTCTCGCCACCCGGCAGCACGATCAGGTCGAAGGTCTGGCTGGCGACGATGTCGTAATGGGTGTCCGGCATCAGGGCGATGCCGCGGGTTCCCGCCACCGGGCTGTTGCCGAGTGCCGCCAGCGTGACTTTCAGCCCGGCGCGGCGCAGCACGTTGACGATGGTGACGGTTTCCAGCGACTCGGAACCATCGGCGACCACCACCAGCGCAGTCTTGGACGCTTTTTCCATCGTGCTCTCCTCGCTATTGAGCTACTTGTATTTTGGTCGCATGCCAGGCCGGCAACTGAACTTAGCTTGTTACAATGCCGTCCTTAAGTCCGCACCATACCCCAAGGACGCGAATACGCCAGAGGAGCGCATGGAATACCGCCATATCAAGATCCCGACCACGGGCGAAAAAATCACCATCCAGAACGGCAAGGTCATCGTTCCGGACCAGCCCATCGTCGGTTACGTCGAAGGCGACGGCATCGGCCCCGACATCACCAAGGCCTGCCTGCGCATCTGGGATGCCGCCATCGAGAAGGCCTACGGTGGCAAGCGCAAGATCCACTGGTGCGAGACCTACCTGGGCGAGAAGGCCGCCGGTCTCTACGACGGCAACTACTGCCCGGACGAGACCCTGAAGGTGCTGCAGGACCTGGTCGTCTCGATCAAGGGTCCGCTCACCACGCCGGTCGGCGGCGGTTTCCGCAGCCTCAACGTCGCCCTGCGGCAGGACCTCGACCTCTACGCCTGCGTGCGTCCGGTCAAGCACTACGCCGGCGTGCCCAGCCCGCTCAAGCAGCCGGGCAAGGTCGATGTGGTGATCTTCCGCGAGAACACCGAAGACGTTTACGCCGGCATCGAATACAAGTCTGGCACGCCGGAAAACGAGAAGGTCGCGAAGTTCCTCAAGGAGGAAATGAAGGCGAAGTTCTTCGACGGCGCCGGCATCGGCATCAAGCCGATCAGCGCCTTCGGCTCCAAGCGCCTGGTGCGCATGGCGATCCAGTACGCCATCGACAACGGCCGCGAGTCGGTGACCCTGGTGCACAAGGGCAACATCATGAAGTTCACGGAAGGCGCCTTCCGGAACTGGGGCTACGAAGTCGCCCGCGAGGAATTCGGCAACGTCACCATCACCGAAGAGCAGCTCTACGCCGAGTACAAGGGCAAGCAGCCGGAAGGCAAGATCGTCATCAAGGATCGCATCGCCGACATCATGTTCCAGATGATGCTGCTGCGGCCGGATGAGTTCGACGTGCTGGCGACGCCCAACCTCAATGGCGATTACCTGAGCGACTCGGTGGCGGCGGAAGTCGGCGGCATGGGCATCGCGCCCGGCGCCAACATTTCCGACAACTGCGCCGTGTTCGAGGCCACCCACGGCACCGCGCCCAAGTACGCCAACCTCAACAAGGTCAACCCGGGCTCGCTGCTGTTCAGCGGCGTGATGATGCTGGAGTACATGGGCTGGCAGGAAGCCGCCGACCTCATCACCCTGGTCTACCCGGAAGTGATCGGCGACGGCATCGTGACCTACGACTTCGCCCGCCAGATCGAAGGTGCGACCGAAGTCGGCACCAGCCAGTTCGCCGACGCGCTGATCGAGCGCATGCAGGGTGGCGTCGACTTCGAGATGAAGCGCAAGGCCCAGGCCGAGCAGCTGGTCAAGGAGCGCAAGCAGCGCGAGATCCGTCGCCTGCTGCAGCCGATGGAAGAGATGGTCGACACCGGTCGCGTGCCGCACACGGTCGCCGACCTGATGACCCGCACCCTGATCACCGTCACCGACGCCGAAACGGTCGAGGACGCCATGCACCTGATGACCGACAACGACGTCTCGTCGGTGGTGGTCGAGCCGAACGCGAAGGGCGAGTGGGGCATCATCACCCGCCGCGACATCATCGCGAAGATCGTCCGTGCCGGTAAGTCGCCGGGCGCCACCAAGGTCAAGGACGTCGCCACCCGGCCGCTGAAGTCGGTGCCGGCCGAAACCCTGATCCAGGAAGCCGCCGCGATGCTCGCCGACCACAACTTCTCGCGCCTCACGGTCGAGCAGGGCGGCAAGATCATCGGCATCGTCACCGAGACCGACATCGTCAAGGCCGTCGAGAAGTTCGGCTGGGGCCTCGATCAGGCGGTCTGATCGTTGTCGCTTCTATCCCCTCCCCCTTGCGGGGAGGGCTAGGGAGGGGGAAGGGCGACCGCAAGGTCGCCTTTTCTGTTTGCAACCCGAGAAAGTGCGCAATGAACATCACCCTCTTCGTCATCGGCGACGAAATCCTCTCCGGCAAGCGCCAGGACAAGCACCTGGCCAAGGTGATCGAGCTGCTGGCGGCGCGGGGCATGGCGCTGTCCGCCGCCGAATTCCTCGGCGACGACCAGATCCAGATCGCCACCGCCATCGCGCGCGTCGTCGCGCGCGGCGACCTGCTGCTGTCCTGTGGTGGCATCGGTGCCACCCCGGACGACTGCACCCGGCAGGGCGCCGCGCTTGCCTTCCAGCGCCCGCTGGAGCGCCACCCCGAGGGCCTGCAGCTGATCGAAGCCCAGTACGGCGAGCGCGCCTATCCGCACCGCGTGATCATGGTCGAGTTCCCGCAGGGCGCCGGCCTCATCCCCAACCCGATCAATCGCGTGCCCGGCTTCCAGGTCGGCGACGCCCACTTCGTCCCTGGCTTTCCCGAGATGGCCTGGCCGATGCTGGAATGGGTGCTCGATATCCGCTACCCGCAACTCCACAACGCCGAGCCGCCGGTCGAATACAGCCTGCGTGCCTATGACGCCGCCGAGGGCGATCTGCTGACCCTGATGGAGGAAACCCTGGCCGCGCATCGGGGTCTCAAGCTGTCGAGCCTGCCATTCCGCAGCCGGCCCGATATGCCCTCGCATATCGAGTTCGGCTTCAAGGGCCCGCAAGCGCAGGCGGCGAGCGCCTATCGCGCATTTGCGCAGGCGCTCGCCGCGCGTGCCCTGCGCGTCGAAGCCTTGACCAGCCCGTAGGCCTCGGCGGCCACAGCTAAGGAGCCAGTGATGTGCGAAAAGGATGACTTTGAAGAATTTGCCCGTCGCGACCGGGGCCTCACGCGCCGCAAGTTCGGGCTGATGGCGTTAGGTGCGAGCCTGGCCGCCGCGATGCCGCGATTGCTGCGTGCCGCCGCGACTACCGGAACCGACGTCGAGATCAAGACACCAGCCGGAACTGCGGACGCCTACTTCGTGCATCCGGCGGAGGGCAGGCATCCGGCCGTGCTCATCTGGCCCGACATCTTCGGTCTGCGGCCGGCGTTCAAGGACATGGCGACCCGCCTTGCGGAGTCCGGCTACGCAGTGCTGGTGGTCAATCCCTTCTATCGCAGCCATCGCGCGCCGACCGCAGCGGAGCGTGCCGACATGAGTAATCCGGCCGTACGCGATGCCTTGATGACGCTGAAAGGCAGCCTGAACGCCGACACCGCGCTGGTCGATGCCAAGGCCTTCGTGGGATTCCTGGACCAGCAGGCCGCGGTCGATACAAAGCGCAAGATCGGCGCCGCCGGCTACTGCATGGGCGGCCCGCTGGTGCTACGGACGGCGGCTGCTGTGCCCGAGCGCATCGGCGCCGCCGCCACGTTTCACGGCGGCGGACTGGCCACCGACAAGCCCGACAGCCCGCATCTGCTGATACCGGGCATGAAGGCGCAGTTCCTGATCGCGATTGCCGAGAACGACGACGCCAAGGAGCCGGCCGCCAAAGACCTGCTGCGGGACGCATTCGCGAAAGCGAAGTTGCCGGCGGAGATCGAGGTTTACGCGGGCACCAAGCATGGCTGGTGTCCGACCGATTCACGCGTCTACGACCGGGATCAGGCGGAGAAGGCCTGGGGCCGCATGCTGGCGCTGTTCGGGCGCGCGCTGTCGGCTTGAGAGTAGCTCACTTCGAGCTTCAAGCTTGCGCACCGGGCTCCGCCGAGCCTGACCAGGGGCTGATCCGGGCAACGGCGCGACCGGCGATGTCCTCAGCGCACTGCACGTCGTAGTTGGTCTGCAGGTTCATCCAGCTGCGCACATCGGTGTTGAAGAATCGCGCCAGCCGCAGCGCGGTATCGGCGCTGATACCGCGCCGCTCCCGCACGATTTCGTTGATCCGGGCCGGCGTTACCTCCAGCGCACGGGCGAGCGCGTTGCTGGAGAGGCCCAGCGGCAGCATGTACTCCTCGCGCAGGATCTCGCCGGGGTGAATCGGCGCCAGTTTCTTGCTCATGGGAGTGCTCCTGTCATCAGCGCATGACGACGTAGCTGTGCGTCGTTACGAACCAGGTTGGCCTTTACCGACTGTGCTTCAGGGCGACAACTGCGGCAACGCGTCCCACACGCGCCGGTCGTGCGCCGGCACCACGATCAGGCCCGGCACCGCCTTCTGCAACTGGTGCATGCGCACCACCAGATCGCGGACCTTGCCTTCATCCCAATCCACCATGCGGCGTGAAATGAAGGGCTTTTCTGCCGGCAGGTCGACGCCTTCGCGCTGCCACACCAGGTCGCCGACCAGGGCGTAGCGCTGGCCGTCCGGCGTGCTGATGAAGGCGATGATCGAGCCGGGTGTATGGCCGGGTGCGGGAACCAGCACCACGCTGCCGTCGCCGAAAACGTCGTGGCTTTGGTCAAAGCCGAGGTATGGGCCACTCTCGAATTGGTAGATCTGGAAATTGAGCGCGCCCAGGCCGCGTGCCAGCGCCGTGGGCGGGCCGCCAGCCTCAATGAACTCGCGCTCGGCGGCGTTCACCAGCACCGGCGTGCCGGGCAGGTCTTCCAGGCCGCTGACGTGGTCCCAGTGGGCATGGGTCAGGATCACGCCCTTGAGCATGGAAGCATCAATGCCGGCGGCCTTGAGTTGGTCGGCAACGGTCGCTTCGGTTTCGTATTTCGATGTCGCCTGCATCAGCCACGGCGTCGTGCGGAAATGCGCCTCGACGTTGCGGCCAAAGCCGGAATCAAACAGCAGCGCGCCGTGCGGATGCCGCACCAGGATAGCGCCCATGCCGAACACCCGGGTTTCGCCAAAGCTGCCGCCGCGATAGGCGAAGGCCGCCTGGTTGAACATCTTCCCGGCCCTGATGGCACTCAGCGTCAGCTCCGGCGGTGGCGTCGCTTCCGGCAGCTTGACCGCGTAGCCGGCAGGCACCGGCAGGGTTTGCGCGGTGAAGGTGGAATACAAGGTGCCGAGTCCAGCGAGCGGGATAAGCAGCGGGACCAGCAGAAATTTCTTCATTGAGGTGGCGCGGTCAGATCGGGAAGTGGGGAAAGAAAGAGGGATAAAAGAGATAAAAGGGGTCTGCCCCTTTTATTCAAAAGCCCGGCCGCCGGCGCATGTGGGTTATTTCGCCTATGCCCTGAGTAGGTTACTTTTTTTGCTCAATGCACTTGGACTTGCAGTTTGTCCAGCAGGAGGCTTTGGCCACGTCATCCTGACCGGGCGCGGGCGGGTCGGATTTGGCGTAGTAGCAGTTGTCGCGATTGCCACAATTGATCTCGCAGTCGGTGGGCTTGCCGTCCTTCCACGATTTGGTAAATGCGGTGGCCGGCGGATCGTAGACGAGGCGGTCTCCGCTGGGCGTGAACTGGGACCGGTTGCTTGCGGCTTTGCGCTCCAGCTGGCGGTAGACCTGAAGGGACCCGGGAACGCTAAGCGTGAGACCCGGTGCAAGTTGAAAGGTGCCGGCGGTGACCTGCACCGGATCGCTCAATTGTTTGCCCGTGCTTTTGGTCTTGTCGCGTACCCAGCCCAGGAGTTCTTGGAGGTTGTTGGACTGGCTTGACGAGGGGGTCTGGCACCAGGACTCGATGGAGTTGGCGGCGTTGACGTAGCAGAGCCCCGCCTGCGTCGGTTCGCACTCGAGAAAACCGAAGGATTTACCTTTCTGGTCAACGCAAGCCATCTTGCCGGCGTGGGCAATGCCGCTGGCCAGAATGAGAAAAACACCCAGGACGTGCCGCATGGTTTTGGATCCTCGGTTCCGACTGGCTGATGCGGGGATGGGCTAGTTCGCGTTGGGAGCCTGGCTCGACTACTTGCACGTCATGCGGAGAAGGGCATTGGCCGGTTCATGGATAACGGAGACGCTTTTGACCGGCGCTGGGACAGAGGGGTCTCGCAGGTTGAGCAGGTTTTCGACCATCTTCGCGAGGGTTGGGCCTTTGGTGTAGCCGCCGGCGCGCAACTTCATGGTGAGCAAGGCTGGAACGCAGCCGTCGCCGTAGGTAATCGTGACCGCGTTTTTCGCCTGAATTAGCCCTACGGCGGCGTCGAAAGTGGTAACGCCTGTTTCCGGCACGATGAAGTTGATGTTGTCGCCGGTCGGGGTGGGAATCTTGGGGCCGTAGAAAAAGACCGCCGCGAACACGGCGATCGCGCCACTGGCCTTGACCACACCCGGCACTTCGAGATTGAGCATTCCGGGGACGATGGCCACGAAGGCAGCGGCGGCGGATGACAGCACGACGAGGATGATGAAGTTGCGCTCGAGGTCAGGTCGCGATACTGCGATCACGGTCATGATCAGAAGCAGTACGAAGCCGGCGGCGGCGGATATCAGCTGCTCGGAGGGCCATTTTTGGGGGCCGTCACCTGAACCACCACCGGGTGTTCCGGGATCTGGTGCCCTGGGGGTCGGTAACGGGTCGCTAACTGGTGGAGTCCCGGCATTGGTGTCGGTCATTTGTCATCCCGTTTTCATCCCGAACTGATCGTAGCCCGAAGCTGAACGGTTTGGAATGGGAAGGCATCCCTTGAGCGATGAGGGGTTGCAGCGACGTTCCCTCGATATTTGAGTAGCTCCAACTCCACGCAGCGCTCCCCCGAGCCCTGCGATGCAGGGCGACTAAAGCGGCCCGGTTCGGCCGTCCAGTGGTCTAGCTCCCAGCATCCTCCGGCGAAATCGGCGCCCGGTTGGCGGCGGCTTTCGGGGCGGGTTGCCAGCTGGCCAGTACGCAGGTGCTGATGACCAGCACGGCGCCGAGCAGGCTCCAGGCGTCGGGCGTTTCGCCCCAGATCAGCCAGCCGAGCAGGCCGGCGAAGACCACGGCGCTGTAGCCCATCGCGCCAACCCTTGCGGCCGGCGCGCAGGCGTAGGCGCGAGTCAGCTGCAGCTGGCCAAGGGTGGCGAACAGGCCGGTGCCGAGCATGTAGCCCAGCTGTTGCGCGTCCAGCGGCTGCCAGTGCCACCACAGGGGGATGGCAGACACCACCAGGCCGATGGCGCCGAAGTAGAACACCACCCGCTGCGCCGGCTCGGTGTCACTGATGCGGCGCAGGCTAACCATGGCGCAGGCGGCAAACACGCCGGAGGCGGCACCGACCAGCGAGGCCAGCGACAGTCCCAGCGTCGCCGGCTTGACGATCAGGGCGACGCCGGCCAGGCCGAGCAGCGAGGCCGGGATCAGCAGGGCGGGCGGGCGCTCGTGCAGCACCAGCCAGGCGATGAAGGGGATGAACAGCGGCGAGCTGTAGTTGAGCAGCAGGGCCTCGGCCAGGCTCAGGTGGCTGATGGCGTAATAAAGGGTGTACATGCCCAGTAGGCCAAAGGCCGAGCGCCACAGATGCCCGCCGAAGCGCCGGGTGCGGAAGGCACCCGGCCCCTGGCGCAGCAGCAGGGGCAGCAGCACCGTCACCGAGACGATGTTGCGGGCGAACACCAGCAGGTAATTGGAGACGCCGGCCTGGCTGGCGGCCTTGGCGAAGGCGCTCATCAGGGCGAAGGCGGCGCCAGCGGCGGTGACGTGCAGCGCGCCTCGGCGCAGGTCAATGGACATCGGGGTCGCAGCGGAGGTGGGGCGGGGTGGCCGACAGGCGCGGCAGTGTAGCCGCGCCTGCGGGGCCGTTGACGGATAGCGGCGGCAAGCGACCGCGCCTATGATCCGCCAGACAGGCCGCGCCGGGATTCCCGCGACGCGGTGCCCTGGGTTCCTCCCGCAAGAGAGCATGCATGGCGACCGATCCAACCGCCCAGTCCTATCGCCCGGTTATCCTGCTGGTGGAGGACAACCTCGCCGACCTGCGACTGGCGCAGGAAGTGCTCAAGGAGGCGCAACTGGCCCACGAGCTGCTGGTGGCCCGCGACGGCGAGCAGGCGATGCGAATCCTGCGCCGCGAAGGTGAATACGCCAGCGCCAAGCGGCCCGATCTGGTGCTGCTGGACCTCAACCTGCCGCGCAAGCACGGCCGCGAGGTGCTGGCCGAGATCAAGACCGACCCCAGCCTGAAGCGCATCCCGGTGCTGATCCTGTCGACCTCCAAGGCCGAGAGTGACGTCGCTGCCTGCTACGACGCCCACGCCAACTGCTTCCTGACCAAGCCGGTGGCGCTCGATGATTTCGCGGCGCTGGCGGTGCTGATCCGCGACTTCTGGTTCCGCTGCGTGCAGCTGCCGCCCAAGCCGGCGCTCGCGGCATGAACAGCAGCGCCACGACCTCGACGCTATCGATCCTCCTGGTCGAGGACTCGCCGCTCGACGGCCGCCTGCTGATGGAGGCGCTGCGGCCGGCGATCCAGGCCGGGGAAGTGGTGGTGCAGACGGTCAAGCGGCTGTCGGCGGCGGTGGCCGAACTGGAGCGCGTGCGCTTCAGCTGCGTGCTGCTCGATCTCGGGCTGCCGGACGGGCAGGGCCTGGACAATGTCCGCACCCTGCGCGAAATCGACGGCAAGGCCGCCATCGTCGTGCTGACCGGGCTCGATGACGAGCGCCTGGCCGGCGAGGCGCTGCGCCTGGGCGCCCAGGACTACGTGGTAAAGGGCGAGACCGACGGCGAAATGCTGATGAAGCGGATTCGCCGCGCGGTGCAGCGCAACCGCCAGACCCTGGAGCTGGAGCAGCAGCGCGCCGGCAGCTTCTTCGCCGCCAGCCGCGATCCACTCACCCTGTTGCCGAACCAGCCGCTATTCCTGGACCGGGCCCGCATCCAGCTGGCGGAAGCGCGTCGTGGCGGCCGGGAATTCGGGCTGGCCTGTTTGCGGCTGGATGGCGTCGAGGAGGCGCGCAGCCAGTACGGCGGCCTGGTCGCCGACGACCTGCTGCGGCGCCTGGCCGAGCTGATGGGCGAAACCCTGCGCGGTTCCGACAGCCTGGGCCGGCTGGACAGCCAGCAGTTCGGGCTGATCCTGTATCCGCTGGACGAGCCCGGGGCCCTGGTCGAGGCCGTGCACCGGATCGTGGCGCGGGTGGCGGCGCTGCGGCATGTCGGCAACTGCGCGGTGCAGCCCCGCCTGCGCGCCGGCCTGGCGGTGTTCGCCGGCGGCGCCGAAAGCGCGGAAGACCTGCTGGAACGCGCCGCCCGCATCGCCAGCGCGCTGCCGGCGACCGGCAATGGCGTGGCCGGACTCGACCACAACGAGCCGGCGGCGCTGCCCTATCCGGCGGTGGCGGTGCCGATCGCCACGCCGGAATGCCGCTGGCAGCCCTGGGTGGATGGCGAGACCGGAGCCTGTGCTGGCGTCGAAATGATGGCCGCTTGGGGCGAGGCCGCCGAACCGGGCCTGGGCGGCCTGGAAGCGGACCCGCAGGCCAGCGCCGAGAGCAGTCTGGTGGCGGCGCAATGCCTGCTGCGGCAGTGGCGCAGCTGGAACGAGGCCGGCTTCAAGCCGGACTGCCTGGCCTTCAATCTGCCCGCCGCCGCGCTGCGTGGAACCGACTTTGCAGCCCGTTTGCACGCCCTGTTCCTGGGTGCCGGCCTGAGCGCCGAGCAACTGCAGCTGGAAATCCAGGAGAGCGCCTTCCGGCAGTTGCGCGAGCACCGTCAGGCGCTGCTGTCGCTGCAATCGGACGGCTACCGGCTGGTGCTGGACAGCGAGGGCAGCATCGAGCTGAGCCTGGCGCAGATCAGCCAGATTCCCCTGGCCGGCATCAAGCTCGGCCGGCCGCTGCTGCGGCAGTTGCTGGAGGAAAACCTGCAGGGTGGCGTGCGCCGCTACATCAGCGCCCTGCAAGGCGCGGCCCAGGCCCTTGGCATGACCGTGATCGCCAACGGCGTCGAATCGCCGGAGATGCTAGCGGCACTGCGCATGATCGGCCTGCGCTGGCTGCAGGGCGACCGCCTGGTGCCGCCACTGGAGGCGCATCTGGTACCGGTGCAGTGGTCGCGTCCGGTGCGGGTGACATGAGCGGCGGCGCCGGCTGGCTCGGCATGGATCAGCTGTTGCCGCACGGCATCTGCTTCGCCGGACGCAATGATCTGGTCTGGCTGCATGTGATGAGCGACGCCATCGTCGCCGTCGCCTATTTCCTGATTCCGCTGACTCTGGTTTATTTCCTGCGCCAGCGCCGGTTTCCGTTGTCATTCAACTGGGCCATCGCCCTGTTCGCGGCTTTCATCCTGCTCTGCGGCACCGGCCATGTGCTGGCGCTGATCACGGTCTGGTCGCCGATCTACTACGCCCAGGGCGTCGTCAAGGCGCTGACCGCCGTGGTGTCCATCGCCACCGCCGCCGCGATCATTCCGCTGGTGCCCCGGCTGCTGGCCATGCGCACGCCGGAAGAACTGGAGGCTGCCAACGAACGGCTGGCGGTAGCCAATGCCCGGCTGGAGCGCAGCAACCGCCAGCTACTCTCCGAGGTGACCGCCCGCGAGAGCGCCGAGCGGGAGCTGCGGCGCTCGCTGGTTGACCTCAATCGCGCCATCAACGAACTGGAGCAGTTCGCCTACATCGCCAGCCACGATCTGCAGGCACCGCTGCGCAATATTTCCGGCTTCGTGCAGCTGCTGGAAAAACGCTACCGCGAGCGGCTGGATGGCGACGCCCTGGAGTTCCTCGATTTCATCGGCCAGGGCGTGCGCCAGATGAAGGCACTGATCGAGGATCTGCTGACCCTGTCGCGGGTCGGACGCGCCGGCGAGGCGCAGCTGGAGAAGCGCCCGCTGGCGGACACCATCCAGCTGGCGCTCAAGACGCTGGCGAGCCAGATCAACGAGAGCCAGGCCGAGATCGTCATCAATCCACTGCCGCAGGTCGTCGGCGAACACCGGCTGCTGGCGCAGCTGTTCCAGAACCTGATCGGCAACGCCATCAAGTTCCAGACTCCCGGCGCCCGGCCGCGGATCGAGATCAGCGCGGCCGCCGAGGGCGAGCGCTGGCATATCCGCCTGCGCGACAACGGCATCGGCATTCCACCGGCGCAGCTGGAGGCGATCTTCGCCATCTTCCGCCGACTGCACACCCAGGAGCAGTACGAAGGCAGCGGCATCGGCCTGGCGATCTGCCGCAAGATCGCCACTCATCACGGCGGCGAGCTGTACGCCAGCTCGGAGGGCGAGGGCCAGGGCACCGAATTCCACCTGCTGCTGCCGATCGAGCCGGTGCTGCGCGAGACCAAGGTCGGCGACGGCGATCCGGTGCTCTAGGGCCGGCTAACTCGCTCAAAGGGCGACATCGTTCTTCGCCGCGCGAACCAGTCCCCTCCCTCGCTTGCGGGGGAGGGCGTAGGGTGGGGGCGTTGCCTTGAGATCGCGGGAGGCCCCACTGAGCGAGCGCTAGGGTCGGCTAGGCCGCAGTACCGCCAGGCCGCTGCAGCGGTCGCGCAGGTCGGCGCCGCAGCGGCGCGGCCGCAGCTGGCGATCCAGGCAGATGCGCAGCTCGCTCAGGTAGTTGCCGCGACAGTCCAGCGCCATCATCTCCGGCCGCAGCGCCGGATTGGCGGCGCCGAAGTCGGCCTCCAGCGTCGCCGGGCTGAGCCGAAGCGGTTCGCGCGGCGCCTGGTAGCGCGCGGGAATGCGAATCGAGCGGTAAGCGCGCTCCACCGCCGCGAAATAACCCTGCGCCCCCAGGCCGCTACAGACTCCGTGCTTGCGCCATTCGTGCAGGATCAGCTTGCGGCTGGGCATCAGCGGCAGCATGCGTTCGATCAGGGACTCCGGCAGCCATTCGGCCGGGCCGCATTGCTCCGGCCAGCCGCGTTCGTGCTGAGGCCAGAGCCCGTGCACGACAAAGCCATACGGCCGGCGGCATTGCGGATCGCCGTCGCCGGCCGCGCCGGCGCAGTATTGCGGCGACCAGGACAGGCTCAGCAGGTAGTAGTCGAAGCGGCCGGCCGGATCCGCCGCCGTGACGGGCGCCAGCCCGACCAGGCTGAGCGCCAGCAGCAGGGCCGGCAGACGGCGGCGCATCCCTTAGCTGCTTCGGCGCAGCGCCTGCGCCTCCAGCACGGTCAGGGCGGCGACATTGACGATGCGGCGCACGGTGGTCGAGGGCGTCAGGATGTTCACCGGCGCGGCGCAACCGAGCAGGATGGGGCCAATGGCGATGTTGTTGCCGGCCGCCGTCTTCAGCAGGTTGTAGGCGATGTTGGCGGCACCCAGGTTGGGCAGCACCAGCAAGTTGGCGGGGCCGCGCAGGGTGGTCTCCGGCAGGGCGGCGCGGCGCAGGGCCTCGTCGAGCGCGGCGTCGCCGTGCATTTCGCCATCCACTTCCAGTTCCGGTGCCTGCTCGCGCAGCAGGGCGAGCGCGCTGCGCATCTTGCGTGCGGCGGGGTCGTCGTGGCTGCCGAAGCTGGAATGCGACAGCAGGGCGGCCTTGGGTTCGATGCCGAAACGGCGGATGGTCTGCGCCGCCATGCGGGTGATCTCGGCGATCTGCTCGGCGCTGGGATCGAGGTTGACGTGGGTATCGACCAGGAACAGCTGGCGGTCGGGCAGGATCAGGGCGTTCATGGCCGCGTAGACGCTGGCGCCGGCGCGGCGACCGATCACTTGGTCGATGAAGCCGAGGTGGCGGGCGGTGGTGCTGATGGTGCCGCAGATCAGGCCCTGGCCCTCGCCCTTGCGCAGCAGCATGGCGCCGATCAGGGTGGTGCGGCGGCGCATTTCCAGCCGCGCGAACTGCTCGGTGACGCCGTCGCGGCCGCGCAGTTGGCGGTAGGTTTCCCAGTACTCGCGGTAGCGCGGATCGTTTTCCGGGTTGACCACCTCGTAATGCTCGCCGGCTTTCAGGCGCAGGCCCTGGCGCTCCAGGCGGCTGGCGATCACCTCGGGCCGGCCGACCAGCAGCGGCCGGGCGATCTTCTCGTCGACCAGGATCTGGGCGGCGCGCAGCACCCGCTCGTCCTCGCCCTCGGCGAAGATCAGCTTCGGGCGCTGCGCCGGGTCGGGGCAGCGCGCCGCCGCGAACACCGGCTTCATCAGGCTGCCGCTGTGGTAAACGAACTGCTGCAGTTTCTGGCGATAGGCCTCGTGGTCGGCAATCGGCCGCAGGGCGACGCCATCCTCGGCCGCCGCCTTGGCCACCGCCGGCGCGATGCGCACGATCAGGCGCGGATCGAAGGGCTTGGGGATCAGGTAATCCGGGCCAAAGCGCAGGTCCTCGCTGCCGTAGGCGGTGGCGACGATGTCGTCGCTCTCCTCGCGGGCCAGCTGGGCGATGGCGCGCACGGCGGCGATCTCCATGCCCCGGGTGATGGTGGTGGCGCCGGCATCCAGCGCGCCCCGGAACAGGAAAGGGAAGCAGAGGACGTTGTTGACCTGGTTCGGGTAGTCGGTGCGGCCGGTGGCGATGATGGCGTCGGCGCGCGCGGCGCGCGCCAGCTCCGGCAGGATCTCCGGGGTCGGATTGGCGAGCGCGAACACCAGCGGCCGCGCTGCCATCGTCGCCACCATCTCCGGCTTCAGCACGCCGCCGGCCGAAAGGCCGAGGAAGATGTCGGCGCCTTCGATCACCTCGCCCAGCGTCCGCGCCGCCGTCGGCTGCGCATAGCGCGCCTTGTCCGGGTCCATCAGTTCGGTACGGCCTTCGTACACCACGCCGGCGAGATCGGTGAGCCAGATGTTGCGCGCCGGCAGACCGAGATCGACCAGCAGCTCGACACAGGCCAGCGCCGCCGCGCCGGCGCCGCTGACCACCAGCTTCACCGCGTCCATGGCCTTGCCGGTGACGGCGAGGCCGTTGAGCACAGCAGCGCTGACGATGATCGCGGTGCCGTGCTGGTCGTCGTGGAACACCGGAATCTTCATCCGCGCCCGCAGCGCGCGCTCGATGGTGAAGCACTCCGGTGCCTTGATGTCCTCCAGGTTGATGCCGCCGAAAGTCGGCTCCAGCGCGGCGATGATCTCGATCAGCTTGTCGGGATCGCGCTCGTTGATCTCGATGTCGAATACGTCGATGCCGGCGAATTTCTTGAACAGCACCGCCTTGCCTTCCATGACTGGTTTGGCCGCCAGCGGGCCGATGGCGCCCAGGCCCAGTACCGCCGTGCCATTGGTGATCACCGCCACCAGGTTGCCGCGCGCGGTGTAGCGGTAGGCGTTGACCGGGTCGGCGACGATCTCCTCGCAGGCGGCGGCAACGCCGGGCGAGTAGGCCAGCGCCAGGTCGCGCTGGTTGGACATCGGCTTGGTCGGCGCCACCGAGAGTTTTCCGGGGCTCGGAAACTCGTGATAGTCGAGGGCGGCCTGGCGGAAGGTATCGCTGGGTATGGACATGGATGCTGGCGGTCGGGAGCGCGAAGGCGATCCGGGAGAGCGGTAGGGTAAGCGCTAGCCGTCAGGGTCGGGCGTGGCCGCGGTGCCGGCAGGCACCGGACCGTCGCCACCCAGCTCGCGCCGCAGCGCGTCGCGGTCCAGTTCGCCTTCCCAGTGCGCCACCACCAGGGTCGCGACGCCGTTGCCGACCAGGTTGGTGAGCGCGCGGGCCTCGCTCATGAAGCGGTCGACACCGAGGATCAGCGCCAGGCCCGCCACCGGTACCGAGGGCAGCACGGTCAGGGTCGCGGCGAGGGTGATGAAGCCGGCCCCGGTCACGCCGGACGCACCCTTGGAAGTGAGCATGGCCACACCCAGCAGGGTCAGCTCCTGGCTCAGGCTGAGCTCCACGTTCAGCGCCTGCGCCACGAAAACGACCGCCATGGTCAGGTAGATGTTGGTGCCGTCGAGGTTGAAGGAGTAGCCGCTGGGCACCACCAGGCCGACCACCCCTTTGGAGCAGCCGAGCCGCTCCAGCTTCTGCATCAGCGGCACCAGCGCCGACTCGGATGAGGAAGTGCCCAGCACCAGCAGCAACTCCTCCTTGATGTAGCGGATGAAACGCAGGATCGAGAAACCGGTGAGCCGGGCGACCGTGCCGAGCACGATCAGGATGAACAGCAGGCAGGTGAGGTAGAAGCTGCCCATCAGCTTTATCAGCGGCCCCAGGCTGTCGAGCCCGTACTTGCCGATGGTGAAGGCCATGGCGCCGCCGGCGCCCAGTGGCGCCAGCCGCATCACCATGGCGATCATCCGGAAGAACACCTGCGAGATCGCGTCCAGCAGCACGGTGACCGGCCGGCCGCGCTCGCCCAGGGCCATCAGCGCGAAGCCGAACAGCAGGGCCAGCAGCAGCACCTGCAACAGATTGCCGCCGCCGGCGAAGGCGTCGATGAAGGTCTTGGGAATGATGCCGAGCAGGAACTGCACGGTGGACTGTTCCTTGGCCTGGCCGGCGTAGCCGGCGACCGCCGCCGCGTCGAGCGTGGCCGGGTCGGCGTCGAAGCCGGCGCCCGGCTGCAGCAGGTTGACCACCAGCAGACCGATCACCAGGGCCAGGCTGGAAATCACCTCGAAGTAGAGAATCGCCTTGACGCCGACCCGCCCCACCTTCCTGACGTCGCTGACGCCGGCGATGCCGAGCACGACCGTCAGGAAGATGATCGGCGCGATCAGCATCTTCACCAGGGCGATGAAGCCGTCACCCAGGGGCTTGAGCGCGACGCCGGCGCTCGGCGCGAGATGGCCGATGGCGCCGCCGATGAGGATGGCGGCCAGCACCCAGAGGTAGAAGCGGGCGGCGGGCGCGGTGCCTGGGGATTCCTGCATGGCCGTACTCCTGCCGAGGGAGACTTCTGGACGGATGCCCCGGCGGGTCAGGTCTTCTGGCCAGCCAGGAACAGCCAGGTCTCGACCACGGTGTCCGGGTTCAGCGACATCGACTCGATGCCCTGGTCCAGCAGCCATTTGGCGAGATCGGGATGATCGCTGGGGCCTTGGCCGCAAATGCCGATGTACTTGCCCTGCTTCTTGCAGGCGGCAATCGCCATCGCCAGCATCTTCTTCACCGCCGGGTCGCGCTCGTCGAACAGATTGGCGATCAGGCCGGAGTCACGGTCCAGGCCCAGGGTCAGCTGGGTCATGTCGTTGCTGCCGATGCTGAAGCCGTCGAAGTATTCGAGGAACTCCTCGGCCAGCACGGCATTGCTGGGCAGCTCGCACATCATGATCAGTTGCAGGCCGTTCTTGCCGCGCGCCAGGCCGTTCTCGGCCAGGATCTCGTTGACCTGCCTGGCTTCCGACAGCGTGCGCACGAAGGGGATCATGATCTTGAGATTGCTCAACCCCATCTCGTCACGCACGTACTTCAGCGCCTGGCATTCGAGGTCGAAGCAGGGGCGGAAGTCGGGGGCGATGTAGCGGCTGGCGCCACGGAAGCCGATCATCGGATTCTCTTCGTGCGGCTCGTAGCGCTTGCCGCCGACCAGGTTGGCGTACTCGTTGGACTTGAAGTCCGAGCAGCGCACGATCACCGGCTCCGGCGCGAAGGCGGCGGCGATGGTGGCGATGCCCTCGGCCAGACGCTTGATGTAGTAGTCGGTCGGGCTGGCGTAGGCGGCGATCATGGTGCTGATCGTCCGCTTCACGTCGGGCGCCTGCTGGTCGAATTCGAGCAGGGCCTTGGGGTGGATGCCGATCTGGCGGTTGATGATGAATTCCAGCCGGGCCAGGCCGACGCCGCGATGGGGCAGGGCGGCGAAATCGAAGGCCTGCTCCGGCGTGCCGACGTTCATCATGATCTTGACCGGGATGTCCGGCATCTTGTCGAGCGCGACCTCGTCGACCACGAAGTCGATGTTGCCCTGGTAGATGTAGCCGGTATCGCCCTCGGCACAGGACACGGTGACCTGGTCGCCGTCCTTGAGCTTGGTCGTGGCATCACCGCAGCCGACCACGGCCGGGATACCCAGTTCGCGGGCGATGATCGCGGCGTGGCAGGTGCGGCCGCCACGGTTGGTGACGATGGCGCTGGCGCGCTTCATCACCGGCTCCCAGTCGGGGTCGGTCATGTCGGTGACCAGCACGTCGCCGGGCTGCACCCGCGCCATCTCGTCCAGCGACTTCAGGTTGCGCACGCGGCCGGCGCCGATCTTCTGGCCGATGGCACGGCCCTCGGTCAGCACCGTACTCTTGCCCTTGAGCTTGTAGCGGCGGAGCGTGTTGGCCGAGGCCCGCGACTGCACGGTCTCGGGCCGCGCCTGCAGGATGTAGAGATGGCCGTCGACGCCGTCCTTGCCCCACTCGATGTCCATCGGGCGGCCGTAGTGGTCCTCGATGATCAGGGCCTGCTTGGCGAGTTCTTCGACATCGGCATCGGTCAGGCAGAAGCGCTGGCGGTCGGCGGTCTCCACCGGCACGAACTCGACCGTGCGGCCGAGCTTCTTGTCGGCGGTGTAGATCATCTTCTTGGCCTTCTCGCCCAGGCCACGCTTGAGCACGGAGGGGCGCCCGGCACGGACATTGGGCTTGTAGGCGTAGAACTCGTCCGGATTCACCGCGCCCTGCACCACGGCCTCGCCCAGGCCATAGCTGGCGGTGATGAACACGGCTTCGCGGAAGCCGGACTCGGTGTCCATGGTGAACATCACGCCGGACGAACCCTGGTCCGAACGCACCATGCGCTGCACGCCGGCCGACAGCGCCACCGACTTGTGGTCAAAGTTGTGGTGCACGCGGTAGGAGATCGCGCGGTCGTTGAACAGCGACGCAAACACTTCCTTGATCGCGTGCAGGACATTGTCGATGCCCTGGACGTTGAGGAAGGTTTCCTGCTGGCCGGCGAAGCTCGCGTCCGGCAAATCCTCGGCGGTGGCGCTGGAGCGCACGGCGACCGAGATCCCGACGCCGCCGGATTCGGCGACCAGCTGCTCGTAGCCGCTGCGGATCTCGGCTTCCAGCGCGGCCGGGAACGGCGCCTTGACCACTGCCTCGCGGATTTCCTTGCCGGTGCGGGCCAGGGCCTGCACGTCCTCGATGTCGAGCGCGTCGAGCAGGCCGTTGATGCGGGCGTCGAGGCCCTCGTAGCTCAGGAACTCGCGGTAGGCGGCCGCCGTGGTCGCGTAACCGTTGGGCACCTTGACGCCCGAGGCCGCCAGATTGCGGATCATCTCGCCCAGGGAGGCATTCTTGCCGCCGACGACCTCGACATCGTGCATGCCGAGCTGTGAGTACCAGAGAACGGTTGCGGTCGCGGATGCAGTCACTGGAAGGTCCGGTGCAGGGGGAATAGGGGGTGGCCTCTAGAATACGTGAAGCCCGCCCCTCCACGTACCCTCCGAACAGGCTATGCAAAGACATGTTTTCTTCGTCTCTGACGGCACCGGCATCACCGCCGAGACGCTCGGCAACTCGCTGCTGACCCAGTTCGAGGGCCTGGAATTCCGCAAGCTGACGCTGCCGTTCGTGGCCACGCCCGAGAAGGCGCGGGCGACGGTGGAGTACATCAACCACATCGCGGCCAGCGACGGCGCCCGCCCCCTGGTGTTCTCCACCACCATCAACGAGGCGGCGCGCACCGTACTGCGCGACTGCAAGGGTCTGTTCATCGACCTGTTCGACACCTACATCCACAGTCTGGAACAGGAGCTCGGGGTGCAATCGACCCATGCCCAGGGGCGCGCCCACGGCATGGCCGACGGCGGCCGCTATACCGCGCGGATCGAGGCGATGAACTACGCCATGGAGCACGACGACGGCCAGTCGACGCGCGATCTCAGCAAGGCCGAGCTGATCCTGATCGCTCCCAGCCGCTGCGGCAAGACGCCGACCACGCTCTACCTGGCGCTGCAGCACGGCATCTTCGCCACCAATTTTCCCCTGCTGGAAGAAGACCTGGAGCAGCAGCGCCTGCCCAAGGCCTTGCAGGGCATGCAGGACCGCCTGTTCGGCCTGACCTCGGACCCCGAGCGGCTGTCCCAGGTGCGCAATGAGCGCCGGCCCGGCTCGCGCTATGCCTCACTGGCGCAATGCGCCTACGAGTTGCGCCAGGCCGAACAGCTGTACCGGCGCAATCACGTCCCCTTCGTCAACTCGGCGAACATGAGCATCGAGGAAATCGCGGCGACGGTGATGCAGGAGAAGGCGCTGCGTCATTGAGATGAGACGTGGCGATGTAGCGGGACTGTCACCGGACTGACTTAAAGTGCCGGCCTGAGCAATTGGAGAGTTTCCATGGGTGCCCCTCGTCGCCGCCGCACGCGGCTCCCCGCGCGTGTGCTGTCATCCCCGGCCGGATTCACCCGTCGCGGCTTCCTGCGCCGGGCCGGTGGTGCCGCCGCGCTGGTGCTGGGCGGGCCGATGCTGAGCAGTTGTGGCAACAGCACGGCGCCGGCGGCCGGCGCTGGTGGCGGGCCCGGCCCGGCACTGGAAACGCCGTTCAAGCACGGCGTCGCCAGCGGCGATCCGCTGGCCGACCGAGTGATCCTGTGGACGCGGGCCACGCCGGTCGCCGGCGAGGACATACCGGTCACCGTCAGCGTCTACCGCGATGCGGCGCTGAGCCAGCTGGTGGGCAGCGCCAGCCAGACCGCCAGCGCCGCGCGCGACTGGACCATCAAGATCGACTTCGCCGGCCTCCAACCCGGCACCAGCTACTACTACCGCTTCTCGGCACTGGGTTTTCAGTCGCCGATCGGCCGCACCCGGACCGCACCGGCCGAGGGCGTGCAGCGCCTGCGCTTCGGGGTGGTGTCCTGCTCCAGCTATGCCCACGGCTACTTCAACGCTTATGCCCAGGTCGCCAAGCGCGCCGACCTCGACGTCATCCTGCACCTGGGCGATTACGTCTACGAATACGGCAATGGCGAATACGGTGACCTGCGCCCCTACGAGCCGGCCACCGAGATGCTGACCCTGGCCGATTACCGCACCCGCCACAGCTACTACAAGCGCACCGATCCCGACCTGCAGGAGGTGCACCGTCAGCACCCCTTCATCTGCGTCTGGGACGACCACGAGACCGCCGACAACTCCTGGCGCGACGGTGCCAACAACCATACCGAGGGCGCCGAGGGCGCCTGGGTGGATCGCAAGGCCTACGGCCAGCAGGTCTACGACGAGTGGATGCCGATTCGCCTGCCGGAGCCGGGCAACCCCGATCGCATCTACCGCAAGTTCAGCTACGGCGGGTTGATGGACCTGATCATGCTCGACACCCGCCTGCACGACCGCGACGAGCCGCTGGGCCTGCCGCCGCTGCCGCCGGACGACGTCGCCGACCCGGACCGCAAGCTGTTGGGCCCGGAGCAGCAGCAATGGCTGCTAGACAGCCTGAGCAGTTCCACCGCGACCTGGAAGTTCCTCGGCCAGCAGGTGATGTTCGGCCAGCTCAAGGTGGTGGGCCTGCCCGACCTCTCGACCCAGGTGCCGCAGCTGTCGCTGATCCCGATTGCCGGCAGCGGCGGTCAGTATCTCAATGGCGACCAGTGGGACGGCTACCAGGCTGAGCGCAGCGCCATCTTCAACCATCTGGCCGAGCAGGCCATCGACAACGTGGTCGTGCTGACCGGCGACATCCACACCAGCTGGACCATGGACCTGACTCCCGATCCCAACAATCCGGTCGCCTACAACCCGCTGACCGGCGCCGGCTCGCTGGCGGTGGAATACGTCTGCACCTCGGTGACCTCGCCCGGCCTGGAGCAGCTGGCGCCGGTGCAGGACGCCATCAGTCTGGTGAATCCGCACATCAAGTACGTGGATCTGCAACAGAAGGGCTACATGGTGTTTGACGTCACGCCCGAGCAGGTGCTGGGCGAGCACTGGTACGTCAGCACCATCACCGAACGCGGCGGGACCGAGAGCTTTGCCACCGCCTTCCCGGTCGCGGTGGGCAGCAATCGCCTCGGCGCGGCGAGTGGAGCCAGCACGCCACCCGCCAATTCGCCGGCGCTGGCGCCCTGAGCCCTGATCCTGGCGCTCGGAGGGTGCCGACGCGGCGGCACGCGGCGTGGTAATTTTGTCGGACGAATATCCACGGTTGTTGCTCATGGATTCCCTGTCCGTACTCCGTCCTTATCTTTCCAGCGCCGAACAGGTCCAGGCCGAGCAGACGAGTTCGGCGACGTTTCGCGACTTCCTGGCGCTGGCGCTGAAGAGCAGCGGCGTCGATCCGCGCAGCATCGACATGGGCAAGGCTCGTTATCGGGTCGCCGATGCCAGCAATGGCCTGCGCGAAGGCCTGAGCTATGACGACAGCGTGCTGGCCGGTGGCGGTCAGCACAGCCTCCGCGAATTGCTGGCGGCCCATGCCGAGATCGAGCGCGAGCGGCTGGTGCACGGCCTCTGGCGGACCGAGAACTTCGCCGAGCTGAAGGAATACCTGGTCGCGCTGCGGGCCATCGTCCGTTACGCCCACGACCTCGACGGCCAGCTGCACGGGCATGTGCTGCTGGCGGAAACCCTGGTGCCGATGGTGGACTCGGTCGAGAACCACGAATACGTGCTGGCCAACGGCGACATGGCCAGCGATGCCATCACCCGCAACCTCGGCCTGCGCGCCAAGGTGTTCGCGCTCGACCGCGGTGGCCAGCGGGTCAATCTGAGCGCCACCGGTATGTTCGACCGGCTGTCACGCACCATCGGCCGCTTCGGCCGCTGAGCCGCCGGCCCCGGCGCGCGGCTCAGCCGGCGCCCTTGCGCTGGATGAACTCGATCTTGTAGCCGTCCGGATCCTCGACGAAGGCGATCACGGTGCTGCCGTGCTTCATCGGCCCGGCTTCACGGGTCACCTTGCCGCCCAGGGCGCGCACCCGTTCGCAGGCGACATGGGCATCGTCCACTTCGATGGCGATGTGGCCGAAGCCATTGCCCAGCTCGTACAACGGCACGCCGTAGTTGTAGGTCAGCTCGATCACCGCGCCCTCGCTCTCCGGCTGGTGGCCGACGAAGGCGAGAGTGAATCGGCCCTCGGGATAGTCGTGCTGGCGCAGCAGCCGCATGCCCAGCACGCCGGTATAGAAGCCGATGGAGCGGGGCAGGTCGCCGACGCGGAGCATGGTGTGGAGGATGCGCATATCCGGGGCTCGGTGATGGAAAACGGGTTGCGGTGACAGTAGCGGCAAACTTAGAACTTGTCCGTGAATAAATCGCGCCTGCGGCGGAAGGCTGTTTGGGGGCAGTGCAAGGAAGGCAGAGAGGGGAATAGTGGTTCTATTTTCCTCTCTGGCTGACGCCGCAATGCCCCAAAACAGCCCCGCCCCGAAGGGTTGCTGGCCAAAATCGCGTCATGCGGCGTTGCCAGCCTAGCGAAGGCTTCAAGCCTTCTCGTCGGCCGGCGCCTTGCCTGACGCGATTTTGACCGGCAACGCAGACGTGATTTATTCACGGACAAGTTCTTAGGCCGGCGTCGCCTGGCGCCAGCGCTTGCGCGCGTGCAGAAAGCTGGCGGCCTCGGAATAACCCAGCCGGGCGGCGATCTCGTCCAGCTTCAGCCCGGGGGTGGCGAGCAGTTCCTCGGCCAGGGTCTGGCGCAATTCGTCGATCAGGGCCCGGTAGCTGCTGCCCTCGGCGTCCAGGTGGCGTCGCAGGCTGCGGCTGCTCAGGTTCAGTTCGGCGGCCAGGCTGTCCATGTCCGGCAGCCGGCCGCTGCCGACGCCGCGCAGCAGGCGATCCCGGACCTGGGCCGCGAGGCCACCGCGCTGGCGGCGCTCCGCCAGCAGCTGCCGGCACTGGTTCTCGCAAAGCTGTGCCGCCAGGGGATTGGCCTGTGGCAAGGGGGCGTCGAGCAGGAGCTTGGGCAGTAGCACCGCCGTCTCCGGACAGTTGAATTGGGGCTCGATGCCGAACAGGCGACGGTAGGGCCGCAGGTCGGGCGGCGCCGGCTGGGTAAGGCGCAGGGCCGAGGGCCGCACCTGGGTGGCGAACAGCTCGCGCAGGATCACCGCCAGCGCGGCGATGTCGCGCTCCAGCAGAAAGCGCCGCAGCGCGGCCGGAACCGCGTCGGCATCGAAGATCAGCCAGGTGTGTTCGTCCTGGTCCCGCAGCCGCACCCGCAGATACGAATAACTCAGGTCGAGATAGCGCAGGCCGGTTTCCAGTGCGGCGCGCAGGGTCGGCGAACTCAGCAGGGCAAAGCCCCAGAAGCCGTAGGCGGTCAGGTGATAGCGCTGGCCCAGCTCCAGGCCCAGACCGGGGCTGTCGCCCAGGCGGCGCACCACGCCGGCGATCAGGTCCAGCTCGACTCCGCTGTCGATGCGGGCATCCGGCGCCATCAGGCTGGCGGGTTCCAGGTCAAGGCCGGATAGCGCCTCGCGCATCGGCAGCCCGCGTTCGGCGGCAAACTCGAGCAGCAGGCGGGCGCTGAGGGCAGGGCGGAGCGAGGTTGGGGACATGCCGGAAATTATCGGGTGCCGGTCGTTTCGAGGCATCCCCCTCGCGCACTTCTGTCGGTGGCTGACGATAGTAGAAACTCAGCATCGGGCACGAAGTCAGCGCGAATCGCTGGGCAGACGGACGCCGATGCGGCACTCTTGCAGTGGCGCCTGAAACCAACTTCAGCTGGCGGCGTCGCTGGCGCCCGGCCGGCGCCCAGGCGGTCGGGCACGCGGCGGACCCGACGTAAAAAATGGATCGGGGTCGCGCCCGGCGGTAACACATCACAGGGACAGGAGAGCAAATTGGAGGGGCATGAGTACCCGTCGCTGATCAATGTCCTGTGGCTGCAGGATCTGATGGCTCCCTCTCACTACGCCTTTTCCTGGACGGCGGTGCCTTTCTTCCTGTCCGCGCTCGGCATTGGCGTGGCCGGGGGACTGATCCTCTACTGGGAGCGCGGCTCCCGCATCAGTCGGATGTTTGCGCTCTACTCGGCGCTGTTCGTGCTGTGGTCGCTGGGGCGGGGACTGATGCGGCTACAGACCGAACCCGAGCTGATGGTGCTGACCATGCGTCAGGTCTACGCGGTGGCCTGCATCTCCATTCCGTTATTGGTGCAGTTCGTGTTCGTGATGCTGCGCACCGATGCCCTGCGCCGGCGGCTGGTGAGCCTCAACTGGGTGATCGGCGTGGTGCTGGCGATGATCGCCGTTGGCAGTCCCTGGATCATCGGCGGCGTCTATCACTACCCCTGGGGCATGGAGCCCGCGCACGGGCCGCTGGGGCCGGTGGTGATCGTCTGGATGTCCGGCCTGTCGCTGCTGTTGCTGATCGACGCGCGCCGCGCCTGGACCCACTCGCTGCCCGGGACGGTCGAGCGCGAGCGCCTGACCCTGTTCAGCGTCGCCATCGCCAGTCTGGTGTTTACCGTGCTGGAGTTCGCCACCTTCTCCGGCCTGCCGGTCTACCCGGTCAGTTTCGTCAGCATGCTCGGATTCGATCTGATCACCGCCTACGTCACCTGGCGCTATGGACTGGTGGAGGTCACCGAGAAACTGGCGGCCCGCGAGATCGCCGATCTGAGTCGCGGAGCGCTGCTGTTGCTGGATGCCGACGGCGTGATCCGCGCCACCAACGAGCGCGGCCGCCGCATCCTGAAGCTCGGCGATCAGGATCTCATCGGTCGCCGGGCGGCCAGCGTGCTCGGCGACGCACTCGCACTCGAGAGCCTGCGCAACCTCGCGGCCCTGGAGGACAGCGAGGCCGAGAAGGTCCTGCTGTACAGCGGCTCCGACCAGGGTGAGGAAAGCTATCTGGCGCTGTCGGTAGCGGCGGTCCGTGATCGCCGCGGGCGGGCGCTGGCCTATGCCTGCTCGCTACGCCAGATGCTGGACCAACAGGCCGCGCCGCGCGAGGCCGGTGAAGACCTGCAGAAGGATTCGCTTACCGGCCTGCCCGGGCGCAGCATGTTCCTGGTCTTGCTCGATGCCGCCGCCCGCCGGGTCGGGCGCGGTGATGACTATCGCTGCGCGGTGCTGGTGATCGGCCTCGAACGCCTGCGCCGGATCAACGAGGATCTCGGTTTCGACGCCGGCGACCGGGTGCTCGCCGAACTCGCGCAGCGCCTGCGCCTGGTGGTTCGCTCCGGCGATGCGCTGGCGCGGGTGGGCAGCGACGAGTTCGCGGTGCTGATGCGCGGTTACGGCTCGCCCGAAGAGCTCAGCAGCCTGGCGCGCGCCCTGTGTGCCGCCCTGGACCTGCCGGTGCTCCTCGATGACCACCGCCTGATCCTGAGCGCGCGGATCGGCGTCACCACCGGCGAGCAGGGCCATGCCAGCGGCGAGGAACTGCTGCGCAACGCCAGCATCGCCATGTTTCGCGCCCGGGAGAAATCGGTGCCGATCCATGTCCTGGCCAGCGGCGACGCGGTCGGGCAGCGCCTGGTGCTGGAAACCGAGCTGCGCCGGGCGCTGCAGCGCGGCGAACTGCGGGTGTACTACCAGCCGGTGCTGGACCTCTCGGCCGGCCGGGTCTGCGGTTTCGAGGCCCTGGTGCGCTGGCAGCACCCGCAGCGTGGCCTGCTGCTGCCCGGCAGCTTCATCGCGGTGGCGGAGGACATCGGCCTGATCGACCAGATCGACCTGTTCGTGCTGCGTCAGGCCTGCAACGACCTGGCCCAGCTGCGCGCGCGCACCGGCGACAGCCGCTACAGCGTCAACGTCAACCTGTCCGAACACGCGCTGCGCACACCGGACCTCGGCGCCTACGTCACCAGCGCCCTGCGCGCGGCCAACCTGCCGCCCTCGGCGTTGCGGGTGGAGCTGCTGGAGCAGGTGGCCCAGATCGAGCCGCTGCGGGCGGCCTTGCAGCAGCTGCGGGACCTCGACATCGAGTTGCACATGGACGATTTCGGCAGCGGCTATTCGGCGCTCGGCCGCCTGCACGAGGTGCCGATCAGCGGCATCAAGCTCGACCGCAGCCTGATCCAGGCGATGAGCCTGAGCGAGGGCGGCGGCAAGATCATTGCGGCCATCGTCGCCCTGGCGCAGAGCCTGGGCCTGCAAGTGGTCGCCGAGGGCTGCAGCAACCTGCTGGAGGTGCAGGGTGTGCGCCGGCTCGGCTGCACCCGGGCCCAGGGCTTCTATTTCTCCAAGGCGGTGGCGCTCGACGAGCTGACGCCGATGCTGGGGGCGGATGGCCTGATGGCCGAACGGCTGTTGTCCATGGGCCCGGTCGATGCCGACTAAGCCGCTGCGTCTGGCGCGTCAAGGCTTGAGCCGCCTGCTCGCGGCCGGTCTGCTGCTGGCCAGCTTCAGCCTGGCGGCGGACGCCGACCTGATGGAGATGAGCCTGCAGGAACTGTCCGAGGTCACCGTGACCTCGGTATCCAAGCGCGCGCAGGCGCTGCAGGTGGTGCCGGCGGCGGTCTACGTGATCACCGCCGAGGACATCCGCCAGGCACCGACCAGTCTGCTGCCGGAACTGCTGCGCCAGGTGCCGGGCCTGCACGTGGCGCGCATCAACAGCCACAGCTGGGCGATCTCGGCACGCGGCTTCAACAATGCCCTGGCCGACAAGATGGAAGTCCGGCTCGACGGCCGCACCCTGTACACGCCGCTGTACTCCGGGGTGTTTTGGGATCAGCAGGTACCGGACCTCGACCAGATCGAGCGCATCGAAGTTCTGCGCGGGCCGGCCGGCACCCTCTGGGGCAGCAACGCCGTCAACGGTGTCATCAACATCGTCAGCAAGAGCGCGGCCGACGGCCACGGTCGCAGCCTGTCGCTGGGCGCGGGACTGGACCAGAACGCCAACGGCGCGCTGCGCTGGGGCGGGGCCTTGCTCGGTGGCGGGCTCAGCGCCCGGCTGACGGCGCAGAACATCGACAGCACGGTAGCCGAGGGCCAGGGCGACGCGGATCGCTGGCGCTACGCCGCGCTCAGCCTGCGCGGCGACTGGGGCGCCTGGTCGCTGCTGGGCCAGCACCAGGAGGGCACCGAGTCCGGCCGCTCCGGCGGCATCGAGCTGGAAGGCAGCAGCCTGTTGTTGGGTCGCGAGCACCACGGCGGCACGCTGCACGGTGTCGCCCAGCTGTACTGGGACGGCAGCCACCGGCGGATCGAGGGCGGCTTTTTCGAGCAGCGCGACACGGTCGAGCTGAGCTACGAACAGAACCTGCGCCTGGGGCGCGCGCACGATCTGGTCTGGGGACTGGCCTATCGCCGTTCGGCCGACCACACCGGCGGCAGCAACAGCCTGATCTTCACGCCGGCCGCGCGCACCATCAAGCTCTACAGCGCCTACCTCCAGGACCAGTGGTTGCTGAGCGAACGCGGCAGCCTGAGCTACGGCAGCAAGTTCGAGCACAACGATTTCACCGGGTTCGAGTTCCAGCCCTCGCTGCGCTATTCCTGGGTACAGCCGGGCGGCAGCACGCTGTGGGGCGCGGTCTCGCGGGCGGTGCGGACTCCCAGCCGGCTCGACCACGACGCCCGTCTGGTCGGCGCCGCCAGCCGCAGCCCGGAAGATGCCGCCGAGGATCTCGACGGCGGCGCCGCCGGCGAGCTGCCGGACCTGGGCGTCAATACCTCGCAGCAGGGCTGCATCGACGCCGGCGGCGCGCCGCCGCTGTGCGCCGTCCTGTTCGGCAATGGCACGCCGCAGTCCTACGCGGAATGCCGGGCGGCGGGTCTGGGGCCAAGGACCTGCGAGATCCTGTTCGACCAGGAGTTGCAGCGCGATCTGGTCGGCGATCCCGGTTTCCGCTCGGAGCAATTGCTGGGTTACGAACTCGGCTGGCGCCGGGCGCTGAACCCGCGGCTGAGCCTGGACAGCGCCCTGTTCTACAACGTCTACGACGACCTCCGGGGCGTCCACACCACGGACGACGGCACCGGCGTCATCGGCAACGAGATGGAGGGGCGCAGCCTCGGTGGCGAATGGCTGCTGAGCTGGCGGCCGGACGCGCGCCGGCACTGGCTGCTGGGCTACAGCTACCTGGACCTGGACCTGCGGCCGAAGCCCGGCAGCAATGACAGCCGCAGCGAGAGCCGCGAGGGCAACGATCCCCGCCACCAGGCCTTCCTGCGTCTGCTGTGGAAGCTACGCCAGGACCTGGGCCTGCAGCTGGCCCTGCGTCATGTCGGCGCGCTGCCCAACCAGGACGTGCCGGCCTACACCGAGCTGGACGGCAACCTCAACTGGCAGCTCAACCGCCACGCCGCCCTGCGCCTGAGCGGCAACAACCTGCTGCAATCCAGTCATGCCGAATTTGGGGCCGACCAGCCACGGCGCATCGCGCGCAGTCTGTACCTTGGCCTGCGGCTGGACTGGTAGCCAGCCATGTCGCCACCGCATTCGGCTTCCGGCCGCCGCAGCCTCTTCCTGCTGGTGCTGTCGCTGCTGCTTTGCGTCCTGCTACCGGCTCCCGCCCAGGCCAGCGATCGCGAGGCTCTGGCCCGCATCAAACTGGCCTACCTCTACAACTTCATCAAGTTCACCTACTGGCCGAGCGATCTCACGGCCGGCTTCCGGCTGTGCATCGCCGACGATCCCGCCCTCGCTGCGCTGGCCGAGCAGCAGATCGCCGGCCGCAAATTGCGCGGCCAGCCGGTGGTCGTGGTTGCGGTGGCGGCGTCGGATGCGGCCGAAGGCTGCCAGCTGCTCTACTCCGAGCACGGCGAGCACCCGCGGACGGATGCCGGTGTGCTCACGGTCGGCGAGGGCCGTGACTTTGTCGAACAGGGCGGCATGATTGGCTTCGTCGTGGTGCAGGACCGGGTCCGTTTCTACATCCGGCTCGACGCCCTGCGCCAGGCGCGACTGCGGGCCGACGCCCAATTGCTGACCGCCGCGCTGGAGGTGCTGAAGTGATCCGGCACCACTTCCGCGACTTGCCGATCGGCCGCAAGCTGACCCTGATCGCGCTACCGATCTGCGCCACCGGCCTGCTGCTGGCCTTCGTGGCGGTGACCTGGCTGAGCGCGGTGACATTGCGCCGCGGCACCGAGCAGCAGACCCGCTCGCTGGCGGCGGTGGTCGCCGAAAACAGCGCCGGCGCCCTGAGCTTCTCCGACGCCGAGAACGCCGGACGCACCCTGCACGGCCTCGCCGCGACTCCGGGCATCGTGCTGGCCTGCCTGTACCAGAGCGGCGAGCCGGGGTCCGAGCCCGGCCTGCTGGCCACCTACGGCCCGCAGGCGGCGAGCCGCTGCCCGCCCCGACCGGTGGAGCAACCCGGCCGCAACCGCCTGCAGGTGCTGCAGCCGGTGCGCGCCGGCGGCGAGCTGATTGGCCATCTGCTGCTGGAGCGCGATCTCTGCGTCCTGCGCCGGCAGACCGAAGTGACGTTCGCCACCAGCTTCGCGAGCTTCTTGCTGGCCCTGCTGCTGA
>JAUYNO010000033.1 GCA_030696045.1 Stagnimonas sp. | reverse complement strand
GAAGAAATCGTAGCGAGCATGGCCTGATGCAAGGAATAGCAGCGCAGCAACCGCAGCGTACTTAAGTACGTGAGGATTGCGAGCAGCGCATGACGCCGCAGCAGGTCAGCGCAGTAGATTTATTCACAAGCTCAGGGCCGGGACAGGCGCTCGACGAACTGGCCAAACAGCCGCACGCCCTGGCTGCGACTGAGCACGCTGTCGCGCACCAGTTGGCGCATGCCCCAGAAGGCCATCACGGTCATCCAGGCGTAGGCCTTGCTGTCGGCCGCGCTCAAGCCCAGTTGCTTGCGCACCGGCGTGGCCCACAGGCCACCGATCAGGTCGCGGAAGCCGCGCCGCATCTTGTCCAGCTCCGGCGAGGAGCCGGCGGTGCCCGCAACCAGCTGCCAGAGGGCGTCGCCCCGGCCCGCCGGCAGGTCGAGGGTGATGGCCTCGGCGGCCTCGGCGGCCTCACGCAGGCTGCCGGGATGGGCGCTGATCGAGGCCTGGGTGCCGGCCATGGTGTCGTTGAAGATGTGCCAGGCGGTGTCGGCGAGTAGCTGGTCCAGGCTGCTGAAGTGCTGGTAGATCAGCTGCCGGCTGGTGCCGCCCTGCTCGGCGAGCGCGCTCATGGTCAGCGCCGGCCAGCCGGCGCGCTCGACGATGCCGGCCGCCGCTTCCAGCAGGCTCTGGCGCCGGAGGTCGCGGCTGAGGTAGACCCGTTTCGGGGCCGGCTTGGCGTTGGCGCGGGGCTTAGCGGGCATGCGGTCTGGGTCGATGTTTACAGGTAGACAATATCTTCTTGGCCGGCGCCGCGCCAACTACGGCCTGGAGGGCGGGGTTATTCATAGGGGGCGGGGCGGCCAGCGAGCGTGCTCCGTTACACTGGCCCTCGTCCAACCCTATCCCCAGCCCGGAGCTGCTTGACGATGGAGGCCCGCAGCACTCTCGCCGAATGCGTGCTGTTCGCCGGGCTTTCCGACGACGCCCTGGACACGCTCGCCGCCTGCGCCAAGCTGCGGGCGGTGCGCGGGGGCGAGACCCTGTTTTCCTCGGGCGAGACTTCCGACGCGCTCTACATTGTCGCCACCGGCCGGCTGCGCGCGGTGCTGCCCAGCGGCCAGGTGGCGGGCGACATCTACCGGCTGGAACCGATCGGCGAGATCGGGGTGCTGGCCGGCGAGCCGCGCGGCGCCTCCGTGCATGCCCTGCGCGACAGCCTGCTCTGGTGTTTTTCGCGCGAGGCCTTCTACGCCTTCGTGCTCGATCACCCGGCGGCGCTGGTGGCGATGGCGCGGGTGATCGTCGGCCGCCTGCGCCAGAACAACCGTGCCACGCAGCTGGCCTCGGCGCGCCGCACCCGCACTTTCGCGGTGGTGGCGGCGACGCCGGAGATCGACGGCCAGGGTCTGGCCCGCGCCCTGACCGCGGCGCTGGCCAAGCGCGGCCCTTGCGAACTGATCGACGCCGCCTATGTCGAGCGCGCCCTGGGCGCGGGCGCGGCAGCGGTGACGGCCGGCTCCGGCGCCGACGATTCCCGGCTGATGGAATGGCTCAACGGCATCGAGGCCGGGCACGAGCACCTGATCTACGACGCCGGCCACGGTGACGATGCCTGGGCATTGCGGGCGCTGCGTCAGGCCGACCGAGTGCTGGTGGTGGCCGATGCCAATGCCACGCCGGCACCGTCGCGGATGATCGACGCCCTGGTGCGGGCCTCGGTGCGCACCCCGGTCGACACCGTGCTGCTGCGGCCCCAGGGCTTCGGCGCCGCCGCCGCGCAGGCCTGGCGTCAGGCCCTGCATGCCAGCAGCCACTATTTCCTGCGGCCGAACGACGAAGGCGACATCGCCAGCCTCGCCCGCCAGCTGACCGGCTGCGGCCTGGGCCTGGTGCTGGGCGGCGGTGGCGCGCGCGGCTTCGCCCACATCGGCCTGCTCAAGGCACTGGAAGAGCTGAAGCTGCCGATCGACCTCACCGGTGGCACCAGCATGGGTGCCTTCGTCTCGGCCCTGCACGCCAGCGGCCACGATGCCCGCAGCATCACCGAGATCGCCCGCGACACCTTCGTCAACCGCAACCTGCTCAACGATTACCTGCTGCCCCGGGTGGCGCTGATCGGCGGCCGCAAGATGCGCCGGCGCCTGCAGGAGGTGTTCGGCGACAGTCGCATCGAGCAGCTGCGCAAGACCTATTTCTGCGTCAGCACCAATCTCACCCGCGGCATCGCCATGGTCCACGACCAGGGCCTGGTCGCCGACTGGGTGGGGACCAGCATGTGCATACCCGGCGTGGCGCCGCCGGTGGCCTATCGCGGCGACCTGCTGGCCGATGGCGCGGTGGTCAACAGCCTGCCCACCGATGTCATGCAGGGGCTGGCGCGCGGGCCGATCATCGCCAGCGATGTTTCCACCGAGGGCAGCATCGCCGCGCCCGGCATCGAGGGGCCGGACTTCGAGGCTGTGCTCAACCGCAATGCCGACGGCCGGCGGGTGACCCTGCTCGACATCCTGTTCCGCACCTCGACGCTGACCTCGGAGTCCGGTGTGCGCAGTCGCGCCGAGCGGGCCGATCTCTACCTGCGGATGCCGGTGGGCGGCATCCAGACCTTCGACTGGAAGGATCTCGACGCCATCGTCGAGCGTGGCTACCGCCACGCCATGGCCAGGCTGCCGGAAGTGCTGGCGCAACTCGGTTAGACAGGCGCTGCACAGGGCGCAATCGCGGCGTCGCGGGCAAGCCCGCTCCTACAAATACCCGGAGGCCTGTAGGAGCGGGCTTGCCCGCGATGACGCCGTGCAGCGGCTCGGTCAAGCGGGCACAAAAAAGCCGGGGCGGATGGTGGCCCGCCCCGGCCGGTGCTGCGCCATCCCCGTTTTACTGGGTAAGAATCTTGAACTCGACGCGACGGTTCTTGGCACGACCCTCTTCGGTGTCGTTGCTGGCGACCGGGGCGAACTCGCCCTCGCCGTCGGCGCTGAGGCGGGCGGCATCGACGCCGACCGAACCCAGGTAGCCGATCACCGACTTGGCGCGCTTCTGCGACAGCGTCAGGTTGTAGGACTGCGGGCCGAGCGAGTCGGTGTGGCCGCTGACCTGCACCTTCACCGCAGTCTGCGCCGCGAGGCTCTTGGCGATGCCGTCCAGGATCGCCTTGGCTTCGGCGGTCAGCGCGTCGGAGCCGAACTCGAAGTTGACGCTCTGCAGCGCCACCGTCTGCTCGACCATGCAACCGACGCCATCGACCTTGAAGCCGGCCGGGGTATCCGGGCACTGGTCGGCGGCATTCAGCACGCCGTCGCCGTCGAGGTCGGGGTTGCCAACCGGCACCGGCAGGGTGCAGCCGCGCTCGTCAACCTTCTCGCCGGCCGGGGTGCCCGGGCACTGGTCCAGGGTATCGACCACGCCGTCGGCATCGGTGTCGGCCGGAGCCAGCGGGCAGCCGACCGGATCGACCGCAGTGCCGGGGGGGGTGTTCGGGCACTGGTCGGTCGGGTCCATCACGCCGTCGCCGTCGGTGTCGCTGGGCGGCACCACTTCCGGCTTGAAGTCGAAGCCGTAAACCAGGCCCAGGCCCAGGCGGACGTCGAGCACCGGATCGGCGCTGGTCTCGGTGGCGTTGTCGTTGAAATTCAGCACGCCGCGCGCCTCGGCGCGCCAGCTGAGGTTGTCGAGCGGCAGCGCGCCCATCACGCCGAAGCCGACATTGGCGAACGGTGCGATGTTCTCGATATGACCGACGTCTTCCCGCACCACGCCACCACCGGCGAGGATGAAGGACGAGGCCTTGCTGGCGTGCTGGATCAGCAACAGGTCGAAGCCCAGGCCGTGGCTGAGATCAGCCTTGCTGTCGCTTTTGCGCGGCAGGTAGTGCGCGAAGGCATTGGCTTCCAGGTTCAGGTGCTCGCTCAGCGGCAGACCGCCGAGCAGTTGCACGCCGGCGCCGTAGTCGTTGGGCCGGGCGCTGTCGGTAAGCAGATAACTACCCAGGGCGCCGACATAGGCCTTGCTGACGTCGAAGGTCAGCGGGGCCGCAGTCGCGGACGCACTCAGGCTGGCCGCCGCAACGGCCCACAGCATTTTTTTCATGTCTTGGCTCGCAAAATATTTTGGTGTGACGGGCGGATCAGCTTTTCGCCATTCTACACAGCACGGCACCGGCAAGCCGGTTGCCTCCCTTCACCCGTGATCGAATAATCCACAGGTGTCCTTAGGCTGCACTCTAGCAAGGAGTGAGCCACTCCCGCACTCTCGGTTGGAACCATTTCCTCTCCATGAAAGCAACCTACAAGAACTTGGCCCAGGGCCTGCTCTGGGCCAGCCTGCCGGCCTTTGCCTGGGCTGCCGGCAGCAATCCGCCGAGCTATCCCAACGCGCTACTGGGCGCGGTGGTGGACAACTACTTCGGAACTCCGGTCGCCGACCCGTACCGCTGGCTGGAGGATGTCGATGCGCCGGAGACCCTTGCCTGGGTCCAGGCCCAGCAGCGGTTGGCCGGGCCGCTGCTGGCGGCCCTGCCGGAGCGCGAGTCGCTCAAGCAGCGCCTGACCGAGTTGTGGAATTTCGAGCGCCGCAGCCCGCCGCGTCTGGTCGGCGCGACCCGGTTCTACCTGAAGAACGACGGCCTGCAGAACCAGTCCGAGCTGATGGTGCAGGTCGGTCGCGGTGCTCCGCGCCCGCTGCTGGACCCCAACCGGCTGTCCGCCGAAGGCACCACCGCGCTGACCCAGTGGGAACCGAACGCCACTGCCAGCACCATCTCCTACGCGCTGGCGATTGCCGGCTCCGACTGGGAGGTGATCCGCTTCCGCGACGTCGCCACCGCATCCGAGCCGGCGGACGAGCTGCTGCGGGTGAAGTTCTCCGGCCAGGCATGGACCAAGGATGGCCGGGGTCTGGTCTATTCCCGCTATCCGGAGCCCAAGCCCAGCACCGAGCAGGCCGGCAAGACCTTCGAGAAGCTGGAGCAGCACAGCCTCTACTACCATCGCCTGGGGCAGCCACAGGCGCAGGACCTGCTCGTGCACGCGCCGGAAGACCCGAGCTGGACCGTGGTCGGCGATGTCAGCGACGACGGCCGCTACCTGTACGCCTACGTCACCGAAGGCGCCTCCGACAACAACCGCCTGTACGTCTACGACCTCGGCGATCCGCTGCAGCCGCAGTTCGGCGCGGCGCCGGTGCTGCTGCTCGGGCAGGACTTCAAGCGCTCGTTCACCGTCATCGGCAGCGAGGGCAGTGTGCTCTATGTGCTGACCACCGACGGCGCTCCAAAAAAGCGCGTGGTGGCCATCGACATCGCCCACCCCGAGCCCGCCAACTGGCTGAGCCTGGTGCCCGAGGGCGGCGATGTCATCGACAGCGTCAGCCAGATCGGCGGTCAGCTGCTGGTGAAGACCCTGCACCAGGCCAGCTCCCGGCTCAGCCGCTACTCGCTCAGCGGCCAGAAGCTGGGCGAGGTGCGCCTGCCCGGGATCGGCGATGTCAGCGGCATTCTTGGCAAGCCGGGGCAGCCGGATGCCTACTTCCAGTTCACCGGCTTCGCGCAGCCGGCCAGCAACTACCGGCTGCCGATGAAGTCGGGCCGGCTGGCGCTGGACTGGGCGCCAAAGCTGGCCTTCGATCCCGCCGACTACCTCACCGAGCAGGTGTTCTACACCAGCAAGGACGGCACCCGGGTGCCGATGTTCATCAGCTACAAGAAGGGCCTGAAAAAGAACGGCGCCAATCCGACCCTGCTCTACGGTTATGGCGGCTTCAACATCGCGCTGTCGCCCACCTACTCGCCGCAGAACCTGGCCTGGATGGAGCGCGGTGGCGTCTATGCCCAGCCCAGCCTGCGCGGCGGTGGCGAGTTCGGCGAGGACTGGCACCGCGCCGGCACCAAGGAGCGCAAGCAGAACGTGTTCGACGACTTCGCCGCCGCTGCCGAATACCTGATCGCCCATCGGTACACCTCGGCCAGGCATCTGGGCATCTACGGCCGCAGCAACGGCGGCCTGCTGGTCGCTGCCACCCTCAACCAGCGGCCGGAGCTGTTCGCGGCGGCGGTGCCCGGGGTGGGCGTGCTGGACATGCTGCGCTTCCACCAGTTCACCATCGGCAGCGCCTGGCGCGACGACTACGGCAGCTCGGAGACCGCCGAGGGCTTCGCCTACCTGTATCCCTACTCGCCGCTGCACAACGTCAAGCCGGGCCGCGACTACCCGCCGACCCTGACCATCACCGCCGATCACGACGACCGCGTGGTGCCCGGGCATTCCTTCAAGTACGCCGCCGCCATGCAGGCTGCCAATGCCGGCAACCCCCAGCCGCAGCTGATCCGCATCGAGGAACGCGGCGGCCACGGCGCCGGCAAGCCGGTGGGCAAGAAGATCGAGGAAGTCGCCGACGTGCTGGCCTTCCTCAGCCACTACACGAAGTAGATGGATTTCCCGGTCCGGCGCGGGCGGCGCGCCGGACTGTCATCGAAACGCAATTCTTGCTTGGCACTCTCTGCCCCCGAATCAAAACCATCGGATCAGGGAGTCATCATGTCGTTCACCGCGCGTCTCGCGGCGCAAGCCGCTCTGCTGGGCCTCGTCGCCCTTACCTCCGCCTGCGCCACCAAGGACAGCTGGATGGGTGCCGACAAGGAAAAGACCTACGACACCGAGCTGAACGCTAAGCGCCTGGCCGAAGGCCTGAACAACGACGACTACTTCGAGATCCGCAAGGACAACAGCCTCTACGTGCTGGCCGATGCCAAGGGCTACAAGATCTGGCTGGCGACCGGCGAGATCCCGCTGATGGTCACCAAGTTCCGGGTCGGTCCCAATGGCGAGAAGGCCAAGTACGCGCTGACCAAGAACGAGAGCAAGGCGATGGAGACCATCGTCGGCTACAAGGGCGGCGCCCAGAACCTCTACGAGGGCAACATTCAGGGCATCAGCAAGGGCTTCTTCGGCCTGGTGCAGGTCGAGGACGGCAGCTACTACGTGTTCGACAACTGGGCCGCCCTGTCCGGTTTCCGGAAGTCCGGCACGGCGTCCGGATTTACTGCCAGCAATGGTCCCAACGGCGCCAAGGTGATCTATGTCGGCGCCAGCAGCGAGCCGAAGGAACTGGCCGCCAAGTTTGCCGGCCTGCACGACGGCAAGTAAGCCCTCGCGCTACAGAAAGGCCACCCTCGGGTGGCCTTTTTCGTGGACGCTCAGAGCGTGCCCAGGCGGTCCGGGTAGTCGGTGAACACGCCGTCGATGCCCAGCGCCGCCAGCCGCCGGTACTCGGCGGGATCGTTGACGGTGTAGACGTAGACCTCCAGCCCGCGCGCCTTGGCATCGGCCACCAGGCGCGCATCGACGAACTCCGAGGACAGGTTGAGGCTGCTGGCCTGCAGCTCGTTGGCACAGCCGGCCCAGTCCAAGGGCACGCCGCAGAGCAGCACGCCGACCGCGAACTCCGGCGCCAGCTGGCGGAACTCGAACAGCTCCGGCAGGTGGAAGGACGACACCAGGAACTGCTCCACCGGCCAGCCACCGGCGACCCGTTCGCGCAACACCGCAGCGACCGCGGCCGCAGTGCCGTCCCAGGTCTTCAGCTCGATATTGACCCGCGCCCGCTGGTCGATCAGGTCCAGGGCCTCGTCGAGGGTGGCGATGATCTCGCCGCCTCCGGCATCAAGCCCGCGCAGCGCCGCCCAGGAAATGTCACTGAGCAGGCCGTGACCGTTGGTGGTGCGGTCGAGCGTCAGATCGTGCAGCAGCACCAGTTCGCCGCAGGGGTGTCGCTGCACATCGAACTCCAGCCAGGGCGCGCCGGCGTGAATGCCCGCCTCCAGCGCCCTAAGTGTGTTTTCGGGCGCCAGGCCACGGGCGCCGCGATGACCGATCAGCAGGGGCTTGGACATGGCCTTACTCCAGCAAGACGCCCTCAGGGCTTGTGGGCGAGCAGATGCACCATCGCCGCCGCGATCTGCAGCGGCTGGCCGCCCAGGCGCTGGCGTAGGGTGTCCGGCAGCTGGCGATCATCGAAACGCAGCATCGAGACCTGGGCCACCTCGTTGCCGATGCGTCCGGCCCAGCTCTGCAGCGGCGGCGCGTTGGGGCCGTTCTGCGGATGGATGCCGAGCGCGTCGAGCCGGGCGACCTCCGGCAGCAGGGCACGGGCGCCGTCGGCGAGCGGGCCGGTGGAGGCGTGCAGCTCGAACCAGCTCTGCACATCGTGATTGAGCAGGGGCGTGAGCGCCGCCGCCAGGCGCGGCGTCTGCTGCCGCAGCCGGTGTTCGATCCAGCCGCCGGCCCGGCGCGCCAGCGGCGCCAGGGCCTGGCTCAGGGCACTCGCCGCGCGCTGACCTTCCCCTGCATCCGGATTCGGTAGCGCGGCATAGGCACGCGCCGCCAGCCGGGTGCCGTAGCGCTCGGCCATCGAGGCCAGCGCCGGCCGCAGGCCGCTGGCGAGATTGGCCTGCAGGTGGGCGCGCAGACGCAGCTGCTCGCCGCCGCCCTTGGCCGGCTCCGAATGCGCTTCGACCGTGATCCGGAACAGCGGCTCGCCGCCGAGGCCGGGCAGCGAGGCGGTGAAGCGCAGGCGCTGGCTGTCGTCGGCTTCGGGTGACTCGCCGCGTACACTTCGGCGAACGCGCGAGGCCGGGCGGGAATGAGCACTGGCCCCGGATCTGGAGGACTTCTTAGCCATGCCGGAAGTGTATCGCTTCAGTGTCGAGGGTCGGGTGCAGGGGGTGGGGTTCCGTCAGGCGACCCGTGCCAAGGCAACCGCGCTGGGCCTGCGGGGCTGGGTCAGCAACCGGCCCGACGGCCGGGTCGAAGGCCTGGCCGCCGGCCATCCGGTGGCGCTGGGAGCCCTGCGCGACTGGCTGGCGCAGGGTCCGCCCAGCGCCAGCGTCGCGGCGCTGGATTGGCAGCGCGCCGAGCAGGCCTGGGAGCAGCCGGGCTTTCTGATCCAGCGCTAGCGCAGCAGCTCGTGCAGTGCCGGCTCCAGGCGCGGCGAACGGAACTCGAAACCCTCGGCCAGAGCCCGGCTGGGGAGGACCCGCTGGCCGTCCAGCAGGAGTTCCGACATCTCGCCGAACAGGCCGCGCAGCAGCGGCGCCGGCAGGGGCAGCAGCGCCGGGCGCCCAAGCGCCGCCGCCAGCAGCTGGGTGAACTCGGCGTTGCGCAGGGGCTCGGGCGCGGTGCCGTTGTAGGGCCCCCGCGCCGTCTCGGTGCGCAGCAGCCAGAGGATCATCCGCACCAGGTCGCTGCGCCGGATCCAGCTCATCCACTGCTCGCCGCTGCCCAGGCGGCCACCGAGCCCGAGGCGGAACGCGGGCAGCAGCTTCGCCAGCGCGCCGCCGTGGCGGCCGAGCACCACGCCGATGCGCAGGCGGCAGACGCGCAGACCGAGCGCCTCGGCCTTGCTCGCCTCGGTCTCCCAGTCCTGGCAGAGCTGGGCGGCAAAGCCGCTGCCGGCGGCAGCGGATTCGTCCAGCACCCGGTCGCCCGCCGCGCCGTAATAGCCGATGGCGGAGCCACTGACCAGCACCGCAGGGCGCTGCGACAGGCCTGCCAGCCAGTCCAGCAGGCGACGGGTGCTGCCCATGCGGGACTCCCGGAACGCCTGCTTGCGGGCAGGGCTCCAGCGGCCCTCGGCGAGATTCTCGCCGGCCAGGTTGACGACGCCATCAATGCCGTCGAGCCCGTCGAGGCGGTCGACCAGTCGGACCTCGGAGGGCAGCCGGGCCTTGCCCGGCCTGCGGCTGAGCACGGTCACCCGGCAACCGGTCCGGAGCAGTTCACGGCACAGCGCGCGGCCGATGAAGCCGGTGCCGCCGGTGATCAGGATATGCATGTCGGGGCGGCTCATGGTGACGGACGCTCCGTTTGGGTGGGGTGAGCAGTGTGGGCCAGCTGCAGGCGGCGCGCGCTGCTCGGCGGGACTGATCTAGATCAAGGCGACGTCCGGCCCGGCTGCCCAGACTGTGCTCACCGCTCCAAGCCCCAAGTGAGAACCCCATGTCCCGACTCAAGCAAGCCCTGCATAACGACCTCCAGGCCCTCGAACTGCTTCGCGACGAATGCGTGCTGCAGGCCCATCTGTTCCAGGCCGATGCCCGCAGCAAGCTGCAGGAATTGGAGCAACGCTGGAACGAACTCAAGGCCCAGATACAGCGGGCGCAGACCGTGGCGGTCGGCGCCGAAAGCGAGATCGAGACCGCCACCGGCCTGTTGATGGACAGCCTGAAGGCGGGCTACGCCGACCTGCGCCGGGTGCTGAAACCCTAAAGCGGGCCCGGTTTGGAACCGGGCGCGAGCCCGGAGCAGGGTCTTCGCCTTCCCGGCCGATCAGGCACACTGCCGGCCGGGAGGAGGACCCATGAAAATCAAAAGCAATGGTCGTGGCAAGCGCGGCCTGACCCGGCGCGACTTCATCACCGGCGCGGCCGCCACGGCCGGCGGCCTAGCGCTGAGCGGCTGCGGCGAGGGCGGCGCGACCGCCGCGCTGGGCGCGGGCGGGCTGCCGGCGGCCAAGAACGCCGGCTTCGACAAGGTGGTGCTGGTGATGCTGGAGAACCGCTCCTTCGACCACTACCTCGGCTGGGTGCCAGGCGCCGATGGCGTGCAGGCCGGCACCAAGTTGCTCGACGGCGGCGGCACGGTGCGCGAGTCCTACGATCTGGCGCCGAACTACCAGAATTGCGATCTCGCCGACCCCGACCACAGCTACGAGGGCGGCCGTACCGAAATCAATGAAGGCCGCATGGACGGCTTCCTGCTGACCCAGCCGGAAGGCGACGCCTTTCCCATCGGCTACTACACCGCCGACAGCCTGCCCTTCTTCAAGGGCTGCGCCGAGCACTGGACCATCTGCGACCGCTACTTCAGCGGCATCCTGGCGGCGACCACGCCCAACCGCTTCTACATGCACGCCGGCCAGACCGACCGCGCAAGTAACACGGTTGACATCTCCAGCCTGCCGACGGTCTGGGACCGGATGCAGGGCGCCGGCCGCAGCGTCGCCTACTGGTACACCGACGTCTCCTACACCTCGTTCTGGGGCGACAAGTACCAGGGCTTCTCGAAGAAATACGACCTCGACAGCTTCGCCGCCGAGGTCGCGGCCAATGGTCTGGCCGACCTCACCTACATCGACAACGTCGGCAGCACGCTCAACGAGTACGGCGCGATCTCGATGGACGATCACCCCTACGGCGACATCCGCAACGGCCAGGCCTTCCTCAACCGCATCTACGACGTGCTGCGCCAGAGCCCGGACTGGGAGCGCACCCTGCTGATCATCAACTACGACGAGTGGGGTGGCTTCTACGACCACGTCACGCCGCCATTCGCGCCGGTGACGCCGGAGGAGTTCGCCGCCACCGGCAACGACGGGCGCCTGGGCTGCCGGGTGCCTTGCCTGATCCTGGGGCCGATGGCCAAGCGCGGCCATGTCGAGCACACCCAGTTCGATCCCAACTCCATCCTCAACCTGCTGGCCTGGCGCTTCGGCTTCGAGCCCCTGGGCGCGCGGGCCAGCTCCAACAACCTGGCGCAGGCGCTCAACTACACCGCGCCGCCGCGTCTGGACACGCCGGCCTTCGAGGTGCCGACTGGCCCCTTCGGCGGGCTCTGCGTGCCGCTGCCGCTGCTTGCCGATCAGGTTCCGCTGCCCTTGCCTGCGGTGCCGGTGAGCGTCGGCCCGGTGCCGCTGCCGGTGCCAGTGCAGCTGCCGCCGATCCCGGGGCTGGACGTCCCCGTGCCAGGCCTGCCAGCACCGCTGGCCACCGCGATCGCGGCCGAGGCACGGCGGCGGCGCGAGGATCACGACAGCGAGCTGCAGGCCCTACGCGAGCTTGGCAGCGCCTTCGGCTTCTAGCTACGGGTCTGCTCCAGCAACCAGTCCCGTAGCGCGAACAGCGCCGGCAGTTGCGAGTGGTCGGCGCGCCAGACGAAGAAGTGGGAGTAAGGGTCGGGCACCGCCAGTTCGAACAGCCGCACCAGGCGGCCGGCCTGCAGATCGCCCTCGACCAGGGTGCGCCGCGCCAGTGCGATGCCCAGCCCGGCGGCCGCTGCGTCCAGCAGCACGGAGGAGTCCGTGAACGAAGGCCCGCGCCCGGGCTCGCGGAAGCCCAGTCCGGCCGCGTGCAGCCAGGGCTCCCAGGGCAGCCAGGGATTGCGCATCAGGGTGCAGTCGGCGAGTTCCGAGGGATCGCGCGGCAGCTGCCCGTTGCGATAGCCCGGTGCGCAGACCGGAAACGATTCGTCGCCCATCAGCCTGACCTGCTGCACCTCCGGCCAGCCGCCGGGGCCGAAGCGGATGGCGGCATCGGCCTCGCCGGCGGCGAGGTCGGCCAGGCCGGAGCGGACGTCGATCAGCAGGTCGATATCGGGATGGCGGGCGATGAAGCCGGCCAGGCGGGGCACCAGCCAGCGGCCGGCCATCGAGGGCAGCACGCTGAGGTTGATGGTCAGCGGCTTGCCGGCAGCGCCGTGGGCGAAGCTGCGCTCCAGCATGCCCAGCGCCTGCCGCACCTTTACCACCAGCAGGCGGCCCTGCTCGGTGGGCACCATGCGGTTCTTCTCGCGCTCGAACAGCTTCACGCCCAGGCGCTCTTCCAGGCCGGTGATGTGATGGCTGATGGCGCCGTGGGTGAGTGCCAGTTCCTGTGCGGCGCGGGTGTAGGACTGGTGGCGCACGGCCGCCTCGAAGGCTTGCAGGCTGGCGAGCGGCGGCAGGCGGATGGTCATGCCGCCAGTCTAGCGCTGTGAATTCTGCTCACAACCCACGGCAAAACTGTTCGTTTCCGTTGTCCCGCCCGCGCGAGCAGACTGCGCCCCGCATCCGCAACGGAGTCTGCGATGTCCCCCGCCGAAGCAGTCGTGCAACGCCAGCTGGAGGCCTACAACGCCCGCGATGTCGAGGCGCTGCTCGCCACCTACGCGCCGGACGCCGAGCAGTACGAACTGCACGGTGCGCAGCTCGCCCGTGGCCACGCCGAGATGCGGCCCCGCTTCCTTGCCCGCTTCGCCGAGCCGGACCTGCACGCCAGGTTGCTGCGCCGCACGGTGATGGGCGGCTGGGTGATCGATCACGAGCGTATCGCCCGCAATTTTCCGGAAGGCCGGGGCAGCTTGGAAATGCTCTGCATCTACGAAGTCGAAGCTGGACTGATCCGCAAGGCCAGCTTCGCCCTCGGCGCCAAGACGCTGGAAGGACCGACTCCATGACCCACTACCGCCTCTACTACGCCCCCGGCGCCTGTTCGCTCGCCAGCCACATCGCGCTTGAGGAAATCCAGCGCGCCGGCCTGGCCGAGTACGCGACCACGCGACTGTTGTTGCCGGCCGGCGACCAGAAGAAACCGGAGTTCCTGGCGGTGAACCCGCGCGGGCATGTACCGGTGCTGAGCTACCGGCTCGACGGCAAGGAAGGTGTGCTCAGCGAGAACCTCGCGATCCTGCGCTTCCTGATGCGCCAGCATCCGCAGGCCCGGCTGCTGCCGGAGTCGGCGGAACTGGAGGCGCGCGGCTGGGAGTGGCTGTCCTGGCTGGCCACCGATGTGCATTCCTATGCGTTCATGCAGGTGTTCTATCCGATGCGCTATGCCGAAAGTCTGGCGGCGCAGGCCGAGGTCGAGGCCAGCGGCCGCGCCCGGCTGGCGCTGTACTGGGCCGATCTCGAATCGCGCCTGCCGGAGCAGGGTTTCGCACTCGGCGAGTTCTCGGTGGTCGATGCCCTGCTGATCGTGTTCTTCCGCTGGGCCAAGCGCTACGGCTTCTCGCCGCAGACGAAGTATCCGCGCTGGACCGCGCTGAGCGAACGCACCCTGGCGCGACCCAGCGTGCAGGCGGTGTTCGAGGACGAGCGCATCAACCTCACGGATCGGCTGCCGGCACGACCGGCGCACCTGTATCAAATCCCCGACGGAGCCTGAGCGTGAGCGACTACACCCTCTACTACTCGCCTGGCGTCTGCTCGCTGGCGCCACATATCGCGCTCGAGGAACTGGGCCTCGCCTATGAGGCGGCCCGGGTGGCGGTCGCCGAGGGCGCCAACCAGAAGCCGGACTACCTCGCCGTCAATCCGCGCGGCCGGGTGCCGGCGCTGGTGATCCGCGACCCGCTAGGTACGCGCACGCTCACCGAGGTGAGCGCGATCCTGGTCTACCTCGCCGGTCTCAAGCCGGAACTGAAACTGCTGCCAGCCGGCGGCGAGCCGCTGGCGCGGGCGGTCGAGTGGATGTCCTGGCTCGGCAGCAGCGTGCACGCGCATGCCTTCGCCCAGGCCTTTCGTCCCGCGCGCTTCCTGGCCGACGAGAGCCAGCATGCGGCGCTGCAGGCCCATGGCCGCGCGCTGCTCGGCACGCACTACGCCGATATCCAGCAGCGCCTGCCCGCGCAGGGTTTCGCGTTGGGTGAGTACTCCTTGGTCGATGCCTACCTGCTGGTGTTCTACCGCTGGGGCATGCGCATCGGCATCGACATGCGCGGCGCCTATCCGCGCTACACGCGGCACGCCGAGACAGTGGCTGCGCGCGCGGCGGTACAGCGGACGCTGCAGCAGGAAGGAATCGTGGTTTGGGAGGACAAGGCATGAGCGCGGAAGAAATGGAAACAAGGCGCGGCTTCTTCGCCGCGATGGCGGCTTTCTTCATCTGGGGCCTGCTGCCGCTGTATCTGCACCAACTGCACGACACGCCCTCGGTGCAGATCATGGCGCACCGCGTGGTCTGGGCCTGCCTATTCGTGTTCGGCTACCTCGCCATCCGGGGCGAGCTGGGCAAGGTCTGGGCGGCGCTGGCGGACCCGGTGGCGCGTACCCGGCTCGCCGCCTCGGCGGTGCTGGTCAGCGTCAACTGGCTGATCTACGTCTGGGCGGTGACCAGCGGCCACGTCATCGAGTCCAGCCTCGGCTACTTCATCAATCCCCTGGTCAGCGTGTTGCTCGGCGTGTTCGTGCTCAAGGAGAACCTCAACCGCATGCAATGGCTGGCGGTGGGCATCGCCGCGCTCGGCGTGCTGTGGCTCACCATCAACGTCGGCCGCCCGCCCTGGATCGCCCTGGCCCTGGCGCTGTCTTTCGGTGGCTACGGGCTGATCCGCAAGAAGGTGGCGGTGGACTCGGTCGCCGGCCTCGGGGTCGAGACGCTGCTGATCGCGCCGCTCATGCTGGCCTGGCTGCTCTGGTGCGCGCAGGCGGGCACGCTCAGCTTCGGCCAGCACGGCCGCCTGCTGGATGGCCTGCTGATCGCCAGCGGCGCGGTCACCGCGGTGCCCCTGGTGCTGTTCGCCTACGGGGTGCGGCGCATCCCGCTTTCCACCGTCGGCTTGCTGCAATACCTGGGCCCCAGCCTGCAGCTGATCACCGGCATCTTCGTCTTCCACGAATCGTTCACCCAGACCCAGCTGATCGGCTTCGGTCTGATCTGGTCGGCGCTGGCGGTGTACGCGGGCGAGGGCTTCTGGCGCAGCTGGCGTGGCCGGCCGACGCTGGCGGCCGCGGCGTGATCGAGCACCGCCTGATCTGGGACTTCCGCCCTGCGCCCGACCGCGAGGCGGAGTTCCTCGCGGCCTACGGCGCCGAGGGCGCCTGGGTGCGGCTGTTCCGGCGCGGCGAGGGCTATCTCGGCACCAGGCTGGAGCCCGTCGCCGGGCGGCCAGGCACCTGGCGCACCGTGGATCGCTGGGCCTCGCCGCAGGACTGGCGCGCCTTCCGCCAGCGCTACTCGCGCGAGTACGCAGCGCTCGATGCCGAGTGCGAGGCGCTGACTGAATTCGAGCAAGCCGTGGAGATCGCTGCATGACCACCGTTGAGCAGGGCGCCAGTTCCCGCAGTGCCTGGCTGCTGATGATCGTCGCCGCGAGCATCCTCACCCTGACCATGGGCGTGCGGCAGAGCCTGGGCCTGTTCGTGGTGCCGATCCACGACAGCGCCGGCCTGAGCATCGCCCAGATCAGCTTCGCGCTCGCCATCGGCCAGCTCATGTGGGGCGTGGCGCAGCCGCTGTTCGGCATGTATGCCGACCGTCGCGGTTCGGTCGGCGTGGTGCAGCTGGGCGGGCTGATGCTGGCGAGCGGCCTTGTGCTGGCTCCCTTCCTGCCCAGCCAGTGGGGACTGCTGTTTGCCCTCGGCATCCTGTCGGCGGCCGGTGCCGGGGCCGGCAGCTTCTCGATCCTGATCGGCGCCACCTCGAAGCTATTGCCTCCCGAGCGCCGGCCGTTCGCAGCCGGTTTCATCAATGCCGGCGGCTCCTTCGGCCAGTTCCTGTTCGCGCCCATCGCCCAGGCCATCATCGCCAGCGCCGGCTGGGCCGCCGCGATGTTCACACTGGCCGCCACCAGCCTGCTGACCCTGCCGCTCGCGCGCTCCCTTCGCGCACCGCCGGCCCCCGTCACGGCTGCGGGTGCGCCGGCGGCCGATGCCGGCCCCGCGCTCGGGGCGGAGTTGCGTCGCGCCTTCGCCGACCGCAGCTACTGGTGCCTGCATCTCGGCTTCTTCACCTGTGGCCTGCACATCGCCTTTCTGGTGACCCACCTGCCGGGCGAGATCGCGCTATGCGGACTCTCGGCCAATGTCTCGGCCGCCGCGCTCGCCCTAATCGGCCTGTTCAACATCGCCGGCAGCCTCACGGCGGGCGCGCTCGGCCAGCGCTATCGGATGAAATATCTGCTCGCCGGCATCTACGCCAGCCGGGCGTTGATGATTGCCCTCTACCTGGTGTCGCCGCGCACTCCGCTGACCTTCTACCTGTTCGCCGCCGCGCTCGGCTTCACCTGGTTGGCAACGGTGCCGCCCACCGCCGGCCTGGTCGGCAAGTTGTTCGGTACCCGCTATCTGGCGACATTGTTTGGTCTGACCCTGCTGTCGCATCAGATCGGCGGCTTTTTCGGCGCCTGGCTGGGCGGCGTGACCATCAGCCGCTTCGGCGACTACAGCTGGATGTGGTACCTCGACATGGGCTTCGCGCTGATCGCGGCGGTGGCGAATCTGCCGATTCGCGAGGAGCGGGTGGCGCCCCGGCTCGCAACGGCCTGAGTGCTCAGCCCGGATTGCCGAAACGCTTCACAGACAGCAGTTGGGCCCGGGCGCGCTCGGCTTCGCGGTTCTTCGGCGGCGCCAGCGTGACCAGGGAGTTCATCAGCAGCGCTGCGGCTTCGCTGACCTGCTCGACCGCGCGGTTGAATGCTGCCTCGTTGAGCTTCGACGGCGTGTTGAAGCCGCTCAGCTTGCGCACGAACTGCAGGGCCGAGGCCCGGATTTCCTCGTCCGTCGCCGGCGGTTCGAAGTTGTAGAGCGTCTTGATGTTGCGGCACATGGCGACCTCCCGTTGCGGCGGCGAATCGGCCGTAGGGCGAAACCTTAATGCCCCGGATGCGCCGAGACCACGCTCCGGCGCGCACCCTGACCCTGTCAACCTCAGATTCGCAGCGCCGTTGCTTGGTACGGGAACTTGGGGGCGGCCATGACATGCCTCCGGGACAGATAAACGAGCGCCGAGGGGTTTGTTGATGAAGCAGGGCATGACGATGCTGGCCTTTCTGGCCATGAGCCTGGTGGGCTGCGGTGGTGGTGGCGATGGCGGCAGCGACGGAATCAGCAAGGCCGTGTGTCCGGGCCGCTTCGTTGCCCCGGGCAGCAAGGTGGGAACGGTATGCGCGTCCGGTTGCGCCGTCGATCATCTCAGCGCCGCCAATGACGGTGGACGCAGCTCGTTCGCACTGGTGAAGCTTGGCGGGACCGACGTCGGCGCCGGCGTTGCGACGGTCAGCACCGTAACCAGCCTGAGCCTGGTGACGGTGAACGCGCCGTCGGGTGTCAGTTTCCCCGCTGGCGAAAATGCGGGAGCCATCGTTCA
>JAUYNO010000026.1 GCA_030696045.1 Stagnimonas sp. | reverse complement strand
ACGCTCACCCGATTGCAGACCCTGGTATTCGGCCTGGTGATCCTGGCCCTGGGGGCCGGCGCGCTGCTCCGTGTCGAGTTGCCCAGCCCGCCGGTGCAGGCGGGCGACTGGCTGCAGGGCGGCGCGGCGAGGGACTTCGAGCGTCACTACGACCAGGCCTTTCCGACCCGGGACTTCGGCACCAACCTCTGGGCCGCGCTCGAATACCGGCTGTTCAACGAGGGTCGCCACGACCTGGTGATCGGCCGCGAGGGCTGGCTGTTCAGCGCCGAGGAATTCGACACCTACCCGGATGCCGAGGCCGAGGTCGAACGCCATCTCGCCCTGATCGACTGGGTGCACCAGCGGCTCGCCGCCCGTGGCGTGGTGCTGCTGGTGGCGCCGGTGCCGGCCAAGCTGCGGCTGTACGGCGAGCAGCTCGACCCGGGTGGCCGCCGGCCGGCGGCGATTCGCGCGCGGCTCTACGAGCGCCTGCTGGACGAGCTCGATCGCCAGGGCATTCCCGCGCCCAATCTGCTGGGCAGCCTGGAGCGCTGCCGGGCGCAGGGTGAGGTGTTCCTGCGCACCGATACCCACTGGACGCCGCGCGGCGCCGACTGCGCCGCCCAGGCCATGGCCATGGTTGCCCGCGCGCGCCGGCTGGCCAGGGCCGATGCCGCCGGCCAGTACCGCACGCTGATCGACAACCCGGCGGCGGCGCACGAGGGCGATCTGTTCCGCTTCCTGCCGCTGGCGCCGCATTTCGAGTCCTGGCTGCCGGCCGTCGAGGCCTACGAGCAGCGGCGCACCGAGCGCGTCGGCGCCGGTGCCAGCGCCGGCCTGCTCGACGAGACGGCGGCGCCGGAGATCGTCCTGGTCGGCACCAGCTACAGCGCCGACCGGCGCTGGAATTTCGTCGGCGCGCTGCAGGAGGCTTTCGGCGAGGACATCGTCAGCTACGCCGTCGATGGCCGCGGCCCGTTCCAGCCCATGCTCGACTACCTCGACGATCCCGAGGCCCGGCAGCAGCCACCCCGGTTGCTGATCTGGGAAATCCCGGAGCGCTATCTGCCCAGACCGGTGGACCTGCGGGGGCAGGGCCTGCCGACGGCGCTCGGCCGCCCTGCACCCCAACCCCCAAGCCCGAGGAGCCCGACATGACCCAACTTCCTATGCGCGCCCATCGCTCGCACCCGTTCAAGCGGCGTCTGCCCGTCATGGTCGGCCTGCTGATCCTGCTGCTCGCCTCCTGGTCGTCGCGGCTGCGGGCCGGCGGCGACGAGGGCCTGTACGGCGCCGCCGCACCACCCGGCTCGGCCTTCGTGCGGGTCTTCAATGCCACGCCGCAGACGCTCGAAGGCATACGCGTTGGCGATCAGACGCTCGACGAGCTGGCGCCGCAGGCCGCCAGCGACTTCGTGTTCCTGCCCGCCGGCAGTCCCGATCTCAGCGCCGGTGGCGCCAGCCTGAGCCTGAGCCTGGTCAGTGGCCGCTACTACACCGTGGTGCGCGAGCCGCGCGGTTTCACCGTGCTCGACAACGCCCGCCACGGCAACCGCCTGAAGGCCCTGGTGCTGTTCTACAACCTCACCGACGGCAAGGCCCTGGGCCTGAAGACCGCCGACGGTTCGGCCGCCGTGGTCGATGGCGTCCAGCCGGCCAGCTACGGCGCGCGCGAGGTCAACGCGATCCGGGCCCAGCTCGCGGTCTACGACGGCAGCAGCAAGGTCGCCGACGCCCGGCCCATGGGCCTGGAACGCGGTCGCGCCTACAGCCTGTTCGCCACCGGCCCGGCCAGCGCGCCGCAGCTGACCTGGGTGGTCAACTGAGCCGCCGGCGATCCTCATGCGCGCCCTGCTCCTGCTCCTGTCGCTGCTCGCCGTGCGCAGCGCCAGCGCCGATCCGGCGCCGGCGCCAGCCAGCGTCACCGAGCCCCGCTACCGGGTCGAGACCTGCTGCCAGCTGTGCCCGGCGGCCAGCAACCGCAGCCTTTACAACACCGGCTTCCTGGAAGGCTTCGCGACCCTGGTGGAAGGCCGCGACGGCTGGCTGTTCCGCAGCGACGACGATCTGCGCGAGGTATTCGGGCCCGATGCCGAGGGCTATGCCGGCCTGCGGCGCTTCCGCGATGCGCTGCGCCGGCGCGGCACCGAGCTGGTGATGGTCTACCAGCCCACCCGGGGCCTGATGCATGCCGACCAGTTGCCGCCCGAGGTCCGCCGGCGCTACCACCAGGGCCTGGCGCGCACCAGCTACGCGATGACGCTGGAGCGCTTCCGCAAGGCCGGCGTCGTGGTCCCGGCCTTCGACCAGCTGTTCGAGTCGCCAGGCACCGCGCCGCCCTACTTCTTTCGCGGCGACCACCACTGGACGCCCGAAGGCGCGCGCCGCACCGCCCAGCTGACCGCCGCCGAGATCAAGCGCATGCCGGTGTACCCGCGGCTGGCGCGCAAGTCCTTCAGCACCAGCCGCATCGGCGTGCTCGCCAAGCGCGGCACCCTGCAGAAGGCGGCGAGCCAGCTCTGCGGCTTCGGCTACCCCGACCAGTACGTCGACCGCTACAGCACCGGCGCCGCCGAGGGCGGCGATCTGTTCGGCGAGGACCGCGCGCCGGAGATCACCCTGGTCGGCACCAGCAACAGCGACAGCGCCTACAACTTCGCCGGCTTCCTGTCCGAGTACCTCGGCGTCGAGGTGCTCAACGAGTCGCTGGCCGGCGGCGGTTTCGACGGCCCGCTGTTCCGCTACCTGCCCAGCGAGGCCTTCCAGAAATCGCCGCCGAAGATCCTGATCTGGGAGCTGCAGACCTACCACAACCTCTCCGAGCGCGACTTCTACCGGCGCGTGCTGCCGCTGATCGGCAATGGCTGCGCCGGCCGGGCGCCGGTGCTGTCGCGGACAGTGAGCCTGAAGGGCGCCCGCACCGAGGCGCTGTTCAACGGCGGCGGCCAGGTGCGCGACCTGGTCGGCCGCGACTACCAGCTCGACATCCGCTTCGACGACCCGGCGGTGGAGAAGCTCAAGGGCACGGTCTGGTACGCCGACGGCAGCAAGGACCACATCAGCCTCGAAAACTCGCCACGCGTCGAGGCCCAGGGCCGCTTCGTGGTGGAGCTGCGCAGCGATGGCGACTACGGCCAGCGCACCTTCCTCTCGCTCGACCTCGAAGCCCCGGAAGGCGTGCCGGCCGGTGGCAGCGTCAAGGCCCAGCTCTGCCGCCGTGACGATGCCCGCCCCGAATCGCGACGCGTCGCCGCGCTGGCCGCGTGGCCCTGAACGCCATCAAGGAGAAGCCATGATCCACCGCTCCATGTTGAGTTTCGCGCGACTGGCGCTGATCGCCGTCACCGCCCTGACCAGCCAGGCCTGCATGGGTGGCGACAGCGGCCTGGTGCCACCACCCGGCTTTTTCGCCGCTGCCGAGCCGAGCGGCAAGAAGGCACGCGAGTGCGTGGCCATGCCCAAGCCCTACACCGAGAGCCTGGAGTTTCCGAGCAAGTACGAGGGCTCCGACAAGGCGCGCGACGACCTCAACGAAAAGGCCTACGCCGTCTACAAGGACAAGACCGCGCGCATCAACTCGCTGGAGAAAGAAGTCAGCGCCTCGGTGGAGTCCTGGCTGCGGAGCGGGCAGGAACCCAGCCTGCAATGCGCGCTGAACCTGCTCGATGGCTGGGCCCAGGCCGGCGCCCTGCAGTCGCGCACCACCGACCACACCGGCCGCGCGGTGCGCAAATGGGCGCTGGCCAGCTACACCGCGGCCTGGCTGCGGCTGAAGTTCTCGGTGAGCCGGCCGCTGGAGCAGTACAGCGAGCAGGCGCGGCGCATCGAGGCCTGGTTCGACCGCCTGACCGCCATCGTCATCGAGGACTGGTCCGGCCAGCCGGAGGACAAGTTCAACAACCACGAATACTGGGCCGCCTGGGCGGTGATGGCGAGCGGCGTCGCGCTCGACCGACGCGACTATTTCGACTGGGCGGTGGCGCAATACCGGCGCGCCGCCAGCCAGGTCGATGCCCAGGGCTATCTCGCCAACGAACTGGCGCGCGACACCCGGGCGCTGGCCTACCACAACTACTCGCTGGGCCCGCTGGTGATGATCGCCGCCTTCGCCCACGCCAACGGTACCGAGCTGATGCCCGAGGGGCATGGCGCGCTGCAGCGCCTGGCCACGCGGGTGCTCCTGGGGGTCGATGATCCCGACAGCTTCGCGCGCCGTGCCGGCCACGCGCAGAACCTCAGCGATCTGAACGAGCCTTCGAAGTTCGCCTGGCTGGAGCCCTATTGCTGGCTCAGCCGCTGCGACGCCACGACCAGCGCCCGCATGCAGCTGATGCGACCGCTGAAGACCTATCGCCTGGGCGGCAACCTGACCGAGCTGTTCGACTCCGGTTACCGCATCCATCTGAGCGAGCGCCGCGCCGCCGACGGCGGACCGCCCCGGCTTGCCGCCCGCCACATCAGGCCCCGACCGCCCCTCTCGTAACCGGAGATTCGCCATGGACAGCACCATCCCCCTGTTGATGAAGACCAGCCTCAGCGCCAGCCCCACCGTGGTCCCCGTCATCATGGCCGGCGGCAACGGCACCCGGCTCTGGCCACTGTCGCGGGAGTCCTATCCCAAGCAGTTCCTGTCCTTGCTGGGCGAGCGCAGCCTGCTGCAGGACACGGTGCTGACCGCCGTGGCGATCAGCAATGCGGTCGCGCCGGTGATCATCGGCGCCGAGGCCCATCGCTTTCTCATCAGCGAACAGCTGCGCGAGATCGGCATCGACCAGGCCACCATCCTGCTGGAGCCCGAAGGGCGCAATACCGCGCCGGCGGCGGCGGTAGCGGCCCAGTACGTCGCACGGGAATACGGGGCGGAGGCCGCCGTGTTCCTGATGTCCGCCGACCACAGCATCGGCGACCCGGCGGGCTTCGTCGCGGCCGCCCAGGCCGGCGCGCAACTGGCCGCCCTGGGGCGGATCGTCATCTTCGGCATCGCGCCGACGCGCCCGGAAACCGGGTTCGGCTACATCCGCATCGGCGCGCCGCTGGCCGGCGAGGTAAAGGCCGCCGAGGTCGATGCCTTCGTCGAGAAGCCGAATCTGGAAACCGCGCAGGACTACATCAACAGCGGTCGCTACTACTGGAACGGCGGCCTGTTCATGTTCCGTGCCGACCGCCTGCTCAGCGAGCTGCGGCGCCTGGAGCCGGAGCTGTGCGAGCACGCGGCGGCAGCCGTGGCGCAGGGCGAGCGCGACGGGCAGTTCCTGCGTCTGGATGCCGTCGCCTTCCGCAACTGCCGCAACGAGTCCATCGACTACGCGGTGATGGAGAAATCCGATGCCCTGGCGGTGGTGCCCCTCGATGTCGGATGGGACGACGTCGGCAGCTGGAACTTTCTCGCCAAACTGCCGGCCAGCGACGACTGCGACAACCGCCTGCAGGGTGACGTGCTGACCGAGGACAGCTGGGGCAACCTGGTGCACGCCAGCCAGCGCCTGGTGGCCCTGGTCGGCGTCGAGGACCATGTCGTGGTGGAGACCGACGACGCCATCCTGGTCGCCCACAAGAACCGCGTGCAGGACGTGAAGGGCGTGGTGCAGCGGCTACGGCGCGAGCGCCGGCCCGAGGCGCTGAGCCGTTCGCGCATGTACCGGCCCTGGGGTTTCTATGAAACGGTGGCCCAGGGCGAGCGCTTTCAGGTGAAGCGCATCTGCGTGAAGCCGGGCGAGAAGCTGTCGCTGCAGATGCACCACCACCGCGCCGAGCACTGGATCGTGGTCAAGGGCACGGCGCGGGTGAAGATCGGCGACCAGGTCTTCCTGCTCAGCGAGAACGAGTCGACCTACATTCCGCTGGGGCGCACCCACCGGCTGGAGAATCCGGGCAAGGTGCAGCTGGAGCTGATCGAGGTGCAGTCGGGTGCCTACCTGGGCGAGGACGATATCGTGCGCTTCGACGACCTCTACGGCCGCGTCGCGGCGGACCCGCTGCCGGTCAAGGAACCACGGCAACTGGCGGCCTGAGCCTCGGGGCGGCGCCCCGGGGGTAGGGCGGGGTCAGTGCAGGTGCGGACTGGCTTCGAGCGTCAGCCGGGGCGGCGCCTGCCGCAGCTGTGCGCTGGCGGCGCCGTAGGCAAGCGAGGAGCGTTCCCAGGCTTCGCAGATTTCCAGTACCCAGCGCGGCAGTTCGCCCTGGTCGACTGCCGCCTCGATGACGCCACGCGCTTGCAGCGCGCCATTGGCGGCGTTGTCGCGGACGGATTCCAGTTTGCCTTTGTCCATGGATGCTTCCTGTAGCTGAGCCAGGCCGATCAAAATTCGCCGGCCAGGGCAGGTGCCCAAGCCTGGCGATGCGACCGATGATCGCTGTGATCGGCAGCGCCGGCGGGCCGAGCCGAGCAGCGGCGCGAAGTCGCGAAATGAGCGGTAGTTCCGGCCCGCCGGCCCCGGCTGCGCGCCCGCTGCTGCCGGGATGGATTCCGTGGCTGTGCGGACGCCCCGGTTCAGCCGGCCTTGGCGGCGTCCTTCATCGTCGTCGCCAGGATTCCGTAGGCCAGGGTCCAGGCCTCCTGGACCTCGGCGGTGAAGGCCGCGCCCAGGCCCTGACCCAGGGTCCAGAGCAGGGCGGCGCCGACGCTGTCGTACTGGGCCTCGGTCACGCCATAGCCCCGATGCCGCCGGCCCAGGGCCTGCACGGCCGGCACGATACTGTCGAGCCGGTCGAGGCCCTTCACCGCCACCCCGATCATCTGCATCAGCTTGCGGCCCTGTTCCTTCATGTCGCCCTTGAACAGGGCGCTGGCGGTCGGGTCGGTGGCGAACAGGCGCTGGTAGAACAGCTCCGCGGCGGTGTCGGCGATTGGCGCGACCTGGGCGAAGGAGGTCTGGACCAGCTGGATCTGATGGGGGGTCATGGGCGCGGGCTGCGAGTGCTTGAAGGTTTGGGTGGGCAGCCTGCGTCGGCCGACCCCGCCCCGCCGGAACGCGCGACCGGCGCCGTGATCCGGCGGCTCAAAGGGCGGCGGGCGTGCCGGGGTTCCGTGGCTCCGGCCGCAGCCGTTCACACCCAGCGTGCGAAGGCGTAGATCAGGCCGGCGAAATAGAGCGTGCCGAAGATGCGCTGGTTGTGCTCGGCCAGCCAGGCCGGAAGGTAGATGTCGAAGTTCGGGCGCCGGTCGCTGGTGTACCGGGCGGCGACCGCCGTGAGCGGGCAGCGCCAGCGGTTGCCGGCGAGCACGGCGACCTCGCCGGCGACGATGGCGGCGAGCCAGCCGGCGATACGGTGCTCCCCGAGCCAGGACGCCAGCGGCAGGGCCAGGATGCAGCCGGCGAACGCAGCCCAGACCAGGGTGTGTGCCAGCTTGACCAGGATCAGGGCCCTCGGCGCCGAGATGCTCGGGAGCGGGTCGCGCATGGGGCTTGGCGAGGTCGGGGTTGAGTCAGGGGCCCAAGCGCCGCCATGCAAGCCGGGCCAACAGCGCCGGCAGGACAAAGACCGCCAGCCATCCCAGCGCCAGGACCACGGCGGAAAGCCAGCCCGGGAGCAGATCGGAATGCGGCCCTGCCAGGACGATGACCACGAAAAAAGCCGCAACCGCCACGAGTGCGAGCGATACGAGGTAGGTGGCCATGGTTAGGAAAATTCGCACCGATCTTTCCTGAGTAGTCCGAGGGCTCGGCGTCAGTCGACACGGCGCCGCGAGAACCGCGGTGCGCCCTTGATCTACGCACGGCCAGCCGCTGGCAGAAACGGCGTGACCTTTCTTTCGAGCAGCCTGACCAGCGCAGGCTCCATGAATTTGTAGTTATCTGGAATGTCGAGGCACACCAGTTTTTTGCTTCGTAGCTGCGGCTTGAACTGTGCCAACAACTTCGACCTGTGCTGCTTCTCCATGACGAAGATTAGCTCAGCCCATTCGATCAGCTCGATTGAAACAGGAACTTCAGCATCTCTGCTCAAGCCCGCGGAAGCGCACTGAATTGCTGGGTGCTCCGAGAAAACCTGCTCTGCGGTGGGACTACGCCACTTGTTCCTACCGCAGATGAAGAGAACGTTGCGCACTGAAAACCTTCGACCTAAGGCGCGCAGCTAGGGCGCGAGAGCGTTTCATGACCCGCCAGGTTGGGCAATTTCTCGGGTGTCTGCCTCAGTCCAACGGCCATTTGATGTCCATGATCGCAGCCAGCACGGAAAATCGGCACGATGATTCCGCTACCTCGGATAGCAACATCTTGCTCCCTACTTTAAGGCGCACGAGCGACCTGCCTCTTCTCCTGTTGCAGCTCGCCAGCAGATGAGATGCTGTCGGCCGTCGCCATCAGACCTACCTACGTTCAATGACTCGCGCGTCCCATCGTCAGCCCCAGCCCCGACCCGGCCACCCGCTCGCCCTGCTGGGCCTGCTGTTGCTGGCGGCCTGCGGTGACAGCAGCAGCCCCGGCCCGGGCACCGGCTCGGTCGATACCCAGGTGCTCGCCCGTCCACCGGTCAGCGACGTCGGCCCTGCCGCCGGCAGCCGCACGCTGCCCGATCCGCTCTGTCCGAACGACTACCTGGGTACCACCGGCCTGCTCACCAGCCCGCCGGTCGAGCCGGGTTCGGCGGGGCCGGATGCCATTGATGGTGGCGCGGCGGCGGAGCCGCGCATCGCGGTTACGCTGCCGGCGCTGATCCACCTGCGCGGCACCACCGAGACCTACACCGGCAGCCACTATTTCGCGGTGCGCGAGGGCCGGCTGTTCGTGAAGGCGAACGCCGAAGTCAGCGGCGTCCACGAGCCCTGGCGGGAGATGCTGGTGCCGTCCTGCCTGCAGGGAAAAGTCTCGGCGGTCTCGGCCGATGGCACCGTGGTGCTGGCGCTCGACCAGCAGCGCTGGATCTACAGCTGGGATGGCGCCAACTACGGCCCCGGCAGCAGCGGCTGGACCCGGCGCTGGGGCGCGCCGTTCTGGACCGACATGGGCGAGCAGGTCCCCGATGACGCCCAGTACTGGGCCACTTCGCATACCTCCGGTGACGACCTGTCCTATGTCGATTCCGCCGGCCGTGAGCAGGCGGTGTTCGGCATCCTCACGGTCTACGCCCTGCGCGGCGACGGCCTGCGCATCACCTACATGGACCCCTGGCTGCCCAGCGACGACAGCCGCGAGGTCTGCGGGCCCGAACGCGGCACGGTGGCGCTGGCCGGGCTGAGCGGCAGCGGTTCCACCCTGATGGTGGTCAGCCGCGAAGGGCGGGTCTACACCCGGCTCTACGAGTTCGATGTGTCCGGCGCCAACACGGTGTTCTTCGACTACTCCTGGCAGGACCAGGATGGCGTCGCCGCACCGCTGTTCCAGTTGCCGGCGCCGGACTGGATCGCGCACAGCGCGATCCCGGGGCGCCACACCAACCGGCTCAGCCTGCGCAAGCTGCCGCCCGATACCCGGCACCGGATCCTGCGTGTCGAAGGCTGGGACGCGGGTGGTCGCAGCGGCTACTGGCAGAAGGATCTCGGCGAGAGCCGCTGGCAGTTCGTGATTACCGGCGAGACCATCCAGGGCACCGAGCTGCCGCTGCCGGGGCCCAGCCGCTATCAGCCCGAGGACGCCCGCTACAGCGGCAGCATCGACGGCCACGCCGCCGAGGTGAGCGACTTCAACCCCTACTGCTCCCCGGCCCGGCTGCGGATCGATATCGACGGCCAGCCGCTGGAGCTGATCCTGCACAGCACCGACGGCCTGCGCCAGGAGCGGCGCGCGCGCGGGCTCGACAGCAATCCCCACCTCTACCGCTCGGCGGTCGAGGTGCCCAGGGCGATCTGGACCCAGCTATCGGCGCAGCCGCCGGCGGTGCAGAGCTTCATCAGCACCCATTTCGGCAGCCAGCGTTTTCTCACCGGGCCGCTGTCGGCGACGCCGGGCAAGCTGAGTATCCAGATGCCCTGCTGGAGCTTCACCCGCGCCAGCGAGGTGGTCGCCCTACCGACGCCCTTCCCCGACCCCGGCATCGCGGTGGCGGAGGTGATGGCGGCGCAGGAGGAGGGTCGTTCGGCGGCGGTCTGCGGCTACTGAGCGCGGCCCTCGGCGCTGGCTTATTGCTCGGGCCCCGCCGCGCGGCGAGCCCGGGGCGGCGGCAGCGGGATGGCGCGGCACACCGCGGCACCCAGGGCCAGGCCGGAAACCAGATCAAACGCGTGGTGCTGCCAGGTGGTCAGCACGGAGGCCGCGATGGCGACGAAGCCCAGATGCAGCAGCCATTGCCAGCGCGATGGGCAGTGCCGGCGATAGCAATCCCAGAGGACCACCAGCAGGCTGATGTGCAGCGAGGGCGCCTGGTTGTGGACGTTATCGACCAAGCCGAGCAGCGCGAACAGCAGGCCGGGCAGGTCGTCCACCTCCGGCCGCGTGGCACTGAAGCGCAGCGGCCACAGCAGGAAGCAGATCGCCGAGATCGCCGTCATCAGCACGAAGCGCAGCACATGCGTCCGCAATTCCCGGCGGGTTTCGCAGACAAAGGGTGAGCCCGCGTACAGCAGGTTGATGCTCAGGTAGGGCAGGATCGTCCAGGGCCAGAACGGGATCGCCCGCTCCCAGTCCATACCGACCTCGCCCACCTGCGCCGCCGGCAGCCCTGCGGTGTAGCGATTGATCGCGGTGTAGGCCAGCAGGAATCCGGGCGCCAGCAACAGCAGCCAGAGCAGCGCCTCTTTCCAGGGACGCTGCTCGGCGGGTACCTCCGCAGTGACGGACTTGCGCGCCTCCATCAATTCAAGGGCGAGATGGCCAGTCCGTAAGGCACCGAAGCGGGCATCGAGTTGATCGGCACCGACGGCAGCTGGTTGACCCGACAGGTGCTGGGCGTGCTGGAGCAGGCGAACTGGGGTCCGGCCGCCAGGAAGCCGAAGAAGCTCGGGCCGAGCACTGCGGCGGTGTCGCCACCGTCATCAAGCAGCGCTGCGTCGTAGACCTCGTTGCTGTCGCTGGCGGCGATGCCGACCGAATTCACGAAGGGACTATCGGCGCCGAACAGCAACGGGAAGGTCGCGGTGCGGGCCTGGCAACTGAGGCCGCCGCTCGATCCCGCAGCGCAGACGAAGGCCACGGGCCGTGTTTGCGGTGAACGGGGGTTGGTGCTCGCGGCGCCGACAAACAGATTGGTTGAGCCCAGGTTGGTGGCCAGCGGGCCGCCCGGCGCGCTGTCGGGATTGCCGCTGGTGATGTTGGCGGTGAGATCCAGCTGGCTGCCGGATGTACCCTGGCAGGCACTCGTGCACTTGAACAGCTTGTGGGCGATGCTGGTGGCCGAGCCCTGTTCGGTGACGTACAGGGTGTTGCTGGCGTCCACTGCAATGCCGCCGTAGGCAGCAGGCGCCGTGGTGGAGGTGTAGACCACGCTGGGGCTTGCCGGCGGACCGCTGGCGAGGGGGAATGAGACCACGCTGCCGGTGGTCGCATTCCGCGAAGTTGCGAAGACGGTACTGCTGGCATTGATCGCCAGCCACTGACCGCCGGGAATCACGCCGCCGACCGCAGTGCAGGTGGCAAACGGCAGCCCGGTACTCGGCAGCGGGCAGGAAAAGAACGAGGCATTCGAGCCGACGCTGCCGTTGTTGGCCAAGTAGTAGAGATTGCCGGCGGAGTCAAAGGCCACGCTCAGCACATTCGCGGCGATGATGGTCTGCGCGGGTACCGGCGCGGCGCCGGTCGTGGCCAGCTCGGCGAGGTCGTCATAGATCTTGATCTGGCCGGCAGTGGAGATCGCCATCATCTGATCCTCAGGGATGACGAGACTGCCATCGCCGACGCCACCGCCGCAGCCGAGCACGAAGCTGCCGCCGAGCGCCGCAGCGCCCAGCCAGGCCACGGCCGCGAATGGCCCCGGAAGCCACTGGCGATCCCGGCTGGTCATGCCATCGAATTTGTTGGTCATTGAATGTTCCCGGTGGTTCCCGTCTCGGCAATGGAATGAACAGCCGGTGTGCGGTGCCGCAGCCACACGACGGTTTGCAGAATGACTCCGGCGCTGATCGACATCAGCGCGACCTGCTGGGCATTGCTCAAGCCCCAGAGCCCGGGCGGATTGAGCCGGATGAACTCGACCAGAAAGCGCGCCACGCCGGTCAGCAGCAGATAGCGTGCAAAGACCTCGCCAGCAAAGTCCGGCGCGCTCAGGCGTCGCGCGCCCAGGCGCCACAGGTAGAGCGCGATGATCGCGGCCGCGAAGAATTCGTAGAGCGGGGTCGGATGGACCCGTTCCAGCGTCGGCACCAGGCCATTCGGAAAGCTCATGCCCCAGGGCAGCGAGGTCGCCGTGCCGTAGTCGCCATCGCCTGCAAGGAGGCAGCCCAGCCGGCCGATGCCGTAGCCGATGGCGGCTTCGGCGGAGACGGCATCGAAAATGCTCAGGCTGCGCACCCGATAAATCCGCGCCAGCACCAAGACCACCAGCACGCCGCTGATCACCGCACCATAGAAGGTGTAGCCGGAGCGATTCAGCAGGAAGCCCGGATCGGCAAGAAGTTGCGCCGGATTTTCGATGGCGAGATAGAGCTTGGAGCCGAGCAGGCCGCTGAGTCCGATAGCCAGCACCACTACCAGCGGATTGATGTTGAGCTGACGGCGAGCCAGGTCGGCGCGCAGCAGGTAGTAGCCGACGAACAAGCCCGTCACCAGCAGGATGCCGTAGCTGGCGAACTGGAATGGCCCTATCGAAATGAACGGCAGCAAGCCGGCGCTCCCTAGTTGCATGCGTGGAGCGACGGACCCCGGTGGCCCTGACAGCGCTGCCGTGCTGTTGTCCCGCTGTGATCGCCAGCGCGCCTCGTGACGCGCAGCGTGGTCCAGTCCCTGACGGCACTGTAGCAGCAGCGCCGCCCGCAACCCTGTGGTTTTTTTTAGGGGTCGAAGCGACCGACCTTGGGTGCGCCGCCGGCCAGCGGCAGGGTGATCAGCGTACCGTCGTCGGCCACTGCCACGCCCCTGGGACGCATTTCCTTCACGCCGCGCATGAACACCCGCTCGGCGATGCGGTTGGGCGGCGAGGGCGTGAGGTGGTAGAGCAGCAGCAGCGGCACCTGCGCGGCATTGGCCAGCTCCGCCGCCTCCACCGGGCTGGTGTGATAGCTGGGGATGTCGCCGAAGATCTTTGCGATGCGCGGCCGCCCGCCCTCGGCGGCCAGGGCCTGCATGCGCGCGACCAGGTGCTGCGACTGCGCCTCGTGCGCCAGTACGTCGGCGCCCTGGGCGGCGGCGATCATGCGCTCGTCGCGGCGGGTGTCGCCGCTGATCACCAGCGAGCGGCCCTTGTAGTCGAAGCGATAACCCACCGCCGGCTCGATCGGTTCGTGGTGCACCGCGAACACCGACACCTTCAGCTCGCCATCCTCGAAGGCCGGCACCCGGTGGCCGTCGGCAGGCAGCTCCAGCCGCTGCGCCAGCATCTCGCCGCGTTCCGGTGGCAGCAGTGCGGCGCCGTGATGGGCGGTGCGGTAGCCGTTGTCGAGCGCATAGGCCTCGCGGTAGCCGGCGACCAGGCGCTCGACCCCGGCGGGGCCGTACACCGGCAGGGGAGCGGGCCGGCCGGCGACCCAGGTCTGCATGTTGAATTCGCCCAGCTCGCCGATGTGGTCAGAGTGGAAGTGGGTGTAGAGGATGGCGCCGATGCGCTCGCCGGGGATGCGGCGCAGCGCCAGCTGGTTCCAGGAGCCGGGGCCGGTGTCGACGACGTAGAACTTGCCGCCGGCGATCACCGCCAGGCAGGGCCGCGCCCGGGTCTTGTGCGGCAGCGGCGAGCCGCTGCCGCAGACCAGCAGCCGCATCGCATCGTCATTGAACAGCGCCTGCGCGGCGCTGTTGTCGACGTTCTTGCGGATGACCTTGTCGATCAGCCGGTCCTGCACGGCGGGCAGCATCAGCAGGCTGTAGCTGCTGAGCGCGAGCAGGGCGATGAGGCCCAGGCTCCATTTGATGAAACGCATTTTGTTTCTCCTCGGTATTGCGTGGTTGTTGTTTAGGTAAGCCGAATGAAGAACCAGCCGCAGCCCAGCGCCAGCACGGCGGCGGGCAGGGCCGGTGTCGCGCGCAGCGCGGGCCAGCGCCGGGCCAGCCAGTACACCGGCAGCACGAACAGCAACTGACCCAGCTCGACGCCGAGGTTGAAGCCGAACAGCGGCAGCGCCGGCAGCGGCTGGTCCTGGTTGAGCGTCGCCAGCACGCCGGCGAAGCCGAAGCCGTGAAACAGTCCGAACAGGCTGCTGCGCAGGCTGTCCAGGCGGGCGTCGGCGCCGCTGCCCAGGCTCAGCAGCAGGGCCGCCGGCAGCAGCAGCCAGGGCAGCACGCCGGCGGCGGCGCCGACCAGGGCCAGCAGGGCGGTGATGGTGGCGGCGTGGAAGCCGGCGCGCGGCTGGCCGGCGAGCAGGCGCTCGGCGGCGGTGCAGGCAATGGTCAAGGCTATGAAGGCTTCCACCATCGCCGCCGGCGGTCGCAAGGCGCCCAGGGTGGCGAGCGCCAGCGTCAGGCTGTGGCCGAGCGTGAAGCCGCTGACCCGCCAGGCCAGCTGGCCCAGGCTGGCCGCGCCCAGCACCAGCACCAGCAGAAAGGCGAGGTGATCCCAGCCGGCAAGGATGTGCTCGGCGCCCAGGCCCAGGTAGCGGCCCAGGCTGGGGGGCGCTGCCGCCGCGTCCAGGGCCAGCGAGTTCTGGCCGGCGCTTAGCGCGTAGGGGCCGCGCGCGCCGGCGGCACTGTCGATCTGCGTCATCTGCAGATGGCCGGGAATGCGGTCCTGCAGGAAGCGGCTGCGCAGCGCGCGCACCGGCTGCGTGCAGCGCCAGCGTCCCTGCAACAGCCAGACCTCACCCTGGTTCGCGGCCGTGCTGCTCTCGTTCCTGCAGGGTCCGTCGGCGGACCGCGGCTCCAAGCCTGCGCGCAATTCCGAAGCGAGGAGGTCGGCCGTGGCCGGCGCGTAGGGATCGATGCTGGCGCGGTTTAGCTCGCCGCGCGGCAGGCGCAGCTCGACGCGGAGGCTCAGGCCGTCGTCGGCGACGGTCCAGTGGGAGTAGGAGACGGAGCGGTTGTGGGCGTCCGCTGTTGTGGTGGCGGCGGCCAGGAGAAGTGCGGTCAGCAGCGATCTTTGCTTGCGAGCGCCCCCCTCCCCAACCCCTCCCCGCAAGGGGGAGGGGCTTTCAAGGCGCGCCGCGTTCAAGCCCCTCCCCCTTGCGGGGAGGGGTTGGGGAGGGGGAAGCCAAGCAAGTCCCTGCGCCCAGGACCTCAGCGCGCTCACCCAAGCAGCTCGCCAGCTAAAACTCATCACCAATCCGAATCCGCGCTTCCCCACGCAGGCGCCGCAGCAGCTCCGCCAGCGCCTGCTCCGCCGCGCGCCGCGCCCACTCGGCGCGCACCGCTTCGGCCACGTCCTCGTAGGCGGGCGCATCGGCCTGGCGCTCGCGCAGCAGCAGGTACAGCGAGACGCCGCCAGCATCCAGGGGGCCGATCAGTTCGTCGACGGCGGCGCGCCGCAGCGCCTCGGTGGCGCTGCCGCCCAGGTACTGCGCCAGCTGTGACAGCGGCAGCGGCTGGTCCGGCAGGTCCACCCGGCGCCAGCCGCTGGCGAGGTGGCCGTCGCGCAGGGCGGCGAGCAGGCCGGCGCGGTCGGCATCGGTGGGGGCCTGCACCGCGCGCACGCGCAGGCGCGGCTGGGCGGCAAAGCGGCCCGGGTCGGCCGCGAACAGGGCGCGGGCGGCGGTTTCGTCCACCGTGCCGCCGGCGGTGCTGGCCTCGACCAGGGCAGCGATCAGGGTCTTGCGCAGGCCGGGGTCGTCGCGCGCCAGGCCGCTGGCCAGGGCGTGCTGGAACAGCAGCTCCTCGTCGATCAGCCGGTCGAGCACGGCGCGGCGCTCGGGCGCGCTCAGCGCGCGGCCGAGATCGCCCTCGACCGCCTGCATCGCGCGCAGCCATTGGGCGCGGGCGATGCCCTGGCTGCCGACCACCGCCACCGCGTCGGCGGGCAGTCGTCCGGGCCGGCCCTCGTACACCAGGCTACCGGCCGCCAGCAGGCCGCCGGCCAGCACCGAGGCCCAGGCCAGCGCCAGGCGCGAAGGAATCGAATATCGAAACATATTGACAGAGTGTAAACCACCGACCTTTAATGGCTGCAAGTCTGCGGCGATATGTCTGCGGAGGAGCCATGAAAACAAGAAACAAAGTCCTGACCGGCCTGCTGGTCGGTCTCGTCGCGCTGGGCGGCATCGGCTGGTGGGACCGCCAGGTGGCGCCCGAAGCGGCCGGCGCGCTGAGCGCGGCGCGGGTCGACCCCGACAGCCTGCGCCAGCGCGGCGAGCAGCACCGCGCGGCGCCCGATGGCAGCGGTGCCGACGGCCAGGTGCTGTTCGGCGATCTGCACGTGCACACCACATTCTCGATGGATGCCTTCGTCTGGGCGCTGCCGCTGATGCACGGCCCCGGCGCGCGGCCGCCGGCCGATGCCTGCGACTACGCGCGCTATTGCTCGGCGCTGGATTTCTACGGCCATACCGACCACAGCGAGAGCCTGACGCCGCGCCACTGGTCGATGATCAAGGACACGGTGCGCGCCTGTAACCAGGCCGCCGGCCCGGCCGACAATCCCGATCTGGTCGCCTTCCTTGGCTGGGAGTGGACCCAGATGGGCAACACGCCCGACAGCCACTACGGCCACAAGAACGTGATCCTGAAGGAGACCGCCGAGGAGCGCGTGCCGGCGCGGCCGATCATCGCCGGCGGCCTGGCGTTCAAGGCCATGCGGCACGATCCGCAGCCGCCGCTGGACAAGCTGTTCGGGCCCTATCTGGCCGACTTCGAGCACCGCGACCAGCAGTTCCTGCAGCAGGACAAGCGCCAGGAGCTGGTCGAGATTCCAGCCTGCGCCGAGGGCGTCAACAGCCGCGAGCTGCCGGCCAACTGCATCGAGGCCGCCGAGACGCCGGGGGCGCTGTTCCGCAAGCTCGACGAGTGGGGCGGCGAGGCCCTGGTGATTCCGCACGGCAGCACCTGGGGCTACTACACGCCGCCGGGTTCGAGCTGGGAGAAGCAGCTGAGCCGCAAGGAACACGACCCCAAGCGCCAGAAGCTGATCGAGATTTTTTCCGGCCACGGCAACAGCGAGGAATACCGCGACTGGAAGGCGGTGGCCTACGACGCCGATGGCGGCATGGTCTGCCCCGAGGCGACGCCCGACTACCTGCCCTGCTGCCAGCGCGCCGCCCAAATCATCCGCTCGCGCTGCGGCGAGCCGGACTCCGCCGAGTGCAAGAGCAAGGTCGAGACGGTGAAGCGGAACTACCTCAAGGCCGGCCGCGCCGGCCAGCTGACGGTGGCCGATGTGAAGCCCGAGGACTGGCTCAATTGCGGCCAGTGCACGGACTGCTTCCAGCCCGCCTTCAACTACCGCCAGGGCAGCTCGGTGCAGGCCATCATGGCGCTCAGCAACCCGACCGAGAAGGACGAGGACGGCGGCCCGCTGCGCTTCCGCTTCGGCTTCATCGGCTCCAGCGACAATCACGCCGCCGAGGCCGGCACCGGCTTCAAGCAGGTCGGTCGCCACAGCGCGACCGAGACGCGCGGCGCGCTCAACGCGCTGGTTCAGCAGCGCTTCGTCGAACGTGCCAAGCCCACCGGCGACCCGGCCACGCCGCGCGAATTCAGCCTGGAAGGCTCGCCCTACAATTTCCTGCAGGTCAACGAGACCGAGCGGCAGTCCTCGTTCTTCTACACCGGCGGCCTGGTGGCCGTGCATGCGCCGCACCGCGACCGTGACTCGATCTGGAATGCGCTGCAACGCAAGGAGGTCTATGGCACCTCAGGCCCGCGCATGCTGCTCTGGTTCGATCTGCTCGGCAGCGACGGCCAGCGCCATCCCATGGGCTCGGAGCTGGTCGGCGCGGAAGTGCCGCGCTTCAAGGTGCGCGCGCTCGGCGCCTACGAACAGAAGCCCGGCTGCCCGGCCTGGACCGAGGCCGCCATCGGCCCGCAACGCATCCAGGAACTCTGCGGCGGCGACTGCTACAACCCCGGCGATGTCCGCACGCCGATCGAGCGCATCGAGATCGTCCGCATCCAGCGCCAGAAGGACCTGCACGATCCGCTCAAGCCGCTGATCCAGGACCCCTGGAAAACCTTCGCCTGCGCCGAATCCGGCCAGGGCTGCAGCGTCGAATTCAGCGATCCCGACTATCCCGGACTGGGTGGCGAAGCCCTGTACTACGCGCGCGCCGTCCAGCGTGCCGAGCCGACCATCAACGGCGCGCAGCTGCGCTGCGAGTACGACGAGCAGGGCCAGTGCATCGCGGTCAAGCCCTGCCATGGCGACACCCGCACGCCGCTCGACGACCAGTGCCTGGCCGATGTGCAGCACCGGGCCTGGTCGAGCCCCATCTTCATCCGCCCCGCCGGCTCATGAATAAAGCTACTGCGCTGCCCAATCGCGGCGTCATGCGGTGCTGCGTTTGGCCGGGCTGGGGAGTGACTCAATGTCACTCCCCAGTAAGCCAAACGCCCTCACGCACTGGAGTGCGCTGCGGTTGCTGCGCTCCTATTCCTTGCGCTTGGGCATGCTCGCTACGCTTTCTTCAAGAGCCGGTGCTCTTCTGATGAAGCTGCAAACGTTCCTCGACGTTCTCAGTGCCCTGCAGCGGCGCCATGCGCTGCTGCTGTTCCTGGCCCTGGGCGGGCTGCTGTTCGCGGTCGATGGCCTGCGCTCGCGCCCGCAGTCCCTGCCCGGACTGCCGGCCGGCCTCGAATCGCCGCAGGCCGCGAACCAGTGGCTGGAAGACGAGGTGCTCTACCGCGAGGCCGTCGCGCGCGGCCTGGGCGAGGGCGATCTCATCATCCGCCGCCGGCTGGTGCAGAAGATGCGCCTGCTGCTGGAAGTCGGCGCCGACGTCGCCGAGCCCAGCGAGGCCCAGCTGCGGGACTGGATAGCCGCGCACGCCGGCCGCTACGGCGGTGTCGCCCGGCTGAGCTTCGATCACCTGTTCCTGTCGCGCGGGCGTCACGACGCCCGCCTCGGCGCCGACGCCACGGCGATGGCCGAGACCCTGCGCCAGCAGCCGGACGCCGATCTCGCCGCGCTCAGCGATCCGCATCCCGGCGGCACGCACATCGAGGCACTGAGCGCCGTCGAGCTCGACCGCCAGTTCGGCAAGGCGCTGGCACCGCAGCTGGGCGAGCTGCCGGTCGGTAGCTGGCAGGGCCCGCTGGCCTCCAGCCTGGGCCTGCACTTCGTCCGCATTCGCGAGCGCCACTTGCAGACGCCGGATTACCCGGCGGTACGCGAGCGCGCCCAGCGCGACTGGTTGCTCGATCAGCGCGAGCTGCAGACCCAGCGGGCGCTGGATCGGCTGAAGGCGCGCTATGGCATTGCCATGGGTGGCAAGCCGTGAAGCGTCTTTTGCTTTGGCTCCTCCCCCCGTTTACGGGGGGAGGTTGGGAGGGGGGCGACGCTGCTGGCCGGCCGCGAACGCCCCCGCCCCAACCCTCCCCCGCAAGCAGGGGAGGGAGCTGGTCTGCGCTGCTCTGGCTGGCCTTTGCGCTGATTCCCACGCTCGCCCAGGCCCACGCCATGAGCAGCGCGCAATGGCGTCTGACGCAGCGTGACGCACAGACCTGGGACAGCCATCTGCGTCTGCCCGAGGACTTCGAGGGCCAACTGCTGCCCTTGCAGCCGCATTGGCCGGCCGACTGCACGGGCCTCGACGAGCCCCGCACCCAGCCGGCCCACGAGGGCCTGGTGATGCACTGGACCCTGCGCTGCCCGCAGGGCCTGCGCGGCGCGCTGTCGCTGCAGGGCTTCAGCATCCAGCTTCCCGACGCAGTGCTGCTGCTGGAACCCCTGGTGGGCGAGCCGCAGTACGCGGTGCTGTCCACCACACAGCCGAGCTGGTCCCCCGGCGAGCCCGCCGCGCCACCGCCGGTGGCGCACTACCTTCAACTCGGGGCCGAGCACATCCTCGACGGGATCGACCACCTGCTGTTCGTGCTCGGCTTGTTCGCGCTCTGGTATCGCCGTGGCGAGCGTCTGCGAGTGCTGGCCTGGACGCTGACCGCCTTCACGCTCGCCCATTCGCTCACCCTCGCCGGCGCGGCGCTCTGCGGCTGGCAGCTGCCGGCGCGCGCGGTCGAGGCCTGCATCGCCGCCTCGATCCTGCTGTTGGCGGTGGAGCTGGCGACCGGAGCGCGCGGCATCGCGGATCGCCGTCCGGCCCTGATCGCCTTTGGCTTCGGCCTGCTGCACGGCTTCGGCTTTGCCGGTGCGCTGGCCGAGACCGGCCTGCCCGAGGGCGCGCGCGTCTGGGCGCTGGCCGCCTTCAATCTTGGCGTCGAGGCCGGGCAGCTGCTGTTCGTTGCCGTGCTGTTGTTGCTGGTCAGGGCATTGCGCCCGATGCAGCGCTGGGCGCCGCTGGCGCTCGCTGCGTACGGCGCTGTCTCCGCCTACTGGCTGCTGCAACGCAGCGCCCTGGTCTTTGCATGAGGACATGCCTGTGAAGTTCGTCCCGCTCTCTTCCCTTGCCGCACTGTCGCTGCTGCTCGCGGCCTGCGGAAACTCTCAGACGCCGAGCAGCGGCCCGGTCACGCCGCCGGTGACGCCGCCGCCTGGCAGCGTGCAGGGCGAGTGCGGCCCGGTGCTGCCCGGCCGCAAGCTGGCGCTGTACGGCGACCTGCATGTGCACACCAGCGATTCCTTCGATACCTACTTCTTCAACTCCATCAACGGCCCCCGCGAGGCGCTGAAATTCGCCCAGGGCGAGCCGGCCGGCTACCCGGCCGGCGACACCGATCCCAACACGCCGGTGACGTTTGAAACGCTCGACCGTCCGCTCGACTTCGTCGCCGTCACCGATCACGCCGAGTTCCTGGGCGCGTTCCGCACCCTCTGCGAGGCCAACGGCAGCATCCCGGCCGGCACCAACCCGGTCTGCGAGGCGGTGGGCACCAACATCCGCGCCAACATCCGCGCCTTCGTCGAGGGCACCAGCACGCCGTTCCAGGTGGTGATCCAGACCCTGCTCGCCGACAGCCCCACCGACCGCCCGGCCTGGGCGGCGCAGAAGACGCTGAACGACGAGGAATACCGGCCCTGCGATTTCACCACCCTGCACGGTTACGAGTTCAGCTCCAACAAGCGCGGCCAGATGCTGCACCGGAACATCATTTTCCGGGGCGATGCCGACGAGGTGCCGGCCGTGGTGTTCAGCTCGGTGACGCCGACCACCGGCGTCGATGACCGCAATGCCAATGACGAGTGGATGCTGTTCGACCACCTGCAGACCGAGTGCGGTGGCACCCCCGGCTGCCGGGCGCTGACCATCCCGCACAGTTCCAATCTCTCCGACGGCCGCATGTTCATGCCGCGCGACTTCGCCACCGGCCTGCCGCCCGGTCGCGACGGCGCCGCGCTGACCCCGGCCGACGCCGAGCTGCGCGGTCAGTACGACCGCGTGGTGGAGATCTACCAGCACAAGGGCGGTTCGGAATGCGCCGCCGGCCTCGAAGGCGGCATGCTGGAAGGCGAGGAAACCCGCTGCGATTTCGAACTGGCCAAGAACGTCTGCCGTGGCGAATCCGACGATCCGCCGAGCTGCGCGCGCTACTGCCAGGGCGATCCCGCGCGCGATCCGAGTTTCTGCTCGCTGCGCCAGGCGCCGACCTATCTCACCAAGGTCTGCACCACCGCCGGCCCGGACGGCGGCTCCGGCCCCGATGCCAATTGCAGCACGCCGCTCGACTACTACCGCAACGCCATGGCCGAGGGCCTGAGCCTGCGCGGACTGCTCGGCATAAATCCCTACCGCCAGGGCCTCATCGCCAGCACCGACACCCACAACGGCACGCCGGGCATGACCCGCGAGCGCGCCTACCCCGGCCACGGCGGCGTGCTGGAAGACCAGCCCAAGGACCACCTCGGCAGCTGGGACTGCGACAACAGCACGCGGCCAGTGAATCCGGAAGACCCGACCGACCCCGGCAACTGCACCAACCGCATCTTCCTCGACCGCGCGCGCGGCTTCGGCAGTGGCGGCCTCGCCGGCGTCTGGTCGGCGGAGAACACGCGCGGCCAGGTCTGGGATGCGCTGCATCGCGGCGAGACCTTCGGCACCTCCGGCCCGCGCCTGCGCATCCGCATGCAGGCGAGCTGGACACCGCCGCCCGCCGACATCTGCGCGAAGCTGGCGCGGGGCGGCGAGAGCGTCAGCGCCACAACAGGCGCCGTGGTGGGCGCGGTGATGGGCGGCGACCTGCCGGCGCCGCCGGCCGGTGCTACCGCGCCCTGGATCACGGTCTGGGCCATGCAGGACAACGGCGGCGCCGAGCAGGTGCTGCCGCTGCAGGCCATCGACATCATCAAGGGCAGGCTCAATGCCGGCGGCGATCCCAAGGTGCAGGTCTACGAAGCCGTCACCCACACCACGCACCCGGTCGAGCCGCCCGCGCCCGACTGCTCGGTCGCGCCCGGCCTGCACCCGGAACAGCTCTGCGTCAGCTGGCAGGACCCGGACTTCGACGCCGGCCGCGATGCCTACTGGTATGCGAGAGCCCGCGAGATTCCGAGCTGCCGCTGGAGCACCCAGCTCTGCGTCAGCAAGCAGGTCGATTGCGCGGCGCTGAGCCCCGCCAACGGCATCTTCCCGGCCGAGTCGGGCTTCGCGGGCTATGAAGGCTGCTGCGCGATGTCCGGCGCGCCCGGCAGCTTCACCGGCAAGAACATCTTCGCGACGCTGGAAGAGCGGGTGTGGGGTTCGCCGGTCTGGTACGAAGCGCCGCCGCAGAACTGATTCTTCCGGCGCCTCGCTTCCTGTTTCCCCTCTCCCCTCGTGGGAGAGGGGTAGGGGAGAGGGGGGCACACTTTCAATCGACACACTCTCCAATGCTCAAAACCTTCAAAAACAAACTCTGCGTCATCACCGGCGGCTCCAGCGGCATTGGCCTCGCCATCGCCGAACAGCTCGCCGCCGAAGGCGCGCGACTGCTGCTGGTGGCGCGCGATCCCACGACGCTAGCCAGCGCCGCCGAATCACTGCGCAAGCGCGGCGCCGCCGAAGTCGCCGTGCTCTCCGCCGATGTCGCCAAGGACGAGGACATCGCCCGCCTGCCCGCCGCCATCGCCGCACTGGCGCCGGCTGCCGATCTGCTGGTGAACAGCGCCGGCATTGTCAGCGCCGGCCTGCTGCACGAGGTGCCGATGGAGGAATGGCGGCGCTTGCACGAGATCAACGTGCTCGGCGTGGTGCGCGTGATCGACGCCGTGCTGCCGGCCATGCTGGCGCGCGCGGCGCGCGGCGAGGGCGGCGGCCAGATCGTCAACATCGCCTCCGCCGCTGGCCTGGTCGGCTTCAGTGGTCTGGGTGCTTATGCCGCCACCAAGTCCGCGGTGGTCGGCCTCAGCGAGAGCCTGCGCAACGAACTGGCTGGCGCGCGCATCGGCGTTACCACGGTCTGCCCCGGCTTCGTGAAGACACCCATCGCCGGCAAGCTGAAACTGTTCGGGCGCATGGACAACGAGCGCACGCAGCAGTTCGTGCAGAACTGGTTCGTGAAGAACAATCTCGAAGCGGTCACGGTCGCGCGCAAGACCCTGCGCGCTGCCAAGCGCAACCAGAAGCTGGTGGTGATCGGCCGCGATGCGCTGTCCGGCTACTGGACCAAGCGCATCATGCCCTCGGTGCTCGACCGCATGATGGCGCGCATGTCGCCGAAGCCGAAGTCCACCAGGCCCAGGTGATCGCTGGTGCGGCGGCTAGTCCGGCCAGGCGTCGTTGGTCAGCCGCAGCGCGTAGAAGCCGCTGTAGACGTCGGTGTACCAGATCTCCTTGCGCTCCGGCACGAAGGACGGGCTGGACATCGCATAGCCGCTGGCGACCAGGTAGGGCGTGAGGCGCGTATGCATCGGCGCGTTGAAGTAGGCGATCTCGCGCGGCCGTGCCGGATCGCGGATGTCGAACACCCGCAGGCCGGAGACGATCATGCTGCAGGCGGCGATGTCGGGATCGACCCGGGTCGGCACATTGCAGTAATGCCCGGCGTAGCCCTGGCCGATGAACTGGTTGCCCGGGTCGTCGGCGACCGCGTCGAAGTTCTCGGGCTGGTGCACCGCCAGCCGCAGGTCGGAGATGACCTTCGGTTTCGTCTCGTCGCCGATGTCGATGATGCGCGCCGCGCCAACCTCGCCGCCACGCGCGAACTCGTCGACCTCCAGCAGATAGGGCCGGCCCTTGCGGGTGAAGGGGATGGCGTTCTGCGGAATGCTCATCGGGTACCAGGTCAGGCGCGCGACCTCGCGCACCTGCGGATTGGTCTTGCGCGCCTGGATCTCGGAAGTGTCGAGGATCACCAGCGCGCGGTCGGTGTTCGGGTCCGGCACCGCGCAGGTCACCGCATAGGCGCAGACGGCGCCCGGCACCCCGACGCCCGCGACATAGGCGCGGTTGCCGTCGGCGCTGATCGACACCCCGTGCGAGTAGTAGGGCAGCACCGCCAGCGGCACCGGCAGCGCCGGGTTGGAGATGTCGATGGCGGTGAGCGTGGGCGTGCCGGGCGAGGCGGCGTAGAACGTGCGGCCATCCGGCGCCATGCCGCTCTCGTGGCCGGCGAGCGCCAGCGGCAGCGAGGCCTTGAGCACCGGGTGCCGGCAGTCGGCCGAGATGTCGTAGATATCGACCAGGCCCGGCAGCAGCGCCGCGTTGCCGGCGACGGCAGCGAGCAGGCCGCGCTCGGCGTTCACCACCAGCGACTCGTGCGGCGACAGCATGGCGATCGACAGCAGCCGCTCGGTCAGCACCGGCTTGGTGGGGTCGCTCATGTCGAGCACGTTCACGCCGGCCTCGCCGTCGAAGACATTGGTCGGGAAGGTCAGCGTGGTGTCGTAGTAGGCGCAGTCGTGGCCGGCGGCATCGGTGTAGCGCTCCACCTTGAAACCGCCCACCGTGCCGATGGCGTCCGGCACGACGTGGGTGCCGATCACTTCCATGTTGCAGGTATAGCCCTCGGCGGCGCGACCGCTGTCGTGCTCGGCCTTGCTGACCCGGCCCTGCAGTCCCAGCTCCGGCCGCGAGCCGGGGCCGCAGACGGCTTTCTGGGTGGCGGCGGGCACCTCGCCGGGTGGCGTCGGCGTCGGCGCCGGGTCGGCCGAACGCGAGCAGGCGGCGATGCCGAGGCAAAGGCCCATCGACATCAGGAGCAATCGCTGAGTGCGCACTGTCACGGGGTTCTCCTCCTGCCTCTATGGGCCTGTGTGCGGGCCATGCTACCCCAGCGCTCATGGCCGGTCCGGTGTGCGGACGGCATGAGTTCCGGTGGCCACCCTCCTTCGCAATGGAACTGAGTCCATGACCGCGCTGCTCTGGGGTTCCGAACTCTCCCCCTTCTTCCTCAAGGTCGAGGCCCTGTGCCGACACGCCGGCCTGCCCACCGAGCGCCGGCCGGACGGCGGCAGCGCGCTGGAAAACCTGCGCCTGATGACGCGCCTGCGCATCGCCCAGGCACGGCGCACGATCCAGCGCTGGCCCTCGTCCGACCCGAACGACGAATACCCGCTGGTGCCCTACCTGTTCACGGCGGACGGTGCCATCCACTACGACAGCAGCGGCATCGCCGGCTGGCTCGACGCCGAACCGCCGGGCGATGCCGAGCCGCTGATCCCGCGCGAGCCGGCGCTGGCCTTCGTCTGCAAGCTGATCGAGGAAGCGCTCGACGAAGTGGGCCTCTACCTCGTGCATCACCACCGCTGGGTGGTGTCACGCGGCGACAACGATGCCGGCGAGCGCCTCGCGCGCGAGTTCCGCAGTCTCGTGCCCGCCATCCTGCAGCCGCTGATCGCGAACGGCTTCTCACGTCGGCAGACGCGACGCCTGCCCTACCTGTTCTCGGTAGCACCAGCGACAAAGAGCTGGAGCCCCGGCCGCTGGCCCGATCCGCCCTCGCGGCCTGGCTTTCCGGCCACGCACCGCCGACTCGAAGATTCCTGGGACGAACTGGTCGATGCCGCCGAGCAGCTTTTGCAGCAGCAGCCCTATCTGCTCGGTGACCGCTTCACCCTCGCCGACGCCGCGCTCCACGGTCAGCTCGGCATGAACCTGAGCGACCCGAGTTCCGAGCGCCGCCTGCGCGAACGAGCGCCACGCCTGCGTGGCTGGCTGGGCGCGATTGCGGCGGGCCGCCATGTCGGCAGTCGCGGCGAACTTCGCCTGCATCCGGACCTCGCACCCCTACTGACCTGGGTGCAGCGCGACTTCATCCCGCTGATGCGCGCCAACGCGGCAGCCGCTGCTTCGGTGCCACCACGCGGCTCACGCAACGAAGCCGCCTTCAATCGCCGCCGCGATCTGTTCGAGTTCGCATGGCGCGACGCGCCCGCACGCATGGCGGTGAAGAGGTTTCAGCTGCGGACATGGAGCGAGTTGTGCGAGCAGGCGCGAGCCTTGTCAGCGCAAGACGTCGCCTTGCTGCCGGTGGCGAGTGGCACAGCCTGGCTGCCGGAGTGGCAGACCTCATCAAAAGCGTGACTCTCCGCGTGGCCCGGATGGAATCCGGGCTAGCTCCTACTTTGAAGAGAAGACTCTGGATTGCATCCAGGCTACTTCGCTCATCACAGTATCGAGGCGCCCGCTATGGCTTCGTCGACTTCTCTATCGGCCGCAATTTGAGATTGCTTCGGAAGTTTGCTCGCGGCTAGGACGAGTCTCTTCATGAGAATTTCTAGCTTGATGTCGTGATGATTTTTTTCCCGAACTTGATGATCCAGCTCGACATACATGGCGAGAATGCAACGCCATAAGAATTCTCGTTTTTTTATGGAGCCGAGCGGCTCGTTCTTATCTCCATTTTTGACTATGGCTCTTTGAAGTTCCGAGAGCGACGTGGCCATGCTGCGTATGTCGCCTAGAAGAAGTGAAGCGAACGGATTGTGAGCTAGCTTGTTTCGAAGGGCGTTGAACTGCCGAAATAATGGTAGTGACGGTTTTGGAATAATCCCGAAAGCAGCTACAAGTTCGATTTTTAATGAGAACGTCAAACGCTCTATCTCACGAGAAGGCGATTGAAGATGCTTTCTTATCGCCGCATTGAGTAGCTGTTCAATGGCGAAGTGGGCACGCAAGACCATGGTCAAGTAGTTGGGCGCCTTGCTGGCCTTCGACAGCCTCATCTCTAAAGCTGCCTCTGCCTTGGACTTTGGCAACATACTTGTCACTCCTGGTGACGATAGACTGTAAGTAAATGGTATGAGCGATATTAAGTCGCTAACGCCGACGCAATGAATCTTTGCGGCCCACCGGAGTTTTCGGCCATAGCGAAGCCATCATTTGAGGCAGCTCGGCTTCTTGATAATGGCTAGCTTTTAGCTACTAAGGCTTGAGGCTCCAGCATCCACATCCGATCCTGCCCCCAAGTCGTGAAGCCGCCACGCCGAAAACTCGGCACGCCCCACAGCCCCGCCGCAAACAACGCCTCCCGATTCGCCTCGGCCTGTTTGGTGTCGATGCCCTGTGCGAGCTTCCGCTGCGCGGCGCTCCAGTCGAGCCCACAACGCTCAAACACCGAGCGCAGCCCCTCATCCTTGCTGACATCGATCCCCTCAGCCCAGACGCTCTGGCCGGCGATGGCGCAGTAGCGCAGTTGGGTGTCGGTGTCGGCGTCGTAGGGGAAGACGGTGAGCAGCCGGAACGCGCCGGCGCCGACCGGGTCGTGGATGCGGCCGAAGGGGATGCCCTGGGCATCGGCGCAGCGCTTCACGTCGCGGACGATGTAGAGGCGCTTCACTCTGGGCACCGGCAGGCCACGCATCACCATCGGCAGCACCGGGCGCACTTCCAGTTTCGGGTGCAGGCCGCGTGCGCGCAGTCGCAGCATCTCGACGGCGGCGAGGTAGGAATAGGGGCTGCGGAAGCTGAACCAGAACTCCAGCGGCGCGTCGGCGGCGACGCTGCCCTCGGGCTGGAACCGGCTGGGGTCGAAGTCGGACAGCGGAGTGCTCTCATCGCTGAGCACGCCGTCGGCGGCCAGGCGCTGCTGCAGAAACTCTAGCCGGTCCAGCGCCCAGAACCACTCGCCGCGGTACTGCCACATCGCCGGCAGGTAGTGGCCGAGCCGCTCGCGCCGCGCGGCATTGGCTTCCATCACCGCCTGGCGGCGGCTGCGGTCGGCATTGGCCGGCGGTGCGCGGCCGGCGGCGAAGTCTTCCATCGCGGCGGCTTCGGCGGCGAGGAAGGCGGTGGCGTCGTCGTGCGCGCAGCTGGCGAGGCTGGCTTCCAGCGCCTGACGCTGGGGCGTGGTCAGCAACTGTGGCACCGGCAGTCCGTGGCATTCGGCAATGCGCGCGGCGTCGAGCGCGGCGAAGGCGCGCTGGCGGGCTTCCTCGGGATAGGTGTTGGCGGACGGCGCCGGCACCAGGCGCAGGTGCAGCGGCACCCGCAGCCGTGGCAGCAGCCGGCGGGCGAGGGCGGCAGCGAGCTGGGAATGCGGATCGCCGGCCTCGTAGTACAGCTCCAGTGCGCGGCCGGCCCGCAGCCGGGCGATGGGATCGCGCGAGCCGGCGATGCGCTCGGCGATGCGTGACTTGAAGCTGGGCTTGAGGCCCGCGAACGGCAGCACTGGCTGGGATTCCGACACGGCTTGGCTCTCCTGCTATTGACCGCTTTGTGGCGCTGAGTTTACATAGTGTAAATATCAAGCAACAGGCCGGAGGAGACACCGTGACCGACACTGCTGGCGGCAAGCCCGACATCGAGCCCAAGATCGAACTGTTCACTGCGCCCACGCCCAACGGCTGGAAAATCTCGGTCGCGCTGGAGGAACTGGGCCTGCCCTACACGGTGCGGCCGGTGAATATCCTCGGCGGCGACCAGAAGCAGCCGGAGTTCCTGGCGCTCAATCCCAACGGCCGCATCCCGGTGATCGTCGATCACGGCAACGACGACCTGGTGGTGTTCGAGTCCGGCGCCATCCTGATCTATCTCGCCGAAAAGACCGGCCGCTTGCTGCCCAGCGATCCGCGCGAGCGGATGGCGGCGCTGCAGTGGCTGATGTTCCAGATGGGCGGCGTCGGGCCGATGATGGGCCAGGCCAACGTCTTCTTCCGCTACCTGCCGGAGAAGATTCCGGTCGCCATCGAGCGCTATCACAACGAATGCCGGCGCCTGTTCGAAGTGCTCGACCGCCGCCTCGGCGAGGCCGAGTGGCTGGCGGGCAGCGAATACTCCATCGCCGACATCGCCAACTGGTGCTGGGTGCGCACCTACAAGTGGTCGGGTGCGAGCATCGACGGCCTCGATAACCTGCGGCGCTGGATGGATGCGATCCGCGCCCGTCCGGCGGCAGAGAAGGGCATTGCGGTGCCGTTCAAGCTGCCGGAGCCGAGCGCCGACAAGAAGGCCGGCGAGGCCTTTGCCCAGGCGGCGCGCGGCATCGTGCAGCGCTGACTCCCTCGCCCTTCCCAATGGTTTCGCGGAGCCCCCAGTGAGCAAGCCTTACGTGATGCACGGCTGGCATCTGTCCTTCTTCAGCGGCAAGACCCGCGCCCTGCTGCAGTACAAGCAGGTGCCCTTCATCGACCACGAGGTCGATGCCCTCAACCTGCTGTGGCGCATCCCGAAGAAGACCGGGGCCAAGGTGATGCCGGTGGTGGTGACGCCCGAGGGCGAGTGGCTGCAGGACACCAAGGACATCGCCGAGATCATCGAGCAGCGTTTCCCGGCCGGCGCCACGCTGCCTTCCACCCCGCGCCAGCGCATCGCCGCGCTCCTGATCGAGGCCTGGGCGGACGAGTGGTGGATACCGCCGGCCATGCACTACCGCTGGGTCTACCCGGAGAACTACGCGCTGTTCGAGCACGATGCCGGCAATGCGCTGCTGCCGCACTTTCCGTCCTTCGCGAAGAAGCGCATCGCCGCCTTCGTCGCCGGCACGCTGCGCAGCTACCTGCCCAGCGTCGGCATCGTGCCGGCGCAGTACGCGGTGCAGGAGCGCTGGACCGAGCAGATGCTCGACGTGCTCGACGCGCACTTCGCGAAACTGCCCTTCCTGTTCGGCAGCAAACCCTCGGTTGCCGACTTCGGCCTGTTCGGGCCCATGTACGGCCACCTCAGCCGCGACCCCTGGCCCAAGCGCGAGCTGATCGCGAAGCGGCCGAACTTGAAGGCCTGGGTGGAGCGTATGAACACGGTGAAAGCCGGCTCGGGCGAGTTCCTGCCCGGCGACGCGATTCCGGAAACACTGAACCCGGTGTTCGACGCCATCTTCGGCGAGTTCTATCCCATGCTCGCCGGCATCCGTGACGAGGTGCGGAAGTTCCTGCCCAAGCTCAAGCCCGGTCGCCGCCTGCCGCGCGCACTCGGCGAGATCGAGTTCCCGATGGGCGCCGGCCGCTATCGCCGCATGGCGATGCCGTACACGCTGTGGATGCAGCAGCGGATTCTCGATGTCTATCGCGCCCTGCCGGCAGGCGAGCGGGCCTCAGTGGATGCCTGGGCGGCGGAGCGTGGGGCGCCGGAGGCGATGCGGTTTGAGCAGGACTTCCGCTTGGAGCGGGTTGGGCTGCATGTGAAGGTTGCCGCCTGATGCGAGGGCGCGCCCCCTCTCCCGCCCCTGCGGGGCACCCTCCCCCACGAGGGGGGAGGGGAAGCACAGTGCGCTCTGCTTTGCTCCCCTCCCCCCTCGTGGGGGAGGGGCTGGGGGAGAGGGGGCAGCTGTGAGCACGGCGCCGCCCTACCGCGTCTACCTCTCCGACGTCTCCTACTTCAGCGGCAAGCTGGAGGGCGCGCTGCGCGCCAAGCGCATCGGCTACGAGCGCGTGCGCATCACGCCCGACATCCTGCTCAAGGAGGTGCTGCCCAACACCGGCTGGATGAAGGTGCCGGCGCTGCGCCGCGACGACGGGCTCTGGCTCAACGACACCACGCCGCTGCTGCGCTGGCTCGATGCCGAGCATCCAGCGCGCGCGCTGATCCCCGCCGACCCCTATCGCGCCTTCCTGTCGACGCTGGTCGAGGACTATTGCGACGAGTGGCAGTGGCGGCCGGCAATGTTCTGGCGCTGGGCCTGGCCGGACAACGCGCGCTATCTGGGCGCGCGCCTGGGCGCGGAGCTGTCGGCGGGCACGCCGCATCCGGCCTGGGCCATGGGCCTCTACTTCCGCAAGCGTCAGCAGCGCCTGTTCCTGCGCGGCGACGGCGTGCGCGCGCACAACTTCGACGCCATCGCGGCGCTGTATCCGCGGGCTCTGGCCTGGTTGGAGGCCCTGCTGGCGGATCGCCGTTATCTCCTGGGTGATCGCCCCAGTCTTGTGGACATCGCCTGGTTCGGGCCGATGTTCCGCCACTACGCGCAGGACCCGCGCCCGGCGGTGCTGATGGCGGCGACCGCGCCGCGCGTCTGGGCCTGGGTGACGCGGCTGTGGAACAGCGGCGCCGAGGACTGGAGCGAGAGCGCGCTCGGTGACTTCAGCGATGCCGCCTGGACGCCCATGCTGGCCGATCTCGGCGCCGCCTATCTGCCGTATCTGCAGGACAACGCGACCGCGCTGGCGCGGGGGCAGACGCACTTCGATGGCGAGTACGGCGGCATCGCCTATCCGCAGCTGCCGGCGATCCGCTACCGCGCCCGCTGCCTGGCGACGCTGCGCCAGCACTATCTCGATCTGGCGCCCGGCACCCGCGCCCGGGTCGATGCCCGCTTGCAGGGCCTGGGCATCAGCGAGCGCTTGCACGCCGCCGTTTTGCCGCCGAATGCGGCGACCATCGACTCGCCCCTGGCTGGCCCGCCGCGCCAGCTCGGCCTGGCGCAGCGCCTGCGCTTCTACTTCACCGGCACGCCCTGGGATTCCGCACCATGAGCCAAGAGCAGAGCTATCAGCTGGTCGGCGCCAATCCTTCGCCCTACTCGCGCAAGCTGCGCGCGATCCTGCGCTACCGCCGGCTGCCGCATGTCTGGAAGGTCGGCACTGCCGACACCCTGCCGGAGCTGGCGCAGGTGCGCCCGAAGCTGGTGCCGCTGCTGCGCCTGCCCGGCGAGGACCAGTGGCGCACCGACTCCACACCGTTGGCGCATCTGCTGGAGCAGCGGCATCCCGGCCAGCGCTCCATCGTGCCGGTGGACCCGGGGCTGGCCTTCATCTGCCACCTGCTCGAAGACTTCGCCGACGAGTGGGTGAACAAGCCGATGTTCCATTACCGCTGGCACGAGGACGCCACCGCGCTCTGGGCGGCGAACTGGATCGTCCGCGACACGCTGCCGAAGGCGCACGGGCAGGCGCTGCAGCAGGCGGCGAAGTTCTTCCACGACCGCCAGCGCAGCCGCATGGCGATGGTCGGCTGCACGCCGGCCAATGCGCCGGTGATCGAGGCCAGCTACCGGCGCCTGCTGGCCTTGCTGGAATCGGAAGTGACGGCCGGGCGCTACCTGTTCGGCAGCCGGCCCTCGCTGGCCGACTTCGCGCTCTACGGCCAGCTGGCGCAGCTCACCATCGATCCCTGGCCGCAGCGCGTCTGCCGCGAACTCGCGCCCGGCGTCGAGGCCTGGGCGATCACGCTCGACGATGCCGCCGGGATCGAAGGCGAGTGGCAGCCGGAGCGCGCGGCGGCGCTGCGCGAGGGCCTGCTGGAGATGGTCGGCGCCGAGTACCTGCCCTTCCTCGCCGCCAATGCGCGCGCGCTGGCCGAGGGGGCAGGCGAGGTCGTCGTTTCGGTGCGCGGCCAGGAATACCGGCAGGCGCCAGTCGCCTACCAGGGCAAGTGCTACGCCGAAATCCGGCGCCGCTGGGCCGGGCTGTCAGGCGAGGCGCAGGCGTCGTTGCGGCCGCTGCTGGAATCGACCGCCTGTCTGAAGTGGCTGGTCAATACGAACTGAAGTTGGCGGCGGGCGCCATGCGATCATGCCTGCCCGCTTCGCCTTCGTAGATTCATTCGCGTGGACACCACCCGCCTGCTGGCCTTCAGCGGCAGCTTCTTCCTGATCGCCCTCAGCCCCGGCCTGTGCATGACCCTGGCGATGTCGCTGGGCATCCGCATCGGCGTGCGCCGCGCGCTGTGGATGATGCTGGGCGAACTCACCGGCATCGCCCTGGTCGCCTCGGCGGCGATGCTCGGCGTGGCGGCGCTGCTGCTGGGCGATCCGCGCGTGTTCACCGCCTTCAAGATCGGCGGTGCCGCCTATCTGCTGTGGACCGCCTGGGGCAGCTGGCGGGCGCCGGTCGGCGCGCTGGCCGCCACCCAGCAGCTCACGCCGTTGGCGCTCTGCACCCAGGGCTTCGTCACGGCGGTGTCCAATCCCAAGGCCTGGGCCTTCAACATGGCGCTGCTGCCGCCCTTCATTGATGCCCGGGCGCCGCTGGGGCCGCAGATGGCACTGTTGCTGGCGCTGATGCTGCTGATCGAATTCAGCTGCCTGCTGATCTACGCCCAGGGCGGGCGCAGCCTCAGCGAACTGTTGCTGCGCCGTGGGCAGGCCCAGTGGCTCAACCGCGTCGCTGCGCTGCTGATGGTGGGCGTGGCGATGTGGCTGCTGCTCGGCTGAACCCTAAAACACCTTCGCCACGAAGACCGACACATTGTCGCGGTCACTCAGGCGGTTGCGGGTGCCGGCGCCGTCGAACACCTGGTAGGTGATGCCGGCGGTCCAGTCGTTCTGGAACTCGGCCGTGAGGTTGCTGATCAGCACGCGCCGGCCTTCGATGAAGTTGATGATCGGTGCCGGCGAGGTGCCCTTGAGGTCGTGCAGCCAGATGAAGGTCGGGTTGAGCGAGATGCCATAGGGCAGGCCGTTGTAGGTGGCGCGCAGCAGGCTGCGGTAGCCCCAGGAGCTGGCGTTGCCGAAGCCCTGCGTCATCTGGGTGGGATTGATGTGGCGGCTGTCGGGCTGGCCGTCGACACTGCCGCTGCCGTCGGCGCCGGCCGAGGGATGGGTGCGGTCGCCGGCGCCTTCGAAGTACAGCTGTCCGCGCCGGGGCAGGTCGTGCACGTAGAGCCCGGCGGCCTCGAACACGAAGAAGACCTGTGAGGCGCCGATGGGATTGTCGGCAAAGGTGCGGATGCCGGTCAGGCTCAGCTGCGAGACCTGCTGGCGCTCGTAGCCCTGCACGTAGTCGCCGGCCCGGATGGTCTGGCCGCGGTAGCGGCTGAGGTAGTCCGGCACCGCGTTGTTCTCGCCCGGCAGGGTGAAGCCGGTGCCGGACGGCAGCTGCGGCAGCAGGCTGGCCTGGAGGCTGGCGAGCGGGCCGCTCAGCTCTGACGGCAGGCCGGCGATTAGGGTCGGATCGGTCAGCGCGCCGGCGCCGATGGGGATGTCCTCGGCGGGAAAGGCAGGGCCGAGGGTCGCGAACAGCACGTCCGACTGCAGCACCTGCAGCGGCTGATTGGGACGGAAGCTGTACTCGCCGGAGAAGGCCCAGTCGCCGATGTTGGTGTTGAAGGAGAGGCCGTAGAGCTCGATGTCCTCGGGGTAGTCGAGGAACAGTCGCGCGGTGTCGACCGGCAGCGGCTCCTCACCGAGCGGATTGAAGTCCTGCTTGAAGCCCTGGCAGGCGGCGAAGGCACCGGCAAAACCACCACCGGCGCTGTCGCGGGTGCAGCTGGCGTCGGCGGCGATGCCGCTCAGCAGGGGATAGCGGCTGTGATAGCGCAGGTAGTGCAGGGCCAGCTCGGTGCCGGTATTGAGCCAGTCGGCGAGGTAGTTGAGGCGGAAGCCGAACTGGCCACTGTCGCGCGGCTCGCCGAAGCTCTGTTCGGGCAGGTAGACCGTGCGCGTCGACTGCGAGATGGTCGCGGCGAGGCCGGCGGGCGTGAACTGACGATCCGGGTCCTCGTGGAAATTGCCGAGGCCGAGCACGGCGTATTCGCCGCCGCCGGCGACATCGCTGAACGACAGCAGGCTGCCAGCCGCCGGCAGCTTGGCGCCGCGCCACATGGCCTGGTAGACGCCTTCGATGGAGAGCGAGTCGGTGAGCGTGAAGCTGGCCACTGCCAGCGGGGTCGCCAGCTGCAACTGGCTGGGCTCGGCGCCGGGCATGGCCAGCGCCGGTGCGTCGAGCGGGCTCCATTCCGACAGGGTGTTGAACTGCACGAGATTGGCCTCGCCCCAGTTCAGCACCTGGTTGCCTACCTTCAGCAGTAGTTCGCGCTCGCCAATCGCGAAGCTGCGGGCGACGAACAGGTTGCCGATGCGCTGACCGTCGGCGAACAGTGACTCGATGCCGTCAGAACGCGGCGTGCGCGCCGGCTGGTACTTGGTGTCGGCGTGGTGCTCGTCGAAGCCGGCGTTGACGAAGTCGTGGAACAGCAGGCCCGAGGCCTGGAACTGCCAGTCGTCCCAGACCAGTTCCAGCTTCGGCCGCACTTGCAGGATGCCGCTGGTGAAATCGCCCCGGTCGTAGTTGAGGTTGCCGTTGTCCTCGTTGACGCCGGAGAAGGCGCCGCGGGCATCGACCAGTTGCTGATTCGGCGCCGGATCGCCGGTCTGCGACTGGCAGTCGTGTTCGTCGCACAGCGCCAACTGGCCGGGATTCGCCAGCTTGGCGATCAGCCGGTAGTCGCGGTCCTGCACGCGCATGGCCGCGCCCAGCGAGACCCGGGTGTTCAGGGCGCCGTTGATGGGGCCGAATTGCAGCTCCACGGCCGCAGCCTCCAGCGACCACAGCGCCAGCGCCGCCAGCAAAGCCGTCTTGTTCATGTCCTTCTCTCTCCAGCGTTGCGCCGGCCTGCCTGGCCGATCTCTACCGCGCTGCAATGCACAACGCGGTTCGCCTTGACTGGCGATTTACAGCATGTAAAGTTTACACACAGTCAAAAAGCCCGCAAGACGGGTACCGGCTTTGGCCGGGAGGAGAGCACATGCGCAACAACAATCGCTGGCAGCCCCTGCTGGGCGGTCTGGTTCTGGCAATCAGCGCGACTTCGGCGCTGGCGGCGGCGAGCGCGGCCGAGGTGGCGAAGTTGGGCCAGAGCCTGACGCCTTCGGGCGCCGAGGCCGGCGCCAACGCCGCCGGCACCATCCCCGCCTGGGCGGGCCGCAAGGCCTACCGCGACGAGCAGTTCAAGATTCGCTACGAGGATCTGCAGGCCCTGCGCAAGAACGGTCCGGAGGCGGTGGTCACGGCCATCGCGCCCAAGGGCATGGCCTACGGCGACAAGCCGCGCTTCGTCATCACCAAGGCCAATGCGGCGCAGTACGCGGCCCAGCTCACGGCCGGCCACCGTGCCCTGCTGGAGCAGGCGCCCGACTTCCAGATGCGGGTCTACGCCAGCCAGCGCGGTGCCTTCAACCCGCCGGAGGTCGATGCCGCGATCCGCGACAACGCCAGCAAGGCCAGCCTCGAAGGCAGCGACAAGCCCAGCGGCGCGCGCCTGGGCATTCCCTTCCCGATCCCGCAGAGCGGCGCCGAGGTGATCTGGAACCACAAGCTGAAATTCCGTGGCAGCGGCGTGCGCCGCTACAACAATGAAGTGATCGTGGCGCGCGACGGCAGCTTCCAGCTGGCGCGCATCGTCGAGGACGTCAAACTCAAGTACGGCGATCCGCTGGCGCCGGCGCCGCTGTCGGAGGGCCTGATCCTCTACTACCTGCAGGAGGTGCTGTCGCCCAAGCGCATCGCCGGGCAGTTGTTGCTGGTGCACGAGTCCACCGACCAGACCGAGGGTGGCCGCAGCGCCTGGATCTACAACCCCGGCCTGGGGCGCACCCGGCGCGCGCCCAATGTCGGCTACGACAATCCCAAGGCGTCGGCCGACGGCCTGATGTTCAACGACCAGACCGACATGTACAACGGCGCGCTCGACCGCTACAGCTGGAAGCTGCTCGGCAAGAAGGAGATCTACATCCCCTACAACGCGGCGCGGCTGCTGGCGCCGGACGCGAGCTACGAGAAGCTGATCCGCAAGGGCTCGCTGAATCCCGAGTTCACGCGCTACGAGCTGCACCGGGTCTGGGTGGTGGAGGCCACGCTCAAGCCGGGTATCCGCCACAGCTTCCGCAAGCGCGTGTTCTACGTCGACGAGGACAGCTGGAGCATCGCCGCCGTCGACTGCTACGACGACCGCGACCAGCTCTGGCGCTTCCAGGAGGCGCACCTGACCAGCTTCCCCTTCGTGCCGGCCACCACCGGCAGTCCGGAAGTGCACTACGACCTGCAGAGCGGCCGCTATTTCGTCACCGCCAGCTATTCGGGCGACGACTATCCGGACTTCGGGGCGCGTTTCGAGGACGCCTACTTCCGGCCGCAGACGCTCGCGAGCCGCAAGCTGCGCAAGTAGATTTTTTGAGCTTGTGAAGAAATCGTAGCGAGCATGGCCTGATGCAAGGAATAGCAG
>JAUYNO010000018.1 GCA_030696045.1 Stagnimonas sp. | reverse complement strand
GTGTCACCAATCGCTGGCTCGCAGCGAGCCAGCGATTGGTGACACACCCCAAGCAACTTTTCCTCGCATTGACAGCTCAGACTGCGAACACTCACGCAAACTGTCCCCATGCTCCGCCGCCTCATGTTCCGCTTCCTGCTCGGACTGTTGCTGGGTCAAGTCGCCGCCCCGGCCATGGCCTATTCGGTGGTGGGCGGGCGCATCGTCGATGAGCGCAACCGGCCGGTGCAGCTGCGCGGCCTGAACTGGTTCGGCTTCGAGACCGACACCCTGGCCCCGCACGGCCTCTGGGCGCGCAACTGGAAGGAGCAGTTGGACCAGATGCAGGCGCTGGGCGTCAATGCCCTGCGGCTGCCGCTCTGCCCCGAGGCCATCCACGGCGGCAAGACCGGCGGCATCGACGCCAAGCTCAACCCGGACCTGATCGGCAAGAACTCCGCCGAGCTGCTGGACCTGTTCGTCGCCGAACTGGACCGGCGCGGCATCTACGTGCTGCTAGATCACCACCGCCCCGACTGCAGCGGCCAGTCCGAGCTCTGGTACACCGACCAGTATCCGGAGTCGGCCTGGATCAAGGATCTGACCACGCTGGCCGAGCGCTACCGGGACCGGCGTCATGTGATCGGCATCGACCTCAAGAACGAACCGCGCGGCGCCGCCACCTGGGGCACCGGCAACGGCAAGACCGACTGGAACTCCGCCGCCGAGCGGGCCGCCCGCGAAGTCATCAAGCTGGCGCCGCAATGGCTGATCTTCGTCGAGGGCATCGAAAAGAATCCGCAATGCTCATCCGAAGGTCCGCACTTCTGGGGCGAGAACCTGGAGCCCTTCGCCTGCACGCCGTTGGACATCCCACCCGACCGGCTGGTGCTGGCACCGCACACCTATGGGCCGGACGTGTTCCCCCAGCCCTACTTCGATGACCCGAGCTTCCCGGCCAACATGCCGGCGATCTGGGAGCGCCACTTCGGCCAGTTCCTGCGCCAGGGTTACGCAGTGATCCTGGGCGAATTCGGCGGCCGCTACGGCGAAGGCGGCGACCCCAAGGACCGGGTCTGGCAGGACATGCTGGTGCAGTACCTGATCGAGCGGCGGGTGAACTCGGCCTTCTACTGGAGCTGGAACCCCAACAGCAAGGACACCGGCGGTCTGTTGCAGGACGACTGGAAGACCGTGTGGCCGGACAAGCTGGCGCTGCTCAAACGGCTCTGGTCCGGCAGCGGCGCGCCACCGGCCCGGCTGGCGCGGCAGGCGTCGCCGGCGACGGTGGGCGCAGCCAAACCGCCCTCGGCCGTCGGGGCGCGGACCCGCGATGTCGGCCGCGACTACACGCAAATGACCATGAGCGATTGGGGCGCCGGTTACTGTGTCGACGTCGAGGTGCGCAATCCGGGCAGCACGGCGCTGCGGTGGTCGCTGGAGCTACCGCTGGAAGGCCGCATCAGCCAGTCCTGGAACACGGCCGTGGCCGCGCTCGGCGCCAAGGCGCGCTTCACCGGCGTGGACTGGAACCGCCAGCTCGCGGCCGGGGGCAAGACCCATTTCGGCTACTGCGCCCTGCGCGATGCCCCGAAACTTCAGGAGTCGGATGGCGCGACTACCTCCAGTGCGGGGATCGAATCGCAGCTGATAGTTGATTCCAGCTGGGCCCAGGGCTATTGCGCGCGGGTGCTGGTGCGCAACCGCAGCGAGCGCCCGGCAAATTGGCGGGTCACGGTGCCGGTATCCGGGCAGATCCAGACCCTGTGGCGGGCGCGCTACACCCTCAGCGGTGGCCAGTTGACCGCCGAAGGCGAGGACTACAACCGCGTGCTTCAGCCGGGCGAGAGCACCGACTTCGGTTTCTGCGCCGCCAGGTAGCAGAACCCGTAGGGCGCATTCCATGCGCCGCCCCGCAAGGCGCCAGCCACAGTCTGGCGCATGGAATGCGCCCTACGAGGAAACGCCGGCTACTTTCAGGTGCAGCCGGCGGGCTTGAGTGCGGCGTCGAGCGCTTCCGTGGCGCAGGTCCAGCTGACGTTGCCGCCACCGTCCTGCTTGGGCGTGTAGCGCAGCGTCGCGCCCGGCAGCGCCGAACCCTCGCGGAACCAGACGCTGATCATGCCGCCTTCGCTGACACCGTAGGTCACTCCGGGCAGGGGGTCGCCGCCAACCTTGAGTTCCTCGATTTTCGACGGCCAGTGCTGCTGGTTGGTCGCGAACTCCAGCACCCCTTCCTGCAAACGGGCGACGGACTCGGTGGCAACCTTGAGTTGCGCGGCCTGCTTCTGGCCGCCACAGGCGGCCAAGGCGAGCAAGGGCACGGCCAGCAACAGCCGCGACGGGGGACAGGCGTACTTCGCGCCAATCATCATGGTTCTCCTCCTGCCGGAGCCAGAATGGGCCGGCCTCGGTAAGTGTAACGCGCGACCTGACGCCCGGTTTCAGCCGAATGGGGTACAAGCTACATTGATCCACGGCGCTTGCTCTACCATCGCCAGCAGGCAGCGACGCGGGGGCGCGTCTGCCCACCCGAGCCATCCGTGGATTCAGCAACAGCGATCAAGACCCTGGTCGTCGATCAAGACGGCGTCAGCCGTCGGCTGGCGGCGCTGCTGCTTCAGCGCCTGGGCCGGCCGTCGCCAGAGTTCGCCGAGGCCGTCGATGCCCTGCCCTCCGGGCCATATGACCTGGTGCTGGCGGCGGTCGATCCGGCGGCAGGCCAGCTGGAGACGCTCCGGCGCCATGCCGCGCCAGCGCGACTGATTGCGGTGATCGCTCAGGATTCCGAACTGCAGCGCCAGGCCTGCCTGCGTGCAGGCGCCGACGCCGTACTGACCAAGCCGCTGTCGCTGCCGGCCCTGGCCGCCGTGCTCCCCCGCGACCCGGGCGATTTCGACGCCGCGACCTGGGCCGAGCTGCGAAGACTGTTCGGCGCCGACGGTGCGGCGCGACTCGCCGGCGTACTGGCCGACGATCTGCCAGTGCAGCAGGCTGGCCTGGCCCGGGCCGCGAGCGACGGCGACTGCCTTGGCCTCCGCCGCATCGCACATGCCCTGCAAGGCGTCAGCCTGCAACTCGGCGCCACCGCACTGGCCGGACTCTGGTCCAAGGTCGAAGCGGCCGCCACCCAGGGCGACGCGGCAGGGGCCGGGCAGCTGGCCACCGAGCTGATGCGACGCCACTGCAGCCTGGTCACCGAAGTCCGGAATGAAAGCGGAAAGGTCTAAGGCCACCCACGGCGGTGTGACGGCCACCACCTGGGCCTTGATCGCGCTGCTGCTCGTCGCCGGCCTCGTTGGCGCCTGGCAGACCCGCGAAAGGCTGGTGCAGTACCAATTGCAGCGGTTCAACTACGAAGCGGGCCGCGTGCAATGGACCATCCAGAAGCGCATGACCGCCTATGTGCAGATCCTGCGCGGCGGGCTGGGTCTGTTCATGGCTTCCGACGAGGTCAGCCGTCGGGACTGGAGCAACTACGTCCGTACGCTGGAAGTGGAACGGCGCTACCCGGGCATCCGCCAGATGAGTTTCATTGCGGCGGTACGCCCGGAGGACGTCGCCGCCTTCGTCGCCCGCGTACGGGCCGAGCCGCTACCGCCGGGACTTACCGACCCGGCCGTGCTGCGCAACTACCGGCTGCACGCACCGCCGCAGCCAATGGTGCCGTCGGTGCCAAAGATCCATGCGCCGGTGCTCTATGCCGAGCCGCTTACACCGCTCACCGAGCGTTCCCTGGGCGTCGACAATATGCAGGACGCTGGCCGCCGGGCCGTGATGGAGACCGCAATCGCCAGCGACGATGCGGTGCTCAGCCACCGCCTGCGGCTGCGCCAGATCAGCGGCACCCAGGTCGGCTTCATCGCCTACCTCGCGGCACGCCGCAACGGCGAGCTGCTGGGCTGGGTGAGCGCGGGGTTCTTCGCCGAGGCCTTCATGCACGGTCTGCTCGGCGGGGAGCAGGCGCCGCTGCGATTCGCCGTTTACGACGGCGGGCAGGTACAACCGGAGTCGCTGCTGTACTCGACGGCCGGCCTGGGCAGCGATGGCGAACCACGGCCCCTGCCCCCGCATCCGTCCAGCTTCTCGACCGTGGTGCCGATCGAACTGCCGGGCCGCCAGTGGACGCTCTACGTCGAGGCAGCTCCGGACTACGTCTCGCTGCCGGATCGCCTGGCGCCCTGGTTCGTCGTGCTCGGCGCACTGCTCGCCAGCCTGATGCTCTACGCCATCGCCCGCAGCGGCGCTCGCTGGCAGCGGCAGACCGTGGTGCTGGAGCAGGCACGCCGCGCGGTGGAGTCGGCCACCCAGGCCAAGAGCGACTTCCTGGCCAGCATGAGCCACGAAATCCGCACCCCCCTCAACGCCATCGTCGGCAACGCCGAACTGCTCGGCGACACCGCGCTGGATACCGACCAGCAGCAGATCCTGGAAACCATCCAACAGAGCGGCGACCACCTGCTGGGCGTGATCAACGACATCCTCGACTTCAGCAAGGTCGAGGCTGGCATGCTGGAACTGGAAAACGAAATCTTCGACCTGCGCAGCGTCGTTGGGGAGTCGCTGGAACTGGTCGCGCTGAGCGCCACGCAGAAGGGGCTCGGTCTCAACTGCGAGTTCGCGCCGGAGACGCCAAGCTTGCTGCGCGGCGACCGCGGCCGCGTGCGGCAGGTGCTGGTCAACTACCTGTCCAACGCCATCAAATTCACCGTGCAGGGCGAGATCGCCGCCAGCGTCAGCGCCACGCCGCTGTCGGAGCACCGGCAGCTGCTGCGCATTGCCGTGCGCGACACTGGCATCGGCATCGCCGCCGACCGGCAGGATCGCCTATTCAAGACTTTCAGCCAGGTCGATGCCTCCACCACCCGGCGCTACGGCGGCTCCGGCCTGGGCCTGGCCATCTGCAAGCGGCTCGCCGAGCGCATGGGCGGCAGCGTCGGCGTCGAAAGCCAAGCCGGCCGCGGTTCGCTGTTCTGGTTCAGCTTCGTCGCCGACAGCGATCCGGCCTGGGCGCCGCCGGCGATGGCCCCGGCACAGCGCGCCGCGCCCACGACCCCGCTGCGCATTCTGGTGGCCGAGGACAATGCCCTGAACCAGCAGGTGGCGCTGCGGATGCTTGCCTCCCTCGGCTATCGGGCCGATCTCGCCGCGAACGGCCTGGAGGCGGTCGAAGCAGTGCAGCGGCAGGACTACGACCTGGTGCTGATGGACCTGCAGATGCCCGTCATGGACGGCTTCGAAGCCACCCGCCGCATCCGCGCGCTAGAACACCGCCCGCAACCAAAAATCTATGCCGTCAGTGCCAGCGTGCTCGACCACGAACGACGGGCCTGCATCGAGGCCGGCATGCAGCATCACCTCGCCAAGCCCTTCCGTCGCGCCGACCTGGAGCGGGTACTGCGCGAAGTCGCGGGCAGCACTGCGCTCGCGTCGGAGCCCGCCGCACTGGCGCGACTCGCCAGCGACCTCGGCCGCGAGGGCGCGGTCGAGATCGTGGACGCAGTCATCGCCGCGATGCCCGCGCGGCTTCGTGCCCTGCGCGAGGCCCTGGCCGCGGGCGATCTGCAGCGGCTCGCCGCCGTCGCCCAGGAGCTGCGCGCGGATTGCGAGCTGACCGGAGCCGATCCCCTCGCCGCCGACTGCGCGAGCTTGGCCGCAGAAACCGGTCTGGACCGTGCAGCCCCGATGCTGGACGCCATCGACACCGCCTGCGCCGCACACCTGGCCGCGCTGCGCGAATGGCGCGGCTGAGCGCCGCTACCGCGCTGCTCGCCCTCGCCTCGTCGGCAGCGGCGGCCGGCGAGTTCGGCCTCACGCGCTGGTCCGAGGACCACCGCGACCTCGCCGATGCGGCTCGATCCGACAGTCCACTCGATGCGATCAAGCACATCCCGCTGGGCGAAGGCGCCGGCCACTATCTGAGCTTCGGCGGCCAGTGGCGCCTCAAGCCGGTCAGCTTCGATGCGCCGCTATTCGGGCTCGGCGCCGCAGGCGCCGACGGCTATGTCTACCAGCGCCTCAACCTGCACGCCGACTGGCAGGCCGGCCCGCGCTTCCGCGCCTACCTCGAGATCGGCGATGCGCGCGTCTGGGGCAAGAAAGCCGCGCCGGCCGTCATCGACGCCAATCACACCGACCTGCAACTGGGTTTCGTGGACTTCCGCGCGCCGGTCAGCCAGGCACAACTGAGGCTGCGGCTCGGGCGCCAGGAGCTGATGTTCGACTCGGCGCAGCGCTTCGTCGCGCTGCGCGAAGGCCCCAATGTCCGCCGCGCCTTCGACGGCGCGCTGCTCGACGGCGCGCTCGGCGACTGGACCCTCAGCGCCTTCCACCTCGCCGCCGTCGAGTACCGCAACACCGATCCCTTCGACGACCGCAGCGACTCCGGCATCGACTTCTCCGGCCTGCGCCTGCGCCGTGCCTTCCCCAGCGCACAGGTCGATGGCTATTGGTACCGCTACAGCCGTGACCAGGCCGCATTCGGTGGCCAGCGCGCGCGGGAGCGGCGCGATACCGTCGGCGCGCAGTCCACCGGCCGTGCCGGCGCTTTCGACTGGGACCTGGAAGCGGCCTGGCAGACCGGCGACTTCGGCGCCGCGCCGGTGCGCGCCTGGGCCTTCGGCTCGGTGCTCGGCTACAGCCTGGAGGAAATGCCTTGGCGATCGCGCCTGGGCCTGCAGTTTGACGCCGCCTCCGGCGACCGCCGCGCCGGCGACGGCCGGCTCGACACCTTCAACCCGCTATTCCCGAAGGCCGCCTATTTCTCCCAGGCTGGCCTCACCGACTTCGCCAACCTGGTCCACGCCGGCGCCTTCCTGATATTGCGGCCGAGCGCAGGCAGCAGCTTCGGCATTGCCGCCGGCCACATGGCGCGGCAGTCGCGCGCCGACGCCGCCTATGCACAGCCGCTGCTGCCGATCCCGCGCTCCACCGGCGACGACAAGGACATCGGCGACTACCTGCGCCTCAACGCCTCGTACCGCGTCAACCGCCACCTCACGCTGTCCGGCGAGTTCCTGCGCTACCGGCCGGCCCCGTCCCTGCGCCGCGTCGGCGCCGACACCGCCGACTACGCCGAGCTGGTCGCCCGCTTCCTGTTCTGAGCCGCGCCCGCCGGCGCGGCGCACTCCGCGCCGTTTCTCCGACCAAAGTCGTAGGACCACTGACGGATACCGGCCGACAGCCGGCTCGGGCCCAATCTCTCAACGGCAAATTGCCCGCACGGAGAGCGACCCATGAACAAGATTTTCAAGATCATCTGGAGCCGGACCTTGGGCGCCCCTGTGGTTGCTTCCGAGCTCGCTGGCAGCCATGGCTGCCGCAGCGGCGGCGGTGGTGGTGTGACGCGGCCGGTGCGGCCGGCGCTGGCAGGGCGCCTCACGGCCTGGGCCTGGGCCTTGCAAGCTGCCCTGGCCCTGCTGAGTTATGCGCCGCTGGCGCGCGCCGAGGAATGCGAGCTGGACGACGGCACCGTCGGCGCCAGTGTCGGCGCGGGCTCCGAATCGCTGGCCTGCGGTTACGGCAACACCGCCAGCGGCCAGCGCGGCACCGCGCTGGGCAGCAACAACCAGGCGACCGCGCAGAGCAGCACCGCGGTGGGCCGCAGCAACCTGGCGTCGGGCCAGTACAGCACCGCGGTGGGTGCCAACAGCACCGCCGCTGCCGACTTCTCGCTGGCGATCGGCAACGATGACGCTGCCGGTGGCGGCGCCACCGTGGAGGCGGGTGCGACCAACGGCATCGCCATCGGCATCCATGCGACCGTGACCGCCGCCAGCGTCAATGCCCTGGCGATCGGATCGGAAGCGACGGCAGCGGCGCAGGACGCCAGCTCGGTCGGACGGGGCAACCAGGCCGTGGGCTTGCGAAGCTCCGCTTTCGGCTACGGCAACATCGCGACGGTCGATAACAGCAGTGCGTTCGGATATGGCAACCAAGCAAACGGCACAACCAGCAATGCGTTCGGATCTATCAACCAGGCGGCGGGCACAAGCAGCAGCGCGTTCGGCTATGGCAACGCGGCCAACGGCGCAACCAGTGCCGCGTTCGGCTACGGCAACACCGCGCTCGGCGCAAGCAGCAGCGCGATCGGAATCAGCAACCTCGCATCGTTCGACTACAGCAGCGCGTTCGGAATGCTCAACTTCGCAGGGGGCGCCTTCAGCAGCGCGTTCGGGGTCGGCAACTACGCAACGAACGGATACGCCAGCGCGTTCGGATTCAACAACACCGCGAGCGGTCTGGGCAGCACGGCGGTGGGCGCACTGAGTTCGGCCGCGGCCGACTACTCGCTGGCCATCGGCAACGCGGATGCCACAGCCGATGGCGCCCGTGTGGCGGCGGGTGCGGAGCGCGGCATCGCCATCGGTCACGACGCATCCGTGGCCGCCGCCGGCATGGATGCCCTCGCCATCGGATCGAGCGCGTCTGCAACGGCCCAATCCAGCAGCGCACTCGGCATGGGCAGCACGGCCGCCGGCCTGGAGAGCAGTGCCTTCGGTTTCGGCACCTACGCCGAGGGCGCCGGCAGCACCGCAGTCGGTCGATCCAGCGCCGCGACGGGCGAGGCCAGCACCGCCATCGGCTATCTGAGCTTTGCCGACGCGGACTCCTCGCTGGCGATCGGCAACGGCACTCCCGGCGGGGTCGCGATTCCGGGCGCGAGCGTGGCCGCCGGCGCCACCAACGGCATCGCGGTCGGCCGCAACGCGGCGGTCGCAGCGGCCGGCATCAATGCCCTCGCCCTTGGGACGGATTCAGCGGCGTCGGCGGCGTCCGCCATCGCGCTCGGCGGCAACAGCAGCGCCGGTGCCGGCTTCTCGCTGGCGATCGGCAGCGGCAGCGATGCGGCCAGCAGCGCGCGCGTCGAAGCCGGTGCGCAGAACGCCATCGCTATCGGCCGTGATGCGTCGGTAGCTGCGGCGGGCATCAATGCCGTCGCCATTGGCACGTCCACGGACGCGACGGCGCAGTCGGCCACCGCGGTGGGCTCATCGAACCAGGCGACCGGTTCCGAAAGCACCGCCATGGGCCGGGCGAATACGGCCAGCGGCCAGCGCGGCACGGCTCTGGGCTACAGCAACCAGGCCACTGCGCTGAACAGCACCGCGGTCGGCTCGGGCAGCGTCGCCAGCGCCCAGCGCAGCACCGCCGTGGGCTCGGCGAGCACCGCCGCTGCCGACTTTTCGCTGGCGATCGGCAACTCCGACTCAGCCGCCACCGGCGCCCGCGTGGCGGCCGGTGCGACCAATGGCGTCGCCATCGGCCGCAACGCCAGCGTCGCCGCGGCGGGCGTGAATGCCATCGCCTTCGGCAACAACGCTTCGGTCACTGCCGCGAACAGCGTGGCGCTGGGTTCGGGCTCGGTCGCGAGCGCGGCCAACACCGTCTCGGTGGGCGCCACCGGCGCCGAGCGGCGCGTGACCAATGTTGCCACCGGCACTGCCGGCACCGACGCGGTGAACCTGAACCAGCTCAATACCGCCATCGCCGCCGTCGAGGACGGACAGTGCTCAGTGGGCGCGGGTACGGATTCGCTGCAATGCGGCACCGGCAGCGTCGCCAGCGGTCCGTCCAGCACCGCGGTGGGTCGCAACAACCTGGCATCGCTAAACCACAGCACCGCGGTCGGATCGGGCAACACCGCGTCGAATCAAAACAGCACCGCGGTTGGAGCTATCAACACCGCATCGGGTCACAGCAGCAGCGCGGTTGGAGCTTTCAACGCCGCGAGCGGCCAGACCAGCAGCGCGCACGGATATGCCAACACCGCGACCGGCATTGAAAGCACGGCGGTAGGCGCGGCGAACACTGCCGCTGGCGAGTACAGCACCGCCATCGGTGCCAACAACACGGCCGCTGCTGACTTCTCGCTGGCGATCGGCACGTCCGACACTACGGCAAGCGGCGCGAGCGTCGCTGCCGGCGCCACCAACGGCATCGCCATCGGCCGCGAATCGCGCGTCACGGCAGCGGCTGCCAATTCGGTGGCCCTTGGCACCAGCACGAGGGTCGATGGCAACGACTCGGTGGCCCTTGGAACCAACGCATGGGTGATTGACAGCGAGTCGGTCGCGATCGGCAACGACAGCGCGGCGGCTGGCGTCGGCAGCACCGCGGTCGGCGGCGGCAGCACGGTCAGCGGCGACTCCGCCAGCGCCTTCGGACGCTTCAACCTGGCCGCTGGTGTAGCGAGCACGGCGATGGGCGCCAACAACCAGGCGTTGGCAACTGGCGCGACCGCGGTTGGCAACAGCAACCAGGCAACCGCTCAAGACAGCAGCGCGGTGGGCGCCAGCAACGTGGCATCGGGCCAGTACAGCACCGCGGTCGGTGCCTACTCCACGGCCGCCGCCGACTTCTCACTGGCGATCGGCAATGACGACGATGCGGCCGGCGGCGCCCGCGTGGAGGCGGGTGCCAGCAACGGCATCGCCATCGGCCGCCATGCCAACGTGGCCGCCGCCGGCGTCAATGCCATCGCCATCGGATCGAACGCGGGCGCAACGGCGCAGGGCGCCAGTTCGGTCGGACGGGCCAGCGAGGCCTCGGGCCAGGACAGCAGCGCGTTCGGCAGTCAAAACATCGCGGCGGAGATATGGAGCAGCGCGTTCGGAACGAGCAATGAAGCGACGGGCGAGGTCAGCAGCGCGTTCGGAAATTTCAACCAGGCCGCCGGGATTTACTCCAGCGCGTTCGGATACGCCAACATCGCGCAGGGCTTCGGCAGCACGTCGATCGGCTACGAGAACACCGCGACCGGCGAGTACAGCACGGCAGTGGGCGCTTCAAGCACGGCCGGCGCCGACTACTCGCTGGCGATCGGCAACGGCAACCCCAACGACGCAACCTCTGGCGCCCGCGTGGAAACCGGCGCCACCAACGGCACCGCCATCGGCCGCAACGCCAGCGTCGCAGCGGCGGGTGTGGACGCCATCGCTTTCGGCACCAACGCCGCGGCAACCGCGGCGAACAGCGTGGCGCTGGGCTCGGGCTCGGTGGCGGGCGAGGCGAATACCGCGTCGGTGGGTGCCGCCGGTGCCGAGCGGCGCGTGACCAACGTCGCCACCGGCAGCGCCGGCACCGACGCGGTGAACGTGAACCAGCTCAGCGCGGCCATCGCCGCTGTCGAGGACGGAGTGTGCGCAGTGGGCGCGGGCACGGACTCGCTGCAATGCGGCACCGGCAGCCTTGCCAACGGCGGAGAAAGCCTCGCGGTGGGTGCCAACAACACGGCCAGCAACCTGCGCAGCGTCGCGGTGGGCGCGGGGAACACGGCCAGCGCCGTGCACGGCGCCGCGCTCGGCCTGTTCAACAACGCGACCGGCCAGTACTCCAGCGCGTTCGGCGAGGAGAACACCGCCAGCGCCGGGGAGAGCAACGCGTTCGGATATGGCAACCTGGCAAGCGGCGCCAGCAGCAACGCGTTCGGCAACAGCAGCATCGCGAGCGGCGAGGGCAGCACGGCGATCGGCGTTGACAGCAGCGCCGCTGCCGACTACTCGCTGGCGATCGGCAACACCGACGACGAGGACACCGGCGCGCGCGTGGAAGCGGGTGCGACCCACGGCGTCGCCATCGGCTACAACGCATCCGTGGCCGCGGCCGGCGTCGATGCCCTGGCCATCGGATCGGATGCCACGGCCACGGCTCAGGGCGCCAGCGCGGTCGGACGCGCCAACCAGGCCAACGGCCTGCAAAGCTCCGCTATCGGCTATGGGAACACGGCGTCGCTCGACGGCAGCAGCGCGGTCGGAAGCAACAACCAGACGACGGGTGCATACGGCAGCGCGTTCGGAAACAGCAACGTAGCAGCGGGCGAATACAGCGCTGCGGTCGGCTTCAACAACAATGCGAGCGGCGGGTTCAGCAGCGCGGTCGGTTTGACGAACACCGCGAGCGCTCAGGGCAGCAGCGCATTCGGCGTCGGCAACACCGCGAGCGGTCTGGCCAGCACGGCGGTGGGTGCGGGGAGTTCGGCCGCTGCCGACTTCTCGCTGGCCATCGGCGGCTCGGACGTTCCGGGCTCGGGCGCCCGCGTGGAAGCGGGTGCGGCCAACAGCATCGCCATCGGACGCAACGCCAGCGTTGCCGCAGCGGCGGCGGACGCCATCGCTTTCGGCACCGGCGCCTCGGTAACGGCGGCGAATAGCGTGGCGCTGGGCTCGGGTTCGGTGGCCGGCGAGGCGAATACGGTGTCGGTTGGCAGCGCGGGCAGCGAACGCAGGATCGTCAACCTCGCCGACGGCTCGCTCGCCGCAGGAAGCACGGACGCGGTCAACGGCCGCCAGCTGCGCGGCCTGAGCCTGACGCTGAGCAGCACGCTTGGCGGCGGCGCGGCGGTCAATCCGGACGGCAGCTTCAACGCGCCGACCTACAACGTGGCGGGCACGGACTACGGCAACGTCGGCGCCGCCATCGAGGCGGTTGAAGCACTGGCCGGCACCGGCAGCGCGCTGGGTGTGAGCTATGACGACGCCAGCCGCGACACCATCAGCTTGCAGGGCGCGAGCGGCGCAACGCGCATCACCAACCTGGCGGACGGCACGGTGGCCGCCGGCAGCAGCGACGCGGTCAACGGCGGGCAGCTGTTCACCACCAACCAGAACGTGGCGCAGAACACCAGCGACATCACCGGGCTCGATACCCGCCTGTCGACGGCCGAGACCGACATCACCGGCCTGGACGGCCGCGTCACGACCGCCGAAGGCGACATCGTGACGAACACCACCGACATCGCCGGCCTCGACACGCGCCTGGGTACGGCCGAGGGCAACGTCGCCACCCTCGCCGGTCGCGTCAGTGTCACCGAGACGGACATCGGCAGCTTACAGACGGATGTGAGCACGCTGCAGACCACGGTCGGTCAGCACAACACCGACATCGCCGGTCTCGACACCCGCGTCGGCACTGCCGAGAGCAACATCACCACGCTGGATGGCCGAGTCACCGTCAATGAAACGGATATCGGCAGCCTGCAGACGAACGTAGGCACGCTGCAGACCACCGTCGGTCAGCACAGCACTGGCATCGGCGGCCTGGCCCTGGCCCTGGGCGCCGGCGCGTCGGTGAATCCGGACGGCAGCATCGCCGCCCCGACCTACAACGTGGCCGGCACCGATTACGACAATGTCGGAGGCGCCGTGGAAGCCCTGGAGGCACTGGCCGGCACCGGCGGCGCGCTGGGCGTGAGCTATGACGACGCCAGCCGCGACACGGTCAGCCTGCAGGGTGCCAGCGGCTCGACCCGCATCACCAACCTGGCGGACGGCACGCTGGCCGCCGGCAGCAGCGATGCGGTCAACGGCGGGCAGCTGTTCACCACCAACCAGAACGTGGCGCAGAACGCCAGCGACATCTCCGGCCTCGACACCCGAGTGGGTACGGCCGAGGGCAGCATCAGCTCGCTCGATGGCCGCGTGACCTCCTCCGAGAACTCGATCACCCAGAACACCACCGACATCGCTGGCCTCGACACCCGACTGGGGACCGCCGAGGGCAATATCTCCGGCAATGCCATCAGCCTCACTGCGGCCCTGGGTGGCGGCGCAGCCGTGAATGCCGATGGCAGCATCACCGGACCGAGCTACAACGTCGCTGGCGACGACTACGACAACGTCGGCGATGCCCTCGGTGCCATGGAAGCGCTGGCGGCCGTGGGCAACCCTCTGGGCGTGGCCTACGACGACAGCGGCAGGAACACCATCAGCCTGCAGGGCAGCAGCGGCGCCACCCGCATCACCAACCTCGCCGCCGGCTCGCTGTCCAGCGGCAGCACCGACGCCGTCAACGGCGCCCAGCTCTTCGCCACCAACCAGAACGTGGCACAGAACGCCAGCGATATCAGCGGCCTCAGCAGCCGCACGACCGCCGCCGAAACCACGCTCGCCCAGCACAGCTCGGACATCGCCGCACTCGACGGCCGCGTCGGCGCGAGCGAGACCGCCATTTCGGATCTGGGCGACCGCGTCGACACGACCGAGGCCGGTATTGCCGCCAACTCCACGGCCATCGGAGCACTCGACAGCCGCGTGGATTCCGCGGAGGCGGATATCACCGCCGTCGACCAGCGGGTGAGCACCGCCGAGAACGAGATCGGCGAACTGGATACGCGGCTCACTGCCAACGAGGCCAGCACTGCGCAGAACACCGCGGATATCGCGGCGATCAGCTCGACCACGGTGCAGAATTCGGCCGACATCGCCGAGTTGCAGGCGACGACCACGCAGAACACTGCGGACATCGCGGCCAACACCGTGGCCATCGGCGAGCTGGATAGCCGTGTCGACGCGACGGAAGCCGGCGTCGCCGAGAACACGGCAGCGATCGGCTCACTGGATACCCGGGTCGATGAGGTGGAAGGCGCGGTGACACAGGTATCGAACAGCCTGGCGCAGATGGACCAGCGCGTCACCGGTACGGAGGGTGACATCATCAACCTGGACCAGCGCGTCACTGGCGCCCAGGACATGGCGGTCAACGCGCTGGATCGCGCCGACCAGGCCCTGGCCTTTTGCGGCCCGGGCGGCGCCGCCGGCACCGCCGCCTGCGGCGTCAGCAACCAGGCGACGTCTGCCAACGCCAGTGCCGTCGGCGTGGAAAACCAGGCCAGCGGCAGCGGCAGCGTCGCCATGGGCCGTCTCAACCTGTCCACCGCGCTCAGCAGCGTCGCGCTGGGGTCCGGCAACAACGCCAGCGCAGCCAACGCCAGTGCCATCGGCGTGAATGCCAGCGCGGCTTCGAGCAACGCCGTCGCCATCGGCGCGGGCGACGCCGGCAGCTCGGCGCGCGTCGGCGTCGATGCCGACAACGGCCTAGCCATCGGCCACAATGCTCAGGTGTCGGACGGCGCGGCCAACGCGGTGGCCATCGGCAGCGGGGCCTGGGCTCAGTCGGCTGGCAGCATCGCGCTGGGCCAGAACGCGACCGCGGTGCAGTCCAACTCTGTCGCCATCGGCTCCGGCGCCAGGGCGCAGTCTTCGGTGGCGGTGGGCACTGGCGCGCAGGCACTGGGCACCAACACCACGGCCGTCGGCGACAACGCCAGCGCCACCGGCATGTTCGCGGCAGCCTTCGGCAACAACGCGACGGCCAGTGCCGGCAACAGTGTGGCCTTGGGCAACGGCTCGGTCGCCGATCAGGACAACACCGTATCGGTCGGCTCGGCGGCGCAGCAACGACGCATCACCAACGTGGCGGCAGGCACAGCGCCGAACGATGCGGTGAACCTGTCCCAGCTCAACCAGTCCGCAGCCGGCAGCGTCCGCTACGACCTGAATGCCGATGGCAGCCCCAACTACAGCTCGGTGACTTTTGGTGATCCCAGCGGCACCGGCGGCCCAGCGACGCTGCACAACGTCGCGGCCGGCACCGCGCTCACCGACGCGGTCAACGTCCAGCAGCTTCTGGATGTGCGCAACCTGCTTGGACGCGGCCTGGCCGACCTCGCCGACCGCAGCAGCGCCGGCATCGCCGCCGCCGTCGCCATGGAAGCCGCGCCCTATGTACCGGGGCACATCACCTATGCAATCGGCACTGGCTATCACTTCAACCAGGGCGCCATCGGCATGACCTTGCGCGGCACCGCAGAGAACGGCCTCTGGAGTGTTTCCACCGGCGTCGCGACCTCTTCACAGGACGAGGTAACCCTGCGCTTCGGCGTGAGCGGCGTGCTCTGGTAAGCGCGGCCGCGAACAGAAAGGGGACGACCATGAGCTTCAAGTACTACGACCTGTCTCTCGGCACCCGGCGGCACCGGCGACGTCATGCCGGGTGGGTCTGGGCCTACCTCGCCGGGGTCTTCAGTGGCGTACTGCTGCTGGCGGCCATCCTTTCCCAGTGACCTCACCGTCCATTGCCAAGCCTGAGTCCGATCATGACCAAGACTGAAATTTCCCTCATCGCCGGTGTCGCCCTGCTACTTGCCGGCTGCGCTACGCCGCGCTTGGCGCCGGATGCGCATGGCGTGTCGTTCCCTGCAAGAGAATCCTCCTACCGTCACCAAGGCGTGGTCCTGCTGCCGGAAGCGGCGCGGCAGGTCTGGACCGGTATGGACAAGGACCAGGTGCGGCAGATCCTGGGCAACCCGCATTTCACCGAGGGCCTGTTCTTCGTGAAAGACTGGAACTACCTGATCACATTGCTCACGCCGCAGGGCGACCGGCTGGACTGCCAGCTGCAACTGCAGTTCGACGACGCCGGCAAAGTCACGCTGACCCACTGGCAGACCGAACCCTGCTCGGCGGCGGCCAGTCGTCCGGCTTTGGTCGCCGCAAGCGAGCCGCTGGCGCCGGTGGCGGCGACCTCCACCCCGGCTTCGGGCAGCGAGTCACTGTCGCTGCACGGGCTGCTGTTCCCCTTCGCCCGCTCCACCCTTGAAGACCTGCCCGCGAAGGATCTGGATCGGCTGGAGCAATTCGCCAGCGGCATCGGCGCGCGTGTCCACCGGGTGCTGGGAATCACCATCCATGGCCATTCGGACCGCGTCGGTCCACCGGAACGCCGAGAACAGCGCTCGCTGTCACGCGCGCAGGCGGTCGCCGAAGTCTTCGTCCGCCACGGGATCGACCGGCAGCGGATCACCATCGTCGCCCGGAGTGCCACCGAGCCGTTGGTGAGCTGTCCCGAGGGTATGCCCTATCCGCAGCTGCTCGGCTGCCTGGCGCCCGACCGGCGCGTCACCATCGCCGTGCGCCTGGCTGGGGACTGAGCCGGCCGCCGCCGGCACGGCCGCGTGCCGGGCTCGAAGCCACTGCACTCCCTGCGTTTCCCCGCTGGCAACATCCCGATAGGATGCGCGGCAGGAAAATACGGAGCTGCGGGACCATGTCGGGCACAGCCACGGTCATCATTGCCGACGATCACCCGATGATAAGGACCGCCTTGCGGCTCGGTGTGGAACGCATCGACCCCAGCGCCCAGGTGGTTGAAGTGGAGTCGCTCGCGGCGCTGAAAGTGGCTATCCGCTGCCATCCGCAGACCAGCTTGGTGCTGCTGGACCTGATGATGCCGGACGTCGAGGGGCTCGCTTCCTTGCAGTTCCTGCGCCGGGAATGGCCTGCGGTGCGGGTCGCGGTCGTGTCAGGCCAGCAGCAGGCCGCCTGGGTCCGCTCCGCCGAGGCCCTGGGTGCGGTCGCCTTCATCCCCAAATCGACGCCGGCCGCAGAGACCCAGCAGATTCTCGGCAGCCTGCTCGGCGGCGGAGAATGGTGGCCCGCGCAGCCCGGCACCCCGGCGCCAACCACTGTGGCCAGGGAGTCCTCGCTCGAAGCGCGTCTGAACCGCCTCTCGCGGCAGGAGCTGCGCATCCTCCTTCACATCAAGGAGGGCTGGCTCAACAAGCAGATCGCCGACGATCTCGATATCCGCGAGTCAACGGTGAAAACGCATATCACCGCGATCCTCCGCAAGCTCGACCTGCGCAGCCGCACGCAGGCGGCGGTCGTTGCGCAGCGCTTGCTGATCGGGCTCTGAACGCTCGCCCCGACCGCGCCACAGGATCAAGCGCAGCGCGGGACTTCAGGCCCCGAGTTGCGTCTCGAGCAGGCCGCGCTTCTTCACTAGGCGGTCCAGTTCGACCAGGGTCTCCAACAGCTCGCCGATCTTGTCCAGCGGCAGCGAGTTGGGGCCATCGCAGAGCGCCGAATCCGGGTCCGGATGGGTTTCCATGAACAGGCCGGATATCCCGGCGCCGACCGCAGCCCGCGCCAGCACCGGGATCATCTCGCGCATGCCGCCGCTGGCGGTGCCCTGCCCGCCCGGCAACTGCACGGTGTGGGTGCCGTCGAATACCACCGGCGCGTACTGGCGCATGATCGCCAGGCCGCGCATGTCGGCAACCAGATTGTTATAGCCAAAGCTGAAGCCGCGCTCGCAGAGCATGAAGTTATGTTTGTGCGCGGAGGCCGAGGCCTCCGCTTGATCCGGCGCGACCGCCTTCATCTTCTCGATCACATTGCCCATTTCCCAGGGCGACATGAACTGGCCTTTCTTGACGTTGATCGGCCGGCCGGTCCTGGCCACGTTCTGCATGAAATTGGTCTGGCGGCAGAGGAAGGCCGGGGTCTGGATCACGTCGATGACGCTGGCGACTTCGGTCAGCGGCGTGTCTTCGTGGACGTCGGTCAGCACCGGCACGCCGATCTGCTTCTTGACCTTCTCCATGATCTTCAGGCCGCCTTCGAGACCCGGACCACGGTAGCTCTTGTGCGAGCTGCGGTTGGCCTTGTCGAAGCTGCCCTTGAAGATGTAGAGGATGCCCAGCTTCTCGGCCAGCGACTTGATATGGCCCGCCACGTCCAGCGCCAGCTGCTCGGACTCCAGCGTGTCCGGGCCGGCGATCAGGAACAGCGGTTGGTCGATGCCGATGTCGCGGCCGCAGAGTTTCATGGCGATTCCTTAGGCTTTCGCCTGATGGGCAAGATGATGCTCGCGGGCGGTCTTTACAAAGCCTTCGAACAGCGGGTGGCCGTCGCGCGGCGTGGAGGTGAACTCCGGGTGGAACTGCACGGCGACGAAGAAGGGGTGCTCCGGCAGCTCGATCATCTCCACCAGCTCCTCGTTCTCCGACAGGCCGACGAACTGCATGCCCTTGGCGGCCAGGGGTTCGCGGTAGTTGTTGTTGAACTCGTAACGGTGGCGGTGCCGCTCGTGGATGATCTCGGCGTTGTACAGCTTGCGCGACTTGCTGCCGGCCTTGAGCTTGCAGGCCTGCGAGCCCAGCCGCATGGTGCCGCCCTTGTCGGACTTGGCGCTGCGCTTCTCGACCTTGCCGGATGCGTCCTTCCACTCGGTGATCATGGCGATCACCGGGTGCGGGCACTTGGGGGCGAACTCGGTGGAGTGCGCGTCCTTCATGCCGACGACATTGCGGGCGAACTCGATGCAGGCCACCTGCATGCCCAGGCAGATGCCCAGGTAGGGGATCTGGTTCTCGCGGGCGTGACGGGCGGCGATAATCTTGCCTTCGACGCCGCGCTCCCCGAAGCCGCCCGGCACCAGGATGGCGTCGGCGCCCTGCAGCACGCGCGCGCCCTGGCTCTCGACCTGCTCGGAATCGATGTAACGGATCTTGACCTTGGTGCCGGTGTGCAGGCCGGCGTGGATCAGCGCCTCGTTGAGACTCTTGTAGGCGTCCGCGAGGTCGACATACTTGCCGACCATGGCGACGGTGACCTCGGTGTCGGCGGTGAGCCGCTTCTCGACCAGCTCGTCCCACTCGCGCAGGTCCGCCTTGTGGCAGCCGGTGATGCCGAAGTGCTCGATCACCAGTTCGTCCAGGCCCTGCTGGTGCAGCCAGCCCGGAATCTTGTAGATGTCGTCCAGATCCACCGCCGAGATCACCGCGCGGATCGGCACATTGGTGAACATCGCGATCTTGCGGCGCTCGCTCTCCGGCAGCGGCCGGTCGGTGCGGCAGAGCAGCACGTCCGGCTGGATACCGACCGTGCGCAGTTCCTTGACCGAATGCTGGGTCGGCTTGGTCTTCATCTCGCCCGCCGCCTTGATGTAGGGCACCAGGGTGAGATGCATGAACATGGTGTGCTTGCGGCCCAGCTCCACCTGCATCTGGCGGATCGACTCCAGGAACGGCAGGCCTTCGATGTCGCCCACCGTGCCGCCGATCTCGACCAGGCAGATATCGCAGCCGGCGCCGCCACGCTTGATCGCGGTCTGAATCTCGTCGGTGATGTGCGGAATCACCTGCACGGTCTTGCCCAGGTAGTCGCCGCGGCGCTCCTTGTCGAGCACGTTGCGGTAGATCTGGCCGGTGGTGACGTTGCTGTTCTTGCTGGTCTTGGCGCGCAGGTAGCGCTCGTAGTGGCCCAGGTCGAGGTCGGTCTCGGCGCCGTCCTCGGTCACGAACACCTCGCCGTGCTGGAACGGCGACATGGTGCCGGCATCGACGTTGATGTAGGGGTCGAGCTTGATCATGTGGACCTTCAGCCCACGCGATTCCAGGATCGCCCCCAGCGAAGCGGCGGCGATGCCCTTGCCCAGGGCCGAAACCACGCCGCCGGTAACGAAGATGTACTTGGTGTTGGTGCTGTCGGGCATGGCACGGGCCGGCGTCGGTAAACCGGTATTTTACGTGAGGACGGGCCGGCTTGGCCCGGCCACGGCTAGGCTGAGGGCAGCTTGTAGTCCTTGAATTGCTGGCGCAATTGCAGCTTGCTGATCTTGCCGGTCGCGGTATGCGGGATTTCCGACACGAACACGACGTCGTCCGGAGTCCACCACTTGGCGATCTTGCCGCTGAAATGGGCGATCAGCTCGGCGGGCGTGGGCTCCTGGCCCGGCTTTTTGACGATCACCAGCAGCGGGCGCTCGTCCCATTTCGGGTGATGGACGCCGATCACCGCGGCCTCCTGCACCGCCGGATGCGCCACCGCCACGTTCTCGAGGTCGATGCTGCTGATCCACTCGCCACCGGACTTGAGCACGTCCTTGCTACGGTCGGTGATCTGCAGATAGCCGTCGGGGTCGATGGTGCCGACATCGCCGGTTGGGAACCAGCCGTCCTGCAGCGGGCTCTGGTCGAGCTTGAAGTAGCCGCTCACCACCCAGGGACCACGCACCTGCAGGTCGCCGAAGGCCTTGCCGTCGTTCGGCAGCACCTGGCCGCCGTCATCGACGATACGCATGTCGACCCCGAACACCGGCCGCCCCTGCTTCAGCTCGATGGCGAACTGCTCCTCGGGCGACAGCTTCAGATGCTTTTCCTTGAGCGTGCAAACCGTGCCCAGCGGAGACATCTCGCTCATGCCCCAGGCGTGGCGGATCTTGACCCCATAGTCTTTCCAGTAGGTCGCCATCAGTGCCGGCGGACAGGCCGAGCCACCGACGATGGAGGCCCAGGGCTTGCTGAACTTGAGCCCGTTCTTCTGCAGGTGCTGGAGCAGGCCCAGCCAGACCGTCGGCACCCCGGCCGAGAAGCTCACCTGCTCGCTCTCGAACAGCTCATACAGGCTGGGGCCATCGAGCCCGGCGCCGGGCAGCACCAGCTTGGCGCCGATGGCCGCGCAGGAATACGGCAGGCCCCAGGCGTTGACGTGGAACATCGGCACCACCGGCAGCACCACGTCGCGCGACGACAGGCCCATGACGTCGGGCATGCAGGTGGCGTAGGTGTGCAGCAGGGTCGAGCGGTGCGAATACAGCACGCCCTTGGGATGGCCGGTGGTGCCGCTGGTGTAGCAGAGCGAGCCCGCCTCGCGTTCGTCGAAGCGGGGCCAGGCGTAGTCCGCCGACGCCGCTGCGACCAGGGACTCATAGGCCAGCGGCTGGACGTTCTGCATCGCCGGCAGCCGGTCCTCGCTGGTCAGGGCGATCCAGTGCTTCACCGTCGGGCAGCCGCCCGCCACCAGGCCGTCGATCAGGGGCGCGAACGTCACGTCGAAGAACACCACCGCGTCCTCGGCGTGGTTGATGATCCAGCAGATCTGCTCCGGGTACAGGCGCGGATTGATGGTGTGCAGTACCCGCTGGCTGCCCGAGACGCCGTAGTACAGCTCCAGGTGGCGATGGCTGTTCCAGGCCAGGCTGGCCACCACCGCACGCGGGCCCAGGCCGAGCGCACCGAGTGCATTGGCCAGCCGGCGCGAGCGCTGCGCGACCTCGCCCCAGCTGCTGCGGTGCAGGGCACCGCCGGCATCCGGCAGGCGCGAGACGATCTCGGTGTCGCCGTGGTAGCGCTCGGCATGGCGAATGAGTTCAGAGATCAGCAGGGGCTGATCCATCATGAGGCCGTGCATCTTGGGGTCTCCTCCGTGGCAGGCGTGGTTTGAAGCTAGATCTGACGCCAGCTTAGCGGCAGCCCCGGCGGCGCGTCAGTGGACCAGCTCTGCAGCACGCCGGCCGTGCGCGTGGGGTCGGCGTTCCAGCGGCCGGCAATCGACAATAACTCGCCATCCACCTCGATGATCGCCAGCCGCTCGCGGATCCAGGGCGGCAGCCCCTGCTGCTGCGCCAGGGCGCGCAGGCTGCGGTGATGCGCGGCGCCCCGCAGTCGCAGGCGCTCGCCACCGCGTGGCAGCCGCACCCTGGCCCGCAGCGGGGCCGCCGCACGCAGCAGGCCGCAGCCCGCCGGCAGCACCAGGTCGGAGTCTCCATCCCAGTCCACCGCATAATCGGCCGGCAGCGGCGCCAAGGGTGGTGCCGCGTACAGTCCATCGCGATAACGCCGAAACTCACCACCGGGCCAGCGCAGCAGGGGCTCGGCATCCGCGCGCACCGTCAGCACCTCGCGGCCGAGATGACGCAGGGTCTCATCGTAGGGCGGCGGCAGATCCAGCTCCGCCAGCCAGTGTCGAAGCACCAGGCGGCGGCGCGCCACCGAGAGCGCCAGCAGGCCGGCAATGGACAGTCCGCCGTCCTCGCGGCGCAGGGCGGGCAGCAGCTCAGCTGCCAGCTCGTGCAGCAGCTCGGCGGTCTCGGCGCACCGGCTGGCGGTGGCGGCGAGCTGGGCCTCCGCTTCCGGCCAGCGCTCCCGCAGCCTCGGCAGCAAGGCGGTGCGCAGCCAGGAGCGGGCATAGCGCGGCGCCTGGTTGTGCGGGTCCTCGATCCAGCTCAGGCCACGGCTTTCGACCAGGGCGCGGAGCGCATCGCCCGGCTGATCCAGCAGGGGCCGCCACAGCCAGCCGGTGCCAAAGGCGCTCAGCGCCCGGATCGCAGCCAGGCCCTCGACGCCGCTGCCACGCAACAGCCGCAGCAAGACCGTCTCGGCCTGATCGCCGCGATGGTGGCCGGTCAGCAGCAGGCCACCCGCCGGCAGCAGTTCGCGGAAAGCGGCGTAGCGGGCCTTGCGCGCTGCGGCTTCGGGGCCAGCCGGATCATCGGCCGCGACCTGAACCCTGCAAACGGTGATCGGAACGCCCCATTGCGCGCAGGCCGCTTCGCAGTGCGCCGCCCAGGCATCGGCGGCGTCCTGCAAGCCGTGGTGGACATGCACTGCTCGCAAATCCGGCAGACCGGACTCGGCGGCCAGCAGCAGCAGGGCGGTGGAATCGGCACCGCCGCTGAAGGCGACAAGACAGGGGGCGCCAGCGTGTCCCGGCGGCAGCGACAGCCGCTGCGGCAAACGGCTCGGCTTAGCCAACGGCCTTGAGCGGCGTGACGACCTGGGGCTCCTCGTAGGCACCAAAATTCATCAGACGCTGGTAGCGCTCGTTTAGCAGCGCCGTCATCGGCTTGTGTGCCAGCCGCTCCAGATGCTCGCTGACCCGCGCCTTGACGGCGGCGATCATGGTCGCTGGGTCGCGATGGGCGCCGCCCAGCGGCTCCGGGATCACTTCGTGGATGAGCTTGAGGTTGTAGATGTCCTGCGCGCCGACGCGCATGGCCGAGGCAGCTTCCGGCGCGCGGCTGGCGGACTTGAACAGGATGCTGGCGCAGCCTTCCGGCGAGATCACCGAGTAGATGCTGTACTGGAGCATCATCACCACGTCAGCCACGCCAATCGCCAGCGCACCGCCGGAGCCGCCTTCGCCGGTCACGGTCGCGATCACCGGCGTGCGCAGGCGCGACAGCTCGAACAGATTGCGGGCGATGGCCTCGCTCTGGTTGCGCTCCTCGGCGCCGATGCCGGGATAGGCGCCGGGCGTGTCGATGAAGGTCACCAGTGGCAGCTGGAATTTCTCCGCCAGCTTCATCAGCCGCAGCGCCTTGCGGTAGCCCTCGGGGCGCGGCATGCCGAAGTTGCGGCGAACCTTCTCGCGCAC
>JAUYNO010000012.1 GCA_030696045.1 Stagnimonas sp. | reverse complement strand
AGGCACCGAGATGGTGATGCCGGGCGACAACGTGGCGATGACGGTGGAGCTGATTGCCCCGATCGCGATGGAAGAGCAGGTTCGCTTCGCCATTCGCGAGGGCGGTCGTACCGTCGGCGCCGGCGTGGTGACCAAGATCCTCGCGTAGTTGTAAATAAATCCTCGCGAACCCTCGCGAGGCTGTTGTAACGACGGAAGGGCGTCGATATAATTCGCGCCCTTTCGCGTTACCACCCTGTTCTTTAAGACCTGAGTGTGAGCATGGCAGCCAGCCAATCAATTCGTATCCGACTCAAGGCGTTCGATCACCGCTTGATCGACAAATCCGCCAAAGAGATCGTTGAGACCGCGAAGCGCACCGGTGCTGTAGTCCGTGGCCCGATCCCCTTGCCGACCCGCAAGGAGCGTTTCACCATCCTTGTGTCTCCGCACGGTGACAAGGATGCTCGCGACCAGTACGAGCTTCGTACCCACAAGCGCCTGATGCAGATCGTGGAGCCGACGGAAAAGACCGTCGACGCTCTGTCGAAGCTGGATCTGCCGGCGGGCGTGGAAGTCCAGATCAGCCTCAACTGAGCCTGGAGAAGACATCATGACTAATACTGTCTCCCGTCTCGGTTTGGTTGGTCGCAAGGCCGGCATGACCCGCGTGTTCACCGATGCCGGTGAATCGATCCCGGTCACCGTGCTCGTCTGCGAGCCGAATCGCGTCACTCAGGTCAAGACCGTCGAAACCGACGGTTACCGCGCCATCCAGGTCACTGCTGGCACGGTCAAGGCTTCGCGCATCAACAAGGCGCAGGCTGGCCACTTCAAGAAAGCGGGCGTCGAGGCCGGCAACACCCTGGTCGAGTTCCGCCTGCAGGACAACGAGGGTGGTGATTTCGCCCCCGGGTCCGAGCTGAAGGTCGAGCTGTTCGCCGAGGTCAAGTCCGTCGACGTGCTGGGCACCAGCATGGGCAAGGGCTTCGCCGGCTGGCAGAAGCGCCACAACTTTGGCGGTGGCCGCGCTACCCACGGCAACTCGCTGTCCCACCGCATGCCCGGCTCCATCGGTCAGCGTCAGTCCCCCGGCAAGGTCTGGAAGGGCAAGCCGATGGCGGGTCACATGGGTGCCAAGCAGGTGTCCGCGCTGAATCTCGCGGTGGTCAAGATCGACGCCGAGCGCAACCTGATCATGGTCAAGGGTGCGGTGCCCGGTCACGCCGGCGGCGAGATCATCGTCCGCCCGACGGTCAAGTAAGGCTAGAGCCAGACATGGAACTCAAAACCAACAAAGGCGAAACCGTGACGGTGTCAGACACCGTCTTCGGCGCCGCGTACAACGAACCGCTGGTTCACCAGATCGTCACCGCCTACATGGCGGCCGGTCGTTCGGGCACCAAGGCTCAGAAGAGCAAGGCCGAAGTTTCCGGCGGCGGCAAGAAGCCCTGGAAGCAGAAGGGCACCGGACGCGCTCGCGCCGGCTCCATCCGCAGCCCGCTGTGGCGCGGTGGTGGTCGGACGTTCGCGGCCAAGCCGCGTGACTTCGGTCAGAAGGTCAACAAGAAGATGTATCGCGGCGCCATCCGCTCGATCATCGCCGAGCTGTCCCGCCAGGGTCACCTCGTGCTCGCCGACAGCTTCACCGTCGACGCGCCGAAGACCCAGTCCCTGATCGCCAAGTTGGCGGAAGTGGGCGGCAACGACATCCTGCTGGTGACCGATGCGGTCGACAAGAACCTGTTCCTGTCGGCCCGCAACATTCCGCATTGCGCGGTCTGTGACGTCGAGGCCCTGAACCCGGTCGCGCTGCTGCGGCACGAGAAGGTGCTGATGACCCGTGAGGCCGTGAAGAAACTCGAGGCTTGGCTGGCATGAACGTCGAACGTATCCATCAGATCATCGTCGCCCCGGTGGTCTCCGAGAAGTCCACCCGTGTTGCCGAGAAGCGCAACCAGGCGGTGTTCAAGGTTGCCCTCGACGCCGACAAGCTCGAGATCAAGGCTGCCATCGAGAAGCTCTTCAACGTGAAGGTGTCTGGCGTTCAGACCCTGGTGGTGAAGGGCAAGAGCAAGCGCTTCGGCCGTTTTGAAGGCAAGCGCTCCGACTGGAAGAAGGCTTACGTGACGCTCGCCGAAGGTCAGGAAATTGATTTCCTGGCCGGCGCGGCGCCGCAGGCCTAAGGCACTAGAAGAGAGATCCAGCCATGCTGATCCAACTCAAGCCGACCTCACCCGGTCGCCGCCACCAGGTCAAGGTGGTGCATCCGCATCTCCACAAGGGCGCCGCGCACGGCCCCCTGCTGGAGTCGCAGAGCAACAAGGGTGGCCGTAACAACAACGGCCACATCACCACCCGGCACAAGGGCGGTGGCCACAAGCAGGCCTATCGCCTGGTGGACTTCAAGCGCAACAAGGATGGCATCCCGGCCAAGGTCGAGACCATCGAATACGATCCCAACCGTACCGCGCACATCGCGCTGGTGCTGTTCGCTGACGGCGAGCGTCGCTACATCATCGCGCCCAAGGGGCTGATGGTCGGTGACACCGTGCAGAGCGGCTCGGATGCGCCGATCAAGCCGGGCAACGTGTTGCCGCTGCGCAACATTCCGGTGGGTTCGACCATTCACTGCATCGAGATGCGTCCCGGCAAGGGCGCGCAGATCGCCCGCTCCGCCGGTGCCGCCGTGCAGTACGTGGCCCGCGAAGGTGACTACGTGACCCTGCGTCTGCGCTCTGGCGAGATGCGCCGCATTCACTCCGAATGCCGCGCCGCCATCGGCGAGGTCAGCAACAACGAGCACAACCTGCGCCAGTACGGCAAGGCTGGCGCCAAGCGCTGGAAGGGCATCCGCCCGACCGTCCGCGGCGTCGTGATGAACCCGGTCGACCATCCGCACGGTGGTGGCGAGGGCAAGTCCGGCCAGGGCAACCCGCATCCGGTTTCTCCCTGGGGCCAGAAGGCCAAGGGCCTCAAGACCCGCAACAACAAGCGCACGCAGCAGTTCATCGTGCGTAGCCGCCACAAGAAGTAAGCGAGAGCACGACCATGCCGCGTTCCGTAAAGAAGGGCCCGTTCATCGACCATCACCTCATGAAGAAGGTGACGGACGCCAACGGTTCCCGCGTAAAGAAGCCGATCAAGACCTGGTCGCGCCGTTCCATGATCACGCCCGAGTTCGTGGGCCTGACCCTGCAAGTCCACAACGGCAAGCAGCACATGCCGGTGTTTGTGACCGACAACATGATCGGCCACAAGCTGGGCGAGTTCTCGCCCACCCGGACCTTCAAGGGTCATGGCGGCGACAAGAAGGGCTAAGGAATAGTCATGAACACGCAAGCCGTTTTGAAGTTCGTCCGCCTCTCGCCGCAGAAGGCGCGCCTGGTCGCCGACCTGGTGCGCACCAAGCCGGTCGCCGAAGCCGTCAACATCCTGAAGTTCTCGCAGCAGAAGCCGGCGCGAATCATCCTCAAGGTGCTGGAGTCCGCGATCGCCAACGCCGAGAACAATTTCGGCGCCGACGTCGACGAGCTGAAGATCAAAGAGATCTTCGTCGACAAGGGGCCCGTGCTGAAGCGCGTCATGCCGCGTGCCAAGGGCCGCGCCGACCGCATCGTCAAGCCGACGTCGCACATCACCATCCGCGTGTCTGACGGCAAGGCAGCGTAAGGAAAGATCATGGGCCATAAAGTTAATCCCAACGGTTTCCGTCTCGGCATCACCACCGGTTGGACTTCCAACTGGTACGCCGAGAAGGGCGCCTACGCCGAGACCCTGCAGAAGGACATGGCGGTTCGCGCCTTCCTGTTCAAGAAGCTCGCGGCCGCCTCTGTCAGCAAGATCAAGATCGACCGTCCGGCCAAGTCGGCGCGCGTCACGATCTTCACCGCGCGTCCCGGCATCGTCATCGGCAAGAAGGGCGAGGACATCGAGAAGCTGAAGGCGGAAGTCGCTTCCAAGATGGGTCTCAAGACCGATTCGGTGCACATCTCGGTCGAGGAAATCCGCAAGCCGGAACTCGATGCCAAGCTGGTCGCCGAGTCCGTCGCCCAGCAGCTGGAGCGTCGCATCATGTTCCGTCGCGCCATGAAGCGCGCGGTGCAGAATGCCATGCGCATCGGCGCCGGCGGCATCAAGATCCAGCTCGGTGGTCGCCTGAACGGCGCTGAAATCGCCCGTGTCGAGTGGTACCGCGAAGGTCGCGTGCCGCTGCACACCCTGCGCGCCCACGTCGATTACAACACCGCGGAAGCCAAGACCACCTACGGCGTCATCGGCGTCAAGGTCTGGGTTTACACCGGCGAAGTGTTCGAGCTCGAACAGGCTCGCGGCCACGGCAAGAAAGATGAAGCCAACGAGGCCGTCGCGGCCTAAGGCTTAAGGAGCACTCCCATGATGCAGCCCAAGCGGACCAAGTACCGCAAACAACAGAAAGGCCGTAACCGCGGTCTGGCCCTGAACGGCAACAAGGTGAGCTTCGGCGAATTCGGCCTGAAGAGCTCCGAGTGGGGCGCGCTGACCGCCCGCCAGATCGAAGCCGCACGTCGCGTCATCACCCGCTATGTCAAGCGTGGCGGCAAGATGTGGATCCGCGTGTTCCCGGACGTGCCGATCACCAAGAAGCCGCTGGAAGTCCGCATGGGCTCCGGCAAGGGCAACGTCGAGTACTGGGTGGCCAAGGTGCAGCCCGGCAAGATGATCTACGAACTGGAAGGGGTCACCGAAGTCGAGGCTCGCGAGGCGTTCCGCCTGGCCGCCGCGAAGCTGCCGGTGAAGACTTCGTTCGTCCAGCGCACCATCATGTAAGGCGGCTGCCATGAAGAAAAACAGCGAACACTACAAAGAGCTGCTGGCCAAGACTCCGGCCGAGCTCACCGAGGAACTGGCCTCGCTCCGCAAGGAGCAGTTCAACCTGCGCATGCAGGCTGCCCTGGGCCAGCCCACCAAGTCCCATCTGGTCCGCCAGGCCCGCAAGAACATTGCCCGCCTGAAGACCGCGATGACCAAGAAGGCGAGCGCGAAATGAGCGAGCAGACCGTCACCACCAAGCCCGAGCGCCGCGTCGTCGGCCGCGTCACCAGCAGCAAGATGGACAAGACCATCACCGTGCTGGTTGAGCGTCAGGTCAAGCACCCGCTTTACGGCAAGTACGTGCGCAAGAGCACCAAGCTCCACGCCCACGACGAGAACAACGTCTGCGCCGAGGGCGACCTGGTCGCCATCGTCGAGACCCGTCCGCTGTCCCGCAGCAAGCATCACAAGCTGCTGGAAGTCCTTGAAAAAGCGCACGGCTAAGGAGCCCGGTCATGCTTCAACAAGAATCATTCCTGGTGGCCGCTGACAACAGCGGTGCCAAGCTGGTGCAGGTGATCCAGGTCAAGGGTTCGACCTATCGCCGCTACGCCAATGTTGGTGACCTGATCAAGGTCACCGTCAAGGACGCGATCCCGCGTGGCAAGGTCAAGAAGGGCGAAGTGCACGACGCCGTTGTCGTTCGCACCCGTCATCCGATCCGCCGTAACGACGGCTCCGCCATCCGCTTCGATACCAACGCGGCGGTGCTGCTGACCACCAAGCTGGAGCCGATCGGCACCCGTATCTTTGGGCCCGTCACCCGCGAGCTGCGTGAGAAATTCATGAAGATCGTGTCGCTGGCTCCGGAAGTGATCTGAAGGATTTTGAAGACATGAACAAGATCAAGAAGGGCGACGATGTGATCGTCACCACCGGCAAGGACAAGGGCAAGCGCGGCACCGTCGCCCAGGTCCTCGACACCGGCAAGCTGGTTGTTTCCGGCGTCAACGTCGCCAAGAAGCACCAGAAGGGCAACCCCAACGCGGGCGTCGCCGGTGGCATCGTCGAGAAGGAAATGCCGATCGACGTGTCCAACGTGCTGCTGTTCAACCCGAAGTCGGGCAAGGGCGAGCGCGTCGGTTTCCGGGTTGAAGGCGACAAGAAGGTTCGTTTCTTCAAGTCCAGCAAAGAACTGGTGGGCTAAAGGATTTCTCAGATGACTCCGAATTTCGAGACGCTGTACGCCACCAAGGTTGCCCCCGAGCTGAAGGTCAAGCTCGGCTGCAATGCCATGGCGGTGCCGCGCATTAAAAAGATCACGCTCAACATGGGCGTGGGCGAGACCACCCAGGACAAGAAGGTGATCGAGAATGCGGTCGCCGACATGACCGCGATCGCTGGCCAGAAGCCGGTGATCACCAAGTCCAAGATCGCCATCAGCAACTTCAAGATCCGCGAGAACTACCCGGTCGGCGTCAAGGTGACGCTGCGTAGCGACCGCATGTGGGAGTTCCTGGAGCGTCTGGTCTGCGTCGCGCTGCCGCGTATCCGCGACTTCCGCGGTCTCTCGCCCAAGGGCTTCGACGGTGCCGGCAACTACAACTTCGGCATCACCGAGCAGATCATCTTTCCGGAAATCGAGTACGAGAAGATCGACGCGCTGCGCGGCATGAACATCACCATCACCACCAGCGCCAAGACCGATGCCGAAGGCAAGGCGCTGCTGGAAGCCTTCCAGTTTCCGTTCCGCAAGTAAGACCAGGTAAAGACTCATGGCCAAGAGCAGCATGATCAACCGCGAGGTCAAGCGGAAGAAGCTGAACAAGCGGTACGCAAAGAAGCGCGTTGAACTGAAGAAGGTCATCGCCAGCGAAAAAGTCGGCTACGACGAGAAGCAGGCCGCCGTGGTGGCGCTGCAGAAGTTGCCGCGCGATGCCGCCAAGACCCGTCAGCGCAACCGCTGCGCGATCACCGGCCGTCCGCGCGGTGTTTACGCCAAGTTCGGCCTGGCTCGTCACAAGCTGCGCGAAGCGATGATGCGCGGTGAGGTCCCCGGCTTGAAGAAAGCCAGCTGGTAAGCAGTTTAGTTTCGCCGGCTCGCGGCATCCGCGGCGAGCCGTTTCAGCAGTTAAACCGTCCGAAGAAGATTTGATATGAGCATCAACGATCCTATCGGCGACTTTCTGACCCGCATCCGCAACGGTCAGCAGGCGCGCAAGAAGTACATCGTCTCCCCCTCCTCGAAGGCCCGCGAAGCGGTGGCTGCCGTCCTTAAGGACGAAGGCTACATCGCCGATTACGCGGTGACCGCCGACGGCAACAAAAAGACGATGTCCGTCACCCTCAAGTACTTCGCCGGCAAGCCGGTGATCGAGCGCCTGGTGCGCGTCAGCACCCCGTCGCTGCGCGTCTACAAGGGCAAGGATGAGCTGCCGAAGGTGCTGGGCGGCCTCGGTGTGGCGATCATCTCCACCCCCAAGGGTGTCGTCTCCGACCGCAAGGCCCGGGCCGATGGCCAGGGCGGCGAAGTCATCTGCCTCGTCGCGTAAGGAGAAGCCATCATGTCGCGCGTCGCAAAGAATCCCATCAAGCTGCCGGCCGGCGTCCAGGTGACGTCCGCTGGCGGTGTCGCCACCGTCAAGGGTGCCAAGTCCTCGCTGAGCCTGCCGCTGCCGGCCGGCATGGCGGTGCAGGTCACCGACGGTGTGCTGAGCGTCACCCCGGAATCGATCAAGGCCAACAAGATGCTGGCCGGCACCATGCGGGCACTGCTCAACAACATGGTCGTCGGTGTCACCAAGGGTTACGAGATCAAGCTTCAGCTGGTCGGCGTCGGTTATCGCGCCGCCATGAAGGGCAAGATCCTGGACCTGCAGGTCGGCCTGTCGCACCCGGTCAACTACCCGGTGCCGGAAGGCATTTCGGTCGAGACCCCGGTGCCGACCGAGATCATCGTCAAGGGCGCCGACAAGCATCTCGTCGGTCAGGTGGCGGCGGACATCCGTAGCTATCGCGAGCCGGAGCCCTACAAGGGCAAGGGCGTGCGTTATGCCAACGAGAAGGTCACGCTCAAGGAAGCGAAGAAGAAGTAAGTCTGGGCACCCGGTAAACGATCATGAGCACCGACAAGAAATCCGTCCGCCTGCGTCGCGCCCGTCGCACGCGTGCGAAGATTACCCAGCTGGGCGCGCACCGCCTCAGCATCCACCGCACGCCGCGGCACATCTACGCCCAGATCATCCTGGACGGCAAGACCCTGGTCTGCGCCTCCACGGTCGAGAAGGATGTCGCGGCCAGCCTGGAAGGCACCGGCAACGTCGACGCCGCCAAGAAGGTGGGCGCGACCATCGCCGAACGCGCCAAGGCGGTCGGCATCAGCAAGGTTGCCTTCGACCGTTCCGGCTTTCAGTTCCATGGTCGCGTGAAAGCGCTGGCCGATGCCGCGCGCGAAGCCGGCCTGGAGTTTTAAATCATGGCTAACAACAATCAGTATTCGCAGAATGATGACGGCCAGGGCGGCGATCTGAAGGAAAAGCTGGTCGCTACCAACCGCGTGTCGAAGACGGTCAAGGGCGGCAAGCACTTCAGCTTCACCGCGCTGACCGTGGTCGGCGACGGCGCCGGTCGTGTTGGCTTCGGTTACGGCAAGGCGCGCGAAGTGCCGGCCGCGATCAGCAAGGCGATGGACCAGGCTCGCAAGAACATGGTCACCGTGCCCCTGCGCGGCCACACCATCCAGCACGAGGTGATCGGCACCCACGGTGCTACCCGCGTCCTGCTCCGCCCCGCCTCTGACGGTACGGGCGTGATTGCCGGTGGCGCCATGCGCCCGATGTTCGAAGTGGCCGGCGTGCAGAACGTGCTGGCCAAGACCTACGGTTCGCGCAATGCCATGAACGTGGTGCGCGCCACCGTCGACGCCATCAAGAAGATGAGCATGCCGTCCGAGATTGCCGCCAAGCGTGGCAAGACTCTGGACCAGATTCTCGGGGCCTAAGCCATGACCTCCACCACCAAGCAGATCAAGGTCACGCTGGTTCGCAGCCTGGCCGCGCAGCTGAAGATGCACCGCAATTGCGTGAACGGCCTGGGCCTGACCCGCATGCATCAGTCGGTGACGGTGCTGGCCACGCCCGAGAACATGGGCATGGTCAACAAGTCCCGCTTCATGCTCAAAGTCGAAGAAGTGAATTGAGACAGCCATGAAACTGAACACGATCAAGCCCGCGAAGGGCTCCAAGCCGAACAAGATTCGCGTCGGCCGCGGTATCGGCTCCGGCTTCGGCAAGACCGCCGGCCGTGGCCATAAAGGTCAGCGTGCCCGTTCGGGCGGCTACCACAAGGTCGGCTTCGAGGGCGGCCAGATGCCGATCCAGCGCCGTCTGCCCAAGCGCGGCTTCAAGTCGGCGATGAAGGCGTTGACTGCCGAAGTCCGGCTGTCCGAGATCGAGAAGATGAAGGCGACCGAGATCGACCTGGCGACGCTGAAGGCTGAGGGCTTTGTTGCTGCCACCGCCCAGACCGCGAAGCTGGTGAAGTCCGGCGTTCTGACCCGCAAGGTCAGCTTCAAGGGCGTGCTCGCGACCAAGGGTGCCCGCGAAGCGGTCACCGCCCTCGGCGGCAGCTTCGCCGAATAAGTCCAGTCGCTTCCATCCACCGAACGAGTCCGAACAAGTCGATCATGGCCAACCAGCAAGCCACCGGGATGATGCCGGATCTCTCCAAGATGGGAGAGGTTCGCAATCGCCTGTTGTTCCTGCTGGGTGCGCTGATCGTCTACCGCATCGGTTCGTATATTCCGGTGCCGGGCATCGACCCGGGCAAGCTGGCGGCGCTGTTCAACCAGCAGAAGGGCACCATCTTGGACATGTTCAACATGTTCTCGGGCGGCGCCCTGGAGCGGCTATCGATCTTCGCCCTGGGCGTGATGCCTTATATCTCGGCCTCCATCATCGTGCAGCTGATGGCGGCGGCGGTGCCGCAGCTCAAGGAACTGAAGAAGGAAGGCGAGGCCGGTCGTCGCAAGATCACCCGCTACACCCGCTTCGGTACCCTGGGCCTGGCCATCTTCCAGTCGGTTGGCGCCGCCACCGCGCTGCAGAAGAGCGGCGTCGCCCTGTTCCCTGGTGCCGGCTTCGTGTTCGTGGCGGCGGTCTCGCTGGTAACCGGCACCATGTTCCTGATGTGGCTGGGTGAGCAGATCACCGAGCGCGGCGTCGGTAACGGCATGTCGATGATCATCTTCGCTGGCATCGTCGCCGGGCTGCCCAGGGCGCTCGGCGCCACCGCGCAGCTGGTGAGCGAGGGTTCGCTGAACGCCTTTGTCGTGATCGTCATGTTCGTCCTGGTGGCTTTGGTGACCTGGGGCGTGGTGTTCGTCGAGCGTGCCCAGCGCCGCATCCCGATCCATCACGCCCGTCGCCAGCAGGGTCGCAAGGTGTTCGCCGCCCAGACCCAGCATCTGCCGTTGAAGCTGAACATGTCGGGCGTGATTCCGCCGATCTTTGCTTCGTCGATCATCCTGTTCCCGGCCTCCATCGTCAGCTTCTTCGGCGACGGCGAAGCCGGCAGCTTCCTACAGAAGTTGGCGAATGCCTTGTCGCCGGGGCAGGCGCTGCACTCGGTGCTGTATGGCGCCATGATCATCTTCTTCTGCTTCTTCTACACCGCGCTGGTGTTCGATTCCCGCGAGACCGCGGAGAACCTGAAGAAGTCCGGCGCCATCATTCCTGGCGTGCGCCCCGGGGTGCAGACCGGTCGCTATATCGACCAGGTGCTGACCCGGCTGACCGTGGCGGGGGCGGGCTACATCACCTTCATCTGCCTGATGCCGGAGATCCTGATTTCACAGTTCACCCTGCCGTTCGCCTTTGGTGGCACCTCGCTGCTGATCACGGTGGTGGTGGTGATGGACTTCATGGCGCAGCTGCAGGCGCACCTGATGTCGCATCAGTACGAGGGCTTGCTGAAGAAGCAGAACCTCAAGTCGCTCGGCAAGAAGGCCGACGGCAAGCCCGAGCTGAAGTCCCTGAGTCGTCCTGGCGCCGTGCGCCAGGGTTGAACCAATAACAACGTCGTCGTTTTGAGATAGAGCCATGAAAGTCCGAGCATCCGTCAAGAAAATGTGCCGCAACTGCAAGGTCGTGCGCCGCAATGGTGTCGTGCGCGTGATCTGCTCCGACCTGCGGCACAAGCAGCGCCAGGGGTGATCGGCCATGCTTACGAAGTGCCTTAAGGGCACTTCGTTCGCGGCCGATCACGGGCGGGCAGGACGCCCGCCCAGGGGCTAGAAGGACCGGGTGAAGTCCCGCCAGGGATGGCAACCAACAGTCTCTGGTGCAGCTCTGAAAAGTTTCACCGTTTGTACAAGTCAAGAGTTTTCTTTACAATCCGCGCCCTTTTATTTGGCGCTTGAAGGAAGTCGAACATGGCACGTATTGCGGGCGTCAATGTCCCGGACAAGAAGCACACGGTCATCGCGCTCCAGTCGATCTACGGCATCGGCGCGACCCGTTCCAAGAAGATCTGCGAGGCCACCGGAATTGATCCGACCACGCAGATCAAGAGCCTGACCGAGGCCGAGCTGGACAAGCTGCGTGCCGAGATCGGCAAGTACATCGTCGAAGGCGACCTCCGTCGCGAAGTGTCGATGAGCATCAAGCGCCTGATCGACATGGGCTGCTACCGCGGCACCCGTCATCGCCGCGGCCTGCCGGTGCGTGGTCAGCGTACCCGCACCAATGCCCGTACCCGCAAGGGTCCGCGCAAGGCCAGCGTTTCGTCAAAGAAGTCGTAAACCAGTTTTATTAAGGACGCCCCATGGCAGCCCCCCAATCCGCCGCAGCCGCCGCTGCCGCCAAGCGCAAGAAGGTCAAGAAGAATGTGACCGACGCGGTCGTGCACGTGCACGCCTCGTTCAACAACACCATCGTGCTGATCACCGACCGCCAGGGCAATGCCCTGTCCTGGTCGACGGCCGGCTCCTGCGGTTTCAAGGGCTCGCGCAAGTCGACCCCCTTCGCCGCCGGTGTTGCCGCGGAGCGTGCCGCCACCGCGGCCGCCGAGCACGGCGTGAAGACGGTCGAGGTGCTGGTCAAGGGCCCCGGTCCGGGCCGCGAGTCGGCTGTCCGCTCGCTCAACGCCGCCGGCTTCAAGGTGACCAACATCTCCGACGTGACGCCGATCCCGCATAACGGCTGCCGTCCGGCCAAGCGTCGCCGCGTCTAAGACAGGAATCCAAGGAACCGAACATGGCTCGTTATATCGGCCCCAAGTGCAAACTGTCCCGCCGCGCCGGCACCGACCTGCTGCTCAAGTCGCGCGCCCGCAGCCTGGAAACCAAGTGCAAGCTGGAGACCCGCCCGGGTCAACACGGCGCTGCCAAGACCCGTCTGTCCGACTACGCCCTGCAGCTGGCTGAGAAGCAGAAGCTGAAGCGCATGTACGGCCTGCTGGAACGTCAGTTCCGCAACTATTACCTGAAGGCTTCGTCCAGCAAGGGCGCCACCGGTCTGAACCTGGTGCATTTCCTGGAAGCCCGCCTCGACAACGTTGTCTATCGCATGGGTTTTGCCTCCACCCGCGCCGAAGCCCGTCAGCTGGTCAGCCACAAATCGGTCGAAGTCAACGGCAAGTCCGTGAACATCGCTTCCTACCAGGTGGCCCCGGGCGACGTGGTCTCGATCCGCGAGAAGTCGCGCAACCAGACCCGCATCGCGTCCTCGCTGTCGCTGGCCGCTCAGGCCGGTGTCCCGGAGTGGATCGACCTCGACGAGAAGGGCCTGAAGGGCACCTTCAAAGCGATGCCGGAGCGCAGCCAGATTCTGCCGGACATCAACGAAAACCTCGTGGTCGAGTTGTACTCCAAGTAAGCCACTGCTCTGAGCAGCCGGTTTTCCCGAATTTTCCAGAGGTCATCGCATGCAGGGCATCGTCAACGATTTGCTGAAGCCGCGTAATGTTGAGGTCGAGCAGCTCGGCCCCAACCACGCGCGAGTCTCGCTGGAGCCGCTGGAGCGCGGCTTTGGCCACACGCTGGGCAACGCCCTGCGCCGTATCCTGCTGTCGTCCATCCCCGGCGCCGCGATCACCGAGGTGCAGATCGAAGGCGTGGTGCACGAGTACAGCGCCGTTGAAGGCGTGCAGGAAGACGTGCTTGACGTGCTGCTGAACTTGAAGAACGTCGCCATCCGCATGCACTCGCGCGACAGCGCGACCCTGACCCTGTCGAAGTCCGGCAAGGGCCCGGTGACCGCCGGTGACATCCAGCTCGACCACGACATCGAAGTCGTAAACCCGGATCTGGTGATCGCCAACCTGACCGGCGGTAAGCTGAACATGACCCTGCGCGTGACCCGTGGCCGCGGCTATCAGCCGGCCCTGGCGCGCCCGGAAGAAGAGGGCGTTGGCATCGGCGTGCTGAAGCTGGACGCCTCCTATAGCCCGGTTCGTCGCGTCAGCTACTCGGTCGAGCGCGCGCGCGTCGAACAGCGCACCGACCTCGACAAGCTGATCCTCGACATCGACACCAACGGTAGCGTTGATGCCGCCGAGGCGGTCCGCCAGGCGGCCCGCATCCTGCGCGACCAGCTGACCATCTTCGTCGGCCTCGAAGCCGAGGAGACCGTGGCCGTCGCCGGTGGCAAGAAGGACCTCAGCCCCATCCTGTTCCGTCCGATCGACGAGCTGGAACTGGGCGTGCGTTCCACCAACTGCCTCAAGGCCGAAAACATCTACTACATCGGTGATCTGGTGCAGCGCACCGAGACGCAGCTGATGAAGACGCCGAACCTCGGCAAGAAGTCGCTCAACGAGATCAAGGAAGCCCTCAAGGGCCACGAGCTCGATCTGGGCATGAAGCTCGACAACTGGTCATCGCCGAAAGCCTCGGCCTGATCTTGAGATAGGGAACCCTAGCCATGCGTCACAAAGTCTCCGGCCGCCGCCTCGGCCGTACCACCGCCCACCGCAAGGCCACCATGCAGAACATGGTTGCCTCGCTGATCCAGCACGAGTTGATCCAGACCACGGTCCCCAAGGCCAAGGAACTGCGTCGCGAGATCGAGCCGTTGATCACCCGCGCCAAGGAAGATTCGCTGCATAACCGCCGCATTGCGTTCGACCGCCTACGCAATCGCGACGCCGTCCAGAAGCTGTTCCTGGATCTCGGCCCGCGCTTCAGCAAGCGGCCGGGTGGCTACCTGCGCATCCTGCGCTGTGGCTTCCGCGCTGGCGACAATGCGCCGATGGCGTATGTGGAGTTGGTTGACCGCGCACCGGTCGCCGATGTGGCGCCGACCGCGTAGCGCGGATTCGGGCTAAAGGAAAAGGCGCCGCGAGGCGCCTTTTTTTGCTTGGGGAAGGCAGCTTTCAGTCGACGTGCCCGGTCGGCGTAAACCAGGCGTTAAACGCAACGGTAATGCGCTCTCCGTTTCCGAGAAATGGAGTTACCTGGTGCATCAGCCAGGATGGAAAAATTATCAGTTGCCCTGCCTCCAGCTGGTACTCGCGGGTACTGTGACTGAACGGAAGCCTGAGTCGCTGATTGGCGGCATCCTTGAACATCGCCGCAGCGCCGTTAGGGTCGGGGAAGCTGAGCATGCCGCCGCAGCTATCGCTACCGCCTTTCTGTCCGGGGTCGACACAATAGACGCCGGACCATGATGCCATCGGGTGGTTATGCAAGGGGAAATAGCCGCCCCTGCGGGTGATGTGGAACCAGGCGTCAGCGTGGCCACGGACCTGACGAAGCTCTGTCGGCGATATCTGGTTGACGTCAGCGATGACGTGAAACAGTTGGCCCCAGCAGAATTCACGCAGTTCGCGGACGCAGGACTCTGGCCATCGGAACAGGTCAAATCTGCTCTCGAACAAGCCGCTCACGGCCTGCATAGTCGCCCGCTCATTCGCGTACTGGCCGCTCTGATTCTCTCGATCTACAAAAAGCTCCCGGAGCAGGGGATTCAGCCTTCCCGCGTCAGGGTGCCGTGCAAGCGCAACCGGGATGGCAAAGGGGGTGCTGATCGCGGGCTTCATGGGCGAATGTTAACGCTCGCCAACGCTTGCGCGCGCGTCGCTCCGGGAAGGGCTAGAGACTTCATGGTTCGGCAAGGATTTTGCTCGTGTAGTGATCAGCCGGGCTTGGTCGCGACTGCAATGGCGGCAGACCATGTTGACGTGACGCAATGCACAGCGTTACGTTGCCATTACAGCCTCGTCTTTAGGCATGTGTTGGCTTGGCACGCCGGCCTTGACTCGTCAAGAGCCGTTTTTCGCTTTTTCGCTGTCCCCAAGGGAGTTATCTAAATGAAACTTAGCGTCGACGGTTGTATCCGGAGGTCGGTATACGTTGCATTCGCGGCAGGCATCGCCAGCGTTGCCGCCCCGGCATTTGCGCAGGAGGCTGCTCCAGTTGCGGCGCCCCCCGCCGAGGCGGCGCCCGCTGAGGCCGCCGCCCCTGCCCCTAAGGCAAAGGCGGTGGAATTGAAGCAGGTTCTGGTAACCGGCTCGCGCATCAAATCCCCCAACCTGAGCAGCTCCAGCCCCATCACCACGGTTGGTGCAGCGGAAATCAAGTTCCAGGGCACCACCCGCGTTGAGGATCTGCTCAACAGCCTGCCGCAGGTGTGCGCTGATCAGGGCGGTAACCTCGCCAACGGCGCGACCGGCACCGCCACGGTGGACCTTCGCGATCTCGGCTCGGAACGGACCTTGGTGCTGATCGATGGCAAGCGGATGCAGCCTGGCGATCCGGGCGACTCCGAAGCGGACCTCAACTTCATTCCGGCGGCACTGATTGATCGTGTCGACGTGTTGACCGGCGGTGCTTCTGCGACCTACGGCGCGGATGCCGTTGCCGGCGTCGTCAACTTCGTGATGAAGAAGAATTTCGAGGGTGTTCGCCTCGAAGCGCAGCGCGGTATCTACCAGCACACGAACGACAGCGTGATCGGCGATGTCGTCGAAGCCAAAGGCTTCACGCGTCCGGGCGATAGCAAGTGGGACGGCCAGTCATGGGATCTGACGGCGGTCATTGGTACCAACACTAATGACGGCAAGGGCAACGTTTCTGCCTATGCCACCTATCGGCAGATTGATGCCATCGACCAGGGGCAGCGTGATTTCAGCGCCTGCGCGTTGTCGCGCGCGCCGATTGCTACGCGTCCGAACGAATTCGTGTGCGGCGGCTCCGGAACCAGCGCGAACGGTCAGTTTCTTGGCAATTACGACACGTCCTACACGGTCGACACTGCGGGGCCGGGCAATACCTTCCGTGAATTCGCAGCGACGGACGTGTTCAATTTCAACCCGTACAATTATTTCCAGCGCAATGACGAGCGCTTCACCCTTGGTGCGTTTGCTCACTATGAGTTGAATGAACACGCTGACGTTTACAGTCAGGTCATGTTCATGGATGACCGGACCAACGCGGTGATCGCTCCCAGCGGCGCGTTTGGTGTTGGGGTCACGGTTGATCGCGACAACCCGCTGATTTCTCAGCAGCAGGAAGATCTGCTGTTCCAGAATGAAGCCGCCGATGCCCAGACCACCGACATCCTCGTATTGCGTCGCAACGTGGAAGGTGGTGGCCGCGACAGCGATCTACGCCACAATTCGTTCCGAATCCTCGGTGGTGTGAAGGGCGAGCTGATCGGTGATTGGTCCTACGACGCGTCGTATCAGTTCGGCAAGACTACGCGCGAAAATATCTATCGCAACGACTTTTCGATCACTCGCGTCACCCGCGCGCTGGATGTCGTGGATGACGGCACCGGCAACGCCGTCTGCCGCTCGTTCGCGGATGGGACGGACCCGAATTGCGTGCCGTGGAATATCTTCTCGGTCGGTGGTGTCAGTCCCGAGGCTCTGACCTATCTGCAGACGCCCGGATTTTCGATTGGCGTTGTCGAGGAGCGCGTGGCGACGGCCTCGGCCTCCGGCCCTGCTGGTTTCACCATGCCTTGGGCTGACGAAGCCGTTAATGTGGCCGTTGGTGTCGAGTACCGTGAAGAGAAGTCCATCCTTGAGGTCGACCAGGCGTTCTCGACGGGGGATCTCGCAGGTCAGGGCGGTGCGACTCTTGGCAGTGGCGGTGCCTTCGACGTGAAGGAAGTCTTCGGTGAAGCGCGATTGCCGATCTGGCAGAACCAGCCGTTCGGTAAGGATCTGAGTCTGGACCTCGGCTATCGCTATTCCGAGTACAGCTCCATCGACAGCACCGACACCTACAAGCTGGGACTGAACTACGCACCGACCGATGACGTCAAGTTCCGCGCCAGCTACAACCGGGCGGTGCGCGCACCGAACATTGGTGAGCTTGCTGCGCCGCTGAACGTGCAGTTGGATGGCAGCACAGATCCTTGCGCTGGTGATGATCCTGAGTTTACCGCTGCTCAATGCGCGAACGACCCTCTGATCGCGGCCAACCCGGGGTTGTACGGCAACATCCGTGCGAACCCGGCCGAGCAGTACAACGGTCAGGTCGGTACCTCACCGGGTCTCAAGGCGGAGGAAGCCGACACCTACACCGTGGGCTTCGTTCTCACCCCGACCTTCGTGAAGGGCCTCAGCTTCTCGGTGGACTACTTCAACATCAAGGTCGATGGCTTCATCAGCGGCTACGGTGCCGATACGATTCTTAGCACCTGTTATACGGCCGGCAAGCTTTGCGACCTGATCAAGCGCGATCCCAATGCCGGCCTGACCCAGGGTACGCTGTGGCTGAGCAATGACGGATATGTCGTCGACACCACCACCAACACCGGTACCTTGAAGGTGGCCGGCATCGACTTCAAGGGTGACTACCGTTTCAAGGCCACCGATGTGGGGCTTGGCGCGGTGGGTACCTTCGTTGTCGACTACGTCGGAACTCTGAACCAGCAGCAGAAGATCACGCCGATCCCGGGTGATTCGAGTTCTGCCTACAACTGTGCCGGTTTGTACGGTCCGCAGTGTGGCGCGCCGGTTTCGGAGTGGCGCCACAAGCTCCGTACCACTTGGCAGATGCCGTGGTACGACTCGGCGGTTTCGCTGGCTTGGCGCTACATCGGCGAAGTTAAGGCGGACGGATCCGGCCTCAACAACAACCGCGACGACAAGCTCGACGGACAGCATTACTTCGACTTGTTCGGAAGCGCTCGTTTTGCCAAGAAGTACACCGTACGTGCCGGCGTGCAGAACCTGCTCGACAACGAGCCGCCGATTGTCGGTTCCGGTGCGACCACTTCCGTAGTTGGCAGTGGCAACACCTATCCGCAGGTGTACGACGCTCTCGGTCGCTTCTTGTTCACCAGCGTAACCTTGGACTTCTAAACCGCGCGAGCTGGTTTGCTGTCAGTCAAGGCGGCGGGTCGAAAGACCCGCCGCTTTTCTTTGTGCGAAGTCAGAGCGTGAAAAGCGATCAGGATGAAGCGATGAGCAGCCCCGAAACAGACCCTTCGGAAACCGCAGGAGAGCATGTTGCTGCATTGAAGGCTGAAGCCAGCCGCGCGATGCACGCCGGAGATCCGGTTCAGGCCCGAGTGCTGCTGCAGCACGCGATTTCGTTGCGAGGGAACGATCCCGGGTTATGGTTGAATCTTGCAGCGACCAATCGTGCCTGCCGTGACTATGCTGCGGCATTGGCGGCAGTGGAGCAGGCTCTGCGTTTGGCTCCCCGATTCTTCTACGCCCTTTTGATGAGAGCCAGCCTTCTGGAACGCGAAGGCAGGATCAAAGCTGCGGCACAGGCCTACGCCGTCGCATTCACCCAGGCGCCCGCAGACAGTCAAATGGACGCCGCGACCTTGCAGGCCGTCCAGCACGGCCGGGCACTTTATCGAAAGTACCAGCAGGAAATGCGCGAGTACCTTGACCATGTGGTTCCAAGTGCATCAATAGGCATGCGCGGCGGGGAGTCAAGGCGGCTCGCGGCTTTTATAGACAGTACGCTCGGACTCAAGTCGCGCTACCGGCAGGAGCCGACGGACTACTTCTACCCGGGCCTGCCCGCCATCGAATTCTGGGAACGAGAAGAGTTCCCCTGGCTAGCCGACCTGGAATCCGCAACGCCGGTTATTCAGCGTGAGCTGGCGGAGGTGATGCGCGGTGACGAGGGCTTTGCGCCCTATGTCGATTACCCAGATGGGATTCCGCTGGATCAGTGGGCAGCGCTGAACCGCTCACTGAACTGGAGCGCTTTTCATTTTTTCCACCACGGCCGGCGCTACCAGGAAAACTGCCGTCGCTGCCCGAATACCATGGAGATGCTGGCCCGCGTGCCGCAACCGCAGGCATCCGGCCGCATGCCGGCGGCCATGTTTTCAGTGCTCAAGCCGCAGACTCGTATTCCGCCGCATAACGGCGTTGCGAATGTGAGACTCGTGCTCCATCTGCCGCTGGTAGTGCCTGCGGGCTGCGGTTTTCGAGTGGGCAGCGAAACCCGCGAGTGGCGCGTTGGTGAAGCCTGGATCTTTGATGACACCATTGAACACGAGGCTTGGAATACGAGCGATGAGGTACGGGTCGTGCTGATTTGCGATGTTTGGAATCCGCGCCTCAGCGCCGGTGAACGCGAGGCGATCAGCGCTGTCATGGCTGCGATGGATAGCTTCAACGAAATTGTTCCTAAGGCCGATCTATGAGCGACACTGACTCATTCCTCGGACGGGAATTTCCGCTGCTTGTGTGCCCAGTTTTGGCCATCCATGCGTAGCAGCGTCCTGCGGGTCTACCTGGCCCTCGCCACCGTCTACCTGGTCTGGGGCTCAACCTATCTGGCAATCCGCTGGGGCGTCGCGGTCACGCCACCCTATCTGTTCGCTTCGGTTCGCTTTCTGGCGGCTGGCGCGCTCCTGCTGATCTACGTGCGCTGGCGGCGACTGCCCTTGCCCCGGCTGGCGTCCGACTGGAAGGTGATCGGCCTCACTGCCGTGCTGCTCCTGGTTGGCGCCAACGGCCTGGTCACCTGGAGCGAGCAATGGGTCGCCTCTAACCAGGCGGCGCTGATGGTGGCCACCTCCGCGCTCTGGATGGCCGGTATCGGTTCGCTGGGTGCTAACCGTGAGCCGCAGTCCCTGGCGACCTGGGGTGGCTTGCTGGTTGGTTTCCTTGGCGTCGTCGTGCTGGTTGGTGACGGCCTGCTGCAGCAGTCGGCTCCGGGGCCGGCCTATCTGGCCCTGGTGATCTCGCCCATCCTCTGGGCGGCCGGCAGCATCTACGGCCGCCGCCACCCGCTCAGCTGCCCGCCCCTGGTCACGGCGACCTTCCAGATGCTGATCGCCGGGGTGCTGATGGGGCTGATCGGGCTGGCGGCGGGCGAGGGCGAGCGCTGGCGCTGGACTAGCCAGTCCTGGGCCGCCTGGGCCTACCTGACGGTGTTCGGTTCCTGCATCGCCTACGGGGCCTACTACTGGCTGGTCCACAACGTCACGCCGGCCTTGCTCGGGACCTATGCCTACGTCAATCCGGCGGTGGCGGTCCTGCTCGGCTGCTGGCTGGGCGGCGAGTCGCTGAACCGGCTACAAGTCATGGGCACCGGCGTGATCCTGATCGGCGTGGTGCTGGTCAGCTGGTCGCAGCGACCGGCCCGGCCGGTCGCGGCCACGTCCCGTCAGTGAGCCCGGCCCCGGTGCGGCCAGGCTGGCGCCGGCGGGGCCTGCTGCTGGCATTGCTGCTCGGGACGGCACAGGTCGCGGCGGCGGCGCCGCCATCGCTGCTGCGTATCGGCAATGGCAACGAGCCGGAAACCCTGGACCCGCAGCGGGTCGAGGGGGTCAGCGCCTCCAACATCGTTCGTGATCTCTACGAGGGCCTGAGCGCGCTGTCGCCGCGCGGCGAGGTAGTGCCGGGCGCGGCCGAACGCTGGGAGATCAGCGCCGACGGCCGCGAGTATCTCTTCCACCTGCGCCCGCAGGCGCGCTGGTCCAACGGCGACGCCCTGAGCGCCGAGGACTTCGTCGCCGGCCTGCGCCGCAGTGTGGATCCGGCTACCGCCTCGGCCTATGCGCAGATGCTGGCGCCGATCGAGGGCGCGACGGCGGTGATCGCCGGAGAGCTGCCGGGTTCGCAGCTCGCGGTGCAGGCGCTGGACCCACAGACCCTGCGGATTCGCCTGCGCGCGCCGACGCCGTACTTCCTCGGCCTGCTGGCGCATCCCAGCAGCTTCCCCGTCCACCGCCCCAGCCTTGCGCGCTGGGGTAGAGATTTCCCGCGTCCGGGCCGACTGGTCAGCAATGGCGCCTATGCCCTCGTGGACTGGGTGCCGCAAGGGCAGGTGCGCCTGCGCCGCAACCCTCACTACTGGAACGACGGCAACACCGGCATCGACGAACTGGAATTCCGCCCCTCGGAAGACGCCAACGGCGAACTCAAGCGCTACCGCGCCGACGAACTCGACATCAGCTACGAAATTCCGCTGCTGCAGGCGCCCTGGCTGCGCCGGCACCTGGGCGGCGAGCTGCGCATCGCGCCCTACATCGGCACCTACTTCTACGGCTTCAACTGCTCGCAGCCGCCGTTCAAGGACAATCCCAAGCTGCGCGCGGCGCTGACGCTGGCGGTGGACCGCGCGGTGATCGTCAACAAGGTCATGAACGGGGTGGCGCTGCCGGCCTACAGCCTGGTGCCGCCGGGCATCAGCGGCTACACGCCGCAGCAACCGGAGTGGGCCGGCTGGACCCGCGAGCGGCGGCTGGCGGAGGCGCGCCGTCTGTACGCGGAGGCGGGTTATTCCGCCGCGCATCCGCTCGAGGTCGAGCTGCGCTACAACACCCACGACGACCACCGCCGCATCGCCACCGTCATTGCCGCCATGTGGAAGCAGTGGCTGGGCGTGCGCACCCGCCTGCTCAACGAGGAGTTCAAGGTGTTCATCCAGAACCGCAACCTGCGGCAGCTGACGCAGCTGTTCCGCGCGGTCTGGATCGGCGACTACGATGACGCCTCGGCCTTCACCGACATCCTGCACTCACGCCACGGCCAGAACGACATGGCCTACGACAATCCCCGCTACGACGCCCTGCTGGCAGCGGCCGCCGCCGAAGCCGATCCGGCGCGCCGGCAAGGCCTGCTGGCCGAGGCCGAGCGCCTGCTGCAAGCGGACTGGCCGGTGCTGCCGATCTACACCTATGCCTCCAAGCACCTGGTGAAGCCCTGGGTGCAGGGCTGGCAGGACAATGCCCTGGACATCCACTACAGCAAGGACCTGCGCATCGTCGGCCGGCCGGCGGAGCGTAGTCGATGATGGCGCTGGCGCTGCGGCGGCTGCTGACGGCGGTGCCGACCCTGCTGCTGCTGGTGACACTGTGCTTTTTCCTGATGCGGCTGGCGCCCGGCGGCCCCTTCGATGGCGAGCGCAGCCTGCCGCCGGCCATCGAGACGGCGCTGGCCGCCGAATACCATCTCGACGAGCCGTTGCCCCGGCAGTACCTGCGCTACCTCGGCGGCCTGCTGCGGGGCGATCTCGGGCCTTCTTTCCAGTACCAGGAATTCCGCGTCCGCCAGCTGCTGGCCGATGGCCTGCCGGTGTCGCTGAGTCTGGGGCTGTGGGCGATGGTGCTGGCCCTGCTGCTGGGCGGTGGCATCGGCATCGTCGCTGCGCTGCGACCCGGGCGGGCGCTCGATCACGGCCTGATGTCGCTCAGCCTGCTCGGCATCTCGGTTCCCAGCTATGTGGTCGGGCCCTTGCTGGTGCTGCTGTTCGCCGTGGGCTTGCGCTGGCTGCCGGCCGGTGGCTGGCAGCCCGGGCGCTACAGCGACATGTTGCTGCCGGTGCTGGCCCTGGCGCTGCCGCAGATCGCCGCCATCGCCCGCCTGCTGCGCGGCTCGCTGATCGACACCCTGCGCCAGCCCTATATCCGTACCGCGCGCGCCAAGGGCCTGCCCGAGACCGTCGTGGTGCTGCGCCATGCCCTGCGGCCGGCGCTGCTGCCGGTGCTGTCCTACCTCGGCCCGGCCACCGCCGGCCTGATCACCGGCTCGGTGGTGGTCGAGCAGGTGTTCAGCCTGCCGGGCATCGGCCGCTACTTCGTGCAGGGCGCGCTCAATCGCGACTACACCCTGGTGCTCGGCGTGGTCGCCTTCTACGGCGCGATGATCGTGCTGCTCAATTTCTTGGTCGACCTGCTCTACGGCCTGCTCGATCCGCGGCTGCGCCAGCGATGAGCGCGCTGCGACGTCATCCGGTTATCGTGATTGCAGGCGGCCTGCTGGCGGTGCTGGTGCTACTGATCCTGCTCGGCCCGCTGCTGTCGCCCTATGCGGTCGACAGCATCGATTTCGACGCCGACTGGGCGCAGGCGCCGGGCCTCGCCGGCCAGCACTGGTTCGGCACTGACAGCCTCGGCCGCGACGTCTTCGTGCGCAGCCTGGAAGGCGGACGGGTATCGCTGCTGGTGGGACTGGCGGCGACGGCGGTGTCGGTGCTGATCGGTGTCGCCTGGGGCGCGGTAGCCGGCTACTTCGGCGGGCGGCTCGACGAGCTGCTGATGCGCGCCGTCGACATCCTCTACGCCTTGCCCTTCCTGTTCCTGGTGATCCTGCTGATGGTGCTGTTCGGCCGCCAGTTCTGGCTGGTGTTCGTCGCCATCGGCGCCATCAACTGGCTGGACATGGCGCGCATCGTCCGCGGCGAGACCCTGGCGCTGCGCGAGCGCGAGTTCGTGCAGGCGGCCCGGGTCTCGGGTCTGGGCGACGCTGCCATCCTGCTGCGGCAGATCCTGCCCAACCTGCTCGGCACCGTGGTGGTCTGCGCCACGCTCACCGTGCCGCAGGTGATTCTCACCGAGTCCTTCCTGAGCTTTCTCGGCCTGGGCGTGCAGGAGCCGGCGACCAGTTGGGGCGCACTGGTCAGCGAGGGCGCGCGGGAAATGGAGCGCACGCCCTGGGCGCTGTTGTTCCCGGCTGGCCTGTTGGCGCTGACCCTGCTCTGCCTCAACCTGCTGGGCGATGCGCTGCGTGACCAGATCGAAGGGCGGGGACGCTAGCGATGGCGCTGCTGGCGGTGGAGCAGCTCTGCATCGACTATCCGGCGCGACGGGTGGTCGACGGCCTGGGCTTCCGGCTGGAAGCCGGCCGCTGCCTGGGCCTGGTCGGCGAGTCCGGCTCCGGCAAATCGCAGACCGCTCTCGCCCTGATCGGCCTGCTGCCGACGGGTGCCCGGGCCAGCGGCTCGGTGTGTTTCGAGGGCCGCGAACTGCTGGCGTTGCCGGAGCGCGAGCGCGCCCGCCTGCTTGGCGCGCGCATCGGCATGGTGTTCCAGGACCCGATGACCAGTCTCAATCCCTACCTGCGCATCGGCGCCCAGCTGGCGGAGGTGCTGATGCACCATCGTGGTCTCGGCCAGGCGGCGGCGCTGGCGGAGTCGCAGCGGATGCTGGAGGCGGTGCGCATCGGCGGTGCGGCGCGGCGGCTGCGGCAGTACCCGCACGAACTCTCGGGCGGCATGCGCCAGCGGGTGATGATCGCCATGATGCTGCTGCTCAAGCCGCCGCTGCTGATCGCCGACGAGCCGACCACCGCGCTCGACGTCACCGTGCAGGCCAGCATCCTGCACCTGCTGGCCGAGCTGCGCCGCGACTTCGGTCTGGCGCTGCTGATGATCTCGCACGATCTTGGGGTGATCGCTGACATCGCCGACGAGCTGCTGGTGCTCTACGGTGGGCGGATGATGGAGCGGGGCCCGGTGGCGGCAGTGCTTGCGGCGCCACGGCATCCCTACACCCGGGGCCTGCTCGCCGCGCGGCCCCGGATGGATGACCCGCTGGACCAGCCGCTGTTCGCGATTCCGGGCACACCGCCGGCTGGCGGCGTGGCGCCCGGAGCCTGCGGCTTCGCACCGCGCTGCGCCAGCGCGGACGGCCGCTGCACCCGCGAGCAACCGGCATGGCGGCGACTGGAGCCGGAGCGGGAGGTGGCCTGCCACCACGCCGCCTGAGCGCTTGTGAATAAATCTACTGCGCTGACCTGCTGCGGCGTCATGCGCTGCTCGCAATCCACACGCACTGGAGTGCGCTGCGCTTGCTGCGCTGCTATTCCTTGCATCAGGCCATGCTCGCTACGATTTCTTCACAAGCTCAGAAGCCGGGTGGCGATGCTGACGACGGTGACACCGGCGTCATTGTTTTGGCGGCGCGCCGGGTCTTGCCATTACCATGTGCCTGCCGCCCCAGGGATGTGAGCGCGGTCGCCGCAGGCCGGAGCGCCGCACGACGACAACGGCCCCGGGATCGGGTAGCCGTCCAAAGTACTGGAGTCGTCCGTGCCGCTTTCACCACGTCTGTTTGCCCTGATGCTGCTGGGCGCCGCGCTGCCGGCGCAGGCCATCGAGTTCGATCTGCCCTTCCGCGACGACGAGGTGACCGGTGTGCTCAACACCGTCATCACCGCCGGGGCCGCCTGGCGCATGCAGGAGCGCAGCGACTCCCTGGTCGGCAAGTCCAATGTCGATCCCGGCGTCTGCGGCATTCCCAACCAGTCCTGCCAGGCAACCTTCCGCGACCAGCTCTATCCCAGCCAGGCGCTGGCGGCGGCGGCGGGGCAGTACGCGCTCAATGCCGACGACGGCAACCTCAACTACGACCGGCACGAGCTGGTCCAGGCGCCGCTGAAAGTCACCCAGGACCTGACGCTGGCCTACGGTGACTTCGCCATCTTCGCGCGCACCCTGTTCTTCCACGACTTCATCAACGAGGGCTTCACCGAGTACCACCCCAACCGCGTCACCGCCGAGAACGCCGGCCGGGTCGGCTACTCGTCCTCCGATCCCGGTTTCCTGTTGCCCTATCCGGGCGCGCGGGTCTACGGTCCGGGCGAGGTGGTGCGCAGCCGGCGCCGCGAAGGCGAGGTGCTGCGCCAGGCGGGCCAGCACTACCAGTTTCTCGACGCCTACCTGTCCGGCAAGCTGCCGCTGCCGTTCAGCGAGGACAAGACCCTCAGCTTCAAGCTCGGCCGCCAGACCGTGAACTGGGGCGAGTCGACACTGCTGGTGCTCAATTCGATCACCCAGGCGCAGCCGGTCAATGCCAACAACTTCCTGCGGGTCGGCAGCCAGACCGAAGAGGTGTTCACGCCGGTGGGCATGGCCTTCGCCAGCATCGAACCTTTTGACGGCGCCACCCTGGAAACCTTCTACCAGCTGGAATGGCAGCCGGTGGAAGCCCAGACGCCGGGTACGTTCTTTTCGACCGTCGATGTCGGCAGCAACAATGCCGGAGACTTCGTGTTCGCCAGTTTCGGCGGCGCGGCGGAAGACCCGGATGGCGTCGCCTCGCTGCAGTACAACCCGCTGGCCCGCATCACCAACACCACCCTGCGCATCCAGCGGGTGAAGGATCTGGAGCCCGGCGCGGGCGGCCAGTTCGGCGCCGCCTTCAAGTACTACGCCGAGAATCTCAACAACGGCACCGAGCTGGGGTTCTATTTCATGAACTACCACTCGCGCCTGCCCTATGCGAGCTTCTTCGCCGCCGACGCCAGCTGTGCCCGCAGCGAAGGCAATGCACTCGGCATCGATGCCTACGACTCGCTCAGCTTCGTCGCCACCTGTCCCGGCATTCCACAGCTCACCGGCAGCCCGGACACTGCCTTTTCCAGTGCCGCCGCGCTCGACAGCGCCAGCCTGATGCTGGAGTACCCGAAGAACATCCAGCTCTACGGCTTCTCCTTCAACACTACGGTCGGCGACTACTCGATCCAGGGCGAGGTGGCCTACCGGCCCAATCTGCCGTTGCAGGTGGACCAGGAAGACCTGGTGTTCGCCGCCTATGGCCCGACCCTGACCCGCTGCCATAACCCGAACCTGGAGCGCATCGCGCTGCCCGCCGTCGATCTCGGTGCCGCCACTAGCGCGCTGAGCCAGCTGCTGGCGCCGCTCGGACTGGGCATTCCCAATGTCAGCCCCGTCGGCGTGGGCTGCGCCGGCACCACCGCCGGCATCGATACCAATACCGCCCATGCCGGCACGGTCTACGGGCCCAGCGATTTCCTCGACGCCAACGGCAACAATCCCTACCCGGACACCTTCGATCTCGCGGTCGGTCATCTGCCGGGCTCGGCGCGCTCCTTTCCGAACTACGTGATTGCCTACCGTGGCGGCGTGGTCGGCGAGAACGCGCCGACGGATCGCAGCAAGCCGCTGGATCACGATAACCCCGGCTACATCCGCGGCTACGAGCGCTTCGAGACCTACCAGTTCAATCTCGGCGGCACCCGCGTGCTGGGCGCCACCGACAATCCTTTCGGCGCCGACCAGATCCTGCTGGTGGCCGAACTGGGCGCCACCTGGGTGCCGGATCTGCCGCCGCTGGACCAGCTGCAGATCGAGGCGCCCGGCACTTTCACCCATGCCAGCGCCGGTGCCGATGGCTCGGGTTCCTACTTCACCGACGCGACGCGGCGCATGGCCTGCGCGACCAACCCGACCTGTTCCTACGGCCCGGACGGCCTGCGCTTCAACCCGCACCAGCAGGACGCCGACGGCTACACCGACCGCTTCTCCTGGGGCTACCGGCTGATCTCCATCATCCGCTACGAGAGCGTGCTGCCCGGCATCTCGCTGCAGCCGACCCTGGTCTGGGCGCACGACGTCAACGGCACGGCACCCGGTCCGGGCGAGAACTTCGTGGCCGGCCGCAAGGTGGTTTCGACCCTGGTCGAGACCCGCTACAAGTCCAGTTTCTCCTTCAATGTCGGCTACACCTGGTTCACCGGCGGCGGTCCCTACAACCTGCTGCGCGACCGCGACTACGCGCAGGTCTACGCCAAGTACCTGTTCTGACCGGTCAGAGAGATTGTTTTCCAAGGGCGCTGTCGGCGCCCTTTCTCATTGGGCGTTTCGTATTGCGACACCGGGAGTGCTGCTGCTACCGTGCTGAACAAATAAGCACTGCTGTCAGGGTGCCGCGATAACAGGCTCGCTGCCGCGAGTCGCTGCCATAAGAGAGGAGACAGTCCATGGGATTTGGTCGGGGACGCATCGGTTTACGGCTGCTCATGCTCGCTGCCTGCGGGTTGCCCGGCCTGGCCAGCGCCATCGAGTTCGAGCTGCCGTTTGGCGAAGACGGCATCGAGGGCGTGCTCAACACCACCATCACCGCCGGTGCCCAGATGCGCATGCAGGAGCGCTCCGGCGCCCTGGTCGGCAAGGGCAACCTCGACCCCGGCGTCTGCGGCCGCCAGCCGGGTCTGGACGGCACGCCGGGGACCGGTAATCCGCTCTATCAGTCCTGCCAGGGCCTGTTCCGCACCCAGAGCTACCCGGCGGCGCGGCTGTCGGAGGTGCCGGGCCAGTTCTCGCTCAACTTCGACGACGGCAATCTCAACTACGGCAAGCACGACCTCACCCAGGCGCCGCTGAAGCTGACCCAGGATCTCTCGCTCAACTGGGGCGACTACGGCTTCTTCGCGCGGGCGCTGTACTTCTACGACCTGGTCAACAACGACTTCACCGAGAACCACCCGAATCGCATCACCCGCGAAAACTATCTGCAGGTCGGCACGCCGGTGACCTCGGCCAACAACAACGGCCTGCCGCGCAACGACTCGCAGCCTTGCGGTGACCGCAACCCGACTCCGGGCCTGCCCTGCGGCATCGTCTATGGCCCTGGCGGGCAGGTGAACAGCAAGCGCAGCGATGGCGCCACGCTCAACCAGATCGGCCAGAACCTGCAACTGCTCGATGCGGTGTTCTACGGCAAGGCGCCGCTGCCGTTCGAGAAGGAGCTGACCTGGAAGCTCGGGCGCCAGACCATCAACTGGGGCGAGTCGACCCTGCTGGTTATCAACTCGATCAACCAGGCGCAGCCGGTCAATGCCAACAATTTCCTGCGCACCGGTTTCGCGGTGGAGGAAGTGTTCACGCCGCAGCTGGATGCCTTCTTCAGCGTCGAGCCCTTCGAGAACGCCACCATCGAGGCCTACTACCAGTTCGAGTGGCAGCCGGTGGAGATTCCGGCGCCCGGCTCCTATTTTTCCTTCGCTGACCTCGGCACCAACAATGCCGGCGACTTCGTCACGGTCAGCTTCGGCGGCGCCGCCGAGGACCAGGATGGGGCAGGGCGCCTACTCGACAATGCCCTGTCCGGCCTCACCGACACCAGCCTCAATGTCGAACGCCTGAAGGACCACGAGCCGGATCGTTTCGGCCTCAGCAATCAGTACGGCGTCTCGCTGAAGTACTACGCCGAGTGGCTCAACAGCGGCACCGAGCTGGGCCTGTACTTCATGAATTACCACTCGAAGCTGCCCTATATCAGCACCTATGCCTCGATTGATTCCTGCGCGCGCTACTCGCGCAGCACCACCCAGTTCCTGGCCGACTGCCCGAACATCCCGCTGCTGTATGGCCTGACCACGCCGAACAGCCCCGACGATGTCCGCATCGATCCGGCGACCGGCGAGCAGAAGATCGTCAACGACTACTCGGCGGTGCCCTTCGACAGCGCCAAGCTGCAGTTCGAGTACCCGAAGAACATCAAGATGCTGGGCTTCTCGTTCAACACCACCCTGGGCGAATACTCGATCCAGGGTGAGGTCGCCTACCGGCCGCAGATGCCGCTGCAGGTGGATCTCGAGGACCTGCTGTTCGCCGCCTACGGCCCCACCCTCACCCTGTGCCAGAACCCGACCGTGGGTGGCGCCCCCTGTGCCGGCACCGGCGATGGTTCGGGCGTGCTGATCGGCGCCTTGCCGGCCGCCTTGCAACCCCTGGCTACGGCTCTGGGCGCTGCCACCGGGCAGCTGCCGGGCGTGGTCGGTGGCGTCGGCACCGATGCCAATGGCAACACCATCGTCTACCCCAGCAGCGACTACGTGGTGGACGCCGATGGCACGCTCGGCGCCTACGACGACACCTTCGACCTGCTGGTTGGCCACGCCACCGGCTCCTCGCGCTCCTTCCCGAGTTTCATCATTCCCTACCGTGGCGGCGCCATTGGCGAGAATCCGGGCAGCGATATCACTAAGCCCTACGACCACAACAACCCGGGCTATATCCGGGGCTACGAGGAACTCGGCGTGTTCCAGTTCAACTTCGGCGCGACCCAGGTGCTGGGTGCGACCGACAACTGGATCGGCGCCGATCAGATCCTGGGCGTGCTCGAAGTCGGCGCCACCTGGGTGCCGGAGCTGCCGCCGCTGGACGAGCTGCAGTTCGAGGCGCCGGGCACCCTGACCCACGCCAGCGCCGGTGCCGACGGCTCGGGCGCGAACTACACCGCCGCCACGTACGCGCAGGCCTGCTCCACCAACCCCACCTGCTCCTACGGGCCGGACGGTCTGCGCTTCAACCCGCACCAGGCCAATCTGGATCTCTATCCGGACAAGTTTTCCTGGGGCTACCGGCTGATCAGCATCATCCGTTACGAAAGCGTGTTCCCCGGCATCAGCTTCCAGCCGCAGATCATCTGGCAGCACGACATGAACGGCACCGCGCCGCAGCCCCTGGACACCAACTTCGTCGAGGGTCGCAAGTCCGCCTCCATCAACTTCGAGGTCCGCTACAAGTCCGCGCTGTCGGTCAACCCCGGCTACACCTGGTTCACCGGCGGCAAGGCCGGGTCCAACACCTATCGCGACCGCGACTTCGCTCAGCTCTACGTCCGCTACCAGTTCTGAGAGGGGGTGAATAAACCTACTGCGCGACCCGATCTTGCGTCTGCGGTGCTCGCTGTACTTCAGTACAGCTCCGCTCCTCGGCACAAGCTCGGGCCGCTCGCTACGGTTTCTTCACACCCTCTGAGCGCCGCAGGGGGGGCGGGTGGTGATGGTCGCGGATGGCGAAACGGTGACGTAGTGCCGGCCTCGCCGCTATACTGTTTGAGTTTCGGGACAGACGTCCGGGGCTCCCCTGCGGGCCCGCTCCCAGCCAAGTTTTAGCAATCCAGCGAGGGTATCCGTACATGAGCACCGAAGGCGTCGACACCAGCCGCCGCCGCTTCCTCACGCTTGCCACTACCGGCATGGGCGTGGTGGGTGGCGCCGCCGTGGTCTGGCCGTTCCTGGCCTCCCTCAAGCCCAGCGCCAAGGCGCAGGCGGCCGGCGCGCCGGTCACCGTGGACCTGTCCGCAGTCGAGCCCGGCCAGAAGCTGAGTGTCACCTGGCGTGGCAAGGCAGTCTGGGTGGTGCGTCGCACGCCTGAGATGGTCGCCAGCCTCGACAAGGTCACCGCCGAGCTGACCGACCCCGAGTCCAAGAGCTCCTTGCAGCCGGACTACGTCAAGGGTGCCGGCCGCTCGATCAAGCCGGACGTGCTGGTCACCATCGGCAACTGCACCCATCTGGGCTGCATCCCGACCTACCGGCCGGAGCACCCGGCGCCGGACATCCATCCGCATTGGGAAGGTGGCTTCTTCTGCCCCTGCCATGGCTCCAAGTTCGACCTCGCCGGCCGCGTCTACAAGGGCTCGCCGGCCCCGGTCAACCTGGTGATCCCGCCGCACCGCTTCGCCAGCGACCTCTCGGTCGTGATCGGCGAAGACCAGGCCTAAAAGCCCGTTAGCGAGTTTTAAGACATGGCCATTGTTCCCAACCCGTACAAGACCACCGGCTTCCTCGGCTGGATCGACGATCGCTTCCCGCTGACCAAGCTGTGGAAGGATCACCTGACCGAGTATTACGCGCCGAAGAACTTCAACTTCTGGTACTACTTCGGCTCGCTGGCGCTGCTGGTGCTGGTCAACCAGCTGATCACCGGCATCGTGCTGACCATGCACTACAAGCCGGGTGCCGAAACCGCCTTCGATTCGGTCGAATACATCATGCGCGACGTGCCCTGGGGCAACGTCATCCGCTACATGCACTCGACCGGCGCCTCGGCCTTCTTTATCGTTGTGTTCCTGCACATGTACCGCGGCCTGCTGTACGGCAGCTACCGCAAGCCGCGTGAACTGATCTGGGTGTTCGGCGCGCTGATTTTCCTGGTGCTGATGGCCGAAGCCTTCTGCGGCTACGTGCTGCCCTGGGGCAACATGAGCTACTGGGGCGCGCAGGTCATCATCAGCCTGTTCGGCACCATCCCGGTGATCGGGCCTGACATGGTGATCTGGATCCAGGGCGACTATTCGCCGGCCGATGCCACCCTCAACCGCCTGTTCTCGCTGCACGTGATCGCGCTGCCCTTCGTGCTGGTCGGCCTGGTGGTCGCCCACCTGATCGCCCTGCACGAAGTCGGGTCCAACAACCCGGACGGCGTCGAGATCAAGAAGCACAAGGACAAGGCCACCGGTATCCCGCTCGACGGCATCCCCTTCCACCCGTATTACACGGTGAAGGACATCGTCGGCGTCACTGTGTTCCTGATGGTGTTCTGCGCCATCATCTTCTGGGCGCCCGATGGCGGCGGCTACTTCCTCGAAAAGCCGAACTTCACCCCCGCCAGCGCCATCAATACGCCGCCGCATATCACGCCGGCCTGGTACTTCGGCAGCTTCTACGCGATCTTGCGCGCCACCCCGCCGCTACTGGGCTCGGCGCTGCCGGGCGTGATCGCCATGTTCGGCGCAGTGCTGGTGATCTTCTTCGTGCCCTGGCTCGACCGCTCGCCGGTGAAGTCGATCCGCTACAAGGGCCCGCTGTTCAAGATCGCCCTGGCGCTGTTCACGCTCGCCTTCATCGCGCTGTCGTACTACGGCATGCAGCCGCCGAGCGCGACTGGCACGCTGATCTCCCGCATCGGCATGGCCGTCTACTTCCTGTTCTTCTTCCTCATGCCCGTCTATACCAAGATGGATTCCTACAAGACCGAGCCGGAGCGCGTGACCCATGAAGCTCACTAAGGTTCTGGCTTCGGGCCTCATCGCGCTCGCCAGCCTTGGCGTCGGCGGCAGCGCCGTCGCGTCGGGGGGCGAAAGCCATCCCTACTTCGCGGTCGACACCGCCAACCTCGCCGGCCTGCAGCGCGGCGCGCGCGACTTCATGGCGTACTGCTCCGGCTGCCACAGCCTGAAGTACCTGCGCTACAACCGCATGGCGGCGGACCTCGGCATCCCGGAAGCCTCGCTCAAGGCCAAGCTGATGTTCGCCAGCGACAAGCCGAGCGACGTCATCGTATCGGCGATGCCCGCGACCGCCATCGACTGGCTGGGCGCGCAGCCGCCGGACCTCAGCCTGACCGCGCGCTCGCGCGGCGCCGACTGGGTCGCCGACTATCTGCAGAGCTTCTACCTCGACCCCAGCCGTCCGCTCGGTGTCAACAACACCGTGCTGCCCGGCGCGTCCATGCCGCATGTGCTCTGGGAGTTGCAGGGCTGGCAGGCCAAGGTCGAGCACCATGAGGGTGCGGCAGGCGAGGGCCACGGCGCCAAGCCGTTCGAGCTGGTCCAGGCCGGCAAGCTGTCGCCGGAGGAGTACAAGAAGTTCGTCGGCGATCTCACCAACTTCCTGGTCTATGCCGCCGAACCGGGCCGCGAACACCGCAAGGCGGTGGGCTGGAAGGTGCTCGCCTTCCTGTCGGTGTTCCTGGTGCTGGCCTACATGCTCAAGAAGGAATACTGGAAGGACGTTCATTGAACCAGGCGCCGCGGGCTCCCAGGCCGGGTGGTCTTTGAACGGATCACCACGGCCATGAGCCTGCGCCGTCCGCGCAACAGTCCGCCACCCAAGCCGGTGCCTGTCGCGGCGCTGGTGCTGTACGCCGGGGACGACCTCTGGAGCCGCTGGGCGCGGCTCCTGTTCATGGAAAAAGACGTCGCTGACTCCCGCGTCGAGCGGCTCGGCCCGGGCACCCCGCTCAATGAAGACCTGCTGGTGCTCAACCCGGAGCAGCGGCTCCCTGCGCTCGCCGACCGCGAGGTGATGCTGACCGGCGCCCGCGTGATCGCCGAGTACCTGGAAGAGCGTTATCCGCACCCGCGCCTGATGCCGAACGATCCGCTCAGCCGCGCGCGTGCGCGCATGGCGCTGGACCGTTTCGAGCAGGAACTGTTCCCGCTACTGGCGGCGACCGTGGGCGACAAGGCAGCGGCGAAGGCTGCCCGGCTGCGGCTGAATCAGGTGCTGACGGTCAGCGCCCGCTCCTTCAGTGCCCGTGGCTGGTTCCTGGGGCCGGAGTACAGCTTGGCCGACGGCGCCTGGGCGATCTGGTTGCAGGGAGTATTCGCGCTCGGCATCGAAGCGCCGCCGCCGGTGCGTGACTATGCCGAGCGCCTGGCCCAGCGACCCAGCGTCCGCAAGCTGTTCGCCAGCCGCTAACGATCCGTACTAGGCCGTCCGGCGCGGCAGCCCTTGCATTCGCCCGGCTACGCGTATCCTTGCCGCTCCATTTCCGAGACCCGCCCCACCGTGTCGCGCGCCCACCGCTCCCGCCGTCCCTATCTGATCCGCGCCATCTACGAATGGGCGGTGGATAACGGCTACACCCCGCACATCCTGGTCGCCGCCGACTACCCCGGGGTGACGGTGCCGCGCCAGCATGTGCAGGAAGGCCGCATCACCCTCAACCTGTCGCCGATGGCGGTGCAGTCCATGCACCTTGAGGAGGACCCGATCTGGTTTTCGGCCCGCTTCTCCGGCCGCCCCTTCGATGTCACCGTGCCCTGCGGCGCGGTGCTGGCGATCTTCGCTCGCGAGAACGGCGAGGGGCTGGTGTTCGGCGAGGTGGAGCCGCCGGTGGCTGAGGCCGGTGGCGAAGCCGCCGAAGTCAGCCCCGCGGGCGAGGGCGACGATCATCCGGAACCGCCCAAGCCCAAGGGGCGCGGCCACTTGCGCGTGGTGAAGTAGAGCCGGGCCAGGGACGACGGTGTTCAGCGTCCGGCAAGGCCAGGCGGCGCTAAGCTTCAGGCCGGCGCGGGATCAGCGCCCAGCGTCTGTGAGGACTGCCATGCTCGAAAAGGATATTCAAGCGCGTTTGCTGCTGTTGGGCACGGTGCTGGCGGTCGCGGCCTGCGGCGGCGGTGGCGGCGATGACAGCGCCGGCTCTGGTGGCGGCAGCTACGTCAGTGGCCCGACCAGCCAGGACAGCGCCACCGTCAACGTCCAGGGTCGCGACGTCGTGCTGGCCCGCGGTACCGAAGCCGGTGTCGAATCGCTCAGCCACCAGGGCCAGACCCGTTCCTACCTGCTGATCCGCCCGCAGGCACTCAGCGGCCGGCACCCGGTGCTGGTGTTGCTGCACGGCAATGCTGGCACCTCGCAGGGCATGGCCAACATCGCCAAGGCCAGCGCCCTGGTCGCCAGTCAGGGCGCCATCGCGGTGATGCCCGAGGCGCTGGACGGACGTTGGTCGGAAGACCCCGCCGACAGCCGGGGCATTGACGATGTCGGCTTTCTGAGCGCCCTGGCGCAACGACTGCGGGCGACCTCGAATGTCGAGGATGCCCAGCTCTATCTGGCGGGCTTCTCCAATGGCGGCGCCATGGTGCAACGCTATGCCTGCGCGAACCCGGCGGGCTATGCCGCCTACGGTGTCGCCGCCGCCGTGCTGCGCCCCAGCATCGCCGCCAGCTGCGCGACCATGCCGGCCAGGCCCATCGCCTACATGCTGGGCACGCTCGATCCGGTGGTGGCCTTCGACGGCATCAGCGGTTTTTCTTCCGCCGCCAGTTCGGTGGCGCACTGGGTGCAGGCCCAGGGCTGCGGTGCCGCGCAGGAAGCAGCCCTGCCCAACTCCGCCGTCGACGGCACCACCACCGACCTGATCCGCTACCCCGGCTGCGCCGAGGGCAACGAGCTGCGCTTCTACCGCATCAATGGCGGCGGCCATGCCTGGCCGGGCGGCGAGTTCCAGGGTCTGTCCAGCAGCATCGGCCTGACGGCGCAGGACTACTCGGCCACTGAAGCATTCTGGGACTACTTCGGCGCTTATCGCGACTAGGGCGCTGGCAGGGCCTTGCCCGGATTGAGGATGCCGTGCGGATCGAACTGCGCCTTGATCGCCCGCATCAGCGCCAGCGTGTCCGCCGCCACCTCCCAGCCGACGTAGTCGCGCTTGTCGATGCCGACGCCGTGCTCGCCGCTGAGGGTGCCGTCCAGCGACAGCACCAGCCGGAATACCGCGTGCAGGCAGGCCTCGATCCGCCGCAATTGCTCCGGGTCGTCGGGGTTGGCGAGGAGGTTGACGTGGATATTGCCGTTGCCGGCGTGGCCGAAGCAGACGATTTTCAGCGCGTGCTGCCGTGACAGCGCCTGCACGCCGTCGATCAGTGCTGGCAGGCGGGTGACCGGCACCGCGACGTCCTCGTTGACCTTCTTCGGCGCCAGCTGGCGCAGGCTGGGTGACAGCGCCTTGCGGCAGGCCCAGAGGGTCTCCGCCTCGGCGGCGTCGGTCGCTGCGCGCAGTTCGATCAGGCCCGCGCCACGGGCGGCTGCCTCGATGGCGGCCACGGCGGCAGGCAGGGTGTCGTCCTCGCCATCGGCCTCGATCAGCAGCAGCGCGCCGGTGCCTTCGGGAACCGCGCCATGCACGCCATCCGGCGTGGCGGTCGCCCGGTAGTTCTCGGCTAGCCGGACCGCCTCGCCATCCATGAATTCCAGCGCCGACGGGATCGCCGGCTGGCCCATGACGCGTGCCACCGCCTCGGCGGCGCTGCGCACGTCGGCGTAGGCGGCGCGCAGCAGGCGGGTCCGCGACGGCTTCGGCAGCAGCCGCAGCGTCGCCTCGGTGATGATCGCCAGCGTGCCCTCGCTGCCGATCAGCAGGCGGGTCAGGTCGTAGCCGACCACGCTCTTGGTGGTGCTGGCGCCGACGACGAGCGTGCGCCCGTCGCCGCTCACCGCTTTCAGGCCCAGCACCGCATCGCGGGCGGTGCCGTACTTGACCGCGCGTGGGCCGCCGGCGCCGCAGGCGAGATTGCCGCCGACGGTGCTGAAGGCGGCGCTGGTCGGGTCCGGCGCCCAGAACAGCCCATGCCGGGCGGCCTCGGCCTGCACCGTGCCGTTGAGCGCGCCGGCTTCGCAGCGGATCAGGCGGTCACCGGGAGCGACTTCGAGGATGCGATCCATGCGCTCCAGCGACAGCACCAGTCCCCCGGCCAGCGGCACGCTGGCGCCGGTGGTGTTGGTGCCGCGCCCGCGCGCGGTCAGAGGGATGCGGTACTGGTGGCAGACGCGAACCAGGGCGACTACTTGTTCGTGCGTGGTGGCGAAGGCGACCGCTTGTGGCAGCGCCAGCCGCCGGGAGTTGTCGTAGCCGTAGGCCAGGCAGTCGGCGGGGTCGGTCAGCAGGGAGCCGGGGGGGACGCAGGCTCTGAGCGCCACCACCGCCGCGCTTGGGAGCATCGGGGAATCCAGCCTTTGGCTGACCAGGGCTACTGCGCGCTGGAGTAAAGAACGGGCCGTGAAACCGCCGGCTCCTTGTCGTCAACCAGCACTACCGGCTCCGACTTGCGGAATTCACTGTCGTAAGCAAGCTCATGAACCAACTGGTAAAGATTGCCCGACTTGTCGCGGATGCTGACCCCGACATTGAACACGCCCCAGGTCCAAATGATGAGCTGGCAGTTGGGATTGCGAAGACTGCGTTGGACCGTTCGCACCGGCGTTCCGAAGCTCTTGTGCAGCGTGTAGGTGACGCTGTCGACGAAAGCGAGATCTTTTCCCTTGAGATAGATCCAGACCTTGTAAAGAGGGCGCTGTCCTTCATTCTGGCGGCGACGGACTTCCCTGGCCCTCGGCGCCTTGGGGTCGATCGCGGTATCGACCACCTCGATTTTCAGGTTGGATTCGGCGGACATCGGCATTGCATCCAGCTCCATCGGCGCATCGGTCGGCACATCGACGGCGTGCCGGCTACCTAGTTGGGACTATACGCCTCCCGAATGGTTCGGTCGTCGTCGTCGGACTCCACCACACCTCCGGCTGGCGCGACATTCGGAGCCCCCGCCGCCGCTGGCGGGCCACCGCCCGGCGCGGGAGCCGGGGCACTTACTGGAGTTGCCGGCGGCACAACCGCTGGCGGCGGCGCATTGGCTGGCGCCGAACTGCCACGCGATTCGCCAAAGTAGTAACCGATGATCGATCCCACCAAGCCGCCCAGGGTCGCCACCACGGCTTGCAGCCCCTCCTTGATCTGCTCGATCTGGCTGAGTTTGTCGCCGGCCTCTTTGGGCTCACCGGCAATCCACAACACATAGGCCAGCGCGAAGGCGAAGATCAGCACGATGATGAGTGCCAGCAGATGCCGAAAATCGTTGATTATCCGAATGACGGCGGCGGAGACCACGTAGGCGAGGTTTTCCGACGGCTCGCTGTCGCTGGTGATCGGAGTCCGAAACCGGCCGATGCCGAAGATCCAGGCCAGCGCCAGGGTTGAACCGACCAGGATCAGGGCGATGCTGCCCAGGCCAAGTATCCAGACCCACATGCTGCCCGCTTGAAGCAGCTGAAGCCGTATCGCATCGATCACGGTAGCCCCCTGACTATTCAACCGGGGCTGTGCCTACCCCGGACCCCAATGTCTAGTTTTCCGCCATCCCAGCGGTATCAAACCACGAAACCGGAGGGTCGCCAAGCAGCGGCCGTTGGTTTCAAGCGCGGCCGAGGGGATAAAGCAGCTCATCCACCGCGTCGCAGAGGCAGTGCAGGAACAGCAGGTGCACTTCCTGCACCCGCGCGGTGACCTCGCTGGCGGCGCGCAGTTCGACGTCCTCGCCAGAGAGCATCCGCGCCATGGTGCCGCCGTCCTTGCCGGTCAGGGCGATCACCGTCATGCCCTTGGACTGGGCCGCTTCGATGGCTTTCACCACGCTGGCCGAGTTGCCAGAGGTGGAGATCGCCAGCAGCAGGTCGCCCGTGCGGCCCAGGCCGCGCACCGCCTTGGCGAACACTTGCTCGTAGCCGTAGTCGTTGGCGATGGCGGTGAGCTGGGAGCTGTCGGTGGTCAGCGCGATGGCCGCCAGTTCCGGGCGCTCGCGCTCGTAGCGGCCGACCAGCTCGGCGGCGAAATGCTGGGCGTCGGCGGCGCTGCCGCCGTTGCCGCAGGCCAGCACCTTGTGGCCGGCGTCCAGCCGCGCCGCTAGCAGGCGGGCCGCGCGCTCGAGGGCGGGCAGGGCGCTGTCCAGCGTCGCCTGCTTGGCGGCGAGGCTGGCGACAAAGTGGCTGCGCAGGCGGGCTTGCAGATCAGTCATTACAGATCGTCCAGGGTGAAGGCGGCCTGCAGCCAGTCGCTGTGGCCGTCGGCCTCGCAGGCGTAGACGTCGAAGCGCAGGGGCGACTCCGCCCATCGCGGATTCTGTTGCAGCCAGGCCTGGGTCGCGGCGGCGATGCGGCGCTGCTTGCGGCCGTCCACCGAGCCGGCGGCGCCGCCGTAGCTGGCGTGCGCGCGGGCGCGCACCTCGATCACCGCCAGGGTGTCGCCGTCCAGCATCAACAGGTCCAGCTCGCCGTGCCGGCAGCGCCAGTTGCGAGCGACCAGCTTCAAGCCGCGCCGCTGCAGCTCGGTACAGGCGCGCTGCTCGGCGTCGGCGCCGGTGGTAGCGGCCCGCAGGGCGCGCAGCACGCCGAGAGCGCCAAGAGTACTGTTCACTCGCCGTCCTCGACCACCGGATCCGGCGCCACCAGGGCGACGCAGTCGAGCCGCCGGTGCAGGGCGGCGTCGGCGTCGATCACCAGGGTGCCCGAGAGGCCGGGCAGGGCGTCGCCGGGCGGCAGGCCGCGTTCCAGCATCTGTTGCGCGATGCGGTAGGCGTCGTAGCCAAGCGCGAACAGCCGCTGGGCGTCGGCGCTGCGCGGGTTGACCGTCGCCAGCCGGCCACGCAGCTCCGCCAGCTCGCCCTGGCTGGCCAGCCGCCAGGGGGCATCGCAGACCCGCAGGCCGCCGAGGTCGGCGGCACCGGCATCGGCGGCGGCGGCCGGGGCATAGCTGGCGAGGCGGCCGGCGCGGTAGAACCGCAGCTGCGGCCAGATCAGCTTGGCCTGGGCGGCCCGGGCACCGATGAACAAGGTGTCGATATCGCCGCGCGGGCGTGGCTCGAACTCGGCGCGGATACCGATCGCGGCCAGCTGCTTGCGGCGCGCCTCCGCCGCATCCAGGCCCAGCAGCGGCTTGAGCGTGGCCGAGAAGTCGACGGTGTTGGCGCGGAAGCGGGCCTCCGCCACCACGCTGCCGCCCCGGCTCTCGAACTCACCGCGAAAGGCCTGCGCGATGCGCTCACCCCAGTCGCCGTCCTGAACCAGCAGCACGGCGCGGCTGTGGCCCTCGGCCATCGCGTGCGCGGCGGCGGCACGCGCCTCGTCCTCCGGCGCCAACCCGAACGGGGTGAAACCGGCCGGCGGCACCCGGCCGGCGTCAAGGTAATTGAGCGCCAGCGTCGGCCGCTGCGGCGGCTGTGCCGCGAGGGCGGCGACATCCTCCTTGCGCAGGGGGCCGATCAGCAGGCCGGCACCGGATTCCATTGCCGCGGCCACCGCCAGGCCGAGCCCGGGCTGGCTGTCGTAGACCCGCAGGCTTGGGGCGTCCTCGCCGGCCTGACTGCGCGCCGCTTCGGCACCGGCGTGGATGGCCTGCGCCGCTGCCGCCAGCGGCCCGCTCAGCGGCAGCAACAGCGCCAGGTCACGGCCGGGCGGGGGTGGCGCGGCGCCGAATCCCAGCGTGCTCAGTTCGCCCGCCACGGCGGCAGGCATGAACAGCCCGGGTAGCTGGGCCTCGCCCGGGTGGCCCGGGTAGCGGCGGCGCCATAGCTCGTAGGCGCTCAGTGGCGCGCCCTCGCGGGCCAGCCGTGACAGCTCGATCCAGCCGCTGACCCGGGGATCGCCAGACCCTGCGGGGGGCGCCAGTTCGGCGCGGCCCAGCTCGGTCCACAGCCGCTGGCGATTGCCCGCGCGCTCGGATTCTGGCAGCAGTTGCTCGCGCGCTACCCGGCTGGCGGTGCCGGCCAGCACCTCGCCGCTGGCGAACTGGGCCTGGGCGCGGAGATCCAGGATCGGCGAGGCGAGGCTGGGGTCGGGCTTGAGCGGCAACAGCGCCAGCGCGCCGCTTGGATCGCCCTGCGCCATGCGCGCCTCGGCCCGCAGCAGTCCGGCGCGCTGCAGGGCCAGGCCTTCCAGCGAGGCTGGCGGCAAGCGGCGCAGGATGGCTTCCACGCCGGCGTAGTCGCCGCTGGCACGCAGGGCCTCGGCCGCCAGCAGCAGGTATTCGGCGTGCACGCCGCCCGGTGCCGCCTGCGAGGCCGCGAGGTAGAACTGGCTTGCTTCGCGGTAGTCGCCACGGGCCATGGCCGCCTGCGCCTGATTGGCGGGCGACTCGGCCCGGACCGGCGCGGCCAGGCTCAGCGCCAGGGCCAGCAGGGCGACGCGATGGGGCGCGGATTTCATCGTTAAAGTATCGCACGCTCATATCGTCTGATCGCCTCGTGACCGCCTCCGAAGAACCGCTGCTGCCGGGTTGTCTGTACGTCGTGGCGACACCGATCGGCAATCTGGGCGACCTGTCGCCCCGGGCCTTGTCGCTGCTGTCGCGGGTGGACCTGATCTGCGCCGAGGACACCCGCACCAGCGGCCAGCTGCTGGCCGCCTTCGGGCTGCACAAGCCCATGGTGGCGCTGCACGATCACAACGAGGACCGGGTCGCGGCGCGGCTGGTCGCCGACCTCGGCGCCGGCAAGACCCTGGCCCTGATCAGCGATGCCGGCACCCCGCTGGTGTCCGATCCGGGCTATGCCCTGGTGAAGGCGGTGCGCGAGGCCGGGCTGGAGCTGCGCGCCATCCCCGGTCCCAGCGCCCTGATCGCGGCGCTGTCGGTGGCCGGCCTGCCGACCGACGAGTTCAGCTTCGCCGGCTTCCTGCCGGCCCGGGCCAGCGCCCGCCGCGAACGCCTGCGCCTGCTCGCGGCCGAGACCCGGACCCTGGTGTTCTACGAGGCCCCGCACCGTATCGTCGAATGCGCCGAGGACCTCGCCACCGAGTTCGGGCCCGGCCGAATGGTCTGCCTGGCGCGGGAGCTGACCAAGCGCTTCGAGCAGAGCCTGCGCCTGCCGGCGGGCGAGCTGGCGGCCTGGTTGCGCGCCGATGACAACCGCCAGCGCGGCGAGTTCGTGCTGGTGGTGGCGGGGGCGCCGGCGACTGAAAGCCGGGCCAGCCTGAGTGCCGAGCGGACCCTGAAAGTGCTGCTGGCGGAGCTTTCCCCCTCCCGGGCGGCACGGGTCGCTGCCGAGCTGACCGGCCTCAAGCGCAAGCCACTCTATGAGTTGGCCCTGCAGTTGGGAGCTGCCGAGCCGGGGCCGGAAGGGGATCAACCCGACAACTGATTCAGGGTAGTAATTATGTGAGAGTCCCTTGACGCTTTCCCCAGGCGACGACTAAGGTCCGGTCAGAACTTGAACAAAAGAGCCGACACCGACGTAGTGGACGGCCAAAGGAGCCTGAATATGCGACTTATCAGCTGGGCCGGAAGCCTGCTTCTCGGCCTTAGTTTGACGACTGGATCGATGGCTGCCGCCGTGCCTGCGGGCTCGGCGACGGCATCGCTGTCCGCGGCCAAGCAGGCGGCGGCATCTGCGGTCGTGAAGCCGGTTAAAAGCAAATCGCGCCGTCGCCACGCCGGCCCGACCAAGGCCAGCCTGTCGACCGCCCGCAAGCCGACTCCACGCCGAGCGGGCGAGGAACTGAGCCTCGCCGACCGCAGCATCGACGGCCATCTGATCCCGGCGCCGGAGCGTGTTTACGACGGCCCGCTGCCGGGCGAGGGCTATGCGGTCGCCTTCCCGAGCTTTCCCAACCGACAGGGGCGTACCGAGTGCGTGGAACTGATCAAGGGCCTGCTCGGCGCGCCCAGCACCTCGCTCTGGAAAGAGGGTCGCAAGCTCCGATCGCATGCCGGTGAAATCGAACCCGGCACTGCCATCGCCACCTTTGTCGACGGTCGCTATCCCAACAGCCGCCGGCGCGGCAACAAGCACGCGGCGATCTTCCTGCGTGCCACCGAAGGCGGCATCTACGTGCTGGACCAGTTCGCCCATCAGGCGGCGGTCAAGGAGCGCTTCATCCCCTGGCAGCACCCGCGCGACCGGCGCGCCGCCAACAACGCCAGCAGCTATTCGACCGTGCGCTGGTAGCCCGGGGCGGCAAGCCCTGCCAGATTTTCCGCTGGGCCTAACCTAGGCTGGCCGGGCCCGTACCGGTATCGTGCCGCAGTGCAACATCGCGGAGCGCTGCCATGGATGGACTGAAGCCGGACCCGGGTGCGCACCGGGTGGTGATCGTTGGTGGCGGCTTTGGCGGCCTGCACGCGGCGCGTCGGCTGGGCCAGCGCGGCTACGCGGTGACGCTGATCGACAAGCGCAATTTCCAGCTGTTCCAGCCCCTGCTGTACCAGGTGGCAACCGGCTCGCTGGCGCCGGGCGATATCGCCATCCCGACCCGCAGCCTGTTGCGCCGCTACCCCAGCGTGCGGGTGCTGCAGGCCACCGCCTATGACCTCGACGCCGGGCAGCGCAAGCTGCGCCATGAGCACGGCGAGTTGGACTACGACAGCCTGATCGTCGCCACTGGCGTCAAGCACAACTATTTCGGCAAGGACGGCTGGCGCGCCCACGCGCCCGGCCTGAAGACGGTCGAGCACGCGCTGGAAATGCGCCGGCGAATCTTCAATGCCTTCGAGCTGGCGGAGCTGTCGACCGATCCGGCTGAACGGGCGGCGCTGATGAGCTTCGTGGTCGTCGGCGCCGGCCCCACCGGCGTCGAGCTGGCCGGTGCCATCGGCGAACTGGCGCACAAGACCCTGGTGCGCGACTTCCGCGCCATCGATCCACGCCAGACCCGGGTGCTGCTGCTGGAAGGCGCCAGCCGGGTGCTGCCGGTCTACCCCGAGCCGCTGAGTGCCGCCGCCCGGCGCCATCTCGAACAGCTGGGCGTGACCGTGCTGACCGGCGCGCTGGTGCAGGCCATCGACGCCGACGGCGTGCGCTACCAGCAGGCTGGCGTGGTCACCGAGCTGCGCGCCCGCACCGTGCTCTGGGCCGCTGGCGTGCGCGCCTCGTTGTTCGGCGAGGTGCTGGCGGAACGTACCGGCGTCGCGGTCGACCGCAGCGGGCGCCTGCAGGTCGGCGCCGACTGCAGCCTGCCGGGGCACCCGGAAATCTTCGTGATCGGCGATCTCGCCCGCCTGGCCGACGCCGCCGGCCGTGACGTCCCCGGCCTGGCGCCGGCAGCGATCCAGCAGGGCGAGTACGTCGCCGGCGTGATCGCCGCCCGCCACGCCGGCAAGGCCGCCCGGCCGTTCCGCTACCGCGACCGCGGCAGCATGGCGGTGATCGGCATGAACAAGGCGGTCGGGGATCTGCGCCACGTCCGCGTCACCGGCTTGGTCGGCTGGTGGCTCTGGGCCTTCGTGCACCTGATGTCCTTGGTCGACGGTGCCCAGCGGCTGCGGGTGTTCGTGCAATGGGGCTGGAAATACTGCACCCGCCGTACCGGCGACCGTCTGATTACCGGGCAGCCGACGGACAGCCGCCGGCTGCGCGGCGAGCGGCTCGCAGCCGGCTGAATTCAGTGACCGGCGCTCAGCGCGAGCGCCGGTAGACCCGTCCGTCCGGCGCCCGCAGGCCGGGCAGACCGGCGCCACCTTGCCGGTGCAGTTGCAGCCAGCGCTGCCAGAATGGGGTGCCGGCGTAGTCGAAATCGATGCAAGCCTGCACCAGCGCGGGTTCGTCCCAGGGCACGTCGTGATGGGCGCTGAGCAGCACCGGATCGTCCGGGTTCTTCAGCCAGGTGCCTGGGAACATCGCGATCCGCTCGTGCTGGCCAAAGTCCGGCCGGTCCGCGACCGGGCGACCCAGCAGCTGGCGGCTGAGCGCCGCCACCAGGTCGCGCCCCGGCGCTAGCGCCAGCGCGGTAACCGGCGTCGCCCGCGGGTTGACCTCGATCAGATAGGCCTTGCCGCTGCCCTCCTCCAGCATGAAGTCGAAGCCGCAGAGGCCGGACAGACCCAGCCGCCGCACCAGGCGCTCGGCCGCCTGGTCCATTTCCGGCCGCTCGATAGCGCGCACCAGGATGGCGGCACCGGTCGCACCCAGGGTGTCCAGGGCCTCGACACTGGTGCCCGCCAGCACCGCGCCGCGCCAGCAGGCTACTGCCCGATTCGCCGGCCGGCCGCGGATGTACTGCTGGGCGATCAGGCCGCCGCTGCGGCGGTCGCGCAACTGGTCGAGCAGGGAATGATCCTGGTTGACCAGCATCCGCTTGAGAATGCGCAGCGGGCCCGGCCGGGCCGACACGGCGTGGTAGGCCGGCTCCAGTTCGCCCGGCTCGCGGACGATGGCCACACCGGTGCCGCCAAAGGTGCCGTCGGCCTTCAGCACCAGCGGCAGGCCCTGCCGCTGCTGCCAGGTTTGCAGCTCGGCGAGGCTGCCGATGTCGGCGCTCTCGGGGGTGCGGATCTGCTCGGCGCGCGCGGCCGCCATCAAGGCCTCGCGGCGGGTCGCCTGCAGGCAGGCATCCGGGTTGCCCAGGCAGTTCGCGATCAGCGCCTGCAGCGCCGGGTGGCGCTGTCCGACGCGGTGCAGGCGCACCACCGCGCTGTCATCGCAGGGGATGATGAAGTCCGGTGCGCCGGAGGTGATCGCCGTCGCCAGCGCCGCCAGCGGATCGCGCAGGCTGTACGGGTGCACCCGCTGCACGGCGCGCGTCGCGGCCAGTACATGGCCGCGCGGACATACCGCCTCCACCCGCCAGCCCAGGCTGGCGAAGGCGATGGCCAGCCGTGCCGAGAACGGCCACTGCTGGGTGCTGACCAACAACAGCTTTGGTGGCTGGCCGCTGCTCGCGGTATTCATTGTGGTGATGGCTCCGGGCTCCCCAGGCCGGATTGGAGCGCATGTAGGCGAGCAGCGCCACTGGTCGCGCGCGGGTCGCTGCCGGCTTGCCGGCCGGGTCCTGGCTCGGGCAAGGTGCGCCGCATGCGGCCTCCGCCCCGCGTTTAAGAACTAGCCCGCATGAGCGCGCCCGCCGACGCCAGCCGATCCGATCCCTACGCGGCCTTGCGCTACCCGGAATTCCGGCGCCTGGTCGCCAGCAGCTTTTTGCTGCATTTCGCCCTGCTGGCACAGGAAGTGGCGCTGGGCTACGAGCTGTACCGGCTGACCCGCGACCCCCTGACCCTGGGCCTGATCGGTCTGGCCGAGGCGATTCCCTTCATCGCCATCGCCCTGGTCGGCGGCCACTACGCCGACCGCCGCGAGAAGCGCAATCTGATGCGCGGTGCCCTGGTAGCGATCGTGCTGGCCTCGGCCTGGTTGCTCTGGCTCTCGCTGGAGGCCAGCCGCGCCGCGCTGCCGCAAACCCTGTGGCTGCTGGCGATCTACGCCGCCATCGTGCTGATCGGCTTCGCCCGGGGCATTTTCTCGCCCACGGCCTCGGCGCTGAAGGCCTTCCTGGTGCCGCGCGAACTGTTCGGCAATGCCGCGACCTGGTCCTCGGCCGGCTGGCAGGTGGGCGCCATCCTCGGCCCGGTGGCGGGCGGCCTGCTGCACGCGGCGGTCGGCTTGCCGGGTGCGCTGCTGGTGGTGATCGGCCTGCTCGCCTGCGCCGCCCTGCTGGTGTCGGGCATCCAACCGCGTGGCGTGCCGCCGGCACCGGAAGCCGAGGACGATCTCTGGGCCTCGCTGAAACAGGGGCTGGCCTTCGTCCGCGATACCCCGATGATCTCCTACGCGATCACGCTGGACCTGTTCAGCGTGCTGTTCGGCGGCGTGGTCGCGATCCTGCCGGTGTTCGCCGCCGACGTGCTGCTGGTCGGCCCGGCGCAGCTGGGTCTGCTGCGGGCCGCCCCCAGCGTCGGCGGTGTGCTGACCCTGCTGCTCTGCGCCTGGTATCCGCCCACCCGCCGGGCCTGGCGCAACCTGCTGCTGGTGGTCGCCGGCTTCGGCCTCGCCACCCTGCTGTTCGCCCTGTCGAAGAACTTCTGGCTGTCGATGGCCGCGCTGTTCCTGACCGGCGCCTTCGACTCGGTGAGCGTGGTGATCCGCTCCACCATCCTGCAGATCTATCCGCCCGACCATCTGCGCGGCCGGGTGCAGGCGGTCAACAGCGTGTTCCTGTCCTGCTCCAACGAGATCGGCGCCTTCGAGAGCGGCCTGGCGGCGCGGCTGATGGGCGCGGTGCCGAGCGTGATCTTCGGCGCCGGCATGACCCTGGCCATTGTCGCCGGGGTCTGGGCGCGTTCGGGCAAACTGTTCGCCGTGAATCTCCTGAACCCCGACCATGACCGCAAGCCTGCTGCTGTCCCCTGAGGCCTGGCGCGCCGCCGGCAGCCATTTCGAGTATCGCGGGCAGCGCATCTTCTACCGCGACAGCGGGGCCTCGGCGAAACCGGCGCTGCTGCTGATCCACGGCTTCCCGACCGCGTCCTGGGACTGGCATACGCTCTGGGATGGGCTGAGCGCGCGCTTCCGCCTGATCGCGCCAGACATGATCGGCTTCGGCTTTTCCGCCAAGCCGCGCGGCTACGGCTATTCGATTCACGATCAGGCCGACCTGCACGCGGCGCTGTGCGCGCGGCTGGGCGTGAGCGAGGTGCATGTGCTGGCGCACGACTACGGCGTCTCGGTGGCGCAGGAGCTGCTGGCGCGCAACGAGTCCGCCTTGCTCCCTCCCCTGCTTGCGGGGGAGGGTCGGGGTGGGGGCGTTCCCGCGCAAGCCGAAAGCCGCCACCCTCCCGCGTTTGGCCGGATCGGGACTGACTCAATGTCAGTCCCGCTTGAGCCAAACGCCCCCCCGCAGGCGGTGGGAGGAGTTCTGAAGCTGCTCTCCATCGCCTTCCTCAACGGCGGCCTGTTTCCGGAAACCCACCGACCGCGCAGCGTCCAGAAACTGCTGCTGTCGCCGCTCGGCCCCCTGGTCAGCCGGCTGATGAACGAGCGGAGCTTCCGCAAGAGTTTTTCCGCCGTGTTCGGTCCCGACACCAAGCCCGGCGATGCCGAACTGCGCAGCTTCTGGGCGCTGATTGCCTACAACGACGGCGGCCGGATCATGCACGAGCTGATCCGCTACATCCTCGACCGCCGCCAGCACCGCGAGCGCTGGCTCGCCGCGATGCAGAAGACTGCTGTGCCGCTGCGTGTCATCAACGGCCCGGTCGATCCGGTCTCGGGCGCGCACATGGTCGCGCGTTACCGCGAGCTGATCCCGAATCCGGACACGGTGAGCCTGCCGGGCATCGGCCACTATCCCCAGGTCGAGGCGCCGCAAGCCGTTCTCGATGCGTTCCTGCAATTCCACGACAGCCGACTGCCATGAGCCAGAACTCCGACACCGAGCACAGCCAGTTCGGCCTGCTGAAGGCCCGCCGCTTCGCGCCCTTCTTCTGGACCCAGTCGCTGGGCGCCTTCAACGACAACGTCTTCAAGAACGCGCTGATCATCTTGGTCAGCTTTGGCATCGTGGGCTTAAGCGATGAGCAGCGCGCGCTGTACGTGAACCTTGCCGCCGGCCTGTTCATCCTGCCGTTCTTCCTGTTCTCGGCCTTCGCCGGCCAGCTGGCCGAGAAGTACGAGAAGTCGCAGCTGATCCGCGGCATCAAGCTGCTGGAACTGGGCATCGCCGTACTCGCGGCGGTGGGCCTGGCAATCCAGAGCGTGCCCTTCCTGCTCGGCGTGCTGTTCCTGCTCGGGCTGCAGGCCACGCTGTTCGGGCCTGTGAAGTACGCGATCCTGCCGCAGCACCTGCAGGAGCGGGAGCTGGTCGGCGGCAACGCCCTGGTCGAGGCCGCGACCTTCCTCGCCATCCTGCTCGGCACTATGCTCGGCGGCTGGCTGATTGCGCGCGCCAACGGCCCGCACTGGGTCAGCCTGACGGTGATCGGAGTGGCGGTGATCGGCTATCTCACCAGCCGCGCGATCCCTTCTGCGCCGGCCGCCGCACCCGAGCTGCAAATCCAGTGGAATCCGTTCACGGAGACCATCCGCAACATCGCCTTCATGCGCGGCAACCGCACCGTGTTCTTGTCGGTGCTGGGCATTTCCTGGTTCTGGTTCTACGGCGCGATGTTCCTGTCGCAGCTGCCGGCCTATACCAAGACCACGCTGGGCGGCGGCGAGGAAGTGGTGACCCTGCTGCTCACCGTGTTCTCGCTCGGCATCGGACTCGGCTCGCTGCTCTGCGAGCGCCTGTCCGGCCACAAGGTCGAGATCGGCCTGGTGCCGCTGGGTTCCATCGGCCTGACCTGGTTCGGGGTCGATCTCTACTTCGCCTCGCCGGACGCGGTCAGCGGTGCCGCGCTGAGCGCCTCGCAGTTCATCGCCCAGGCCGGCAACCACCGCGTGCTCTGGGACCTGCTGCTGATCGGCGTGTTCGGCGGCTTCTACATCGTGCCGCTCTACGCCCTGATCCAGACCCGCAGCGAGGCCAGTCACCGCTCGCGGATCATTGCTGGCAACAACATCCTCAACGCTGCCTTCATGGTGGTCGCGGCGCTGCTCGCCATCGCCTTCCTCAAGGCCGGGCTGAGCATCCCGCAGCTGCTGCTGGTCACCGCGTTGATGAACGCCGCCGTCGCGGTGTTCATCTACAGTCTGGTGCCAGAGTTCCTGATGCGCTTCCTGGTGTGGCTGCTGATCCACACGCTGTACCGCGTCCGCAGCGAGGGCCTCGATAACCTACCCGACGAGGGCGCCGCTATCGTCGCCGGCAACCACATCAGCTTCGTCGATGCGCTCATCGTCGGCGGCAGCATCCGCCGGCCGGTGCGCTTCGTCATGTACCACAAGATCTTCCGGATCCCGGTGCTCAATTTCATCTTCCGCACCGCCCGCGCCATCCCCATCGCGCCGGCCAAGGAAGACGAGGCCTTGCTGAAGAAGGCCTACGAAGAGATCGACGCCGCACTGAAGAACGGCGAGGTCATTGGCATCTTCCCCGAAGGCGGCCTGACGCCGGATGGAACGATTCAGGAGTTCAAGGCCGGTATCGAGCGCATCCTCGCCCGCACCCCGGTGCCGGTGATCCCCTTCGCCCTGCGCGGCTTGTGGGAAAGCATGTGGAGCAAGCGCGACTCGCGCCTGCGCCGCATGCGCATGCCGCGGCGTCTGCGAGCCCGAATCGAATTGCTGATCGGCGCGCCGCTGGCAGGCGAGGGCCTGAAAGCCGCCGACCTGCAGCAGCGCGTTGGCGAGCTGCGCGGCGAGATGGCTTGATGAGCCGGACGCGTGGCGCGTGAGTCGCCTGCTGCGGCAATGTAGGGTGGGCTTCAGCCCACCGTGCAATGCGCCACGACCGCGTGGGCACGCTTCGCTTCGCCTAGAGGCGCCTACTTTTGGTGCCCACCCTACGCTTGCTGCGGGCTCTTGCCGCACGGTTGTCAGGCTTTACCCCAACCCGGCAGCTTGGCCGCCTGTCGGAGCCAGGTCTCCATCTGCGCCTCATCGAGATCGTTCTCGTGGATGTCGATCCAGCGCGCGTCCTTGCCCGTTCCGCCGGGTGGAACCGGTCGCAGTGAGGTGCCTCGGAAGAAGCTCACCTTGACGTAGTGGGTGAATACGTGGAAACCCAGGAACCAGCCTTGGCCTTCGATGCCATAGAAAGGCGAGTTCCACCGCACGGCCTTGCGCACATTGGGCACATGGCGCACGACGAGCGCGTCAAGGCGGCGCCCGATGTCGCGTTTCCAGCCCGGCATGGCGGCGATGTAGACCTGCACGGGTGCGTCGCCGTCGCCCTTGGCGATCTGAGGGTTGCCGCCTGCGAGGAGCGTCGGCTTCGCGGCGCCCCGCGCAGGGACGGCCTTCCTTGCGACCTGTGCCGACTTCTTGGGCGTCTTGGTGACCATTACGTTCACTCCAGCTGGCATCAACATCAATTTTCCCGATCAGAACTCCAGATCGAGCGACGTACACAGCCAATCCACCAACGGCGCCATCAACACATAGCGCCGCACGGCCTCCTTCAGAAAACCCGGATCGCAAATCTCGGCCTCGCTCAGTTCGCTGCTGGCAACAAAATCCTTGCGCTTCAAATCCTCGATCAGCTCGCGGTCGGCGGGGTAGCCGGCCGGCGGGCGTTGCAGGCTGTCGCCGCCCAGCGCGAATTGCTTCAAGAACTTCGGATCGCGCGTCGCCTTCTTCCAGCTGGCTGGATTGCTGACGATGTTGGCGCGGATGCGTTTGAGCGTGTCGGGCTGCGGATGCCAGAGGCCGCCGCCGATAAAACTCGCGCCGGGCTCCAAATGCAGATAGAACACCGGCGCGTCGAGCCGGCCCATCATGGCGTTGGCACCGGCGGCGCGCGCGACCTGCTTGGTGGCGGCGTGGAAGAAGCTCATGCCGGCGTGGGTCTTGTACGGTGTCTTGTCGCTGGCGAAGCGGGTGTCACGATAGATGCGGAACAGCGAGCCGCCGACCGCCTTGGGACTGGCCACCATCTGCGGGCTGATCTTGGCCAGCGGCGCGGCCAGATCGGCGATGAAGGCGAGGCAGGGCGCCTTCACCTGCGCCTCGTACTCGGCCTTGTGGGCGGCGAACCAGTCCTTGTTGTTGTTCTTGGCCAGCTGGCGCAGGAATTTGAAGCTGGCGGGGGTGAAATGAGCTTCTTTGGGGGCGGTTTGGGGCATCTGGCGTCTCCTCCGGTCCGGTCAATCTAGCGCAGAATCGGCGGACCAGACCCGAGGAGATTGACCATGCAGACTCCCTCCGTGCAGGAGCAGGTAAGCCCCGAGGAATGGCAGCGTCGCTGCGATCTGGCCGCCGCCTACCGGCTGGTGCGGCTGTTCGGCTGGGACGATCTGGTGTTCACCCATGTCTCGGCGCGCGTGCCCGGCCCTGAGCACCACTTCCTCATCAATCCCTACGGCTTCATGTTCGAGGAGATCACCGCCAGCGCGCTGGTGAAGGTCGATCTCGACGGCAAGCCGGTGATGCAGACGCCGCACTTCATCAACCCGGCCGGCTTCACCATCCACAGCGCCGTGCATGCGGCGCGCGAGGATGCCCACTGCGTGCTGCACGTGCACTCGCTCAACGGCGTGGCGGTGTCGGCGCAGCCGGCCGGCGTGCTGCCGATCAGCCAGCAGAGCCTGTTCGTGCTGGCCAGCCTGGGGTATCACGACTACGAGGGCGTGGCGCTCAACGAGGACGAGAAGCCGCGCCTGGTGCGCGACCTCGGCAGCAATGCCTTCCTGATGCTGCGTAACCACGGCCTGCTCACGGTGGGCGGCACGGTCGCCGACGCCTTCCTGGCCATGTACCTGTTCGAGGCCGCCTGCACCATCCAGGTCCGGGCCCAGTCCGGTGGCGGGGCGCTGGGCCTGATCCATCCGAGCATCCTCGAAGGCATCCAGGCGCAGGCGGCGGCGGTGACCAAGGGCCTCGGTGGTGCGCTGGTGTGGCCGGGGCTGTTGCGCCGGCTGGGGCGGGTCAATCCGGGCTGGGACGTTTAGAGCGCGAGATCGACCGGCGGCCGGCGCCCGATCTTGCGCAGCGACCAGGCCAGCGCCAGGTGCACCGGCAGCCAGAACAGGATCCAGGGCAGCTGCTGCTGGGCGCCGGACAGCAGCTGCATCGGCAGGGTCAGCAGGGCGCCGAAGGCGATCAGCACCGCCAGCATCCGGGTCCAGCGCGCCGGCCGCCAGTCGGGGCGATAGCTGAGCGCCAGCGTCGGCAGCAGCAGCAGGCTCAGGGGGCTGAACAGCAGCAGGTTGTGGTTGGCCGCCATCGCCCAGTGATCGGTCAGGGTCCAGGCGGCCGCCAGCACCAGGCCACCCAGCGCCGACAGCAGGCTGGGCAGCAGGCCCAGCAGCAGATAGGCGCCGCGAGCGAAACCCAGCGCCCGCCAGCCGCTCAGCAGCACCAGGGCCAGGGCCAGCTCCAGGCCCAGGGCCAGGGCCTGGCCGCTGAACTCGAAGGCCTCCCGGGGTGTTTTCGGCCCGCGCCCCGGCGGCAGCCAATAGCCCTCGCGCGCCACCAGCGGGCGGCCGTCGATGCGCGCCGCGCGCACAGCCTGCATCAGCACTTCCGGCACATAGGCCTGCTGCCACAGACTGATCGGCCGGTCCGCGTCGGGGCCGAGGATGTAGTCCATACCCAGCATCAGCGGCAGCACCGGCGACATCAGGCGGGTCGCCTCCGCGCGGAAGCTGCTGTTGCTCGCGGTCGCCGACCATTGCTGCCGCAGCGCCCCCCCCAGGGTCTGGTCCAGGGCGTCGCGCACCTTGGTCGAGCAGTTGGAAAGGAAGTAGTCGTAGCGGTACTCGGCGTTCGCCGGCAGCGCGTTGTCGCGCAGCAGTGCCGCCAGCGCGACGGCTTGCTGCGGGCTCAGCGCCAGCTCCTGGACATAGACCGCGCGGCCTTCGGCGGCGTACTCGGCCAGGGTGTCCGGCACCGGGATCGCGGCCAGCCGGTAGATCATGTGGCCGCGCGCGAAGTTGAGGAAGAAGTTCTTCTGGAAGAAATCGAAGATGCCGTAGTTGTAGACGGCGGTGGCGCCGCCATCGCCCGGCTCCACCATCAGCGCGTTGTGGCCGAAGCGCTGCCAGTAGACCTCGCCCGGGGCGAAGCTGAGCAGGCTGATGCGCGGCGTCGGGGCGGCAGCGGGCGCCTGCGCCTGCGCCAGACCGGCGATGCCAGCGAGCCAGACGGCCGCGAGCCAGCGTGCGAACGAGCGCATGGGATGCGGCGAGCGGGCTAGTCCTGCGACAGCAGGACTTGCAGTTGTTGAACGCGGCGGGAGTCGGCGCGCTGCACGCTGAACTGGAAGCGGCCGATCTTCACGCCCTCGCCACGGCGCGGCAGGTGGCCGAAGTGATGCACCACCAGGCCACCAACGGTGTCGAATTCCTCGTCGCTGAATTCGGCCTGGAACTGCTCGTTGAACTCCTCGATCGGCGTCAGCGCATTGACCAGGTAGCGGCGCTCGTCCTGCTTGACGATGTAGGCGCCCTCGGCCTCGTCGTGCTCGTCGTCGATCTCGCCGACGATGGTTTCCAGGATGTCCTCGATGGTCACCAGGCCGGAGACGCCGCCGTACTCGTCGACCACGATGGCCAGGTGCTGGTGCCGGCGTTTGAAGTCCTTGAGCAGCACGTTCACGCGCTTGGACTCCGGTACCAGGCCCGTGGGCCGCATCACCCGCGCCAGGTCGAAGGTAGAGGCAGCGGTGGTGAACTTGAGCAGGTCCTTGGCCAGCAGCACGCCGACGATCTCGTCCTTGTTGTCGCCGATCACCGGGTAGCGCGAGTGGCCGGACTCGATCACGGCGGCGAGGATTTTCTCCAGCCCCCAGTCGGACTCGACGCAGACCATCTGGGCGCGCGGCACCATGATGTCGCGGGCCTGCAGTTCGTGGGTCTCCAGCACGCCGTCGATCATGTCGGCGGAGTCGGCATCGACAATACCGTCCTCGCGGGCGCCGTCGAGCAGGTCCTTGAGGTCTTCCTGCGTACGCGGGCCGCCAACCAGGCGGAGGGTCAGGCGCTTCCACCAGTGGGTGGGCGTCTCGTGCTGCTCTTCTTCGTTTCGACTAGGGCCGTCGTTCATCGTCTGGGCACACTCGCAAAAGCCGAGCCGATGAGGCGCCGGCGGACGGGAGCGTGGGGTGTGTACTGGACGCCTAGTTTACAGGCTGGGGCGTGACCGGGCGTTTGCACTCAGTACGGGTCGGGAAACCCGAGCCGCGCCAACAGCTTGCGCTCCAGTGCCTCCATCCGTTCGGCCTCGTCCTCGGCGATGTGGTCGTGGCCCAGCAGGTGCAGCACGCCGTGCAGCACCATGTGTGCCCAGTGGGCGCGCGCCGGCTTGCCCTGCTCGATGGCCTCGGCCGCGACCACCGGGGCGCAGATGACGATGTCGCCGAGGTAGTCCGGCTCGCCCATCGGGAAGGAGAGGACATTGGTGGGCTTGTCCTTGCCGCGGAAGTCGCGGTTGAGCGCCTGGCTTTCGTCGGCGGCGACGATGCGGATCGTGATTTCGCCGCGCTTCCTGCCGCGCGCGGCTTCGGCCCAGAGACGCAGGCTGGTGGCAGTGGGGATGCCGGCGGCGGGGACTGCGCGCTGGACCGTGATTGCTCCTCTCTCCCCTCGTGGGAGAGAGGCTGGGAGAGAGGGGGCTGCGCGCTGCGCCGAAGCAACGTCCCCCCCCCCCCTAGCCCACCCCCGCGAGGGGGGAGGGGACTGTTTCGACTTTTTTTTCAAACCGAGTTCTCACCTTCGTACCGCTCATACGCCCCGACAATCGCCTGCACCAGCGGATGCCGCACCACGTCCTGCTTGCGGAAGTAGGTGAAGCTGATGCCGGCGACGCCGTCGAGCACCGCGATGGCGTGCTTCAGGCCCGAGCGCTCCTTGTTCGGCAGGTCGGTCTGGGTCAGATCGCCAGTGATGACCGCGCAGCTGCCGAAGCCGATCCGGGTCAGGAACATCTTCATCTGCTCGGTGGTGGTGTTCTGCGCCTCGTCGAGGATGATGAAGGCCTCGTTGAGGGTGCGGCCGCGCATGTAGGCCAGGGGTGCGACCTCGATGACGTTCTTCTCGATCAGCTTGGCGACGCGCTCGAAGCCGAGCATCTCGTACAGGCCGTCATAGAGCGGCCGCAGGTAGGGATCGACCTTCTGCGCCATGTCGCCGGGCAGGAAACCCAGCTTCTCGCCGGCTTCGACCGCCGGCCGTACCAGCACGATGCGGCGCACGCGGTCCTTCTCCAGCGCCGCGACCGCCGAGGCGACCGCGAGATAGGTCTTGCCGGTGCCGGCGGGGCCGACGCCGAAGCTGACGTCGTGCGCAGCGATGGCCTGCAGATAGGCCTTCTGCAGCGGTGTGCGGCCGCGCACCACGCCGCGCTTGGTGCGCACCACCACCTCGTCGCCTTCCACCGGCGCCAATTCGTCGGCGCCGGGACGCGGGCCGCTCAATTCCAGCAGGGCCAGATGGATCTGCTCGGCCGCCAGCGAGCTGGTCTCGGTCTGCGCGAACAGGCTTTCCAGCAGGGCCTGGCCACGCGCGATGTCGTCCTCGGGGCCGAGCAGGCGATAAAAATTGCCGCGATTACGGATCTCGATGCCGAGGCGCAGCTCGATCTGCCGCAGATGGGCGTCGAATGGGCCGTTCAGGCTGGCGATGCGGCCGGCCTCGTCGGGTTCCAGCACCAGATCGAGGTGGGCGGGGGGGCTGTTCATGACTTGCTTGGGTTCTTGCCGGCGGTGGCGCCGGCAGGGGGCGTGGGCGCGAATTATAGGTGCCGGCCTGGCCCTAGCCGGCCAGCGCCAGCGGCCCCAGGATCATCCGCGTGCCCTGGCCAGGTGCCGATTCCACCTGCAGTTCGGCGCCGTGCAGCAAGGCGATCTTGCGGCAGATCGCCAGCCCGACGCCGCTGCCCGGATAGGCGTCCTGGGTGTGCAGGCGGGTGAAGACCTCGAAGATCTGCGCCTGGTGCTCGGCGGCGATACCGATGCCGCCGTCCTCGAATGCCAGTTCGCAGTGCCGGTCCTTGCAAGTGCTGCGGATGCGCACCCAGGGCCGTTCGCCGGGCTGGAACTTGAGGCCGTTGTCGATCAGGTTGCGGAACAGCTGCTCCAGTTGCTGGGCCCGGCCCAGCACCACCGGCAAGGGCTCGGCCTCGATCCGGGCCTGGCGCTGGGCGATGACCGGTTCCAGGGTGCCGAGCACATGGCCGAACACCTGCTGGAGGTCCACCGGCGACAGCTCGCCGTCGCCGCGCCCCAGCCGCGAGAACGCCAGCAGGTCGTCGATCAGCCTCTGCAGTTCGTGGCCGCCGTGGACGATGAAATCCATGTACTCCCGGGCCTGGGCGTCGAACAGGTGCTGGTAGCGCTGCGCCAGGAGATGGGTGAACGAGACGATGCCGCGCAGCGGGGTTTGCAGGTCGTGGGAGGCGACGTAGGCGAAGCGCTCCAGCTCCTGGTTGGAGCGCTTCAGTTCGATGTTCTTGCGCGCCAGCTCGGTCAGCGCGCCATAGGTGCGCAGCGCCGCCGTGACCAGCACCACCAGGCGTTCGAAATTGAGTTCGGTCTTGGTGCGGTAGTCGTCGATCTGGTAGCGCTGCAGCACCTCGCGCGCCGGCGCCTCGCCGGGCTGGCCGGTGCGCAGCACGATGCGCACCAGGCTGTTGCCGAGCACCTCGCGGACGTGCTGCACCAGTTCGAGGCCGGCGTGCTCGGATTCCATCACCACGTCGAGCAGGATCAGGCCGATGTCGCCGCGTGCCTCCAGCACGGCGCGGGCGGCGCGGCCGGAGCTGGCCTCGAGCAGCTCCAGCGGCCGGCCTTCGACCAGGCAGTCCTGCAGCGCCAGCCGGGTCACCGCCAGCACCTCGGCGTCGTCGTCGACCACCAGCACCGGCCAGGGGCGGGCCGGCGAGGGCGTCGGTTCCGGCTCCTCGGCGAATCGCAGCGCGTCGCTCATATTGCGGGATTCGAGGCCGCGATCCGCGTCAGGTTCTGGTGCGCCAGCGCGACATTGCGGTGGAACAGGCTGATCGCGCGGCGGTCGGTGAGCGAGATCGGCACGTCGGCGGTGACATAGAACACCAGCGGCCGGGGAATCGACTGCACGCCGACGTAGTAGTCCTCGCCGAACAGGTCCTCGCTGCTGCTCAGCGCGGCGCGGATGCGCTCCACCACCGTGGTCGGCAGGCTGGCGCAGGCGCGCGCGCCGACCAGGCCGGAGAAGCTGCCGGTGGCGGCGACGATGGTGTAGCGCTCGTGGTCGTCGGCGGCCGCCAGACCGTCGGCGTGGGCGATCACCGCGTCGCGGTCCAGGAACAGCAGGGCGGTGAGCTGTTCGAGCACGCCCTGGGTGAAGGCTTCGACCGAGTGCAGCTCGAAGATATGGGCCGAGGCCTCGATGACCTTTTCCAGGCCCTTGCGGCTGGCTTCCAGCGCCATCAGGTCGCGGTACACCGACAGGCTGGTGTAGACCGTGCTGAACAGCCGCTCGCGGGTCAGCTCGGTTTTGTACTTGTAGTCGTTGATGTCGTAGTTGGTGATCATCTCCAGCTCCGGCGCCTGGCCGGGCTGGCCGGTGCGCAGCACCAGGCGCAGGAAGCGGTTGCCGAGCACGTTGCGGATGTACTCGACCACTTCCAGGCCGGCGTGCTCGGACTCCATCACCACGTCGAGCAGGACCACGGCGATGTCGGGGGTCTCGCCCAGGATGCGCCGGGCCTCGGCGGCGGAATAGGCGTGCAGGAATTCCAGCCCCCGGCCGGCGAAGCGGAAGTCGGCCAGGGCCAGTTCGGTGACCTGGTGCACCTCGACCTCGTCGTCGACGATCAGCAGTTTCCAGCGGGCGCGCTGGGCGCGGCTCGGCAGGGTGGATTCGGCGGCAAAACTCAGTTCATCGCTCATGTGTTCGCACCCAGGTGGCGCTCGCTGCTGGCGGTCGGCGCCACCAGCGGCAGGCTCAGTGTCAGCAGCAGGCCCTGACCCTCGGGCGACAGCGCGCGGATCCGTCCCCCCAGCCGCCGGCTGACCAGGTTGTAGACGATGTGCATGCCCAGGCCGCTGCCGCCGGCACCGCGCTTGGTGGTGAAGAAGGGATCGAAGATGCGGCCGAGGTGCTCGGGCTTCACGCCCCGGCCGTTGTCCTGGTAGCTCAGCTCCAGCTGGTCGCCGCGCAGGGCGGCCTTGAGCTGGATCGCGCCCTTGCGGCCGTCGTCGAAGCCGTGCAGCACCGAATTGGTGACGAAGTTGGTCAGCACCTGGGCGACGGCGCCGGGGAAGCTGTCGACCCAGATGTCGTCCGGGCAGTCGACCGTGACCTCGACGTTCTTCAGCTTCGGGCCCAGGCTCAGCAGCACCTCGCGCACGTAGGCGGACAGCTGGAACCGGCGGCGCTCGTCGCTGGTCTGGTCCACCGCCACCCGCTTGAAGCTCTGGATCAGGTCGGCCGCCCGCTGCAGGTTGTTGAGCAGCATCCGGGTGCTGTCCTCGGCCAGGGACATGAAGGCCTCCAGGTCCGAGCGGCGCATGCTGTCCTCGCGGTACTGGCCGCGCAGGGTCAGGGCCTTGGCGCGCAGGGTGGAAGCGGCCGTGACCGCGACCCCGACCGGGGTGTTGATCTCGTGCGCGACGCCGGCCACCAGGGCGCCCAGCGAAGCCAGCTTCTCGGCCTGCACCAGTTGCTCCTGGGCCGCCGTGAGCCGGCCCAGCGCCTGTTCCAGTTCGCGGTTGGCCTCGGTCTTCTGCAACACCTCGGCGCCCAGCGCGTCCCGGGCCGAGCGCAACTCGTGGTCGCTGGTCTCGATCTTGGCCAGCATGCGGTTGAAGTCCTCGGCCAGTTGCCCGGCCTCGTCCTGGCCCTGCTTGCTGGCGCGCAGGCCGTAGTCGGCGGTCAGGCTGACCCGCCGCGCCAGCTCGGCCAGGGCGATGATCGGCGCCACCATCGCGGTCTGCGCGCGCAGGGCGAACGAGAACGTGATCAGCAGCGCCAGCGCGACCACGGCGGCGGTGACGGCGGCCTGCTGCAACAGGGCAAGACGCTGCGGCCGCAGGTCCATGGTCATGGTCAGCATGCCGAGTGGCACGCCATCGACCATCACCGCCTTGCTCAGCCGCATGCTGTCGGCGGCGATGCCGCCGGTGTCGGGCGCCAGGCTGGCCGGGCAGTCGCCACGGCGGGTGATCGGCCAGACCGAGAACACGGTCGCCGCCGTCGCGGTGGCCGGCTGGTCCGCCGCGAACAGGCAGACCAGGCTGATGTCGGCATTGGCCTGGACCGCCGTGAGGATGCGCCGCGCCGTTCGCGCATCGCCGAAACTCAGGGCGGCGGCGCTGTTGTCGGCGATCACCGAGGCCAGGGTCTGCAGGTCGCGCTCGCTCTGCTGGCGGTTGCGATAGCCGGCCACCAGCAGCAGCGCCACGGCCGACAGCAGCAGCGCGATCATCGAGGCCAGCGCCATCAGTTGCGCCAGCTTGCGTCGCAGCGAGCCGGGGTGGCCGATCACAAGCGGACCCGGGTGCCGATTTCCAATAGCCCGGCGGCGGGCTCCAGGCCCTCGCGCTCGGCCGCTGCCTGGTTGATCTCGAAGCGCAGGTACTTGTCGACGTTGTACAGGCGGATCACGCCGGCCGACTTGACGCTGCCGGATTCGTAGACGCTGAGCACGCCAGAGCCGGACAGCCGCGACAGCTGGGCGTCGAGCAGGTCGGAACTGCGGCTGCTGACATAGACCAGATGGCAGTCGCGCAGCGCCTCGACCCGTTCGCCCCGACGCAGCCGCACCGGGTGACCGCCCACCACCTTCCCGGCCAGGCTGCGGTCGAGCACCTCGGCCAGCGGGTCGGGGCTGAGCACGCAGATATCGACCGGGGCCTCGGCGCTGGCGAAGCGCTCGGCCGGAAAGCGCACGAAGCGGACGAAATTGAGCAGGAAGGCGGACTTCAGCCGGGCCTCCAGCTCATCCGCCATTGCCGGCGCCGGCAACAGGGCCAGCGCCAGCATCAGGCCGGCGAGCAGGGCGCAGCCGCCGCGATGGCGAGGCTTGGCCATCAGGGCCAGGTCCAGGCCAGCCCCAGCCAGGCACTGCGCTGGAGTTCGGATCGGGTTTCCGGCCGGGTGCCGAATTCCGGCGCCTGGTCATGCAGCAGGTTCTCGGCGCTCAGCGACAGCGTCAGGTGCGGTCGCGGGGTGTAGGCCAGGCGCAGTCCCAGCTCGGCGCGGTCGGGAATCTTCTGCGCCGGCAGCCGCGACAGGTAGCGGGCTTCGCCGTGGAATTCCCAGTTGCCGAGAAACCGATAGTCGCTGCCCAGCCGGACCTGATGCCGGGGCGAGCTGCCATTGATGGTCGGCGCGGTCTTGACGTCAGCGCTGGCGGCGGTCGGCTTGGTCCGCAGGCTGAGCAGCGAATAGCTGCCGCTGAAGCTCAGCTGCTCCCGGGCCTGCCAGTCCAGCACCAGTTCGGCACCGTCGCCCACCCCGTGCAGGCGGTTGTCGAAGGAGCCCAGGGCGGTGGTCGGTTCCGTGCTTTTCAGCTGGCTGTAGTCGTTGTGGAACAGGGCCAGGTCGGCACTCAGGCCGCGTGCCAGGGCCAGGCGCAGCCCGGCCTCGTAGGCCAACACCACCTCGGACTCCTGCTCCGGATTGCCGATGCGGAAAGTGCCGGGGGCGCAGACCCCGGGGTAGCCGACCGGCGGCGGGCAGAAGATGGCGATGTCCTGGTCCAGGCGATTGGGCGTGCGCACCGCGCGCGAGATCGCAGTCCAGACAAAGGCGTCCGGCCGGGCGCGCCAGCCCAGCCGCGCCGAGGGCTGGACTTCGACCCCGGTCAGGTCGTTGTGCTCGAACTTGCTGCCCAGGGTCAGGGTCAGCGCCGGGTTCAGCGACCAGCGGTCCTGCAGGAAGGCGCTGTAGGTGTTGAGCGTGCGTTCGGCGGGATCGAACAGGGCCGCCAGCGGCGGGCCGCCGGTGTGGTCCTGGGTATAGCGCCAGCCGAGGCCGTAGACCAGCTCGTGCTGGCTACCGAGGGCGCGCTGGGACTCGTACTCCAGGGACGCGGTGTGGCGGTACTCCTGGTAGGTGCCGGGGATGAAACGGTCGTAGTGCTCGTACCAGACCGACAGGCTGTGCTCGCCACCCTGGGTCGGCAGCGCCCAGCGCGCCTGGGCCGACTCGCCGCGCGCCGTGGTGTCGCCGGCCAGGGCCTGAAAGCGGGCGTCGTAGACGTTGGCGCCGACGCTGAGCGCGCCGCCCCAGACCTTCTCCCAGTCGCCGCGCGCGCTTGCCTGGCTGAATCGCGAGCCGTCCTGGGCATCGCGGCCGTCGGCCAGGGCGGCATCGTCGCGCCAGCGATTGAGGGCGCTCAGGCGCACCGCGCCGTCGGCGACCCGGAAGGTCTGGCGCAGGGCGAGGGCGGCGGTCTCCTCGTTGCCGGCCGCCACTTGCACCCGTCCGCCGGGGGTGGCGAGTGCCGACTTGGTGGTGATGTTGATGACCCCGTTGACCGCGTTCGCACCCCAGAGCGTGGCACCGGGGCCGCGGATCACTTCGATCCGCTCGACATCGGCCAGATCGGTTTCCAGCACGTCCCAGAACACGCCGGAAAACAGGGGGGTGTAGACGCTGCGGCCGTCCAGCAGCACTTCGAGTTTGTCGGCGGAGGTGTTGTTGAAGCCGCGCACGCTCACCGCGTAGCCGCGCGCGTCGCTGCGCGCCACCTGCACGCCGGGAACCTGCCGCAGCGCCTCGGCGATGTTGCGGGCGCCACTCTGGGCCAGCTGCTCGCTGGTCAGCACGTAGATCGCGGCGGCAGCCTCGGACAGCGGCTCGACCCGCTTGGAGACCGAGGTGACCTCGATGTTCATCAGGTCGGCCAGACTCAGTTCGGTGAAGTCGTCGGGCGCCGCCGCAGACGGCGCCGAGAGCGCGGCCAGGCAGCCCGCAACCGCCAGTTTCACGCGGAAATCCGAGATCGCCATACGCCCTCACTGACCCGCTCAGTCTGGCAATGCCGCCAGGGCTCCGGAGGTATACAAGTCTCCGCCGCGCACGTCGAGTAGACAAGACGGAGGGCTGATCCGCGCCTCCTGATCGGTTGGCCTCAGGGCCCGGTCACCAGCCGCCGGCCGCGCAGGGAGTTGGGCATGGCCTCGGTCACCAGCACCTCGACGAACTGGCCGATCAGGCTTTCCGGCCCGTCGAAGTTGATGGTGCGGTTCTGCGGGGTGCGGCCGCTGACCTGGCCGACGCCCTTGCGTGCCGGCTTCTCGACCAGCACCGATTGCGTGCTGCCGACCAGGCCGAGCTGGAAGTCATCGTTACGCTGCTTGATGCGCGCCTGCAGCAGGGCCAGGCGGCGCTCCTTCAGCTCGACGGGCACGTTGTCCTTGAGGTTGGCCGCCGGGGTGCCCGGGCGCGGCGAGTACAGGAAGGAGTAGGCGCCGTCGAAGCCGGCCTGCTCGATGGCGTCGAGGGTGTCGGCGAAGTCCTGCTCGGTCTCGCTGGGGAAGCCGACGATGATGTCGGTCGAGATCGACAAGCCCGGCCGCGCCTGCCGCACCCGCGCGATCTTCGCCAGGTACTGCTCGCGGCTGTAGCCGCGCTTCATCGCGGCGAGGATGCGGTTGCTGCCGCTCTGCACCGGCAAATGCAGATAACTCGCCAACTTCGGCTCTTCGGCATAGGCGGCGATCAGGGCCTCGCTGAACTCGGCCGGATGGCTGGTGGTGTAGTGGATGCGCTCGATGCCGGGTATGCGGGCGACGTAGTGGATCAGCAGGGCCAGGTCGCAGAACTCGCCGGTGTCGCCACCCATGCGACCGCGATAGGCATTGACGTTCTGCCCCAGCAGATTGATCTCGCGCACGCCCTGTTCGGCCAGGTGCGCGCATTCGACCAGCACGTCATCCAGCGGTCGGCTGACTTCCGGGCCCCGGGTGTAGGGCACGATGCAGAAGCTGCAGAACTTCGAGCAGCCCTCCATGATCGAGACGAAGGCGGTCGGGCCCTCGGCGCGCGGCGCCGGCAGGTGATCGAACTTCTCGATCTCGGGAAAGCGCACATCGACCGCCGGCCGGTGCGTGCTGCGGGTCTGTTCCAGCAGCTGCGGCAGGCGGTGCAGGGTCTGCGGGCCGAACACCAGATCGACCACGTCGGCGCGCTTGGCCAGGGCCTCGCCTTCCTGCGAGGCGACACAGCCGCCGACGCCGATCACCCGCCGGGGGTCGGCGGCCTTCCACTCCTTCCAGCGGCCCAGCTCGCTGAACACCTTTTCCTGCGCCTTCTCGCGCACCGAGCAGGTGTTGAGCAGCAGCAGGTCGGCTTCGTCAGGATTCTGGGTGCGGCTGTAGCCGTGCGACTGCGCCAGTACGTCGGCCATCTTGGCCGAGTCGTACTCGTTCATCTGGCAGCCCCAGGAAATCAGGAAGAGTTTCGGCGACTGGGAGGGGGCGGCAACCGCGAGGTCGGCCGCGTCTTGCGGTGCATTCATGGCAGCGGGGCGGCGGATAAGCCGGGGCTGGGTTGGAGCGGGCCGCGATTTTACTTGAGCTTGGCCAGCCAGTCGCCGATGTGGGCATCCATCTGGCCGTAGACCATCTCGAAGACTTCCTTCGGCCGCCGGTAGGGGTCGGGCACGTCCTCGTCCTGCCGCCACTTGCCGAGCTTGTGCACCTTGCCGCGGAACTGCGGATAGCGGCTGTTGATCCAGCCGTTGTGCGAGCCGTCCAGGGTCAGCACCAGATCGGCGTGCTGCAGCATCGGCAGCGTCAGCTGCTGGGCGCGATGGCCCGACAGGTCCAGGCCGTTGGCGGCGCTGATCTCCAGGGAGGAGGGATCGGCGCCGTCACCGACCATGGCCATGGTGCCGGCGGACCAGATGTCCCGGCCCGGCAGCCTGGCCTTCAGCAGCACTTCGGCGATGGGGGAGCGGCAGATGTTGCCGGTGCAGACAACCAGGATGCGATTGAACATTGCGGGGGAAACTAGGGGATCAGTACGATTTTACCGGTGACCTTGCGGTCCATCATGTCGCGCAGGGCCTGGCCGGCTTGGGCAAGCGGGTAGCGTGCCGAGATGTAGGGCTTGAGTTGACCGGACTCGATCCAGCCGAACAGCTGCTGGAAGTTGGCCAGATTCAGCGCCGGCTCGCGCATCGCGAAGGCGCCCCAGAACACGCCAACCGCCGCCGCACCCTTGAGCAGCAGGCGGTTGGCGGCGAGGTTGGGGATGGGGCCGGCGGCGAAACCGATGACGAGGTAGCGACCGTTCCAGGCCACGCAGCTCAGGCATTCCTCGCCCAGGGCACCGCCGACCGGATCGTAGATCACATCGGCGCCCAGGCCCTTGGTCAGTGTCTTGATCGCGTCCTTCAGCGACTCCTGGCGGTAGTCGATCAGGGCGTCGGCGCCGTGCTGCTGGCACAGCGCCAGCTTCTCGGGGCTGGACGCCGCCGCGATCACCCGCGCACCCATCAGCTTGCCCAACTGCACGGCCGCGAGACCGACGCCGCCGGCGGCGCCCAGCACCAGCAGGGTCTCGCCGGCCTTGAGCTGGCCGCGCTGCTTGAGCGCATGCAGGGTGGTGCCGTAGACCAGCGGAAAGCCGCCGGCGTCGGCCGGGTCCAGGTTTGCCGGCAGCGGCAGCGCCGCCTCGGCGCTGACCACGCATTCCTCGGCATAGCCGCCGCTGGGCACGAAGGCGGCGATGGCGTCGCCGATCTGGTAGCGCGTCACCGCGCTGCCGATCTCGGTGATGACCCCGGCGACCTCGGCACCCGGCGTGAACGGCGGGTCCAGCTTCATCTGGTACTTGCCGGCGATCTGCAGCGAGTCCGGAAAGTTCACCCCGGCGCTCTTCACCGCCACCCGCAGCTCGCGGGGGCGCAGCGGCGGCGAGGCGCGCTCTTGCAACTCCAGCAGCTCGGGTCCGCCGAGCTGGGTACAGACGATGGCTTTCATGGGATCAGGGATGGCGACGACAGGCCGCCATGCTCGCCGATCCCCGGGCAAAACCCAATGGCCGACTAGCCGCCCTGCTGGCAGAGCAGCACCGAGGTCGGCTTGGTCTCGCCCTGCACCAGCACCTTGCCCTTGCCTTCCAGCGTCTTGCAGCGCTGGTAGCTGTCCGGGTCTTCGCAGACGAAATGGCCGGTGGGGGACTCGGGCATGGGCACGCAGGTCAGGTCGGCGCCGGGCTCGCCACCCACGGTGGGTATAGGTGGCTTCGGCGCGGCGGCGGAGGCCAGACCGCTGAGCAGTGCGGCGCTCAGCAGCAGGGGCAGACGCAGGATGCGATGCGACATGAGTTTCTCCGGTGAGGGCGGGCGCTTACAGGCCCGGCTTCTCGACATAGCTGTAGTTGGCCTGCATGAACTGGTAGTAGGTGAAGCCGTAGCGGTCGAACCAGTCGTCGTTCTTGTAGTACTCGGCCTCGCAGGCGGCGACTTCCATCAGGTTGCCCTTGAGCACTTCGAGCAGCTCGATGTTCTTCGCCGCAACGGTGGCGTCGAAGTCGTCGAGCGCGCCGTTCACCTTGACGGTCTCGACCTGTGCGCCCAGCGAGGCCACACCGCCGGCCTGATTGGCGACGCCCTGCATGAAGGCGATGCCGGCGCTGGTGAACTTGTGGGTGTAGCTGTAGATGCCTCGCACCTTCTCCAGATTCAGGCGGGTCTTGTCCATGCCGGCGCGTGCCTCGTCGAAGCACATCTTGCAGTCGTCCTGCTCCATGCACTTCGACGGCAGTTGTGGTGCGCCCGGTGGATTCTGCGGCGCCATCGCCGCGTCCTGCGGCGTGAGCCAGTCGTAATCCTTGGCCTGGCCGCCCCCTTTTGCGGGGCCCTTGCCCCCGGCCTTTCCCCCGCCTTTGGCTGGACCGGGGCCGCTACCTCCTGCCCCGCCCGGGCTCTCTTCGGGCTCATCTTCATCATCGAGGTCATCGTCCGCGATGTGGGGTTTGGTGCCCGGGCCTGGCGAGGAGGTGTCCGCGGCAGCTTTATCGACCATGTTTTTGATGCTCTCCCGGGCTGCCGCGGTGTTTGCGGCTCGCTCTTCGGGGGTGACGATGTGGACGTCCGTGTGCGGTTGGAGGTCGCTGCCGTCCCACGCATCCCCTTTGGAGTCGGTGCTTTGGCCTGGCGATGGAGTTTCCGCGGCAGCTTTATCTGCCATGTTTTTGATGCTCTCCCTGGCTGCGGCGGTGTTCGCGGCTCGCTCTTCCGGAGTGACGATGTTGACGTCGGTGTGCGGTTTGGGGCCGCTACCATCGCCAACGGTTGCGCTCTCGGGGCTGCCCCAGGACGGGGCATCGCGAGGGAGAAGGCTAGGGCGCACCGGTATATCGGCCGAAGCGATCAGGGGCATCAGTACGAAGGTCGCCAGGATCAGGGAGTGCTTGAAAAGGGAGTGCTTGGTCATTGGAGGTCTCACACAGATTTGCGGCGGCCGACGAGATAAGCACCGCCACCCACGCCGATCAGCAGCAGCAAGCCGATCAGGGCCAGTTCCAGTGTCGAGAAGGAGTGCCCACTGTTGCTCGCCTCGGAGGAAGCAGCGCCTGCCGCAGCGGGCTCGCGGTATTTACTGGCAGGCACCGCCACCGCGGGCAGTTGAGGGATAACTTCCTCCCCGCGCCACACCACCAACTGGTATTCGGTTCTTTCGTCGGCGCTCACTTCCAGCTTGAAGCCGTCGTAGGTGCGAAAGTGCAGATCGACCTGGCCGCCCTTGGTGACGACATCGCGTACCGGTTTATCCCAATCGTCCTTGACGATGCGCAGTCGCAGCTTTTGTTGCGGCGTGCGCGTGTAGACGCCGACCGAAATGGGCTGCATGAGCTGGGTCTCCGCGACTGCGAAGCGCACCCCCTTTGCATCGGTCTCGCCCTGCAGAAAGGCGGATTCTCCACCCTTGATGCGGTCGTCGGCTTGCAGCTCGATGCCGAACACATCCGGGTTGCCGGTCTCCTCCTCTGCCTGTGCTGTGCCCAGGGCAAGCAGTAGCATCAGAAGGGGTGTGCGCCAAGAGAGTGCTTTCATGGTGTGGCCTTTTCCTTGTGTTCGATCTTGTCGTAGGCGCGACCGAGCAGCGCCCTCAGTTCGTCCTGACTCATGCCGCGCTGGCGAATCGCGATCTGCACATCGCGGCGGACGGTGTTGAACTCGACCGCCGACTGCTGCGCCGCATCCCAGGGGCCATCGAGGGTTTTGGTCTTGCCGACCTTCGAATCGCCTGCGCCGATGTCCTTCAGTGCCGCGCCGAGCATGCTTCCCAGCAGCTGGTTGCTCTCGCGATGGCGGCGGTAACCGTTGCGCCAGGTGACGGTGCTGACGAAGAGATTGCTGCGACCGTTGTCGGCCTCGTAGGTATAGGTGCAATCGTCGCCGCTGGCCTCGGGCTTGCCCTTCAGTGTGCCGATGGTTGCTTCGATGTCGGCTGCGTCCCAGAGACTGCAGGGGTCGCCTGCCTTTGGTCGGAGTGAGCGGCGCATCTCGGCAGCGGCAATGCCGTCGTTGCCGTCGATGGGTAGTGGCGCTTCGAGCCGGCGCAACGCCGCATCGGCCAGCGCGCCGACCTGCTCGAAGCTGGCGCTCGAGCCGCCGAAGTCGATCTCCACTGCGGTGTCGCCGCGCAGCGCGACGAAGGTGCAGCAGCCGAGTACACGCACCTCGTCCCACTCTCCGGTCAGCTCGCTGCCGTCCTGCAGCTTCACCAAGCCCTTGCTCACTTCATCGACCTTGGCGAGATAGCCGCCGATGCCCGCGACCACGGCACCGGCATTGGTCCAGATCAACTGCACCGCGAGGTTGCGGAAGTCGGCGGTCTCGTACCAGCAGGTGTCGCCGCCGGCCTCGGGCGTGCCGGCATCCGACCGGTTGGCGGCGCTGGAGCGGAACGGCGCGCCCGCCAGCGGGGCGCCGAGCGCGGCTTCCGCTTCTTTCGCCTCCAGCAGCCGGCAGGGGTCCTGCGGATCGGGCTCGGCCTTCGCGACCGTCGCGGGTACAGCAGCGGGCGCAGCTGCAACGGCGGGGGCCTTGTCGCCACCGCAGCCGATCAGCAGCAGCGCGGCCAGCGAAGTCGAAGTGATTGCGTGTCGGAGCATGGGAGCGATCTCGGTCAGTTCTTGGGGCAGGCACGCAGCAACTCGACGCGACGGTTCGCGGCGCGGCCTTCGAGCGTCTGGTTGTCCTGCACGGGGCGGGTGATGCCGTAGCCCTGCGCGCTCAGCTGCTTCGCGGCGATGCCGTGGCGCGACTGCAAGGCACTCTGCACCGCGGCGGCGCGGCGTTTCGACAGATCGAGGTTGTAG
>JAUYNO010000006.1 GCA_030696045.1 Stagnimonas sp. | reverse complement strand
TCACGAAGCGCTTCGCGCCGGCCGCAAAACCGGCCATCGCAGGCGCCTCGCCTGATTGCGCGACACAGCCCACCCGCACGCGGCTTTGCAGAAACACTGTTGGCGCGCCACCGGTGGCGTGCCCCGACGGCACCTGAGCGTCAGGCGGTACCCGGCGGCGGCGATTTCTGTGGCGGCGTAGCGGCTCGGCCTGGGGACGGGCGCGCTTACGCGCTACGTTTCATGCTCGCGGGCACGCGGAGCACGCCACCCCCGACAATCGGGACATGAGCCAATCCCCCGAGACCCGTTTCTCCACCCTGCCCCTGAACCCCGCCACGCTCGAGAATCTCGAGCGGCTGGGCTACCTCACGATGACGCCGATCCAGGCCGCGAGCCTGCCCGCGGCGCTGCTGGGCAAGGACATCATCGCGCAGGCCAAGACCGGCAGCGGCAAGACCGCGGCTTTCGCGCTGACGCTGCTGGCCAACCTCAACGCGCGCCGGTTTGCCGTGCAGTCGCTGGTGCTGTGCCCCACACGGGAGCTTGCGGACCAGGTCACGACCGAGATCCGCCGGCTGGCGCGCGCCGAGGACAACATCAAGGTGGTGACGCTGTGCGGCGGCGTGCCGCTGCGCGGCCAGCTCGCGACACTCGAGCACGGCGCCCACATCGTCGTGGGCACGCCGGGCCGCGTCATGGACCACCTCGCGCGAGAGAGCCTGAAGCTCGACGCGCTCAACACGCTGGTGCTGGACGAGGCCGACCGCATGCTGGACATGGGCTTCTTCGACGACATCGTCACGGTGGCCCGCCAGTGCCCCAAGACGCGCCAGACGCTGCTGTTCTCCGCCACCTACCCGGAAGGCATCGCTAAACTTGCGGCGCAGTTCATGCGCGAGCCGGTGACGGTGAAGGTCGAGGCCCAGCACGCGGGGGGCCAGATCGAGCAGCGCTGGTACGAGGTGAAGGACAGCGAGCGCGTGGGCGCCGTGAGCCTGCTGCTCAACCACTTCCGCCCCGCGAGCGCGCTGGCCTTCTGCAACACCAAGGCGCAGTGCAAGAAGCTCGTGGAGGCGCTGCAGGCGCAGGGCTTCAGCGCGCTGGCGCTCTATGGCGAGCTGGAGCAGCGCGAGCGCGACCAGGTGCTGGTGCGCTTCGCCAACCGCAGCTGCTCCGTGCTGGTGGCCACCGACGTCGCCGCGCGCGGGCTGGACATCGCCAGCCTCGCGGCCGTGATCAACGTGGACGTCACGCCCGATGCCGAGGTGCACATCCATCGCATCGGCCGCACCGGCCGTGCGGGCGAGACCGGCCTGGTCCTCAACCTGGTGAGCATGGACGAGATGGGCTCGGTGGGAAAAATCGAATTGCTGCAGGGGCGCGAATCCGAATGGCACAAGCTGGATGAGCTCGCGCCTGCCGGCACGAGCCCCTTGGTGCCACCCATGTCCACCTTGCACATCCAGGGCGGGCGCAAGGAGAAGATCCGCCCCGGCGACGTGCTGGGCGCGCTCACGGCCGACCTGGGCTACACCCGCGAACAGATCGGCAAGATCGACGTGAACGAATTCTCCACCTACGTCGCGGTGGACCGCGGCATCGCGCACGACGCGGCACGGCGGCTGAACGACGGACGCATCAAGGGCAAGAGCGTGAAGGTCCGGCTGCTGGAGTAAGCTCGGCGAAACCCGTCACGGAGAGCTTTTCATGGCCAGCACAATCCCCGCCACCCTCATCCCCGGGGACGGCATCGGCCCCGAAATCGTGGACGCGGCGCTGGCCGCATTCGACGCCCTGGGCGCCCCTTTCGAATGGGACCGGCAGGCCGCCGGCCTGGCCGGCGTGAAGAGCGCCGGCGACCCGCTGCCCCCGGCGGCACTGGACAGCATCCGGCGCACCCGGCTGGCGCTCAAGGGCCCGCTGGAAACGCCGTCGGGCGGCGGCTATCGCTCTTCCAATGTGCGGCTGCGCGAGGAGTTCCAGCTCTACGCGAACCTGCGGCCGGCCCGCACGATCATCCCCGGCGGGCGCTTCGACAAGATCGACCTGATCGTCGTGCGCGAGAACCTCGAGGGCCTGTACATCGGCCATGAGCTCTACATTCCGATCGGCGACGATCCGCGCGGGGTCGCGATGGCCACGGGGGTGAACACGCGCCACGGCAGCCTGCGCCTGCTCGAGTTCGCCTTCGACCACGCCGTCAAGGTCGGCCGCAAGAAGGTCGCGATCGTCCACAAGGCCAACATCATGAAGGCGCTCACCGGCCTCTTCCTGGAAACCGGCCTGGACCTGTACGAGCGCAAGTACAAGGGCAAGTTCGAGCTGGAGACCGTGATCATCGACGCCTGCGCCATGAAGCTGGTGCTCAACCCCTGGCAGTTCGACATGCTGGTCACCACCAACCTGTTCGGCGACATCCTGTCCGACCTCGTGGCCGGCCTGGTGGGCGGGCTCGGAATGGCCCCAGGCGCCAATATCGGGGCGGACGCGGCGATCTTCGAGGCGGTGCACGGCTCGGCCCCGGACATCGCGGGCAAGGGCATCGCGAACCCCATCGCCCTGCTGCTCGCGGCCGCGATGATGCTGGACCACTGCAAACTGACCGAGCTGGCCACGCGCCTGCGCAAGGCGATCGACGAGACGCTGAACATCGACAAGGTGCGCACCGGCGACCTGGGCGGGACGGCGAACACCGCGGCGTTCACGAAGGCCCTGACCGGCCGCATCCGGAACGGCTGAAGCTGCGCACCAACGCAGGGCATGCCCGCGGGTGCGAATCGGCAGTCGTCCTACGTTGCGTGCGGGCACGGCTGCCCTACGATAGCGACGAAGCACGTCACCTGCATTACAAGGAGAAGCCGTGCAGGACATCGCCTTTCGCACGCTCTTGTACCGCTACTTCTTCTTCGGCTGGCTGTTCAAGGACGCGAGCCGCGGCAGCACGCTGGAGCGCGCCGCGGCCTGGCGCCACAACAAGGAACGCGCGCACTGGCTCCTGACCTACATGCGGCGGTGGGCGGGCTGCACGGTGCTGTTCTACGGGTTGGGCGGCCTGGTCGAGCTGCTGCTGCAGTCGCCCGCGCTGTCGGCTTTCTTCTACATCCCGAGCGCGCTGGGCGTGTCGGTCAACGCCGTGATCGGCGCCGCCTGGCTCGGTTTCAAGGCATTGCCCGGGCCGTTCTAGCCGGCCAGTCGCGACGCGGGCCCAGGCCCAAACGCCGGTTACTGATTCAGCAGCAGATTCGCGATCAGGCCCGTCGCGATCGCCACCAGCAGGAAGTCGCCACCGTCGGCCTGCACCCATTGGTAGCCTTGCGGCGGCGCGTAGAGGCGGTGGTGGCTGCGCCAGTCGTTCACGTAGTACTGCCGCTGGCGGTACTGGTACGGCAGGTGGTCCCCGCGTTGGTACCGCTGCGCATGCGACGCCCATTGGCTGCGCTCCCCGTACCGGCGGTACGCGTCGTATTGCCCGTACTGCTGCTGCGGCTGCTGCACGTACTGGTTGCGCCGGTCGTACTGGCGCTGCTCGCGCTGCGCGGCGCGCCATTCCTGGCGGTGCTCGCGGCGCTCCGCGCGCTGTTCGGTCCGGTCGCCACGGTCCGCACGCTGCGAATGGCCGCGCCGCCCGTCGCGGTCGCGGTCGCCGTCGCGGTCGTAACCCTGGGCATACGAGAGCGAGCCGAAGCCCAGTGCGCCGGCGGCGATGGCGTATGCGATAGCGGTTGATTTCATGGATGACCCCTTCCGGGTGGTAAGAGCCTCCATGGTCCACCCGCAAGATGTACGGCGTGCAAAGCCCGGGTGGGTCCTGTGCAAAGTCTGGTACCAAGCCGTGCGGGGCGTGGGGCCCGTGCAGGCGAGAATCGGGCCGTGACCGTGCCGTTCGAAAGCCTGAACTTCGATGCCCCGTTCCTCGTGGACGAGGACGGGGTGCGTTCGCTGCACTTCACGATGGGCGAGGTGCAAAGCAGCATGCGGGCGGACCGCCCGGATGAACTGGAGCTCGATTACACCCGCACGATGATGGGCTTCCTGCTGCTGAACCCGCAGCCGCGCGCCATCGCGATGATCGGGCTGGGCGGCGGCTCGCTCGCGAAGTTCTGCCACCGCCATCTGCCCTCGGCCCGGATCACGGCGGTGGAGAACAATCCCGCCGTGATCGCGTTGCGTGGGGAGTTCGGCGTCCCCGCGGACGACGGCCGGTTCGAGGTGGTGTGCGACGACGGCGCCAGGTTCGTGGCCCGGGCCCGCGGCGCATTCGACGTGTTGCTGGTGGACGGCTTCGATGCCTCAGGCCAGCCGCCGCAGCTGTCCTCGCAGGGCTTCTACGACGCCTGCTTCCGAGCCCTGGTCCCCGGCGGCCTCCTGGTGGTGAACCTGCACGCGGACGACACCGGGCACGAGGCGACCACGCAGCGTATAGCCCGGGGTTTCGGGGGAAACGCGATGCAGGTTCTTGCCGTGGAGAAGAGCAACTGCATCGTCTTCGCGGGGCGGCAGCTTGGCGTCACGCTGTCGGCGCTGCGGGGGCTCGGGTGGGCGGGTGCGCTGGATTCGCAGGTCAAGCGACAGCTGAGGGCCGAATTTGCGCATATCGGGTGGAATGCGGCAAAGATACCCTGGCCGGGCGCCCCGCGTCCTTGACCCAGGTCATGGCTCCGAGCGGCGCTACAGCGGGCGGGTGAGGTACACCGCCTCCCGGCCCACGATCGGCGTGCGCGCGGGCATGAACACGGTGCAGTCGTCGCACAGCGCGCGGATTTCATCGGGGCCGTCGGTGGCGATCAGCTCGCCGTTCGCGAACGTCTCCAGGCCGACGAGCGGCCGGGCGAAACGGAAGCTCTCCGTCTTGATCAGGGGCGTCGCCAGCAGCTCGAAACGCCGGGGCGCCGGTGCCGGCGCGGCCTGGCTCTCCACGAGGCCGAAGTGCGCAAGAAAGCGCAGGGTCACGTCCACCGCCATGTCCGCCGAAGCCTGCAGGAAATGCTGCCCGCATTCGACCACCAGCGCCACGCCCTTGCCCTCGTCACTGCCATGACGGCCATGCTGGATCAGCGGCGTGCCGGTGTTCAGGCCCCTGGGCATGACCAGGTGGATGCCGGGCGCGCCGATGGCCAGCGCCGCCGCAGCATTCCGCGCGAAGCCGGGATACACCCAGAATGGCGCGACGACTTGCGCCGTGGAGTGGATGTCGAGGATGTGGTCCGCCGCGGCCACCACCGGCCGCAGTTCCCGGGCCCGCCGCAGTTCGGGGCTGTCCTGCTGGCCGTCCAGCCATTCCGGCGACCAGATGCGGTTGAGGTTGTGCACGAGCTGGCGGCTGGCGAATGGCTTTTCGCGGTCGAACGATTCGTAGGCCTCGACGTTGGCGAAGCTCACCGTGAGCGTGCCCGCCTTCGGCCGCACGCCGGTGTCCAGCAGGTGCGTGGCGGCGACCATGCCGCAGATCTCGTTGCCGTGCGTCAGCGCGTTCACCAGCACGTGCGGGCCGGGGCGGCCCGATTCGAAGCGATGCACGTAGTCGATGCAGGTGTTGCCCTCGCGGTATGCGGAGATGTCGCGCGGCAGGACTTCGAATTCGGTCTGGGGTGCGGTCATGGGATTCCCGTCAAGGCGTGGGGTCCCATTATTCCCGGCGGCAACTCCGGATACCATGTACCCATCAGTTCGCATCCACCCCAGGAGGACCCCATGGCCAAAGGCGACCAGCGCAGCAACAAGATGGCGAAGAAGCCGAAGAAGGACAACTCACCGCCCAAGCAGGGCGCGTCGGACCGTCCCACGCCGCCCGTCACGCAGGTGATCCCGCGCGGCAAGGAAAAGAAGTAGCGGTTTGACGAAGGTTTCGAAGCACCGGACGGGCGCGCTCGCCGACTTGCGCGGCGGCGCCCGGCTGGTGATCGACGGCGTGAAAGGCGTGACGGGCATCGTCGAGGCGATGCACTCGCGCATCGCCCGCGTGCCGCCGCCGCTCGGCACGCTGCCGGACGCCCCCACCACCGGCATCACCGGCCTCGTGTATCGCAGCATCCAGGGCACGACCGGGCTCGTCGGCAAAGCGCTCGATACCGCGTTGGCGGGCGTCGAATCCGTCCTGCCGGCATCGCTGCAGGGGCTGCCCGATGGCCAGGCCACGGCTGCCCGCGACGCTGCCGTCGCCGCGCTCAACGGCGTGATGGGCGACCACCTCGAACGCACCGGCAACCCGCTCGCGATCAGGATGTCGTTGCGCCCCCGGCCCGCCGACGCGGTGAAGGGCCCCCGTGTGCTGTTGCTGTTGCATGGCTTGTGCATGACCGATCACCAATGGACGCGCGGCGGCCATGACCACGGCCAGGCGCTTGCCCGGTCGCTGGACTACTGCCCCGTCTACGCGCGGTACAACACGGGACTGCACATCTCCGTCAATGGCGCGGAACTGGCGGCGCAGCTGGAAGCGCTCCTGGACGAGTGGCCCGTCGCCGTCGAGGCCCTGGCCGTCATCGGCCACAGCATGGGCGGCCTCGTGGTGCGCAGCGCATTGCACGAGGCGATGCGTGCCGGGATGAAATGGCCTGCCAGGCTGAAGCACCTGGTGTTCCTCGGCACGCCCCACCACGGCGCGCCGCTGGAGCGCGGTGGCAACTGGCTGCACCGCGGGCTGCACGTCAGCCCGTACGTCGCGCCCTTCACCCGCCTCTCGGGGTTGCGCAGCGCGGGCATCACGGACTTGCGGCATGGCAACCTGCAGGAGCAGGACTGGTCGGAGAACCGGTTCGCGCAGCGGGACACACGCGCCGCCGTACCGCTGCCGCACGGCGTCGCCTGCTATGCCGTCGCCGGCACGCTCGATGAGGCTGGCACGGGCGAATGGCTGGGCGACGGCCTGGTGCCGCTGGACAGCGCACTGGGCCGCCACACGAAGCCCACGCACCACCTGCACATCCCGCCGTCGCACCAATGGATCGCGCGTGGCGTGAACCACCTCGACCTGCTGGGCAGCGAGGCCGTTTACGAGCGGCTGCGGCGCTGGCTCAAGCCCTGAGCGGGGGGCGCGGACGGGCAGATCCCGTCAGCCCGTCACGTCCTCGATCATGTCTACCACCAGGTGAAGGGCCTTGGACACGAGCAGGATGTCCTCGCCCGCCAGGACGTATTCGTAGCCGGCCGGTGCCGGCGGCAGCTTCGCCTTCACGGCATCAGGCACCGGATGCTGCTTGACGGCGGGCTGCAAGGCCTGTCCCACCGCCCAATAGCGGCCCTCGACCGGCGGCGCGCACTTCTTGGCGGCGTTGCGCTCCATTCCCTCGGGGCAGTCCTTCGCCCGGGCGTAGCGCTTCTCGAATGCGGCGCGCGCGGCCTTCTTGTGCTCCTCCTTGAAAAACGCACCGAGCTTGACCCCATACGCCGCCTGGCCCGGGGGGGCCGACGCACTCTGTTCGGGTGTCACCGGTGCGGGCTTCTCGCTGGCTTTGGCGGCCGACGCGGGGCCTGCTGCGACCAGGGCGCCGAATGCCAATGCCAGCAGGCATCGCGACTGTTTCAACGGAATCATCTGTGTCTCCCACATGTTTGGCAAGCGAACACTGTCGGTTCACTCGCCCGGCGCCGATGTAGGACGGGGCATGAAAAAAGCGCCTCGCGGCGCTTTTTCTTGGGGACGGCGGGGCTCAGCCCAGCAGTGCCTGGATGATGTCCACGATGATGTTGCCCTGCACCTGGACCAGAACGATGTCGCCGCCGACGCGCGCATAGCGGTAGCCGTAGGGCGCGGGCGGCAGGTGCACGATGACCGGCTGGGGCACGGAGTAGACCGCGACACCGGCGGGGATAGGCTGGCCGACCTGCCACTTGCGCGCCTGCCCCGGGGGCATGCAGCCGTTGTTCTTCTTGGCCAGGCCCGGCGGGCAGCGGTGCTTTTCGGCGTAGTACTGCGTGTAGTACTGACGCACGTAGGTGCGGTGCTCGTCGTTGAAGTACGCGCCATGCTTGATCTCCTGGCGCTCGCGCTTTTCGGCGCGCTTCTCGGCCTTGTCGCGCTGCTTGTCGGCCTGTTTCTCCGCTTTCATCTCCTGCTTGTTCCCCTTGCCTTTGCCACCGGCATGCTCGGGCTTCTCAGCCAGGGCGGGGGCGGCGAGCATGAAGGCGGCGGCCAGCAGGGCGATCGCGCGCCGGGTTGTATTGAAAGCGGTCATGGGAGGTTCCCGAAAGTGGTGACTTGGTTACAACGGGGACTATCAGCCCGACGTTGACCCCTCCCGTGTAGGACGGTGCCGCGAACTCAGCGGCGCGCCGGCGGGGGGCCGCTGCGGCCGGCGATGTGGCGGAACGTGATCCGGCCCTTGGTCAGGTCGTACGGCGACATTTCCAGCGACACGTTGTCGCCGGCGATGATGCGGATGTGGTGCTTGCGCATCTTGCCGCCGGTGTAGCAGATCACCTGGTGACCGTTCTCCAGCGTCACGCGAAAACGCGAATCGGGCAGCACTTCATCCACGTGCCCCTTCATCTCGATCAGTTCTTCCTTGGCCATGGTGAGTCTCCTGTGCTGGGTTTAGAGCGCGGCAAGGGCGGCGCCCTGAACGCTGGGGTGCGAATGGCCGATCCACTGCAGGCCCTCGGCGGTGGCATAGCGCACCGCCGCGAGCTTGGTCTGGAACAGGCGAGTGAGGCGCAGTACGCGGTCGTGCGTGCCGCTGCCCGAGCCGGAACGGATCGAGACGGAGCAGGCGTACCAGCCGTTCTCGAGCAGTTGGGTCAGGGGCGAGATCAGGTACTTGCCGACGGTGATGTTGTCTTTGGGATTCAATTGAAACGTTTTCGAAAAATCAAGGGCCCTTGCGGCTGCAACGCTGCAGTCGCGCGGAGAGTGTGTTGAAGCTTGCTTGGGCAAGCCGGCGCGCATCGATCCCGGTGGCATGGACCTCTTGCGGAGGGCCGGGAGCACGTCTTGGTCGGAGAGTTCGGCGTGGCGGCGGAACTCGAGGCTTGGGATGCCCGAAGACGCGTGCGCAGTGGTGAACTGGGGCGCCTGGGGGTTGGAGTGGTATTTATGGGCGCGTTTCGATTCGCCTGCGCAATCGAAGCACGTATTGTACCCGCCCCGCCCTTTTGGCGCTGCAGGCTCGCGTAAAGCCCGGCGGACAGCCGCGCTCAGACCGCCGCGAGCGCCGGCGCGATGGCCGCCGTGGACAAGCCCAGCCGTTCGGGCGAGACGTATTGCTGGCGATAGGCCTCGAACGGCATGCTGTCGGCCGCTTCGATGGCTTTCTGGTCCCGCACCGACTGCTCGCTCAGCGCCGCGAAGCGCGCCTGCTGGGCCGCGCTGAAAGGCAGCGCGAGCAGCTTGGCTTTCGTCTGCTGGGATTGCGCCCGGGTGAAGCCGTTGAACGAATTGGCGAAGTCGCGCTCCATCACGGCCAGCACGCGGGCGCTGGGCACGAGTTCCGGGTCCTGCATCAACGCGCGGGCGGCCCGCAGCGCATCTCCGTAATCGGGCGACTGGTGCGCGTCGTCCAGGGCCGCGGCGATGGGCGCGAACGAATCCACCAGTTCCGTGCCCCACTGCGTGAGCGGGACATCCGTGCCGCCGCGCTCGAGGCGCAGGCCGGGCTCGCGGCCGAACGCCGCCGTCTTGTGCTGGTTGCGCCCGAGCGCCGCAATCTCCTGCGGCGTGTCCGGCGGGCTGTCCGACAGCAGGCAATGCAGCAGGAAGATGTCGAGGAACCGGATGGTCTGCGCCGTGATGCCGATCGGCACGAACGGGTTCAGGTCCAGCAGGCGAACCTCGACATATTCGACGCCGCGCTCGCGCAGTGCGTGCAGCGGCCGCTCGCCGGGGCGGATCACGCGCTTGGGCCGGATCGTGCCGTAGAACTCGTTCTCGATCTGCAGCAGGCTGGTGGCCAGCTGGTTGTACTCGCCGCCGGGGTTCACGATGCCCACGGCCTCGTACGCCGCGTAGGGCCGCGTCAGCGCTTCATGCAGCGACTGGGCGTAGCCGTCGAGCCCGTTGTAGCTCACCGCCAGGCTCGCCTGCGCGTCGCTCTGGTAGCCCAGCCGCCCCATGCGCAGCGACGTGCCATGGGGCATGAACATCGATCCGCCGTCGCCGAGCGGGCGCAGCTCGTGCTGGCGGCCGGCCACGAAGCTCGAACACGCCGCCGGCGAAGCGCCGAACAGGTACAGCAGCAGGAACGCGTGGCGGCGGAAATTGCGGATCAGCGCGAAATACTGTTCGCTGGAGATGTCGGGCAACGACCAGTTGTAGTGGATGCCGGAGATGGTTTGCATCCGCCGGCCGTAGCGGTGCGCCAGGCCCATGCGGTATACGCTCTTGGCGCGGCCGACGTTCGAGGAACCATAGCGGCCGATCGGGATGTTCTCGTCCGCCGGCAGGTTGCACGGCATGCTCGAGACCCACAGCATCTCGTCGGCCAGGGCCCGGTACGTGAACTGGTGGATCTGCAGCAATTCCTCCAGGCAGCTTTCGGGCGATGCATGCACGCCGGTGATCAGTTCGAGCTGCGCCTCGCTGTAGTCGGTGGTGATGTGCGGATGCGTCAGCGCCGAGCCCAGGAGGTGCGGATGGGGCGTCATGGCCAGCCCGCCTTCAGGGGTGGCGCGCAGGCTTTCCTTTTCGATGCCGCGGCGCACGCCCTTCAGCCGTTGCGGCGTGAGGGCTCCCAGGCGGGCCTGCAGGTTGCTCATGTAAGGGTTTCGTTGTCTCGTTGATGGGCCGGAAGGTAGCACGCCTTCGGATTTCATGCATCGGGACGGGCAAGGGCAAATCTGGTAGATGCGCAGCCCGACTTAGACCCCGGCCTCTAGGAAAGGGGGCCCCATTAGGTCGACGGCACTAGGCCGGTTGGCCAGAATTGACTCATCTACCGCCCACAGGAGCCCCGCATGAACACGAACGCCTTTTCCGCCACCGCCGCCGACCTGGTCGCGAAGTTCGGCAACACCGCCCACGAAGCCATCGGCGCCTACCGCGAAGGCGGCGAGCGCCTGGCCGGCACGCTCGAGCAGCGCTGGAAGAGCGCCCTGAAGGAAACCAGCCCGAAACTGACGGCCGAAACCCGCCGCAACGCGGCGCGCGCGCAGCAAGCCTTCAGCACCTACTACGCCAAGGGCCTGAACCTGTCGGCCGACGGCGCCGTGGTGGTCGTCGACACGCTCGTCGGCGCGACCGTCGCCGCGATCGAGCGCGCCGCGGCACTGGCTGCGCAAGCCCGCAAGACGCACTGAACCCGCAGCCGGCCGTCCTGGCCCGGGGTGGCAGAATGCCACCGTCCCACAACGAACGAGGAGACTTGCCATGGCCGTGACCGTGAACATCGACCTGGGCTACGCATTCGACGTGAAGGCCAAGGCCGCCGAGGTCTTCGAGGTCCTGTCGGACGTGCCCACCTCCGTTTCGCACTTCCCCAAGGTCGACAAGCTCACCGACATGGGCGACGGCGTCTACAAGTGGGAGATGGAAAAGGTGGGCACCGCGCAGGTGAACATCCAGACCGTGTACGCGAGCAAGTACGTCAGCAACAAGGGCAAAGGCACCGTGGTGTGGACACCGGTCGAGGGCGTGGGCAACGCCCTCGTGGGCGGCCACTGGAAGCTCAAGGACAACAAGAAGTCGACCGGCATCGAGCTGAAGATCGACGGGGAAATCACGCTCCCCCTGCCCGGCCTCATGAAGATGGTGGTCGCGCCGGTGGTCGAGAGCGAGTTCGAGAAGCTGGTCGACAAGTACATCGCCAACCTGATCAAGCGGTTCGGCGGCGAGGCTTAGCTCCCCCCCGAAGCGCCTTCGGCGCCTCCCCCTCAAGGGGGCGACACCAGCGGCCCGGCGAAGCCGGTTCCGCGGTGTCCCGCGAAGGAGACATCACTGGCGTAATGTCTTCAGCAGCCAGGCGTTCAGGTCGGCGACCTCCTCCATGCACACCGAGTGCGCCATCGGGTACTCGTGCCACTCCACGTCGTAGCCCAGCGCACGCAACGCATCGCGCGACGCGCTGCCGCGGTCGACGAGCACCACGTTGTCCTGCGAGCCGTGGCCCATGAAGATCGGCGTGAGGGCATTGGCGTCGCTGCGCTCGACGGCGGTGGTTGGCGCGAGCGGCAGGTAGCCGGACATCCCGACGATGCCCGCGAGGCGCTGCTTGTGCCGCAGGCCCGTCATCAACGCCATGGCGCAGCCCTGGGAAAAGCCGGCCAGCACCGTGCGATGCGCGGGCACGCCGCGCTGCTCCTCGCGCTCGAGCAGGTCCTCGATCTCGCCGAACGAACGGCGCAAGCCCGCCTCGTCCTCGCGCTTGACCAGGTCCATGCCCAGGATGTCGTACCACGCCCGCATGCGGTAGCCGTTGTTGATGGTGACCGGGATCACCGGCGCGTGCGGAAACACGAACCGCACGTTACCCACCTCGGACAGGTCGAGCTCCTGCGCGATGGGCACGAAATCGTTTCCGTCGGCGCCCAGCCCGTGGAGCACAATGATCGTGGCGACCGGGTTCGGCCCGGTTTCCGATTCGATGGTTTCAAGCACAGCCATTTGGTTTTTCTCTCCGGCGAACGGCGAGCATACAGGCTGCGCGCCGGCAAGCAGCCGCCCTGGCTGGCGCGAGTCGTCCGACACCGTCTTCAGCCCCTTCTCCTACACGGCAATGGCCGCACCGTCCCCACACTGCAGACACAAGCAGTCAAGAAAGGACTCCATCTCATGCAAGTACAAGTCAACACCAGCAACGGGGTCGAGAACAAGGACACCCTGGAGCGCTGGGCCGGTGAGTTCCTGAACGACGCGTTGTCGCGCTTTCGCCAGGAGATCACCCGCGTCGAAGTCCAGATGAGCGATGAGAACAGCGCGGCCAAAGGCGCCGCCGACCTGCGCTGCATGCTGGAGGCCCGCCTGAACGGGCACGAACCCCTGGCCGTGAGCCACCACGCGGAGTCGCAGGACCTGGCCTTCCGTGGCGCCGCCCAGAAGCTGGTCCGCCTGATCGAGCACACGCTGGGCAAGCTCGACCGCCACGAGCACCGGGCGCGGGAAACCATTCGGCGCGACCCGACTTTGGTCGAACAGGAGCAATCCACGGGGATTTGATCCTCGTCAAGAACCTGAATCTGATTAGGAATTATTCTCATTCCCGTTGACTCGTCCTCTATCGAGTCCGGGATTGGGAATGCGATGACCGCTGTTGCGCTGAGCAGCCTGAAGACAGGGGAAGAGGCCATCGTGGTGGCGCTGCAGCCACCGCAAGGGCAGCAGGACCACGGCCTCCTCCTGCGCCTCATGGAAATCGGCTTCCTCCCGGGTGAGCGGCTTCGCGTGATCGCCCGTGCGCTGCCCGGCGGCGAGCCGATCGCCGTGCGGCTGGGGCATGCCACATTCGCCCTGCGCGGCTTCGAAGCCGCGCTGGTTGGCGTCGAGCGGGAGGCGCAGGCGCCATGCAGGCCATGACACTCGAAGTCCCACACGTTGCGCTGCTGGGCAACCCCAACTGCGGAAAAACCGCCCTCTTCAACCTGCTCACCGGCAGCCGCCAGAAAGTCGCCAACTACGCCGGCGTGACTGTGGAGCGGCGCGAAGGCATGCTGCGAACGGCCTCGGGCCGGCCGGTGCGGATCCTGGACCTGCCGGGTGCCTACAGCCTCAATCCGCTGAGCGCCGACGAGGCGATCACGCGGGACGTGGTGACCGGCGCGCGCGCCGATGTCGAGGCGCCGTCGCTGCTGATCTGCGTGACGGACGCGAGCAACCTCAAGCTGAACCTGCGCCTGGTGCTGGAAGCGCGCCGCCTCGGCCTGCCCATGATCGTGGCGCTGAACATGAGCGATGTCGCGCACAAGCGCGGCATCCGCATCGACCGCGCCGCACTGGAGCGCGAGCTCGGCGTGCCTGTCGTCGAGACGGTGGGCGTGCGCCGCGAGGGCGCGAAGGCCCTGATCGCGCGGCTCGAGTCGCGCTGGCCCGAAGTGCCGCCCAATCCTGCGCCATGGGTGGCCCCCGACTTCGCGGAGGTGCTGGAAACACAGCAGGAGGTACGGCGCATCCTGCGGGCCGCCGTGCAGGAACCGGTCGTGAACACGCGCGTGGACGAATCGATCGACCGCGCGGCGCTGCACCCCGTCTGGGGCCTGCCGATCCTGGCCGTGTTGCTGTTCCTCATGTTCCAGGCCGTCTTCAGCTGGGCGCAGTGGCCTATGGAGGCGATCAAGTCGCTGATGGAGGACGTCGGCACGCTCGTCGCAGGCGCGATGGCCGAAGGCCCGCTGCGCAGCCTGCTGGTGGACGGGGTGGTCGCGGGCGCGGGCAGCGTGCTGGTGTTCCTGCCGCAGATCCTGATCCTGTTCCTCTTCATCCTCGCGCTCGAGGACTCGGGCTACCTGCCGCGCGCAGCCTTCCTGCTCGACCGCGTGATGGGCACCGTGGGCTTGTCCGGCCGCTCGTTCATCCCGCTGCTGTCCAGCTTCGCGTGCGCCGTTCCTGGCGTGATGGCGACGCGCAGCATCGGCAGCTGGCCCGACCGGATCGTCACGATCATGATCGCGCCGCTCATGACCTGTTCGGCCCGGCTGCCCGTTTATGCCCTGCTGATCGGCGCCTTCATCCCGCACCGGGAGGTTGCGGGCCTGTTCAACCTGCAGGGCCTGGTGCTGTTCGCGCTGTACGTCGCCGGCATCGTCTCGGCCATGGGCGTCGCGTGGGCCTTCAAGCGAGTGCGCCGCAACTCGCCCCAGGCGCCGCTGCTCATGGAACTGCCATCCTACCGTTGGCCGCATCCGCGCAGCCTGGCGCTCGGGCTGCTCGAGCGTGCCGCGATCTTCCTGCGTCGCGTCGGCGGCATCATCCTCGCGCTCACGATCGTGCTCTGGCTGCTGTCGAGCTACCCGGCGGCGCCCGCCGGCGCCGTCGGGCCGGCGATCCAGTACAGCCTCGCCGGAATGATCGGCCAGGCGCTCGAGCCCCTGTTCCGGCCGATCGGGTTCAACTGGCAGATCTGCATCGCGCTGATTCCCGGCATGGCTGCGCGCGAGGTGGCGGTGGGCGCGCTGGGCACCGTTTACGCGTTGTCCGCCACCGGTGAGGCGCTGTCCGAGCAATTGGCCCCCATGCTGGGCGCCAGCTGGTCGCTCGCCACCGCGCTCTCGCTGCTGGCCTGGTACGTGTTCGCCCCCCAGTGCGTATCGACGCTCGCGGCGGTCAAACGCGAGACGCATTCCTGGCGCTACCCCCTGTTCATGGCGGCCTACCTCTTCGCGCTGGCCTACCTGGCGTCATTCATCACTTACCGCCTGGCCATGGCGTTCGGCGCGGCATGACCCAATACCTCATCATGGCGGCGATCGTGCTGTGGGCCGTGCTCTACAGCGCCTGGGCCTTCATGCCCTCCGCGGCGCGGCGGGCCGCCGCGGCCCGCATCTCCGGCTGGGCCAGGCGCCTCGGGCTCGGCGAGCAGGAGGCGCGGGGCCTGCAGGCCAGCCTGGCGAAACCCAGCAGCTGCGGGGCATGCTCCAGCTGTGCGGGTTGCAGCAAGCCCGGTGTCCCTGGCAGTCGCGCGATGGATGTCGTGCGCAACGCTCCGCCGCGTTGACCAGCCCTGCCCCCGGCCTTTTTTGTAGCGTTGTGTGTCGCCACGCCCGGCGCGTTGGCGCCCTGCAACCGATGAGCACACAAGCGATGCGCGCGCGCGTATATTGATTCGGCGCCATGGTGGGTCTTGCCGCTGGCGCCGATTCCCACAACCTTCCAAGGAGCCTGACGATGACATCCAAGATGAAAAGAATGACTTGCCGCGCGCTGGTCGTATCGCTGCTGGCGCTGTCGTTCCAGACCGCGAACGCCGGCATGATCGGCGCGGACCAGGCGTCCGCCCCCACGCAGAGCCAGACCTCGACGCAGCGCGGCATGGTGCTGAGTGTGCTGGATCGCGCCGAGACCGCGGCCCAGCTGCAGGCTCAAGGCATCGACCCGGCCGAGGCCCGGGCGCGAGTGGCCACGATGACCGACCAGGAAGTTCAGCAACTGACGCAGGACATGCACACGGCCCCGGCCGGCGCGCTGTCGAACGGCGGCTGGCTGGCCGTGATCATCATTGCGGGCCTGGTCTGGTATTTCGCGTTCCGCAAGTGAAGAAGGCGTCGGGTCCGGCCGCATGACGGGGCCGTACCGAGCGGCCCGCCTCGGCGCGGGCCTGTTCCTGGGCGCGCTGCTGGCCGTCCTCGCCGGTTGCGCGCAACTGGTGCCGCAGACGATCGCCCTGCGCACCGGCTGGCCCGAGCGCGTCCCGCAACGCGTCGAGTGGACGGATGTGCCGTTCTACCCCCAGGTCGATTACCAATGCGGGCCGGCGGCCCTCGCCACCGTGCTGGGCTACAGCGGCACGCGCGTGTCCCTGGACAGGCTCGTGAACGAGGTCTACCTGCCATCCCGCAAGGGCAGCCTGCAGATCGAAATGCTGGCCACGCCGCGCCGCTATGGCCGCGTTTCGTACCAGCTTGCGCCCCGCTATGCCGACCTGCTGCGCGAAGTGGCGGCAGGCAACCCCGTGGTCGTGCTGCAGGACGTCGGCCCCCTGTTCACGCAGTGGCACTACGCGGTGGTCAACGGCTTCGACTATTCGACGGGCTCGCTCTTCCTGCGCTCGGGCACCAAGGCACGGCAGGAGATGCCTTTCACCGCGTTCGAGCGCGAGTGGATGAAGAGCGGTTACTGGGCCATGGTGGTAGCGCCGCCGGACCGCATCCCGGTCACGGCGACGGAAGATGGGTGGATGTCGGCCGTCCTGGCGATGGTGCGCGCGGGTGACTCGGACGCGGCGACGAAGGCGTACGCCGCCGCCTTGCAGCGATGGCCGGACAACCTGCCCGCCGCCATCGGCCTCGCGAACCAGCACCACGCGCGCGGCGCACTCGCTGAAGCCGCGGCCGTGCTGCGAAAGGCCATGCAGAAGCACCCACAGTCGGTGATCGTGATGAACAACCTCGCGCAGACTCTGTCGGACCAGGGACGCCACACGGAGGCGCTGGCGCAGATCGAGAAGGCCTCGGACTCGCAGAGCCCGTTCGCCGCGGAGGTGCGCGCGACGCGCCAGCTCATACTGCAGCGCATCGGACAACGCAAGGCCGGCAACCGCTGAGGCTGCCGGCCCGCGCGTCAGGTTAGCGTTTTAGCCGCGATCCGCCTTCGCCACCAGCGGTGCGGGCTCAGGTTCAGCCGGGGCCGCGCCCATCGTGGTGGTGGCCGGAGCCGGTTCCGGAGCGACGGCTACCGGTTCGGGTGCGGGCGCCGGTGCGGCGGCCACGGGTTCGGGTGCGGGCGCCACCTGGGCCACTTCAGGCTCACGGGTGATGGTCGCGGCCGTGCGCATTTCGCCCGGGTGTGCCAGCACGCCCGTTTCGCCCATCGGGGTCATGTGCGTGCTTTGCTGGCCCGCGGCGATCGGGTGGTTGGTGATCAGCGGGTTGGGCGGCTCGCTCTGGGCGACCGCAACGCCGATCACGGCGACAGTCGAAAGGCCGGCTAGCAGGCCCGCACATTTGGTGTATGCACTCATGAGGAAAGCTCCTTGAAGTTGGACATTGATGAACTGCCAGCTTTCTCTGCCAGCTGTCTCAAAGACTAATCGCCACGCTGGTCCGGGGGGTCAGGCCACGGCTTCAAAGCATGTCGGACTATGCCTGTCACCTCTGCCGTAGTGCGCCGACGCGGCATGCTCATCGGTTCGCGCGCTCTGCTAGGCTTGCACGATGGAACTTCATATGGATCCTTCGGACAGCCCGGTGCGCGCGGCCGCCACGGTGGTGATGCTTCGCGACGGCCCGGGGGGCCTGGAAGTGTTCCTGCTGAAGAGGCATGGCCGCTCGGACGTGCTGGGCGGCGCCCATGTCTTCCCGGGCGGGAAGGTCGACGAGGAGGACGCCCGCCTGGACATGGTCGCCCACCTCGATGCGCCAGTGCACAGGCTGCATGCCGCGCTCGGTGAGCCGGCCCTCGACGAACTCGCTGCGGCCGTGCTCCACGTGGCCGCGGTGCGCGAAGCGTTCGAGGAAACCGGCGTCCTCTACGCACAGGACGTCGATGCCGCGGCCGCGCGACAGGCGCAACTGCTGCTGCGCCAGGGCCGCGCGTTCGACGAGGTGCTGGCTCTGCAGGGACTGCGGCTGGCCGCGAGCCGCCTGCAGCCGTGGTCCCGCTGGATCACCCCGAGCGTGGGCGGCGTGATGCGCAAGCGCTTCGACACGCGCTTTTTCATCGCGGCCGCGCCCGAAGGCCAGGTGGCCCGGCACGACGACCACGAAGCCACCGACAGCGCATGGCTCACGCCACGGGAAGCCTTGCGCCAGTACTGGGAGGGCCGCATCGAACTCGCCCCGCCCCAGATCATGAGCCTCGCGCACCTTGCGTGCCACGGCACGGTGGACGCCGCGCTGGCACAGGCCCGCCGGCGCCGTCCTCCGGTGATCGTCCCCGAGCCTTACGAGCACGAGGCCGGGCGCATCATGTGCTACCCGGGCGACGAGCGCCACACGGTGCGCGAGCGTGCGCTGCCCGGGCCGACCCGCCTGCACTACCGCAACAGGCGGTTCGAGCCCAGCGGCGGATTCGAGGCTTTGTTCACCCCCGAATCCTGAGAGCTGCGGGAGCCGGCCTACAGCCGGTCGAGCAGACGGCTTGCGCGCGGGCCGCGCCCAGCTGCCCACACTGGCGATGGCCGGCCGGGCTCCGCGCTACGAGACAGGTATCGAGCTTTCGCGCACTGCGAGAAACGCGAGAACATTGTCCAGCGGGCCCGGCTGCTTTTGCTCCGACGGCGTGCGGCGTCGCCGGCCTACAAGTCACCGCATGCCCGCGGGCGTACTCTCGAATCCGACTCCGGGAGACGCCAGATGCACTCGCACTTCGTTCGCTTCTTCATGGTCCTGCTCATCGCGCTCGCCGTATCAGGCGCGCTCAAGTCCCATGCCGAGCCGCTGGCCGAGGCCGAGGTGCAGAAAGTCCAGCGCATCATCGCGATGCAACTCGCGGCGTTCGCCGAGGACGACGCGGAAGGCGCCTTCGAGACGGCCACGCCTGCCGTGCAACAGGCCATGGGCACGTCGACCCGGTTCCTGGCGCTGGTGCGCGGCGCCTATCCGATGGTGTACCGGCCGCGCAGCGTTACCTTCCACAAGCCCGAACAGGACGACGGCACCGTGCTTCAGCTCCTGGAGATCACCGACAGGGACTCCAAGTCGTGGCTCGCGCTGTTCAAGCTGGAGCGGCAGCCCGACGCGACCTGGCGTATCAGCGGCTGCGCGGTGTCGGAAAACCGCTGGCTCTCCACTTGAGCGGCGGCGCACCGGGCGGAAAAAAAGGGCGGAAAAAAACCGGGCAGGGCCCGGTTTTTTCCTGTGTGACAGCAATCAATTTCACCGGATGGACCGGCAACAGGACAAGATTACCGGGCCCCTGCACCGGCCGCGTCGGAACCCGCCAAATCCTCGTGTAAGACAAAACCTGCGCGCGCCAGCCGTCAGAGCGCACCGAACACGTCACGCACCGATCGGGTTTCCGGCAGCACGTAAACGACGGCGCGGCGGTGCCCGAGCAAGGGCTGCACCACACCCTCGTAAAAGGCTTCCGGCACCACCACGCAGCCGAGCGAGGCCCGGTTGTCGCCCGGTGTCGCCGATGCGAGGCGGGCCTCGCGCGAACGATAGCTCGCGCCGGGACGCATCCGGTGAATGGCGAGCGCAGCGGCATAGTCGACCCACACGACATGCTCGCCATCAAGGTTGCGCCCGGGCTGCGATACGAAGCGTCCTGCGGGCGTGGTGCGCTCGGGCATCGGCACCTCGCCCGCCTGCGTGTGCGCGCCGACGTCCGGTGCCGATTCGTCGCCGACAGCCTGGCCCAGCAATGCCGGTGCCGCACCCGACAGCCGGCCGTCTCCCGCGAAAACGTAGATACGCGCGTCCTTCTTGTCGACGACGGCGAACGGCAGGCCACGATGGTCGGCCGATCCCATCACCCAGTCCACGACGAAGCGGGCGTCCTCCGACGCATGCTGCGCGCCGAAATCCGGCTTGCCCGCCGGCTGCGCTGCAGCAGGCATGACCACGGCCACCCACACACCCGCGGCCATTGCCTTCCGAAACCAACCCATCCGTCCCCCCTGTGCAGTCGCACCGTGCGCGAATCAGCCGGGCGGGTGCCCGGCACGACGGGGGCGATCCTAGCAAAGACGGTTACCCGGGGAAAGCTTTGTAACGGTAACAGCGGGGGCGTGGGGTTTTCGGCGCGATGTGATGCGCGCGGTTCGGATTTATCGTTGCGCGACCTTGAGCGGCGCCTTGTTGTCCATGATCCCGAAGACCTGGTGCATGGGGCGCGTTTCCGGCAGGACGTAGATGATCGCGCCGCCGCTTTTCACGGTCGGCGCCAGCACGTCCTCATAGAAAGCCTTGGGCAGGTTGATGCATCCGTAGGACACGCGGTTGTCCTCGTGCGTCGGCGTGGCGAGGCGTTCGAGCCGGCGCTCCGCCGGGTTCGTGGTCAGGACGCGGTGCATCGACACGGCGGCGTCGTAGTCGACCCAGACCACGTCCTCGCCACGGGCGTTCATGCCCATCTCGGCGACGAAGCGGCCGGCGGGCGTGGTGCGTTCCTCGGGCTTGATCTGCGAAAGCGGCTTGGTGCCGATCCCGGGCGCGTTGTCGTCGCCGATGGCGTAGCCCAGCAAAACCGGCGCTTCGGCCTTGAGCCGGCCGGTCGCATCGAAGATGTAGACCCTCGCATCCTTCTTGTCGAGGATGACGAAGGATTTGTTCTTGTGGTCGCCCGCGGCCACGGCCCAGGTGGCGAGCTGGCGCACGTCATCGGTGGGAGCGACCGCGCCGAAGTCGACACGGCGTACGGTGGCATCAGCGGACGCACCGCGCGCCGCTTGAGGATTGCCACGCTCGCCCAGGCGCGGGGCCCAGCCCGACGGCGGCAGCACGAGCGCCAGGATCGCGGCGCCCAGCAGCAGCCCCTTTTGGACTGAATCGAGAAATTCGGACTTGCCGGTCGCGGAGGTTGCCATTGCTTTCATCGTGATCTTTTTAATCGTGATGACGCTTCTTGTCTGTTTCCGTTCAATTCAAAGGCCCCACCGCGCCTCGCGGCTCAATGGGGCCCATCATGCGAGCATTCGTCAGCCGCGGTCCGCCTGCGGAGCGGGGCTGCTGTTCGACAGGGTCGAGGACTCGGTCGTCGTCGTGCTGCTGTTGGACATGGTGGAAGAGCTGGTGTCGTTGCTCGTGGCCGGCGCGCTCGTTTGCGCGCTGGGGCTCGAGCTCGTGTCGGTGCTGGTGCCCGAGGTCTGGGCGATCGACACGCCGCCGGCCATTGCGGCCGCAACGGCCAGGGTCGTCAGTGCTTTCTTGGTTGCATTCATTTCCGTAACTCCTAGGTCTGGGTGCCCTGTGGGCACATTGCAGGTTGGAAGAAAAACGCCGGCGGGTGCCAGCTGGTTTTCAATTTAGGCCCGCGGCCTGGGGTGGAAAGTGGGGAGATGGCGGCAAGGCCTGTAGGACCTGCGCTGTCACGATTTGCGTCCGGATGAGCGGCTCAGGCGCCAAGCCGCAGGAAAGCGGGCGCTTCCTGGCCCCAGCGCTCGATCTGCAGGGCCGGGTCGGCGCACTCGCAACCCAGCGCCAAGTCGTCGTCCTGCGAAAGCCAGTGCGCGGCCGAGCTGACCGGCGCGGCCGCCGGAGCGTTGCGCTCGGAATGCGCGGGCAAAAAGTTCGGTTCGAGCATGAAAGGCTCCCGGTTCGTTGACGAAACCCATTCTCGACCGCTGAGCCTCAAGCCTCTATCCGCTGCGTGCTCGTCGTTGCGTAGGAGCCCGCCTACTGTTGGGTCACCCCGTGGCCGAGGCGCCAGAGCGAAGTGACCTCGCGGGCGCGGGCCGCATGCAGCGGATCGCTGGCGTCCTGCACTTTGGGATGGCTCGGGCGCATGTCGTCGCGGGCCACGACCCGCAGCCGCGCGGCGGTGATCCAGCCTGCGAGCTCCTCCCGCGTCCGCAGGCCGAGATGCTCGGCCAGGTCGGACAGGATGAGCCACCCTTCCCCCTGCGGCGCGAGGTGGTTGGCGAGACCGGCGAGAAAGCCTCGCAGCATGCGGCTGCCCTCGTCGTAGATCGCGTGCTCGAGCGGCGAGCTCGGCCGGGCCGGCAGCCAGGGCGGATTGCAGACGACCAGCGGCGCGCGGCCCGGCGGGAACAGGTCGGCTTCCAGCAACTCCACCCGGTCCTGCAAGCCCAGCCGCGCGAAGTTCTCGCGGGCGCAGGCCAATGCACGGGGATCCTGGTCGGTCGCGACGACGCGCTGCACGCCGCGGCGCGCCAGCAGGGCCGCGATCACGCCGGTCCCGGTGCCGATGTCGAACGCCAGCTCACGCGAGGGCAGCGGAGCCGCGGCGATGAGATCGAGGTACTCGCCGCGCACCGGCGAGAACACCCCGTAGTGGGGATGGATGCGATTGCCCGGGGCCGCCCCCAGCGCCGGGATCGCGACCCCCTTGCGCCGCCATTCGAAGGCCCCGACGAGGCCCAGCAGCTCGCGCAGCGACGCCACGGAAGGCCGGCCATCGGGCGGCCCCCAGGCCTGGGCACACGCTGCGCGCAGGTCGGGTGCGCGCGGCAAGGCGATCCGGTAATCGCCCTCCAGCTCCACCAGCACCTTGCCCAGCACGCGCGAGCGTTGTCCTTGCGCTTGTCGATGCAGGTGAAAGGCTTCGGCGGGAGACGAAGGCGGGGGCGGGGGCTTGCGCGGCTTTCGGTCGGCGCGCCGGGCCATGGCCTGCAGCAGCTGGCGCGCGTTCTGGAAGTCGCTGCGCCACAGCAGCCCGGTGCCTTCGCTCGCGAGGCGGTAAGCCGTGTCGGCCGGCAAGGTGTCGTCCACCACCTGCACGCGCCGGGGCGGCGGCACCGCGGCTTCCGAGCGCCAGCGCGCATCGCGTTGCAGGCCCCCTTCGGCCCACTCGATGCGCGGCGATTCGCTCACGCCGCGGCCCTGCGGCTCCACATGCGTTGCGCGAGCGTGGCCACGCCCAGCACGATGGCGCCCGCGACGATGCCGGCCACCGCATTCAGCGCACCCGAGACCAGCCAGCCGCCGGCCACGCCTTCGGCCCAATGCTCGATGGCATGCGCGACGGGCGGAACGCCGTGCACGAGGATGCCGCCGCCCACGAGGAACATCGCGGCGGTGCCGGCCACGGACAAGCCCTTCATCATCCAGGGCGCCGCGCGCAGGATGATCGCGCCGGTTTTCCGCGCCGCGGCGCCCGTACGCCGGCTGAGGTGCAGCCCGAGGTCGTCGATCTTCACGATGCCGGCGACGAGCCCATAGACCCCGATCGTCATGAGCACGGCGATCCCGACGAGCACGCCGATGCGCACCGACAGTTCACTGCCGGCCACGGTGCCGAGCGTGATGGCGATGATCTCGGCCGAGAGGATGAAATCGGTTCGCACCGCGCCCTTGATCTTGTCCCTCTCGATGACGCGCATGTCGACCGCGGGATTCATCAGCGCCTTCGCGAGCTCTTCCTCGTGCGCCTCGTCCTCGGCCTTGCTGTGCATCAGCTTGTGCGCGAGTTTCTCGGCGCCCTCGAAACACAGGAAGGCGCCGCCGATCATCAGCAGCGGCGTCACCGCCCAGGGGATGAACGAGCTGATCGCGAGCGCCGCCGGCACCAGGATCGCCTTGTTGATGAACGACCCCTTCGCCACCGCCCATACCACCGGCAGTTCGCGGTCGGCATTGACGCCGGACACCTGTTGGGCGTTGAGCGCCAGGTCGTCGCCCAGCACGCCGGCCGTCTTCTTGGCCGCAACCTTGGCAAGGATCGAGACGTCGTCGAGGATCGTCGCTATGTCGTCCAGCAGGGCAAGCAGGCTCGATGCCATTCCGTATTCCCTAGTTGAGTTGGCGCCGCAGCCGGATTTCCTCCAGCTTGACGCCGCTGATGGTCACCGTCTTGGCGGTGTTGAGTTCGCGCTTGAAACCGGCCAGCTCGAAGAAGCGCAACGCCCGGTCGTTGCACAAGGGAATCCACGCGGTGACCTCGGTGCAGCCTTCTTCCACCAGGCCTTCGCGCGCCGCGTCCCACAGGGCCAGTCCCGCGCCCTGACCCCAGTGGGCCGGCTCCACGTAGAGCGCCCAGATTTCCCCGGTGGTCGGCTTGGACTTCGGGTCGCGCGAGCGGTCGTAGCCGACGAAACCCACGGCGCGGCCGTCGTCGAGCGCCACCTGGACCTGCGGCTCGCCGTACTCGATGGCGTCTTTCCAGAACGCCACGCGCTTGGCCATCGGCAGGCTTTGGGGGGCTTCGGGCGCGACGCCTTCATAGGCGGCGTGGGAGGAGTTGGCATGGACCGCGGCAACCTGTTGGGCGTCGCTTTCCACCGCCGGGCGGACCGGGTAGCTGGACATAGATCAATCAGAAAACGGAATGCGCTGATTATGATGGGCCATGACCGAGAGCGCCGACGCGCCGCTGCCTGCTAACGAACCCACGCCCCAGTGCTTCACGGCCCGTTTCGAGCCGGGCGGCGCGGCGTTCAACGTTTCGTCCGACCGGCCGCTGCTGGTCGCGGCCGAACACGCGGGGGTGCCCTTGCCCAGTTCGTGCCGCAACGGGACCTGCCGCACCTGCATGTGCCGGCTGGTCGAAGGGCAGGTGCGGTACCACATCCAGTGGCCGGGCCTGCTGGCGGAGGAAAAGGCAGAGGGCTGGATCCTTCCCTGCATCGCCTTCCCGTTGTCCGACGTGGTGCTGACCCGCCAGCGTTCCCCGTGAACGCGTCCCCTAGACATTGCCGCTGGTGTACGGGCTGCGGGGGATGTACTTGTGCTCGCCATCGGGAATCGGCTTGGCGTGGGGGTCGGGCTCGTGGTCGACGGCGTTCGTCCCGGGCTCCTTATTGGCGGGCTCCTGCGGGCGGCGCGCATCGTCACCGGCTTCGGGCGGCGTGGGTTTGGTGCTCATCTGGATCTCCTTGGCGGTTGCAGCCAATCTAGAGCACGCACGGGGCCGTTGATGTAGGACCGATACGCGCCCAGGGGTCCGGTGGCATAGTCGAATGCAAATGAAATTCCTGAACTGGCTGGCGATCGCGCCGGCATGGATCCTGGCCGCGGCGATCGCGCAGGCGGCACCCCGATTCGAGGACAGCATGGCGCAGCGCACCCTGGCCTGCACCGGCTGCCACGGCAAGGAAGGCCGCGCCGGGCCCGATGGCTATTACCCGCGCATCTCGGGCAAGCCAGCCGGCTACCTCTACAACCAGTTGCTGAACTTCCGCGACGGACGCCGGCATTACGGTCTCATGGCCCGCCTGCTGGACCCGCTCTCCGACGCCTACCTGCTGGAGATCGCGCAGCACTTCGCCGCACTGGACCTGCCTTATGCGGCGCCGCCACCCGCCACCGCCGCCCCGGCGCAGTTGCAACGGGGCCAGGCGCTGGTGCGCGAGGGCGACCCAGCCCATGACATTCCTGCCTGCGTCCAGTGCCATGGCGACGCTTTGACGGGTGCCGCACCGAACACGCCAGGGCTGCTGGGCCTGTCGCGGGACTACCTCAACTCGCAGCTGGGCGCGTGGCGCACCGGCCAGCGGCGTGCCCATGCGCCCGATTGCATGGCGCGCATCGCGCGACAGCTGTCGCCGGAGGACGTGGCCGCGGTGGCCGCCTGGCTCGCCGCCCAGCCGCTGCCGCGCGACACCCGGGCCGTGGCCACGCTGCCGCGTCCGCCCGCGATCTTGTGCGGCAGTGCCATGCGGCCGGCCGGGAGGCCGCAGCCATGAAGCGCGTCATCGCCGCCGTGCTGCTCGGCATCCTCACCGTGGTCGCGCTCGTGCTCTTCCTGAACTTCCGCGGCGAGGACGAAATCCACGACGCGCCGCCGCTGACGCCGCCGGCCGGCGAAAGCGTGGCGCGCGGCGCCTACCTCGTGCGCGCGGGCAATTGCATGGCCTGCCACACCGAGCGCGGCGGCGTGCCCTTCGCCGGTGGACGCGCCATCGAGACCCCTTTCGGCACGGCGTATGCGAGCAACATCACGCCGGACAGGCAGACCGGCATCGGCGACTGGTCGGCCTCACAATTCTGGCGCGCGCTGCACAACGGCCGCTCGCGGGACGGACGGCTGCTGTACCCGGCCTTCCCCTACGCCAACTACACGCTCGTCACACGTGCGGACGCAGACGCGATGTTCGACTACCTGCGCAGCGTGTCGCCCGTGGCGCGCGCGAACACACCCCACCGGCTGCGCTGGCCCTACAGCACACAAGCGGCGCTGGCCGTCTGGCGGGCGATGTACTTCAGCCCCGCGCAGTACCGGGACGACGCGGCGCAAACGGCGGAGTGGAACCGCGGTGCGTACCTGGTGCGCGGACTCGGCCATTGCGGTGCGTGCCACACCACGCGCAACGCCTTGGGCGCGAACAGCGACATGCTGGACCTGTCCGGAGGAGTGATCCCGATGCAGAGCTGGTATGCGCCGTCGCTCGCATCGCCGGGCGAGGCGGGCCTGCACGACTGGGAGACGGCGCAGGTCGTGCGCCTGCTGCAATCCGGCGTCGCCGACCGCGGCACGGTACTGGGCCCCATGGCCGAGGTGGTGCTGCACAGCACCCAGCACATGGCGCCGGCGGACCTGCGTGCCATGGCCGTGTACCTGAAGGCACTGCCCCGGACGACAGCCGGGGCCGCCGACGCACCGGTGGCGGGCGTCCGGATGGCCGAGCGAGGCGCCAAGCTCTACGAGCAGCATTGCGCCCAGTGCCACGGCGACGAGGGCGAAGGCGTGCGCGGCGCCTACCCTCCGCTCGCCGGCAACCGGGCCGTGACCCTGCCCGAGGCAGCCAACCTCGTGCAGGTCGTGCTGGGCGGCGGCTTCCCGCCGGCCACCACGGGGAACCCGCGCCCTTTCGGGATGCCGCCCTTCGCGACGTTGCTCAGCGACGATGACGTGGCCGCAGTCGTGAGCCACATCCGGGGCGCGTGGGGCAACAAGGCAGGGGCGGTCAGCGAATTCGCCGTCAGCCAGCAACGCGGCGGCATCGGCCGGTAGCACGCGGCCGCGGCGCTCGGCACAATCGGCGCATGTCCCTACGCTGCGTCGCCCTGCCTCCACAAATTCCCGGCTCGTTGTGGCTGGGCGCCATGCCCGGCCGCTTCGAATCGTGGAGCGCTTTCGAATTGCAGGCACGGCGCGCACGGCTCGCGCTGGTGGTGTGCCTCACGCCCCGCAGCGAACTGGCGGAGCTCTCGCCGCGCTACCACGCCGCCCTGGCGCAGGGCGAGACGGCGTTCCGGTGGCTGAACCTGCCCATGCCCAATTTCGGCGTCCCGGAGGACGCGGTGGGTTTCCGGCGCGACGTTCGCGACATCGCCCACGCCCTGGAGCGCGGCGAGGCGGTGATGCTGCACTGCGCCGCGGGGGTCGGCCGCACCGGCAGCACCGCGGCCTGTGTCCTCAAGTCGCTGGGCCTGTCCACCGACGAAGCCCTGCAGCGCGTGCGCGACGCGGGCTCCAACCCTCAGAACGCGCAGCAGTCCGGCCTGGTGGATTGGTTCTAGGGCGTGTTCACTCCATCGAGGATGATGGGGGAACGCACTCGGCCGATTCCTCGCGGCAAAGCTGCACGTGGGCAGGCTGCGGCGCGATGGCTACGGCGTTCGGTGTGGCTGCTTAGCAGCGACACCGAACGCCGTAGCCCGCCCACGCACAGCTTTGCAAGACCATCAATGCACGCCACCGGGTGGCACGTCACGCTCTCACTGCAACGCCGCGTACGGCTGGGCCGCGGCGCGAATAAAGCACAGACGCCCGCGG
>JAUYNO010000094.1 GCA_030696045.1 Stagnimonas sp. | reverse complement strand
TGGCATCGACATCCTCCTGGCTGAACAGGCTGCAGGCGTCGGTGGCCCAGTCGCGGATCACGAAGAAGTCCGGCGTGGTGCCGGTGATCTGGGTGGTCCAGTTGCCGGACTCGGCGACCAGATTGCCGTTGGCGCGCAGCTGCGGCGCCGCCGCCAGCACCGAGTCGAGCTGGGTCTGGATCGCCTTGAGATCGGTCCAGGTCAGGGTCGGCTGGCTGCCGAAGCCGCCGCGCACGCCGCCCGCCTGCGAGGAGCCGGACAGCACCACCAGCAGATTGGTGCCCATCGCGGCGAAGCTGGCGTCGATCTTGGCCTGGGCACCGGACCCGATCGCCACCATCGCGATCACCGCGGCGACGCCGATGACGATGCCGAGCGCGGTCAGCGCCGAGCGCAGGGTGTTGCGCGCCAGCGCCGACAGCGCGGTGAGCAGGGTTTCCAGCGGACTCATGCCGCAGCCTCCACCGGAACGGCTTGCTGGCGCACATCGCTGAGCACCTGCCCGTCGCGCAGGGTGATGACCCGCGCCGCATGCGCCGCGATGTCCGGCTCGTGGGTGACCAGCACGATGGTCTGGCCGGCGCGCCACAGGCCCTGCAGCAGGGCGATCACCGCCACGCTGGTGACGGAATCGAGGTTGCCGGTGGGTTCGTCGGCGAACAGCACCTGCGGCTCGGTGACCAGGGCGCGGGCAATGGCGACGCGCTGCTGCTGTCCACCGGAGAGCTGGCTGGGCTTGTTCTGCAGTTTGGCGCCCAGGCCAACCCGCTCCAGCGCCGCCTGCGCGCGTCGCAGGCGCTCGCGGCGACCGACGCGCGCATAGGCCAGGGGCAGCGCCACGTTCTCGAGTGCCGAGACCCGCGCCAGCAGGTTGAAATTCTGGAACACGAAGCCGATCAGGCGATTGCGGATCTGCGCCAGCCGCGCCCGGCTAAGCGCCGAAACCCGCTCGCCGGCCAGGCGGTAGTCGCCGCCGCTGGGCGTATCGAGACAGCCGAGGATGTTCATCAGCGTCGATTTTCCCGAGCCCGACTGCCCCATCACCGCCACGAACTCGCCGCGCTCCACCGTCAGCGTGATGCCGCGCAGGGCGTGAAAGTCCTCGCCGCCCAGGCGGTAGCTGCGGACGATGTTGTCCAGTTCAATCAAGGCCATCAGAACGGACCCGGCGGCGTCGGCGCCTTGCTCTTGGCGGTATCGCCGCTGCCGCCCTTGATGCCGGTGATGATCTGCTCGCCCTCGGCCAGTTCGCCGTGCAGCGGCGTGATCTCCGACACCGAGCCGTCGCTGACACCGACCCGGACCGGCACCGGCACCGGCAGGCCACCGCCCGCTGGCTGTCGCCAGATGCGCTTGACGCTGCCATCGCGCGCGCGGCGCGCGCCGTCGCCAGCGGCTGCCGCCGGCTCGGTGCCATTGTCGCCAGCCGCCTTGCCGCGCGCGGCGCGGGCGGCATCGATCCAGTCCTGCGGCGCCTTGAAGCGCAGCGCCGCATTGGCGACCTTGAGCACATCCTTGGCCTCGGCGGTGCGGAAGCTGACATTGGCGGTCATGCCCGGCTTCAACTCCAGCGCGGGATTCTCGACATCCACCACCGCGTCATAGGTGACCACGTTCTGCACGGTGGTCGGCGACACCCGCACCTGCGACACCCGACCCCTGAACTTGCGACCGGGATAGGCGTCGACGCTGAACTCGGCGTCCATGCCCTGTTTCAGCTGGCCGACGTCGGACTCGGCGACGCTGGTGTGCACCTGCATCTTCTGCAGGTCCTGGGCGATGGTGAACAGCACCGGCGCCTGCAGCGAGGCAGCGACGGTCTGGCCAACGTCGACGCTGCGGGTCACCACCACGCCGTCGGTGGGCGAGCGGATCACGGTGTTGTCGAGATTGACCTGGGCTTCCGACAGCGCCGCCTGTGCCTGCGCCAGCGCACCCCGCTGCGCCGCCAGATCGGCCTCGGCCTGCTCGACGCCGGTGGCCAGCGTGTCGATCTCGGCCTGCGAGACATAGCCCTTAGGCAGCAGCTCCTGCGCGCGCCGGAGCTGGCGCTGCGCCTCGCCCAGCGCGGCCTGGCTCTTGGCCAGATTGCCCCTGGCCGCCATCACGTTGGCGCTGGCGCGGCGCCTCACCGCCTCCACCTGCTGCGGATCGATGCGGGCCACCACGTCGCCCTTCTTCACGACGCTGTTGAAATCGGCCTCCAGGCTGAGGATGCGGCCCGAAACCTGGGAACCCACCTGCACCGTCACCAGTGGCTGCAGGGTGCCGCCGGCGGTCACCTGCGCCTGCACGTCGCCGCGCTCCAGCGCCACCGTGGTCAGCTGCGGGGCCTTGGATTCGCCGTCGCCGCAGGCGGCCATGGCAAGGGTCAGCAGCAGGGGTAGCAAGGGTGTGCGCATGGCGGCGTGGCCGAAAAAGCGGAGCGGCAAGGGACTGCTAGGGTGATGCCGGTCAGCGCGATTGCGTCGCGCGCCGGACAGCGGCATAGACTGCCACCGAGCCTGGAGAGTTGCGTCAAGGCTTCCGTTATCGACCGGCGCTCAGAACCTCAGCATCGGCAACGGACTCCAGGGATGGCTTAGCAGCCGGCGCAGCGACAGCTGCACCAGACGCCGGTGGAAACCGGCATTCGGAAACGCCGCCGACAGCTCGCGCAGGTAGGCGCGCGGCAGGCCAAAGCGCAGCAGGCCCAGGCTGACATCCGCCCAATCCGCCTTGCGCATCGCCTCGACCAGCACCGAAGGCTCGGTGCGATAGCGGCGCAACTTGTGATGCTCGCGGATCATCAGGGTGATCTCCTCCGACCACCGCTCCAGGCCCGCCTGCGCCAGCCAGACCTGCGCGCGCTGCTCCGAGGGCGGCAGGTAGTCGAAGGTCCGGTCGGTCCAGATGCCCAGGTCGTGGAAGGCGACGGCAATGGCGAGCTTCTCCAGCGTTTCGGCATCGTCCGTGGCCAATAGCGACGCTGCCAGGTTGAGCACGCGGTAGCAGTGATTGCGGTAGGCGGTGAAATCCGCGCCGAGCGCCGGCGCATGGGCTTGCAGCAGTTCCTCCAGTTGGCGGACTTGGGTATGGAGCATGGCGGTTCCGGTGTGGATGATCTCAGGGCAGCAGTTCGACGCCCAGGGCGCGAACCAGCAGGGCAAACAGGACGAAGCAGATCACGGTCAGCACAACGCAGGCCAGCAGCGTCAGCCAGAACCCCAGTCGCGGCAGCAGCCAGGGGAACAGCAGGAACATCGGCAGGGTCGGCACCACGTACCAGAAGGTGTACCAGGCGTGGTTGGCGATCTTGTCCGCTGGCTGCCGTTCCAGCTGCAGCCAGATCAGGGTCAGGATGGTCACCAGCGGCAGCGCCGCCAGCAGGCCGCCGAGCTTGTCGCTGCGCTTGGCGAGTTCCGACACTGCCACGACCATCGCCGCAGTCAGCAGGTATTTGGTGATCAGCCAGGCCATCGCGATTCCTCAGGCACGCTCAGATGCCGCTAAAGCCGACCGCCAGCTGACGAGTCAACTCGCCAGCGCGCATCGGCCGGCCGCCGTGGGCATTCTGCCCGGCCCAGAGCGGCGAGAAATCGCCATTGCCCCGCGACTCGGCCAAGGCGCGCAGCGGTGCAACCGCCCCGGTGGCGAGCGGAAACTCCGGGACTGCTGCATTGAGCGGCCCCTGCTCACGCATGAAACGATTGACGATGCCGCGTGCCGGCCGGCCAGTGAAGAGGTTGGTCAACGCGGTGTGACCTGCGTCTGCGAATTGCAGGGCCGCGCGATGGACAGCGCTGGTGCTACTTTCTGGGCAGAGCAGGTAGGCGCTGCCGACCTGCACGCCGGCAGCGCCGAGTACCATCGCCGCTTTCACGCCCTGCGCATCAGCAATCCCGCCGGCAGCGATCACCGGGAGGCGAAGCGCGCGCACCAGCTGCGGCACGAGCGCGAACAGGCCCAGCTGCTCGCTGAGATCGTCGGACAGGAAATGTCCGCGATGGCCGCCGGCTTCCAGCCCCTGGGCGATCACGGCGTCGACGCCGCGCTCCTGCAGCCACAGCGCTTCGGCCACGGTGGTCGCGGAGGCCAGCAGCTTCGCGCCCGTCGCCTGCACCCGTGCCAGCAATTCCTGCGCCGGCAGGCCGAAATGGAAGCTCACCACGGCGGGCCGCAGGGCCTCGACCAGTTCGGCCGATTCTGCCGTGAAGGGCGAGCGGCCGGGGCCGGCCGCAATGCTCGCGGGATCGATGCCGAACTCAGCGTAGTACGGCGCCAGCTGCGCCCGCCACGCGGCGTCGCGCGCCGCGTCCGGTGCGGGAAGCGAATGGCAGAAGAAGTTGAGATTGAAGGGTTGCACCGTCGCCGCGCGGATCGCCGCGACCTCGTTGCGGACGGCCTCGGCACTCAGCATCGCGCAGGGCAGCGAGCCAAGTCCGCCGGCCGCGCAGACGGCAATCGCCAGCGCGCTGCCCTGGGAGCCCGCCATCGGTGCCTGGATCAGCGGCAAGTCGCTGCCGAGCAGCGCGGCGAGGCTCATGGCAGCAGCGGCTGCGGTGCACCGAGATGCGTGAACAGGAAGTCAGCGATGCGCCCGTACAGCCGCTCCTGCACCAAGGGATCAGCGACCATGTGGGTGAAGTTGACCAGGGGCATGAACTCGAAGGGCTTGCCGGCCTTGAACAGCGCGTCGGCCAGCTTCAGCGAGTGCGAGAAGTAGACGTTGTCGTCGCCGGTGCCGTGGATCAGCAGCAGTGGCCGCTGCAGGTTCGGCGCATCGGCGAGCAGGCTGGATTTCGCATAGCCCTGCGGATTCGCCGCCGGCAGGTCGAGATAGCGCTCGGTGTAATGGGTGTCGTAGTCCAGCCAGTCGGTGACCGGCGCACCGGCGACCGCCACCTTGAACAGCTCCGGCATGCGCAGCACGGCGGCGGCGCTGCTGGTGCCGCCATAGCTCCAGCCGTAGATGCCGACGCGCGCGATGTCCATCTGCGGAATGGTTTTCGCCAGCTCGCGCAGTACCAGCGCCTGGTCGTGCAGGATCACACTCAGACCGTCGCCGTTCCTGCCCTCGGCATCCTTGAAGGCGCGCGCCCAGGCGCGGTCGCGGCGCGGCGTACCACGGTTATCGATGCGGACGACAATCGCGCCGTGGTCGGCCAGCCATTGCTCGCGCAGGTAGTCGAGCGCCTTGGCGGTGACCTTGCTGACGGTGGGCCCGCCGTAGACCGAATCGATCACCGGGTACCGCTTGCCCGGGTCGAAGTCGCGCGGGCGCAGCACGGCGGCGTGGAAACGCCGGCCCTCGGCCTCGACCGTGACGAAGCTCAGCCCCGGCCGGGTGCGCGGTGACTCGCCGACGCTGGGCAGCACCGCAAGCGGCTGTCCATCGGCACCATGGACAGTGGCAGTCTCGTCCTGCGTCCATTCGCGCAGGACGTAGGCGCCGCTGCGACGGGCGAGGCTCAGCTCGCGCTCGCCAGGGCCGGCGCGCAGCAGCTCGGACCGGCCATAGCCCGGCCCGTCCGGGCTCAGGCGCAGCAGCTGCACCGCGTCCGGCGTGGGCGCGGCGAGTGCATAGATGCGGCCGTCGTCGGTGAGTCCAGCCAGTTCCAGGAAGCCCTGCTCGCCCGGAATCAGCACCTGCCGCTGGCCGCCCTGGGCGTCGTAGAGCTCCAGCTCGGCACGGCCGCTGGCCTCGCTGGCGGTGAGGAAGCCGGAGCCGTCCGGCAGCCAGCGCAGGAAGGAGAAATCCGGGTCCAACCAGGCGGCATCCTGCTGCACCAGCAGGGTCTTGGTCGCGCCTCCCGGCGTGACGGTGAGGATGGCCTGCTCGCGCTGGTCGCGGCTCTGCACGATCAGGGTCAGCGGCACCTGCACCGGCGCGGTCTTGCGCCATTCGACGCGCAGCAGGTAGGGATAGCGCTCGGCATCCCAACGCACCCAGGTAGTCTTGCCACCGGCGGAGGACACTAGGCCCAGCCGCACTTTCGCGTTGGCCTTGCCGGGACGCGGGTAGTAGAAGGACTGCGGCGCTTGTTCCGGCTTGGCCGGATCGGCGATGGCGAAGCGCTCCATGCCGCTGTGGTCGGCTTCTTCATAAGCCAGGGTGCGGCCATCCGGCGACCACCAGAAGCCCTGCTGGCGGCCCATCTCCTCCTGCGCCACGAACTCGGCCAGGCCGTGCGTCAGGGTCTCGCTGCCGCCGCGCGTCAGCTTTCGCTCGACCCCGCTGGCTAGTTCACGAAGGTAAAGGTCGTGGTCCTTCACATAGGCTAGGCGCTGACCGTCCTCGGACAGGGTCGGCGTCTCCACCGCCGCCTCGCCCTCGTAGAGCGCGCGCACTCTGCCGCTGGTGCGGTCGAGCGCGTAGACCTTGCCGGACAGGGGCAGCACCAAGCTCTGGCCGTCCGGGCTGAGTTGGAAGCTGGTGAAGCCCTTGGCCGACAGGCGCAGGCGCTCGCGGCGGGCCTTTTCGGCCACCGAGAGCTGCTCCTCGGCGCCGCCCAGCAGCTGCGCCGGCGTGATCAGCTCGCGGGTCCTGCCGCTGGCAATCTCGGTCTCGTACAGGCGCTGCACCGGATCCCGCGCGCCGGAGCGCAGGAAATAGGCGCGCTGGCCGTCCGGGCTGAGCTTGATGGAAGTGGGGTGGCCGAGCCGGTAGGCATTGGTCTCGGCGAAATCGCGCAGGAATTGCGGATCGGGCACCGGGACACCGGCGATCAGCGGTGCGTCACCGGCTTGCGCAGCAGGGATCATCAGCATGGGCAGGGCAATCAGCACGGACAGGAGACGCATGGAGCCTCGCGGCATGGGCAGTGTGGGAATGGTAGCGCTGCCTACCGGCCGCACACGAAAAAGCCCCGCCGGAGCGGGGCTGTGATCCAGCGCCAGCCGGCTCAGACCAGCTTCATCAGCAGAGCGACGACCTTCTTCATGAAACCGCTGTAGGGCGGGAAGAACATCTTGGCCATCATGAAGCGGGTGCGGATCACCGCCCGCTCGTGGCTGAAGGCCTTGAAGCCGTAGATGCCGTGCGCATTGCCGATGCCGGAATTGTTAACGCCGCCGAACGGCAGGTTGCCGTGCAGGTAGTGCACCACGGTGTGGTTGATGCAGGCGCCGCCGGAACTGGTCTCCTGCATCACCTTGCGGACATTCGACTCGTCCTTGCTCCAGACATAGAGCGCCAGCGGCTTGGGCTGGGCGTTGATGTCGTCAATCACCTTCTGCAGGCTGCTGTAGCCCAGCACCGGCAACAGCGGCCCGAAGATTTCCTCGGACATGATCCGCGCGTCCTTGGGGATGTCGGTCAGCAGGGTCGGCGCCACCCACTGGTCGGCGAGATTGACCCCGCCACCGGCAACCACCTTGGCGCCACGGCTCTTGGCGTCTTCCAGCAGGCCGGCGACCCGCTGGGTGTGGCGCTGGTTGACGACATGGCTCAGGCAGGGCGAGGCCGCCTGCTCGGCATCGGTGTTGCCGTAGGAGGCCTTGAGCACGGCGCTGGCCTTGTCGAGGAAGGCCGCCTTCACCGATTCGTGGACGTAGATGTAGTCCGGTGCGATGCAGGTCTGGCCGTCGTTGGTGAACTTGCCCCAGAGGATGTTGCGGGCGGCGAGATCGAGATCGGCGGTCTCGTCGATGATGGTCGGCGACTTGCCGCCCAGTTCGAGCGTGACGCTGGTCAGGTGCTTGGCGGCGGCGGCCATGACGATCTTGCCGACCGCCGGAGAGCCGGTGAAGAAGATGTGGTCGAACGGCAGCGCCAGCAACGAGGTGGAGACGGCGGCATCGCCCTCGAAGATCGCGACCTCGTCCTCGGCGAAGGTTTCCTTCACGATCTTGACGATCACGGCGGTGGTGTGCGGCGTCATCTCGCTGGGCTTGATGATGGCGACATTGCCGGCGGCGATGGCGCTGATCAGCGGCACGAAGCAGAGATTCACCGGGTAGTTCCAGGGCGCGATGATCAGGCAGCGACCGCGCGGTTCGTACTGGACATAGCCCTTCAGGCCGCCGGTCAGCAGGGTCGGCCAGACGCTGGTCGGCCGCATCCACTTGCGCAGCTTGCGGATGTTGTCGCCGGCCTCGGCGGCCACCGGCAGGATCTCGGTGAGGTCGACCTCCTCCGGCGGCTTTTTGAAGTCTTGGTACATGGCCTGCTGGATCGCGCCGGCATGGGCCAGCACCGCGGCCTTCAGCTTCTTGATCTTGGCGATGCGCTCGTCCGCCGTGGAGCGGCGCAGGCGGATGGCGCTGTCGAACTGCTTCTCGAAGACGCGACGTACTTCGGCGTCGAGGGTGTTGGCTTCCGGCATGGTCAGGACGGCAGCATTCATGGTCGTACTCCTCGCGAAAACGCGGCGTCGAACGGGCCGCTTCCTGAATGGAGGTTCAATATACACCGCAGCCCGGTGACGAAAATATCGCCGGCCGTCAGCGCCGGCCGAGACGGGTAAACTGCGCACCCATGGCGAAAACCAATAGCGCGGCCGTCCGCGGCATCCTGCCCGTGGCCCGGGTGCTGGGCCTGCTGCTGATGCTGTTCAGCACCACCTACCTCCTGCCCATCGCCTGCTCCCTGATCTTCATGGACGGCGAGCACTGGGATTTCGTGATCGCGATGGCGATCAACTTGGTCATCGGCTTCGCGCTCTGGTTCCTGACCCGCCGGGCCAAGCGCGACATCATGCCGCGCGAGGGCTTCTTGCTGGTGAGCCTGTCCTGGGTGCTGATGGCGGTCTGCGCGACCGTGCCCTTGATGATCACCATCGACGGGCTGTCGTTCACCGACGCCATGTTCGAGACCATCTCCGGCCTCACCACCACCGGCTCGACGGTGCTGACCGGCCTCGACCAGTTGCCGCCCTCGACCAACCTCTGGCGCCATGAACTGACCTGGCTGGGTGGCATGGGCATCATCGTGCTGGCGGTGGCGATCCTGCCGCTGCTGGGCGTCGGCGGCATGCAGCTGTACAAGGCCGAAACGCCGGGACCGATCAAGGACGACAAGCTGACCCCGCGCATCACCCAGACCGCGAAGTCACTGTGGTCGATCTACGTGGCGCTGACGGCGCTCTGCGCGATCAGCTACCGGACCGCCGGCATGTCCTGGCTGGACGCCATCTGTCACGCCTTCTCGACCCTGTCGCTGGGCGGCTTCTCGACCCACGATGCCAGCTTCGGTTATTTCAACTCGCCGGTGATCGAAGCGGTGAGCATCGTCTTCATGCTGCTGGCGACGCTCAACTTCGCCACCCACTTCCTGGCCTGGCGCAACGCCCGCCTGCGCTATTACTGGGAAGACCCGGAAGCCCGGGCGATCCTGCCGCTGTTCGCGCTGTCGGCGCTGGGGCTGAGCCTGTTCCTGTGGCTGCACGGCCAGTTCGAGAGTTTCTGGACCTGCCTGCGTCATGTCAGCTTCAACATGGTCTCGCTGGCAACCTCCAGCGGCTTCGCCAGCCTCGACTACAACCTCTGGCCGCTGTTCGTGCCCTTGAGCTTCCTGCTGCTGTCCTGCGTCGGCGCCAGCTCGGGCTCCACCGGAGGCGGCATGAAGATGATCCGGGCGCTGATCCTGTTCAAGCAGAGCGGTCGCGAGATGTTCTCGCTGATGCACCCGAACGCGGTGGTGGTGCTCAAGGTCGGCGGCCGGGTGATTCCGTCCAAGGTGGTGTCGGCGGTGTTCGGCTACATCCACCTGTACACCATCAGCATCCTAGTGCTGACCTTCACCCTACTGGCGACCGGGCTCGACTTCCTCACCGCCTTTTCGGCGGTGATCGCCAGCATCAACAACGCCGGCCCCGGCCTGAATCTGGTCGGTCCAGCCAGCAATTACGGGGTGCTCGACGACTTCCAGACCTGGGTCTGCACCTTCGCGATGCTGCTGGGCCGACTGGAAGTGTTCACCCTGTTCGTGGTGCTCACGCCCAGCTTCTGGCGCGACTGAGAGTTCGCGGATAAATCTACTGCGCTGTCCGCGTTTGGCCGGGATCGGGACTGACTCAATGTCAGTCCCGCTTAAGCCAAACGCCGGCGTCATGCGCTGCTCGCAATCCTCACGCACTGAAGTGCGCTGCGGTGCGCTGGCCGAACCTTTAGTCGGTTCGGCTCCTTGCAGCAGGCCATGCTCGCTACGATTTCTTCGCGAACTCTGCGCGGCTGCGCCGCTACATGAACGCGAAGCCGACCTGAAACAGCTTCTCGACCTCGCGGGTCTTCTTCTTGTCGACGATGAACAGGATGACGTGATCCTCGGCCTCGATCACGGTGTCGTGGTGGACGATGATCACCTGCTCGCCACGGACGATGGCGCCGATGGTGGAGCCGGCCGGCATCCTGATCTCGTCGATGCGGCGGCCGACCACCTTGCTGCTACCGCGCTCGCCGTGGGCGATGGCCTCGATGGCCTCGGCGGCGCCACGGCGCAGGGTGTGTACCTTCACCACATCGCCGCGGCGGACATGGGCGAGCAGGGCCGACACCGTCGACTGCTGCGGCGAGATGGCGATATCGACCGCCGAGTTCTCCTCCACCAGATCGACATAGGCCATGCGATTGATCAGGGATAGCGCCTTGCTGGCGCCCAGGCGCTTGGCCAGCATCGCCGACAGCACATTGGCCTCGTCGTCGTTGGTGATGGCGCAGAACACGTCGATGTCGTCGATGTTCTCCTCGATCAGCAGCGCCTCGTTGGCGGCGTCGCCGACCAGCACCACCACGTGATCGAGTTCGGCGGCGAGTACGGCCGCGCGGTTGCGGTCCTTCTCGATCAGCTTGACCTGCACATGTTCCTGCAGCGCCTTGGCTAGGCGCAGGCCGATGTTGCCGCCGCCGGCGATCATCACCCGCTTCACCGGCTTGTCGTGGCGGCGCAGCTCGGAAATGATCTTGGGAATATGGGCGGCGGCGGCGACGAAGAAGACCTCGTCCTCGGCCTCGATGATGGTGTCGCCTTCCGGCAGGATGGCGCGGCCCCGGCGGTAGATGGCGGCGACACGCGCCTCGACGCCGGCCGGCAAGTGCGCCGGCAGCTCCTTGAGCTGGCGCGACACCAGCGGACCGCCGTAATAGGCACGAACCCCGACCAGGCGCACCTTGCCGTCGGCGAAGTCCACCACCTGCAGCGCGCCCGGGTACTCGATCAGGCGGCGGATGTAGTCGGTGACCAGCTGCTCGGGACTGATGCACATGTCCACCGCCAGCGCTTCCTGCGCGAACAGCACGGCGGAATCCTTGAGGTACTCGGCACTGCGCACCCGGGCGATCTTGGTCGGGGTGCGGAACAGGGTGTGGGCAATCTTGCAGGCGAGCAGGTTGGTCTCGTCGGCGTCGGTGACGGCGATCAGCATGTCGGCGTCGTCGCAGCCGGCGCGGCGCAGCACTTCCGGATGCGAGGCGTGGCCCTGGACGGTGCGCAGGTCGATACGTTCCTGCAGGGCCGCCAGCATGCCGGCATTGGTATCGACGACCGTGATGTCGTTGGATTCGCGCGCGAGGTTTTCAGCCAGCGTGGAGCCCACCTGCCCCGCGCCAAGAATGACGATTTTCATTGCGGCGCACCTTACGCCTCGGCGCCGCCGCCGGCAACGACTTAGTGTTCCGCCCGCAACAGATCGTTAGCGCCTGGCGGCGCCTTTTGGCACTGCCCTTCGTTGCTCGTCATTCTGTAGAGCCCACTACAGCGCTTCCTCGCGCCTCGATCAGTGCCAAAAGTCACTCGCCATCCATCTAACGCTCCGTTGCAGGCGGAACACTAGCGGGACTGTGCCTTCGCCGTCGGGATGTATTTCTTGGGCAGTGCCGCCAGTTTCACCAGATCGCGGTCGCGGCTCATGCCGTGCTCGGCCAGGCGCTGTTGGTAGCGCTGCCAGTTCTTGGCCTGCTCACGGCCGAGTTCCCACAGCACGTCCCAGGAATAGAGGCCGGTATCGTGGCCGTCGTCGAACACCAGACGCACCGCGTACTGGCCGACCGGGACGATTTCCTGAATGCCGACCTCGCGCTTGCCCGGCACCAGCACCGGCTCTTCCAGCCCGTGGCCGCGTACCTCGGCACTGGGCGAGAACACCCGCAGGTACTCGGCCGTGAGCATGAACTGGCGGCCGGTGGCGTAGCGCAGTTCCAGGGTCTGGTCGGCGCGGTGCAGCTTGATACCGGCGGGAGTGGGGGCGTGCATGACAGTACTCGGCTAAAGGGTATTCAAAGGATGTAGCGCGACAGGTCTTCGTCGCCCGCCAACTTCGCCAGCTTGCCATCGACATAGGCGGCATCGACGCGGAGCGTGGTTCCGGCGCAGTCGGGGGCCTCGAAGGCGACTTCTTCCATCAGTCGCTCCATCACCGTGTGCAGGCGACGGGCGCCGATATTCTCGGTGCGCTCGTTGACCTGAAAGGCAACCTCGGCAAGACGCTTCACGCCTTCGGCGGTGAAATCGACGGTGACGCCTTCGGTCGCCATCAAGGCTTTGTACTGCTCGGTGAGCGAAAAGTTCGGCTCGGTGAGGATGCGCACGAAGTCCTCGACCTTGAGCGCCTCCAACTCGACCCGGATCGGCAGGCGGCCCTGCAACTCCGGAATCAGGTCGCTGGGCTTGCTCAGATGGAAAGCGCCCGAGCAGATGAACAGGATGTGGTCGGTCTTCACCGAGCCGTACTTGGTGCTGACGGTCGAGCCCTCGATCAGCGGCAGCAGGTCGCGCTGCACGCCCTCGCGGGAGACATCGGCGCCGGCGTACTCGCCGCGCTTGGCGACCTTGTCGATCTCGTCGATGAAGACAATGCCGTTCTCCTCGACGTTATGCAGCGCCTCGGTCTTGATCGCCTCTTCGTCGACCAGCTTGCCGGCTTCCTCGTCGGTGAGCTGCTTCATGGCGTCGACGATCTTCATCTTCTTGCTGCGGGTCTTGCCCTGCCCCATGCCGGCGAACATGGACTGCAGCTGCTGGGTCATCTCCTCCATGCCCGGCGGGCCCATCAACTGCACGTTGGGCGCGGTCGCCGACAGCTTGATCTCGATCTCGGTGTCGTCGAGCTTGCCCTCGCGCAGGCGCTTGCGGAACACCTGGCGGGCGGCACCGTTCTCGCTCTGCCGGTTCTCGCTGGCCTCGCCGAAATCCTTCGGCGGCGGCACCAGGGCGTCGAGCACGCGCTCCTCGGCAGCGGCGGCGGCCTTGTCACGCACCCGGCGCGCGGCCTGCTCGCGGGTCTGCTTGATGGCGGAATCGACCAGGTCGCGGATGATGGTATCGACGTCCTTGCCGACGTAGCCGACCTCGGTGAACTTGGTCGCCTCCACCTTCACGAACGGCGCGTTGGCGAGCTTGGCCAGCCGTCGCGCGATCTCGGTCTTGCCGACGCCGGTGGGGCCGATCATCAGGATGTTCTTGGGCGTGATCTCGGCACGCATGCCGACCGGCGCCTGTTGCCGGCGCCAGCGGTTGCGCAGGGCGATGGACACCGCCCGCTTGGCGGCGGCTTGGCCGACGATGTGCTGGTCCAGCGCCGCCACGATCTCGCGCGGCGTCATCACCGCGGCGCTGGTGTTCTCAGGTTCGCTCACGAGGCTCCCGGACAAGTTTCCTTCATGGGCCATCGATGCGCTCGATGGTCAGGTTGTGGTTGGTGTAGATGCAGATATCGGCAGCGATGTGCAGGGCCTTTTCGACGATGTCCTGGGCGCCAAGTTCCGAATGCTCGACCAGGGCGCGCGCCGCCGCGGTGGCAAAGCTGCCACCGGAACCGATCGCCATCACCCCGTGCGCCTCCGGCTCCATCACGTCGCCGTTGCCGGAAATCATCAGGGTGGCCTCCTTGTCGGCCACCAGCAGCAGGGCTTCGAGCTTGCGCAGGTAGCGGTCGCTGCGCCAGTCCTTGGCCATCTCGACCGCCGCCCGCACCAGTTGGCCGCCGTGCTTCTCCAGCTTGCCCTCGAAGCGCTCGAACAGGGTAAAGGCGTCAGCGGTGCCGCCGGCGAAGCCGGCGATCACCTGACCGTTGTAGAGCCGGCGCACCTTGCGGGCATTGCCCTTGACCCGGGTATTGCCCATCGACACCTGGCCGTCGCCACCGATCACCACCGTGCCATGGCGGCGCACGGACAGGATGGTGGTGCCGTCGAACTGCTGCATGAATTTGCTCCGAGGGCGATCAGCCCAATGCGGGGGAATGCCGCAAAGATTGGGCGCGACCGGACAAATTCAACCGCCGGACCTTGCCCACGCAGCGCCGGAAACGCAAAGAGCACCTTTCGGTGCTCTCGCGTTCCCGGTTGCCCGGGAAGAAGCTAACAACCGGCGCGGACAAGCCGCGCGCAGTCTTACTTCTTGGGCTCTTCGGCCGGGGCAGCAGCCGGAGCGGCTTCGGTCGCGGCCGGAGCGGCTTCGGCCGGGGCGGCGGCGTCAGCAGCCGGAGCAGCTTCGGTCGGGGCCGGGGCGGCTTCCATCGGGGCCGGGGCGGCTTCCACCGGAGCGGCGGCGGCCGGGGCTTCCACCGGAGCAGCAGCCTCTTCCTTCTTGCCGCAGGCGGCGAGAGCGATCGGGGCAGCCAGCAGGGCGATCTTGAGCAGATTGTTCATTTTTGAAACTCCCAGGGAGACACGGAAAGTACAACAAGTGAAGGAGGACGGCGGGTTTAAGGTCTGTTGATGGAACCTTAATTGCGAATTTTATCATCGCCAGCTTGCTGCTCCGCAACATCCGGGACGGATTTCTGACGAGCGCGCGGGTGAGCACTGTCATAAACCCGGGCCAGACGCTCGAAATCCAGGTGGGTATAGACTTGGGTAGTGGCCAGGTTGGCATGCCCTAACAGCTCCTGCACCGCCCGCAATTCGCCGCTGTTCTCCAGCAGATGGGTGGCGAAGGCGTGGCGGAAGCGGTGCGGATGCACCCGCCCGTCCAGCCCGCTGCGGCGCCCCCAGGCCTTCAAGCGGCCGGCGATGGCCGTGCGTGACAGTGGCTCGCCGCCCCGCCCCGGGAACAGTGCCGCGCCCGCACCCGCCGGGCTTCGCCGCAGCGCCAGCCAGGCCTGCAGCGCCTCGCGGGCCTGGCGGCCGACCGGCAGCACCCGGGTCTTGCCGCCCTTGCCGGTCACCCGCAGCTCGGTCAGTCCGGCGTCGAACTGGTCCAGCCGCAGCGGCTGCAGCTCGCCCAGGCGCAGGCCGCAGGAGTACAGCAGTTCGGCCATGGCCCGGTCACGGCATTCCAGTTCGCCGTCCGGAACCTGATCGAGGGCGGCGTTGAGCGGCTCGGCCTCGAAGGCCGAGGGCAGCCGCCTTGGCGCCTTGGGCGCCCGCACATCGGCGGCCGGATTGGCCGGCAACAGGCCATTGCGGCAGAGCGCGCGGAAAAAGCCGCGCAGGCTCGACAGCTCGCGCCGGACGCTGACCGGCGCCAGCCCCAGCCGGCTGCGGCGCGCGACATAGGCGCGCACTGCGTGGACATCGACCTTGGCGGGATCTGCCAGGCCACGCTCGGTGGCGAATTCGAGAAAGCGCTGTAGGTCCTGGCGGCTGCCGGCCAGGGTGGCGCGCGGCGCGCGGCGCACCACCCGCAGGTAGTCGAGGTGTTCCGCCACTGCGGCTTCCAGGGCGCTTCGAGACGGTTGTTCGGCCATGCTGAAGCATGCCATCCCGGGCGCAACCGAGCTCTGCATCGCTACCCCCGGGACGGACTGCCACTCAAGGCAGTCCGTCTGATCCGGCTCACCCCAGCCTGGCCCTGAGTGCAGCCGCAACCAGGTCCGCCGTCATCTCCAGGAACAGCTTGCCCTGGCGCGGCTGGAAGCGTTCCGCCTCGCGGGCGCCGAACGCCAGCAGGCCGAGGTTCTTCTCTTTTTCCAGCGGCACGATGGCCGCCGACAACACCGGCAGCTCGGCCTTGGGGAACAGCAGCCGGGCCTTGTCAGGCTCGATCGGACCGCACTCGATCAGGCGGGTGCGGATGAAATTCTCGAAGCCACGCGCCAGCGCACCTTCCGGCTCCAGCGGCACCAGGCCCTCGATGTCGTGGCGCTTGTAGACATTGGCGTTGACACCGACGCAGACCTCGTCAATGCCGAAATCGTCCTTCATGCAGCCGCGCAGGCCGGCCAGCACCGCCGCCAGCGAGGGTGCGCGGATCAGGCTGCGCGCCAGCTTGTGGACGCTGGCGGCGCGCTTCTCGTTGTCGGCCGCATTTTCCAGCAGCCGGTTCATGCGCGCTTCCAGCTTCAGGTTCTTGCCGCGCAGCAGGTCAACCTGGCGCTCGATCAGGGACACCGCCGAACCGGCGGCGTGCGCCACTTCCAGCTGTTCCAGCAGTTCGGGGTGACGGACCAGGAACTCCGGCCGCGCCTTGAGGAAGGTCACCACCTGTTGCTCGTCCAGCACCGGCGCGGCAGCTGCGGCGGCCACGTCTAGCTTTGCCATTCGATCTCCCCTGTGAACACGGTTTCCGCCGGCCCGGTCATCAGCACCGGCTGGCCTGCGCCGGACCAGTGCAGCCGCAGCGTGCCGCCGCGCAATTCTAGCCGCGAGCTGTCGCCGAACAGCCCCCAGCGGCGCGCCACCACCTGCGCGGCGCAGGCGCCGCTGCCGCAGGCCAGGGTCTCGCCACTGCCACGTTCGTAGACCCGCAGCCGGCCGTTACCTGAATCCAGCACCTGCAGGAAACCGACGTTGACTCCCTCCGGAAACAGGTCCCTGCGTGCCTGCAGGGCCCGGCCCAGGGCCTCGACCGGCGCGGCATCGACGTCCTCGACCCGCAGCACCGCGTGGGGATTGCCCATGTTGGCGACGCCGAACTCGACCATCCCGAAGCCATCGACCTCGACCCGGTGGCGCTCGGCATCTGGCAGATGCAGCGGAATCTCCGCGGAGCGCAGTCGCGGAGCGCCCATGTCGACCCGCACCTGACCATCCGGCTGCAGCGCCAGGAGCATGCGCGCGCTGCGGGTCTGCACCCGCAGCTCCGGCCGCGCACTCAAGCCCCGGTCGCGCACGAACACCGCCAGAGCCCGCGAGCCATTGCCGCACTGCCCGACCTCGGAGCCATCGGCATTGAAGATTCGGTAGTCGAAGTCCACGTCCGGGGAGCTGGGCGCCTGGATCACCAGCACCTGATCGCAGCCGACACCGAAACGGCGATCAGTGAGGCGCCGCAACAGCGCCGGGGTCGGCAGGAAGGGCGCGGCAGTGGCGTCGATCACGACAAAGTCGTTGCCGCAGCCCTGCATCTTGGTGAAGGCGAGTTTCATGGCGCGCGATCATGCGGGCGCGCCGCGCTTTTTTCTAGCGCGGACGCGCTCCGGTCCGCCGGCAGACAGCACCACTGGCATTGGGTAGTCTGTCGCGCCGCCCGTCGCCGCCTCGCACTCCATGTCCGTCTTCACCAAAGTCAGCCACGCCGAACTGGTCGAGTTCCTCAAGGCCTATCCGGTCGGGGAGCTGATCGGCTACCAAGGCATCGGCGAGGGGGTCGAGAACACCAACTACTTCGTCGATACCACCGACGGCCGCTGGGTGCTGACCCTGTTCGAGCGCCTGAACGAGCAGGATCTGCCTTACTTCCTCGGCCTGATGGACCATCTCGCCGGCCGTGGCTACCCGAGTGCGATGCCGGCACGTACCCGCGCTGGCGCCAACCTGACCAGCCTCAATGGCAAGCCGGCCGCCCTGGTGCGGCGGCTGACTGGGCAGAGCGTGCTGTTCCCCAGCATCGCCCAGTGCCAGGCGGTGGGGCGGGCGCTGGGCGAGCTGCACATCGCCGGCCTGTCCTTCGCCGGTCACGCCGACAACAGCCGTGGCCCGGCCTGGCGCCGCGCTACCGCCGAGGCCCTGCTGCCCAAGGTCGACGCCGAGCAGCGCGAGCTGATCGCCAGCGAGCTGGCGGCGCAGGCGCAGCTGGACTGGAGCCGCCTGCCGCAGGGCGTGACCCATGCCGACCTGTTCCGCGACAACGTGCTGTTCGTCGAGGAGCGGCTGACCGGCGTCATCGACTTCTACTACGCCTGCAATGACGCCCTGGCCTACGACCTGGCGGTGACGCTCAACGACTGGTGCACCGATCCGGACGGCCGCCCCAACCCGGCGCGCTGGCAGATGATGATGCTGGCCTATCGCGGCTGCCGCGAGCTGACGCCGGCTGAGCGTGAAGCCTGGCCGCTGGTGCTGCGCGCCGCCGCCTTCCGCTTCTACCTGTCGCGCCTGTACGACTGGACCTTTCCGCGCGAGGGTGAGGTGGTGCATGTGAAGGACCCGGCGCAGTACCGGCGCATCCTGGAATGGCACCGGGAGCAGGCGCCGCTGCCGCTGTAAGCTCGCGCCCTAACAACAAAGTCTGAGGAGACTCCGCCGATGCTCGGCCTGAGCCGCTACCAATGGATCGTGCTGTTCGCCGCCTGGCTGGGCTGGGGCTTCGACGTGTTCGATGGCCTGCTGTTCAACTACGTCGCGCCCAACTGCGTGCCGACCCTGCTGGGGCTGGAAATCGGCTCGCCGGAGGCCAAGAGCGCCACCCTGTACTGGACCGGCGTGCTGACCTCGATCCTGCTGCTCGGCTGGGCCGCCGGCGGCGTACTGTTCGGCTGGGTCTGCGACCGCATCGGCCGCACCCGCACCCTGCTGCTGACCATGCTGCTGTACGCCTTCGGCACCGCCGCCTGCGCCTTCGCGCAGAACATCGAGATGCTGATCGCCTTCCGCATCATCGCCTCGCTGGGCATCGGCGGCGAATGGGCGGCAGGGGCCGCGATGGTGGCCGAGGCGGTGCCCGAGGATAAGCGGGTCGAGGCCGGGGCCCTGCTCTACACCTCGGCGCCGATGGGCCTGTTCCTGGCCACCTGGGTCAACATGGAAGTGGCCGGCAACTGGTTCAAGGATTCGCCCGAGGTCAGCTGGCGCTATGTCTTCCTGTTCGGCCTGCTGCCGGCGGCGGCGGCCTTCCTGGTGCGGCTGTTCGTGCACGAGCCGGAGCGCTGGAAGGCGGTCGCGGCGGTGTCGGCGCCACCCCGGTTGGGGGAGCTGTTCGCACCCGGCATGCGGGAGCTCACCCGCTCCGGCTTCTTCATGGCGGTGATCGCCCTGCTGACCTGGTGGAGCTGCAATGCCTTCATCCCCACCGTCGCCTCCGGGCTCGGACGCGCCAATGCCGAGGCGCTCGGCCTGGATGCCGCCGCCACCCGCGCCATGGTCGAGCACTGGAAGACCCTGGCGGCGACCTATTTCAATCTCGGCGGCCTGATCGGCACCCTGCTGACCATTCCGGCCAGCAAGCACCTCGGCCGCAAGAAGATGTTCAGCCTGTACTGGATCGTCTCGGCGCTGTCGGTGTTCGCCACCTTCGGCCTGGACCTGGTGCCGCAATGGCGGCTGTACGGTTACTTCCTGATCGGGCTGTCGGTGTTCGGCGTGTTCGGCAGCTTCACCTACTACCTGCCGGAGCTGTTCCCCACCCGGCTGCGCGGCACCGGCGCCGGCTTCTGCTACAACATCGGCCGCGTCATCGCCGCCGGCGGTCCCTTCCTGGTCGGCGCCATCGCCAGCCAGGGCAGCACTGCCGCCACCAGTGCCCTCGGCGTGCTGTTCTACGTCGGCTTCATCCCCCTGATCGGCCTGCTGCTGATGCCCTGGGTGATCGAGACTCGCGGCCGCCCGCTCACCGACTGACCGGACCTACGCCACGCCATGCCCCGCCTGACCGGCTTGTTGCTGCTAAGCAGCCTGCTCGCTCTGCCCGCCTGGGCCATCGAGACACCCGCCGCCGTCCAGGATTACCTCGGCGAGCTGGAACGGGTCGAGACAGCGACCGCTCCGCAGTCACTGGAGCCACTGCTGGCGAAAGCCGAGGCAGTGCAGGAGGCCCTGATGCAGATTCCGGGCGGACTCGGCAGCGACGCGCTGATCGAGACCTATCCCGAGGCCGAGTACGGCGCCCTGCAGCAGCGCCTGCGCGGCCTGCACCTGCAGCGCGGCATGGAAATCTTCGTGCAGCCCTTGCCGGAGTTCTTTTTTGCCCTGGCCCAGAGGCACGGCCGTGAAGCCGACGTCGAGTTCTTCCGGCTGTATCGCGCCTACTGGGGCCCACGGCTCTTCCCGATCTACATGCGTCCGCGCGCCCTGGTGATCGGCTGTGTGCAGTACGGCGAGGGCCTGCTCATCGAGCTGTACGAGGACTGGAGCCGCTATGCCCGCCGGCACCCGCAGGACTACCAGGCCCTGGTCAGCCAGATGCTGCGCGACTTCGAGGAAGTGGTCTCGCTCGGGACCTGCGCCTGCGGTGACCGCGCCAGCGTCATCCGCGAACTGCGCGGCTTCATCCGGCGCTTTCCCGGCAATCCCGCAGTCCCGGCCGCCAGCAAGCGCTGGCGGGAGCTGAAGGCCGGGAGCGAGCAGCTGCCCCTGAGTTGCGGCTAGTCCGCGGCCTCGGGGTAGTCGGTAGTGATCAGGTGCGGCTGATCGACGCCGACACCGATCATGGTCACCGTGCTGCTGCCCAGCTGGATGCCTAGCAGCCCCAACAGCGGGTCGATCAACTCGGCGCCCAGGGTATTGACCACAGCCAGCAGCGGCGCCAGTACCACCGTGTTCAGGGAATTGATCAGGTCGCTGATGAGGCTGGTCAGCAGGCCGGTGAGACCGGTGCCGCCGGTGGTAACGCTGGTCAGGCCCAGGCTGACCGAGGCGCTCACCGGCGCACCGAGGGTTTGCGGGTTCATGTCCGCCACCGGATTGCTGGCCAGGTAGCGCAACGGCGGCGTACTGGAGTCCTGGGTGTAACTGGTGACGTCGTTCAGCGCGGTATTGGGCAGGCTGGCGACGTCGACCGAGGTCATTTCCAGACCCAGGGCCACCGTGGTGGTGCCCAGATTCAGGCCCAGGCAGAGCGAGCCGAGCTTGACCCCAACGCAGCTGGCATCAACCGCGACGGTCGCCAACGGCAGGCTGCTGCTGCCGCTCAGCGTCGCCGGCGCGGTGGCGCCTGAGCTGAAAGTTCCAACGTCGATTTCCGCGCCGGTGGCGCTGGTACTGAGGCCGGCGGTCGGCATGCCTTCGTTGCCGTTGGCACGGGTCGGACAGCTGAGTTCGTCCAGGCTGGCGGTGGCCGCAGCCACCTTCACGTCGACCCCGAGATTGATGTCGCTGGGCAGAACGGCGACCGTGGTCGTCAAGCCGACCAGGCTGCCGAGCAGGCTCAGCAGGCCGTTGAGCGCGCCCTCGATGGCGGTCTTGAGGCCGGCCAGCACCGCGCCGGCGGCGATCCGCACCTTGAGGTCCACCTGTTGGGTGCTGGCCTTGGCGCCCTCCGAGCCGGCCGGGCCGATGGCGTACTTGGGCGGCGCGCCCACCACCAGCCAGGCCTTGACGCTGGCCACGCCGGGCACGTCCAGACCCAGGCCCTGCACCTCGATCGGCGTGCCGAGCGCGGCGGCCTGGCCCAGGCCGGTGAGCAGGCTGCCGGCATCGACGAAGGGAACATTGGTCAGCACCGTGTCGAGCGGGCCGCTGAGGGCCAGGCTGGTGGTGTTGAGCAAGCTGGCCAGACTGACCGTGCTGCCCGGCTCGGCGATGCCGGCCAGGCCGGTCACCAGGGCAGCGATGTCGGCGCTGACCTGACTGCCGCTCGCGTCCACCGCGAACTCCAGCGCGGCACCAACCACGTTCAGCCATTGCGGCACGGTCAGCTCCAGGGCCAGCAACTCGGAGAGGTTGTCGACGTCGAGGCCCACCGCGCTGGCACCGGCGATCAGGTTGCCCAGGCTGAGGTTGGCGGCCGCCAGACCGTTGTAGTCGGCAACCGAAAGATTGATCCCCGCCTCGCAGCCGGCGGTGCCGGTCGGGCACAGCAGGCCCTCCAGCAAGGGATTCAGCAACTCGGATTCGCGGCTGTTGAGCGTCAGCGTGCTGCTGCCGACCGTGAAGGCGCCAACGGCCCGCTGGCTCGCCACCGCGACCGCGCTGATGGTGTCGCCGACATCGGCGATGGCCGGCAGCAGGCGGGTCGGCGCGGCGCGGCTGAGGGTAACCCGCACCGCGTTCAGCTTTTCATCGCCCTCGGCCAGGGTCTCGAACCCGCGCAGGCCGGCGTTGTCGTCGGCGAGCTCGACATCCCGGCCGATCTCGATGGAGCGGCTGAGGCCGTCCAGGCTATCGACATTGCGGCCCAGGCTGGCGGTCAGTTCCGCCAGTGCCTGGCTCTGGGTGCCGGGCACGCCGGTGTCGGTGCCACAGCCGCTCACCACGCGGGACGCGTCCAGCGCGCCAATATTGGCGAGCCGCTGCAGTTCGCGCTGGGCGTAGTAGAGCCGGCCAACATCGATCGCCACCGCCATGAAGCCGATCAGGGCGATCAGGGTGATGGCGGCGAACACCGCCGCGACGCCGCGTTGGCGCTGGCGGGAGGAAGAGGGCGGCGGGCAGCGCGGGGAAGTAGTCACGGAGGACTCCCGTCCATGGGGGGTGCCGCCAGTGTCACCACCCCGCCACTGCCCCGCCGGGTATCGGCGATGAGCGTAGCGGCCGGGCAGTCCAGCGGCGTCAAAATTCTGACGCGGGCGGTGGCAGGGCGTAACTGCCGGTGGCGTGCAGCACCAGACGCTCCGGCTCCGCCGCCGACCAGACCCGGGTATCCATCACCACCAGCTTGCGGCCCAGCTTGAGGATGCCGGCCTCGGCGATCACATCGCCGAGCGCGCCCTTGTTGAGGAAGCGCAGGTTCATGTCGGCGGTCACCGCCATCAGCGCCGGGCCGACATGGGCCATGACCGCGACGTACATGGCGGTATCGGCGGCGGCCATCAGGGTCGGGCCGGACAAGACCTTGCCCGGTCGCTGCATCCATTCGCGGTAGCACATGCGGATGCGGGCATGGCCGGGCCACACTTCCTCGACCAGGATGGGCTGATCGCCCTTGCCGCTGGGGAAGGCGGCATTGAGCAGCTGGGTGAGCTGCTCGGCGCTGAGTTTCAGTTCCATGAGGTTAGGGCGTGTTCACAACTAAATGGTCGCTGCGGCCGAAGGCGACTCGGCTTATCGCGAAGTGACTTTGTGTCACTTCGCGCCGAGGGCCAAGTCGTTTGGCGCAGTGCAAGGAAGTGAGTCTGCGCGATGGTTGATGCCATCGAAAGACTCGCTGACGCCGCAATGCGCCAAAACAGTCCGGCGCCGACACGGTGTTTGCGAAGCAAGGGGTGCGGGAGGCGCCGGAGGTGCTCGTGCCCGCACCCACCTCGCTACGCTCAGGCACCGTGGCACGAGCACGCCCCGAAGGGTTGCTGGCCCAAAGGCCGCCATGCGGCGTTGCCGGCCTAGCCAAGGCTCCAGCCTTGGCGTCGTTCGGCGCCGTGCCTGGCGGCCTTGGGGCCAGCAACGCAGCGACTCCCATGGCGTTAACAGGCCCTGGGAATCAGAAGTGGTAGGCGGCCATCAGCAGCAGCATCGACCAGTGCGGGTCCAGGCCGCCGCTGTTGTCCTGACGCGAGGCAGTGTAGCTGCCGTGGATATAGTGGTACTCGGCCCACAGGCCCCAGTGCTTGTCCGGCTTCCAGCTCAGGCCGGCACCCAGGTCGTGGGCGTAGCAGCCGTGGGAGTTGCCGGGCATCTGGTTCTCGTCCAGGCACTCGCTGCCGTCGCGGTCATCACTGTCGGCGAAGGCGGCCTCGTAGCGGCCCATCAGGGTCCATTGCGGGTTCAGGAAGTACTCGGCCTGGACATACAAGGAGTCGCTGGTGTTGGTGCTGCGGCTGACCGTGCCGAAGCTGTTGAACTCGGACTCACTCGCCGTCACCCCGTACTCGCCCGTCAGGCTGTAGCGCTCGCCGTTGTAGCGCAGCGACACTAGGTAAAGGTCGAACGTGGCCTGGCCGCTGAGCGGCACCCCGGGATTGGGCTCGAACCGCAGGTTGCCGTGCAGGTAGGACGCCGCCGCCGCCCAGCGGCCGTCGCCCCACTCGTCCATCAGCCGTAGCGAACCGAACTCGTGCAGGCTGACGTCGCCCTGATCGGCCAGTGCGCCGAACAACTGCTCCTGGTCGTCGTTGCTCAGGGTCTTGCTGGGAGACAGTCCGCCGACCACCGACAGGTAGTGCCCGCCAAAGGTCAGGCCGCCATAGGCCTGGGCGCCGTCGGAGGAAAACAGCAGGGTGCGGGCGCCCTGGCCCTCGAAATACACCGACAGCGGAAGCAGGATGCCCGGGCGGGTGAACACCACGTCGCGGGAATCATTGAACAGGCCATAGGGGTTCTTGACCCGGCCCAGCCGCAGGCCGGCGACGCCCTCGGGCTCGGCCCAGGCCTGGTAGTCGGCGAAGGCGTAATCCAGGCGCAGCTCGCCGCTGTCGGTGGCGCCGGCGTCGCGCGCCAGCACCTGGCCCGACAGCAGCAGCTTGGGTATTGGCCGCATCGAGCCGTTCAAGCCCGCCTCGAAGAAATTGAGGGTTCCGTCGTGACTGCCGCCGTAGAAATCATTGCCCTCGCTGAGCACGAAGCCCTGGGCCAGGAAGCCGTGCACCTGGTAGTCCAGCGCCTGGGCCGGAGCGGCCGTCAGCAGCGCGGCCAGCAGCGCCACGCAGGTTGGCGCCGAACTGCCGCCGGGGTGTCGCGGTCGCTCAGGGCTGCGCATGCTGGCCCTCCTGGTGGTACGCCGTGGCTATCGGGCCAGGCTCGCGGGCGGATCGGGTTCTCGACAGCACATAGCCGACCGCGCCCTCGGTCTTCTTGACCTTGTCTCGCATCTCCTGCTCCGAACGCACCGTCTCCGGGGCCAGGCCAGTCCCGGTGTACACCATCCGCTCCCAGACCCGATGCAGCACATAGGGATAGGTCCCCAGCTTTTCGCGGGTGAACCGGTCGTGGGTATCGCTGCTGTCCGGCATAACGAACACCCGCACCGGCTTGCCGTCGGGCCATTCGCGGACGCGCATCAGGTAGATCGCCTGCAGCATCGGCCGGTCGATCTGGATATCGCCCCGGTCCGGGCTGGTTATCACTTCGACCGACTCCGCGCGCGCGCCGCTGGCGAGGCAGAACGCGAGCAACAGCGCCAGCACCCGCACCAGGCCGGGTCTGCGCTGCCACACGGTCGCGTCGTTTCCCAAGCTTCTCCTCCGCGATTCCAGCCCCAACCATCCCAGCCGGGGATGATTTGGCCCCCGTCCGCAGGGCGGACTGCTAGGCCTGGATATCCTTTGTTGCAGTCACTATAGGTCTTGTCGGAACACTTGGGGGCGCCGCCGCTCGGGCGCACCGGCAAAAGGACGGAAAGCTCGGTATGGAAGGCGGTCATGCGCCGAGTGGCCGTGCTCGGCGCCGACCGAGCGTCCACGAAAAAGGCCGCACCCGAAGGTGCGGCCTTTTCTTGCAGCGCGCGGGGTTTAGACCGGGCGGATGCGGGTGGCCTGCATGCCCTTCTGACCGCGGGCAGCCACGTACTCGACCTTCTGGCCTTCCGTCAGCGACTTGAAGCCGTCGCCCTGGATTTCCTTGAAGTGGGCGAACAGGTCTTCACCGCCCGCGGAGGGGGTGATGAAGCCGAAGCCCTTGGTGTCGTTGAACCACTTGACGGTGCCGGTGGCGATATCGCTCATGTTGCTTTCATCCTTACTTGATGCGGGCAAAATCGCCCGCGGGGTGTGCACTCAAGAAAGAAAGAACATGAAGTGAAGGCAGCCGCCTTTGGGGGCGGTTGGATCGCGCAGGACTCTAAAACTTGATGTACAGCGACGCGAACCGTACGCCTATTGCGTGGTTTTGTCGAATCGGCCGCCCGGAGTCGGGATACCCAGGCGGTGCTACTCGGGTGACGACGAGGCCTGAAACAGGGCCACCGTCTGCCCCGGCTCCAGGGTCTGCACCCGCAGCTCCGGATGTGCCCTCAGCCCGGCCAGGATGTGATCCAGGCGGCTCAGCGGCAGCGGTCGCAGCGGCTGTTCCAGCGGTCGCCAGAAGTCGTCCCAGTGGGTGGGAATGACGCGCCGGGCGCCGACGGTCCCGACTGTTTCGCGCAGGTAGGTCTCCAGATCGTCAACGGCGGCGACGCCCAGGAACACCAGGTCGGCCCGCTCGCCGCGCAGCATCCCCGGCCGGAAACCGGCGCTGCCGTGCAGCAGCACCCGGCCCTGCGGGTGCTCGACGACGATGGAGTAGGTGCCGCCCAGCCGGTAATCGAGGTAGCGAGCCGGCGGCACCAGCGGCGCGTCGATCTCGCCGGTCGGACGGCCGCCGGTCGCGCCCGCGTGGGCGCTCTCGATGAAGCGGACGCCAAAGCTGCCGAACGGATAGCGCGCGCCCGGTTCTACCCGCCGCAGCTGCGACTCCGGCAGGCCGGCGCCACGGCCGATGTTGAGGCTGCTCTCGGAGCCCAGCAGGGTGGCGCCGGTCAGTCGTGCCACCGCGCCGGCATCCATGGCGTGGTCGTAGTGCGAGTGCGAGACCAGCACGGCATCGAGATGCTCGACACCGGCCCGCTGCAGCCAGGCGCTGATGCGCGCTTCGTCGGGCTCGATGCGGCGGTTGAGCAGCGCATTGAGCATGCCGGGCGGGCGCGAGAAGAAGGGATCGGCCATCACCGCATGCTGACCATCGCGCAGCAGCACGGCGGTGACCCCGAACCAGGTCGCGGTCAGCGCGCCGGGGGGGATGGGGCTATCGGGATAGCGGTGCGCCGCGTAGTCGGCCAGGCCTGGGCGCCAGCACTGGATCACCGCCACGGCGGCGGCCAGGACTAGCAGCAGGATCAGCCCGATTCGCAATGGCCATTTCATCGGATCAGCTCGGTCAGGGTTCTTCGGGCGGCAAGCGAAAGATCGGTAGACGCAGATTCCAGATCACGGCGGCAACCCGCAAGCCCAGGATGGCGAGCATGCCGGCGCCGGCGGCCAGATCGTTCGCCAGGCCCAGCGCGATCAGGCCGACGTAGAGCGAGCAGCCGAGGATGATCGCGGTGGCGTAGAACTGGCCCTGGCGGAAGATCATCGGGATGTCGTTGCAGAGCACGTCGCGCAGCAGGCCGCCGAAACTGCCGGTGATGACGCCCATCACCACCGCGATCAGGCCGTCATGGCCCAGGTCGAGGGCGATGCGGGCGCCGGCGATGCCGAACAGGGCGAGGCCCAGCGCATCGGCGCTCTCCAGCACCCGCTCCGGGATGCGGCGGGTGCGCGCATAGAGCAGGGTGAAGGCGGTGGCCGCCAGCGCCGCCTGCAGGTAGGCGGGATTGGCGATCCAGAACACCGGCCGGTCCAGCAGCAGGTCGCGCACGGTGCCGCCGCCGATGGCTGTGACGCCGGCGATTACGGCCACGCCCAGCCAGTCGAACTGGCGACGGCCGGCGACCAGCGCGCCGGCGACGGCATTGGCGGCCACGCCGACCAGGTCCAGCCACTGGCCGAGGCTGGTCATTTCGAACGCGTGCTCAGGAAGTCGGCCGCCAGCGTCCAGGTGGTCGCTGGCGCCTTGCTGCCCGCGAACACGCCGGCGTGCCCCCCGGGTGCCAGTTCGAACTGCTTGTCGCTGCTGCCGACGATGTCCATCACCTTGCGCGCGGCTTCGACGGTGACGATCTTGTCGCTGCTGCCGGCGATGGCCAGCAGCGAGGCATCGATACGGTCCAGCAGGGCCTCCTGGTCCTTCCCCAGTGGCACCCGGCCTTTCGACAGCGCGTTGTCCAGGCCAACCCGCACCACGAAGTCCTGGACGATGCCACCCGGATAGGCGTGCATGTCGTTGAACCAGGCGGCCATGCTCTGGTGCTGTACCACGTAGTCGCGGTCCCAGAGGTTCATCAGCAGGTCGACATAGCTGGTCAGGGTGCCGAGCGGATTGGTGAGCTTGAACGCCAGCGAGGACACCCAGCCCGGCACATTGAGCCGCGCCGGATCGAGCTTGTGGATGCGAAAAGCCGTGTAGCGCCGCACCAGCTTGATCGGCCCGCGCATCGCTGCCAGCAGTTGGCCGGCGACGCCGACCTGGTGGGCGTCGATGGGGCTGGCGATGGTGACGATGTTGCGAATCTGGCGGTCGTGCGACCAGCCGGCGTAGATCAGGCAGAACAGCCCGCCCATGCAGTAGCCGAACAGCGACAGCGGCTGGATGCGGCTGTCGCGTCGCACCTTCGCGAGCGCCTCCGGCAGCATCCGGGTGGTGTAGTCGGCGAGGCCGAGATGCGAGTCGGCACTCTCGGGGCTGCCGAAGTCGACCAGGTAAACCTTGTAGCCGCGGGCGAGCAGGAAGCGCACCAGGCTGCGCTGCGGCAGCAGGTCGAAATTGAGCGGATCGGCGGCCAGCGGCGGCACCAGCACGATCGGCACCCGGTGCCGCTTTCTGCGCACCGGGAGGGTCTGCTCGCCGACCAGGATCTCGGTCTCAAGCAGCGGCCGGTAGCGGCGCACCGACAGCAGGCCGTTCCGGTGGATCAGGTCGTAGGGGGTCTGGTCGGAGGCGACGAAACGGTCGGCATCGCTCAGCCGCTCCACCGCATGGGTCAGCCACAGGGTGGCGCGCTCGGCCTGCTGGGCCAGGCGGTCGGGGATGCGATCGGTGAGGGGCATGGGGGACCTGGAGGGCGTGCCAGAATTCTAGCCTCTGCCTGCCGCAAGCCCCTGCCATGACCGAAGCCCGCTCCGCCCCCACCGTGCTGGACTCCGTCGAAGCCGCCGTCGACGCCCTGATCGCCCAGCTGGGCAAGGACCTGCGCATCGGCCTGCCCCTGGGCCTGGGCAAGCCCATCGAACTGATCAATGCGCTCTACGCCCGCGCCAAGGCCGACCCCGATCTGTCGCTGACCATCCTCACCGCGCTGTCGCTGGAAAAGCCGGCACCCGGCTCGGAACTGGAGCGCCGTTTCCTCCAGCCCTTCGTCGACCGCGTCTACGGCGATTGCCCCGACCTCGACTACATGCTCGACCTGCGCGCCCAGCGGCTGCCCGGCAATGTCCAGGTGAAGGAGTTCTTCTTCAAGCCCGGCAGCAATCTCGACAACGCCCACGCGCAGCGCAACTACATCAGCACCAACTACAGTTTCGCGGCGCGCGATGTCTTCGCCCAGGGCTGCAATATCGCGGCGCAGATCGTCTGCAAACGCGAAACCGCCCAGGGCACGCGCTATTCCCTGAGCTGCAATCCGGATACCGCCCCGGAGCTGATCGCGTTGGCGCGCGCCAGCGGCCGGCCGTTCGCGGTGGTGGGCCTGGTCAACCAGCAGCTGCCGTTCATGGCCCACGATGCCGAGCTCGGGCCAGAGCAGTTCGACTACCTGGTCGATCATCCCCGCTACAGCACGACGCTGTTCTCGACGCCGAAGCTGGCGGTGACCACGCCCGACTATGCCATCGGCCTCTACGCCTCGGCCCTGGTGAAGGACGGCGGCACCTTGCAAATCGGCATCGGCGCTCTGGGTGATGCCATCGTCCACGCGCTGCAGGCGCGGCAGGCCCGCAACCAGTTGTATGGGCAGTCCCTGCAGGCGCTCGGGGCGCTCGACGAGTACGGCGACCTGATCCGCCGCGACGGCGGCGTAGCGCCCTTCGACCGGGGCTTGTACGGCGCTTCTGAGATGTTCGTGGACGGCTTCTGGCACCTGCTCAAGGCCGGCATCCTGAAGCGCAAGGTCTACGATTTCTGGGCGCTGCAGCAGCTGATCAACGAGGGCCGCTGCGATCCGGAAAACTTGAAGCCGGAGGTGCTGGACCGGCTTGAGGCGCTGGGCGTCCGGGTGATCCGCACCAGCGACTTCGAAGTCCTGCAGCGCCACGGCTTCTTCAACGACGGCACCCGTTACGAACAGGGCTATTTGGTCGCGCCCGATGGCGAACGCATCATCGCCAATGTCGCCGATCCGCATTCACGGAAAGTGATGGGCGAGCGTTGCCTGGGCCGCCGGCTGCGCGACGGCATCGTGCTGCACGGCGCTTTCTTCCTCGGCCCGCGCGACTTCTACCAGGGTCTGCGCGACATGACCGAGGCGCAGCGCCGCGAGATCAGCATGACCGGCGTCAACAAGGTCAACCAACTCGATCTCAATCCACGCCTGTACAAGGAGCAGCGCCAGCACGCGCGCTTCATCAACACCGGCATCATGGCCACGCTCTCGGGCGCGGTGATGAGCGATGGCCTGGCCGACGGCCGGGTGGTCTCCGGTGTCGGCGGTCAGTACAACTTCGTGGCGATGGCACACCAGCTCAACTCGCCGACCACCGGTGGGCGCTCGATCCTGCTGATCCGCGCCGTGCGCGACAAGGAGGGCAAGACCACCGAGCCCAGCTCCAACATCGTCTTCAACTACGGCCACATCACCATCCCCCGCCACCTGCGCGACATCGTCATCACCGAGTACGGCATCGCCGATCTGCGCAGCCGCGCCGACAGCGAGGTCGCGAAAGCGCTCATCAACATCGCCGACTCGCGCTTTCAGCCGGCCTTGCTGGACCAGGCCAAGCGGAGCGGCAAGATCGAGCCCGGGTATCAGATTCCCTCGCAGTTCCAGCACAACACGCCGGCGGCCCTGGAGCAGAAGCTCGGCCGTTTCCGCAAGCAGGGGCTGTTTCCCGCCTTCCCGTTTGGCACCGACCTGACGGCCGAGGAGATCCGGCTCGGCAAGGCCTTGCGCGCGGTGAAGAAGGCGGCGGCCGAGGGGCCGAAATGGCTACTGGTGCTACAAGCGCTGCGTTTCAGGGACATCCCCGCGTCAGCACAACCCTACCTGGAGCGGATGCAGCTGGTGGCGCCTCGCAGCCTGCAGGACAAGGTGGTCCGCATGCTGCTGGTGCGGGCGCTGGGGCAGGGCTAGTCAGATGGACGGCGAGCGGCTTGCGGCGCGGATCCAGGCACGCGGAGGATGCGGCAGCGGCCTGCCGCCGACTCAGGACGCGGCCTGAGCGGTCGCCAGTTCCAGCCCGCGCCGGTAGTGCTGCTCGGCCTCGGCGGGCGCCTGGGTGAGTTCGCACAGGCGGGCCAGTTCCAGATAGGCGCCGGGCGTGGGGGCGATCTGGATGATCGCCTCCAGATAGCTGCGCGCCTTGCCCCAGAGCTTGTTCTTCAGGCAGACCCGGCCGGCGGTTTCCAGCAGGCCAGGCCGCTCGCCGTGCAGCTGCAGCCAGCGCTCCAGCACCGCCAGCTGGGCCACCGGATCATCGGCGTGCAGGGGGCCGTAGAGCAGCACCAGGGCTTCGTCCCAGGTCTGCTCCAGCCGGGTTTCGATGAAGGCGCGTGCCTCGGCATCGGCATTCAGCCGGGCCAGGCCCTGGGCGTAGTCGCGGGCCGGCTCGGGCAGCGCCTGGACCTCGGCCGGCGTGGCCTGCCAGACCGCCTTCAGATCGTCCAGCCGGGCCGCTGCCACCGCCGACCGCAGCAGCTCCCGGGTCGAGCGCGCGGCGAGCTCGCGCCAGCGCGCCGCTCCCATGGCCTTGACCGCGCCCGGGCTGGCCAGCAGGGCACGCAGTGAAGACCATTCGGCCAGCTCGTCGTGGCTCTCGGCCAGCAGCTCCAGGGCGTAGGGATGGCCCGGCTCCTGCTGCCGCAGCTGGCTGGCGGTGTCGCGTACCAGGGCGAACTCGCCGCGCTCGCGCTGCAGCTCGGCCTGGGTCAGCAGGATGGCGAACTGCAGATGCGGCGCCCGTTCGCGTACCAGGGCCAGGTAGCGGTCGCGGCGCTCGCCGGCGCCGACCCGCTGCGCGGCGCGCGCGGCGGCCAGGTAGTTGAGGTGGCCGGCGTGGTGGTCGGCGGCGCGCCGCACCAACTCCACCTCGGCGCGCTTCCACTGGCCCTCGAACAGCTTCAGCAGACCGCGCTCGAAACTGTCGCGGGCGGCATCGGCGCGGCGGCGTTCCAGCGCGCGCCGCCAGCGGCCCGGCAGGGTGAAGCTGAAGCCGAGCAGCTTGAGGCTGTAGTAGATAGCGAGGAAGAACAGGGCCACGGCGGCGGTGAAGCCGAGCAGCGAGGTCTCCAGCACCCAGCTGCCGTAGCTGAGCAGCACATAGCCGGTCTCGGCGCCGAGCTGGATGGCGGCGAAGCCGCCCGCCAGCAGGGCCAGCACCAGTACCAGATAGAACGCCAGCACGGCGGCGGCCTAAGGAGCGGCGCGCAGGACGGCGCGCAGGCGTTCGAGGCTCTTGGCCGGCGCCGGCAGGCCCGGCGCCAGATCGAGCGCGCGCAGGCGTTCGAGTTCGGAGTCCGCCGCCAGCACCGCCGCGTCATCGGGCTTGTAGTAATCGTCGAGCCAGGCGCGGCTGCTGTCGATCAGTTCGCGGAAGCTGGCCGATTCCTGCCGCAGCAGGGCCAGGCGCGCGCCTTCCAGTTTCAGTAGCAGCAGCTGTTGCACCAAGGCTTCCTGTGCCGGGGGCAGCAGGCGGTCGACCGGTCGCGCCTCGCGATGGATGCTGAACACCGTGGTCAGCGCCTGGCCGACACCGGCCCACAGCCGCTCCGGCCAGCCGGCGTCGGCGGCCAGTTCCCGGTGCGCCTCGGCGCGGGCGGCGCCCGGCTCGAAATGACTGGGGGTGCGGGCGCGCAGCGGCAGCGCGGCGGCGCGCCCGATCAGGCCGCCCAGGCTCAGGGCCGCGCCGGCGACATCGGCCTGCGGCGCCGATAGCAGCGCCAGGCGTTCCTGCGCCAGCGCCTCGCGCACCGGCAGCAGGCGCGGATCGCTGAGCGTCGCCAGCCGGGAGTCAGCGGTTTCCAGTGCCAGCACCGCGCCACGCGCATCGCGAGCCAGGCGCACGCGGTCGTTGGCGAGCAACAGCAGCTCTTCGACGGCGGCGAGCTGGAACCGGGCGCGGCCACCGCGCAGGGTCTCGTCGACCCGCGCCAGCGCCAGCTGGCTGGCTTCCTGCTGGTTCTGCAGCGCGGCCAGCTGCTGGGCATTGCGCCGGCTGGCGCTGTCGTTGTCGTCGCCGCGGCGGGCCAGGTTCTCGGTATCGGCTTCCAGCTGGCGGATCTGGTAGCTGAGCCGGCGGATCAGGGCATCCTCGGCCTCCAGCATCTCGGTGGTGCTCTGCCACTGCTGCCAGAGTTTCCAGCCGCCCAGGCCGACGCCCGCCAGCAGGCCGAGCAGCAGCACCAGCAGCAGGCCGCGCAGCCAGCTCCGGCTGCGGACGGGCGTGGAAGTCGAGGGAGTCAGCGCTTGATCGGTCATTGGTTTTCGTTAGTCCAAGCCCTGGCGCCAGCGCAGCAGCCGCGCCAGATAGGCAGCATCGGACACCGCCTCGGGCACCAGCAGGGCGCCGGTGAAGCCCAGGTGCCGGGCGAGTTCTACCACACGGCTCGATGGCACAACCAGGGTCAGTCGATACAGGGCGGCACGCTGGGACTCCGGCACCAGGGCGACCAGCGCCTCCAGCGACTCGCCGCCGGTGAGCACGATGACGTGGACTCCGGCCAGCGCCGCCAGCACCTCGTCCGGCGCGTGGGCCACCCGCTCCCGCCGATAGCAGCGCGCCACCCGCACCAGGGCGCCGCGCTCGGCCAGGGTGTCGGCGATCAGGCCCCGCCCGCCCTCGCCGGTCAGCACCAGCACCTCCAGGCCGCCGACCTGTTGCAGCTCGGGCCAGAGCAGCAGGGCCTCGCTGGTGGCACCTTCCGGCGCCAGCGCGATCCGCCCCAGCGCCGCCAGTGCCGAGGCGGTGCCGCGGCCGATGGCGAACAGGGCCTCGGGCCAGTCGGCCGGGACGAGGCCGTCCATCGCCCCCAGCCGCGCCGCGCCGCGCACCGCGTTGGCGCTGGTGAACAGCCAGAAGTCCGCGCCCCGGGCCTGCAGCAGGCGTTCGCGCGCCGCCAGCGGATCACCGGGCGGCAGGATCTGCAGCAGTGGCAGGCTGTGCACCTGCGCCCCCGCCGAGGCCAGCCGTTCGCGCAGCGGTGCCGATTGCGCGGCCGGCCGGGTGACCAGCACCCGCAGGCCGTCGAGGCCGGTCGGACCGCTCATGCGCGGCTGGCGGCGATGATCTCGCCGGCGCCGGCCGCCAGCAGCCGCTCGGCCAGGGTCTCGCCCAGTGCCGCCGCGCCTTCCGGGGCGCCCAGCAATTCGTCGCGCAGCACCAGGCTGCCGTCCGGGCGGCCGACCAGGCCGACCAGGCGCAGACGGCCATCGGCCAGCCGGGTGGCGTGACCGGCGACCGGCGCCTGGCAGGCGCCACCCAGGCGGGCGTTGAAGGCGCGCTCGGCCGCCAGCCGCAGGCCGGAGGCCGGATCGTGCAGGGGCTCCAGCAGGTCGACGGTGCGGACGTCAGCGCGCCGGCACTCGATGCCGACGATGCCCTGGCCAATCGCCGGCACGAACTGCTCCGGGTCCAGCCGTTCGCGGATGCGGTCCGCCAGCCCCAGGCGCATCAGCCCGGCGCAGGCGAGCAGGATGGCGTCGTGGCGGCCCTCGTCGAGCTTGCGCAGACGGGTGCCGACATTGCCGCGCAGCACTTCGATCACCAGATCCGGCCGCAGCCGGCGTGCCTGCACCTGCCGGCGCAGGCTGGCGGTGCCGAGTCGCGCCCCCGGCGGCAGCGCCATCAGCGTGGCGTGGTGGTTGGAGACGAAGGCGTCGCGCGGGTCCTCGCCTTCGAGATAGGCGACCAGGGACAGGCCTTCCGGCTGTTGCGCCGGCACGTCCTTCATCGAATGCACGGCGAGGTCGGCGCGGCCTTCGAGCAGGGCCGCCTCGAGTTCCTTGACGAACAGGCCCTTGCCGCCGGACTGGGACAGCGGCCCCGACAGCAGCTGGTCGCCGGTCGTGGTCATCGGTACCAGCTGCACCACCAGGCCGGGATGCACCGTCTCCAGGCGCGCCTTGACGTGTTCGGCCTGCCAGAGGGCCAGGGGGGACTCGCGGGTGGCGATGCGCAGGGGGCTCATTGCCGGCTAGTTTACGGACTCCGGCCGGCAGCCGAGCGTGTCGGCGTGCCCGGAAACGGCGGATGGTCGCAGGCCAGTAAACTACCGGGATCATGCAATTCGACGCCCTTCCGGAAACGGACCCTCGCCTCGTCGCCCTCGTCGAAGCCCTCAATCCCGCCCAGCGCGAGGCCGTCACCGCCCCGCCGGAGCACCGCCTGGTGCTGGCCGGCGCCGGTTCCGGCAAGACCCGGGTGCTCACCCACCGCATCGCCTGGCTGATGGCGGTGGAAAACGTCTCGCCGCATTCGCTGCTCGCCGTCACCTTCACCAACAAGGCCGCCAACGAGATGCGTGGCCGCATCGAGCAGCTGGTCAACGTGCCGGTGCGGGCAATGTGGGTCGGTACCTTCCACGGCCTCGCGCACAAGCTGCTGCGCCTGCACTGGCGCGAGGCGCGGCTGGTGCAGAATTTCCAGATCCTCGATGCCGACGATCAGCAGCGGCTGGTCAAGCGGGTGCTGAAGAGCCTGGACATGCCGGAGGACCGCTACACCCCGAAGATGGTCACCGGCTGGATCAACGCCCAGAAGGAAGAAGGCCGTCGTCCGCATGCGATGAGCGACCAGGGCGACTACACCCAGCGCCAGCTGGTGCGTGCCTACACGGCCTACCAGCAGGCTTGCGAGCAGCAGGGGCTGGTGGACTTCGCCGAGCTGCTGCTGCGCGCCTACGAGCTGTTCCGCGATGTTGCCGACGTCCGCGCGCACTACCACCGCAAGTTTCGCCACGTGCTGGTCGACGAGTTCCAGGACACCAACACCCTGCAATACCTCTGGCTGCGGCTGATCTGCGGTGCCGACGGCAAGATCTTCGCGGTCGGCGACGACGACCAGTCGATCTACGGCTGGCGCGGTGCCAAGGTCGAGAACATCCAGAAGCTGTCGCGCGACTATCCGGGCATCGAACTGGTGCGGCTGGAGCAGAACTACCGCTCCACCGCCACCATCCTCAAGGCCGCCAACGGCCTTATCGCGCACAACTCGGGCCGGCTCGGCAAGAACCTCTGGACCGAGGACCGCGAGGGCGAGGCGATCCAGCTCTACGCGGCGTACAACGAGTACGACGAGGCCGAGTTCGTGGTGCAGCGCATGCGCGACTACCTCGACGGGCGCGGCCGCTACGCCGATCTCGCCGTGCTCTACCGCAGCAACGCGCAGTCGCGGGTGCTGGAGGAAATGCTGATCCGCGCCCGCCTGCCATACCGCATCTACGGCGGCCTGCGCTTCTTCGAGCGCATGGAGGTGAAGGACGCGCTGGCCTGGCTGCGCCTGCTGGCGAATCGCGAGGACGACGGCAGCTTCGAGCGTGCGCTCACCACGCCGCCGCGCGGCGTCGGCGCCACCAGCATCGAAAAGCTGCGCGCCTTCGCGCGCGAGCACGGGCTGTCGCTGTGGAAGGCGGCGCGCAATGGCGCCGCCGCGCTTGGCCGCACCTCGGGCGCGCTCGGCTTGTTCCTCGACCAGATCGACCTGCTGGACCAGCAGACACGCGAGCTGCCGCTGGCGCAAAAGATGGAAAAGCTGATCGAGCGCTCGGGCCTGAAAGAGCACTACAAAAAGGAGAAGGGTGAGCAGGCCGAGGCGCGGCTGGAAAACCTCGACGAGCTGGTCAATGCCGCCAAGTCCTTCGAGCGGCCGGATGAGGAGGGCATCGACCCGGTGCTCAGCTTCCTCACCCATGCGGCGCTGGAAGCCGGCGAGGGCCAGGCCACCGCCGGCGAGGACGCGGTACAGCTGATGACCCTGCACTCGGCCAAGGGCCTCGAATTTCCGGTGGTGTTCATGGTCGGCCTGGAGAACGGCCTGTTCCCCTCGATGCGTGCGGTCGACGAGGGCAATCTCGAAGAGGAGCGGCGGCTCTGCTATGTCGGCATCACCCGCGCCCGCCAGCAGCTCACCATCAGCTATGCCGAGAGCCGGCGCATCCACGGTGTCGAGCAGATCTGCGCGCCCTCGCAGTTCCTGAAGGAGATCCCGACCGAGACCCTGGTCGAGACCCGGCCGCGCGCCGGCGTGCTGCGCGGCAGCTTCGGCGTGCAGTCCGGCCGGGGCAGCTATGGCGGCGGCGCACCGCGTACCGGCATGGGCAGCGGTTACGAGCACGGCAATGCCTGGCGCGAGCGCCAGCAGGAGGGCTACAACCTCAGCCGCCCCGCGCTGTCCTCGCGGATGACGGCGGAGGTGGCCTTCGGCGGCTTCAAGCTCGGCCAGCGGGTCGGTCATCCCAGCTTTGGCGAGGGCACCATCCTCAGCTTTGACGGCGAGGGCGAGCGGGCCCGGGTGGAGATCCGCTTCGCCAACGCCGGCACCAAGTGGCTGATGCTGTCGATGGCCAAGCTCAGCGCCTTGTAGCCGCGCGCGCCGCCCGTGCCGATCTGGCTGATCCCCGCCCTGGCCGCTGGCCTGGCGCTGTACTTGCTCGGGCGCTGGTGGCGGCAGCGGCGCCGGCTGGCCGGGCGGTTGTCGGCGCCGTTGTCTGCGCCCGAGCGCGAGCGCCTGCGGCAAGGCATTCCCCAAGCGGACTGGCTGGACGGCGCGCAGCGCGAGCGCTGGTTCGCCCAGGTACAGCGCTTCCGCCACAGCAAGCGCTGGCTGGCCTGTGGTGGCCATGCCCTGGACGAGGAGCAGCGCCTGCTGATCGCCGGCCTTGCCTGTCTGCTGCGCCTGCAGCCGGAGGCGGAGTTGCAGCCCCTGTTCCCTGCCGTGCGCGAAATCCTGGTCTACCCCGATGCCTTCCTGGTGCCGCCACTGCGCGAGCCGCTCGCCGACGACGGCCTGGAGCTGGTCGATGACGAGCCGGACGAGCGCATCGGCGAGCAGGGGCCGGGTCAGGTGGTGCTGTCCTGGGCCGATGTGGCGGCGGCGCTGGCGGGTGACCCGGTCAATGTCGTGATCCACGAGTTCGCCCACGCCCTCGACGAGGAGAACCCGGCCGGCGAGGGCGCGCCACCGATGCCGCCGGAGCTGGCGGCCGAATGGGCCGAGGTCATGGGCGCCGAGTACGCGCGGCTGCAGCGCCACCGCCGGCCGCCGGTGCTCGACAAGTACGGAGCGCAGAGTCCGGGCGAGTTCTTCGGGGTGGTCAGCGAGGCCTACTTCCAGCAGCCGGCGGCGCTGCACCGGCACCACCCGGCGCTGCATGCGCTGCTGGCCCGTTACTACAGCCTGCAGGCGCCGTCGCCAACCTGAGAATTGGGGGCTGTTCGCGTCGCCGGCCCGGGCCCAGTATTTGCCTGCTGGACCATTCCTCAACTGCGGCCCCCCTCGATACTCATGAAGATTCCGAACCTGCTCATCGCCGCCCTGCTCGGCAGCCTCCTGCTTGCCGGCTGCGGCAGCCCTTCCGGTGCTGACGAGGGCAGCGATCCGGGTGGCTCCTCCAGCTCCGGCTCTAGTTCCTCGGGTGGTTCCAGCAGTTCGGGCAGCTCTTCGTCCTCGTCGAGCAGCAGTTCCTCGTCGTCTTCGTCCTCTTCCTCCTCCTCCGGCGGCAGCAGCTCCAGCGGTTCCTCCGGTAGCAGCTCCGGCGGGTCTACCTCTGGAGGCAGCACCTCGGGTGGCTCGACTTCCGGCGGGTCCACCTCGGGTGGGTCTACGTCCGGCGGTTCCACCTCGGGTGGCTCCAGCTCTGGAGGCTCGACCTCGGGCGGCAGCAGCTCCAGCAGTTCTGGCGGTGGCTCCTCCTCTGGCGGCATCGGCGCGGTCGCGCGGGTGGTGGTGGCCGACATCGACACCGGTATCAATCCCTACCATGACTTCTACAACGCTGGCAGCACGATCTATCCGGAAGGCCATCCGCCGGCCAGCGTCACGCCGGAGCTGCTGGCCGAGCTGGGCATTGATGCCGCCCACCAGCTGCAACTGACCCGGACCGGCGACTTCGCCGCCGACTTCGCTGCCGATGCCGCGCTCTGGGCCGGCATCAAGAAGGGCGAGCTGTACTGGTTCAAGGGCACCAATATCGTCGCGGTCACGCTCAAGGAGCCGGCCGAGGGCAGCATCCCGATCCTGCCGGACAGCGAGGACGACACCCACGGCGTCGGCACCTCGTCCTCGGTGCTCACCGCCAACCCGGAGGCGGTGCTGATGTTCGTCGAGCCGGACGCGCTGGGCTCGGAGGCATCGCATGCCTTCGCCTTCCTGCATCCGGCGGTGGACATTGTCACCACCAGCTATGGCTCATCGATCCCGGTCACCGGCATTCCGCTGCCGGAGGCCAATACCTTCTACAAGACCTTCGAGGGCGTGGTGGCGCTGGGCAAGCTGCACTTCAGCTCGGCCGGCAACGGTCCTGGCCTGAGCCCGCTGCGGGCCGGCGCCGGCCCCTGGTGGAGCATCGGCGTCTCCGGCTTCGAGGAGGACTCCTCCAACGGTCGCACCCTGCTGTCCGGCCTGTTCCCGGACTTCATCTCCGACTTCACCCAGAACCTGCCGTACTGCATGGCTTGCGAAGAGGGCACCAACGAATTCACCGCCGGCACCAGCTTCTCGACGCCGCTGTCGGCGGGCATCGCCTCCCGGGTGCTGCTGGAAGCGCGGCGTCTGCTCGGCCATGGCGGTGGCATCGAGGTGCGGCCGGGCAACCAGTCGCTGATGGCGGTCGCCGCCGACGGCACCACCCTCAGCAACTGGCAGCTGCGGCGCGCCCTGGAAGAAGCCGCCTACCTGCCGCCGATCGCGGACTACGATCCGGTCGAGGGTGTGTTCGACCTGGGCGGCCTGCCGATCAATCCGGCGGCGCCCTGGCTGCAGATCGGCTGGGGCGTGCTCTCGGCCAATCCCGACAAGGGCGTGGTCGCCGAGGCGCTGGCCCAGCTGGGCCTCGCCGGCATGCCGCGTGCCGTCAAGGATGTCGGCTACTGCAGCTTCCAGACCGGGCTGGTGCAGCTGCGCCACCAGTACTGGGACAATGTCTCGCCTATCGGCGCGATGAATCCGGTGCTCACCGGCGGCGCGGTCGGCGAGTACGAGGAAGATCCGTTCATCTACTGCTGAGCGCGCAGCCCTTTAGGCTGATTTCACCGGGGCTTCGATCTGGCACGGATGTCAGGTCTGCGCTAAGGTCGCGGCACAAATAAAGCTTTCGGAGGAGAGATGAAGAAACGCGCGCTGTTGCTGGCGCTGGCCTGTGTCGTGGCCAGCCTTCCCGTGCAGGCCAAGGTGTCGCCGGCCGAGGCCGACAAGCTCAAGGCCGAGCTGACACCGGTGGGCGCCGAGCGTGCCGGTAACAAGGACGGCAGCATTCCCAAGTGGGAGGGTGGCTTGACGCAGCCGCCTGCCTGTTATGGCGGGCCCGGCAAGCGCCTGTGCAATCCCTTCCCGGACGACAAGCCGAAGTTCTCCATCACCAAGGCCAATCTGGATCAGTACAAGACCAGGCTGACCGACGGGCAGAAGGCTCTGTTCGCGAAGTTTCCCGACAGCTACAAGATGAACGTCTTTCCGGCGCGCCGCACCGCCGCGTATCCGGACTTCGTTTACGCGGCGACCTACAAGAACGCGCTCGAGGCCGAGGTCAGCAACGGCGGTGAAACCGTCAAGGGTGCCGTGCTGGGAATTCCCTTTCCGATTCCGAAGACCGGCAACGACCCGATCTGGAATCACAAGCTGCGCTATCGCGGCGTCGGCGCCGACCGCTGGAACATCCAGGCAGCGGTGACCGCTGGCGGTGATTACAACCTGGTCAAGATTCGCGAGCAGGTGAAGTTCTTGTACGGCTCGCGGACGCTGAGCCCGGAGCAGCTCAACAACGTCGGCATCTACTTTCTGCAGACCATCACGTCGCCGCCGCGTCTGGCCGGCCTGATCACCCTGGTGCACGAGACCATGGATCAGGTCAACGAGCCGCGCCGGGCCTGGCAGTACAACCCCGGCCAGCGCCGTCTGCGGCGAGCGCCCAATGTCGGCTACGACAACCCCGGTACCGGGGCGGATGGTCTGCGCACCAACGACCAGTTCGACATGTACAACGGCGCCACGGATCGCTACAGCTGGAAGCTGATCGGCAAGAAGGAGATCTACGTCGCCTACAACGCCTACGAGATCCATTCCGACAAGGTCAAGTACAAGGACTTCCTGCGGAAGGGGCACCTCAATCAGGACCTGTCGCGCTACGAGCTGCACCGGGTCTGGGTGGTGGAGGCCAATGTCCGGCCCTCGACCACGCACGTCTACAAGAAGCGCATGTTCTACATTGACGAGGACAGCTGGCAGATCCTGGCGGTCGACAATTTCGATGCCCGCGGCTCGCTCTGGCGAGTGCAGGAAGGTCAGTTCGTGCAGGCCTACGATGGCCCGCGCGAGCAACTGGCGCCGGGCTATGCCATCGAGACGGTGTATGACCTGCAGTCCGGCCGCTACCTCACGCTGTCGATGAACAACGAGGAACCGGAGACACTGCAGAAGGATTACGATGTGGGCTTCTTCGATCCCGCCAACGTGTCCAAGCAGGCGACGAAGTAACGATTTGGGGTGTGGAGGAAGGGCGGCCTGACAGCGTGCAGAGCCGCCCTCTTTTTTGCGCGCTAGACTCAGGGGCATGAATCGCGCACTCCTGCTCATCCTGCTTGCTTTGCCCGTGCTGGCCGAGGCCAAGGTCTACCGCTGGGTCGACGCCCGTGGCCAGGTGCACTACAGCCAGACGCCGCCACCGGACGTCGGCGCCGAAGAGACGTCAATAAGCGTCGTGCCCGCGACGCCATCACCGGCGCCGCCTGCGGCCGCCGCGCCCAAGCCGGCCACGGCACTGGCGACTCCGGCCGCGCCCAAGGTCGACGACAAGGTTGAGCGCGAAGCCAAGGCCAAGCGCTGCACCGAGGCGCGCGAGCGGGTGAGCCATCTGGAAGAAAAGACCGCGCGCCGGCTCGGTGTCGCGCAGCCCGATGGCTCGCTGGCGCGGATGACCGATGAGGAGTTCCAGGAGCGCCTCGACAAGGCCCAGGTCGAGTTGGGCAAGGCCTGCGGCAACTGAGGCTGCGATGCCGCCGGTTCGACCGGGGCAATGAAAAAGGGCGGCCAGTGGCCGCCCTTTTTGCTGAACCGCCGAGGCTTACTTCTTGGCGGCTGCCGGCTTGGCTTCGCCGATCGACAGCAGCTCGACCTCGAACACCAGGGTGGCGTTGGGGCCGATCTTCACGCCGGCGCCACGCTCGCCGTAGGCGAGGTTGGCCGGGATCACGAACTTGTACTTGGCGCCCGGCTGCATCAGCTGCAGGCCTTCGGTCCAGCCCGGGATGACGTTCTGCAGCGGGAAGCTGACCGGCTGGCCGCGGTCGTAGCTGCTGTCGAAGGTCTCGCCGTTCAGCAGCGTGCCCTTGTAGTGCACGGTGACGGTGTCGGTGGCCTTGGGGGCGGCGCCCTTGCCTTCGGTCAGCACTTCGTACTGCAGGCCGGTGGCGGTGGTCTTGACGCCGGCCTTCTTGGCGTTCTCGGCCAGGAACTTGTCGCCTTCTTCCTTCGACTTGCTGGCGGCGGCGGTGCGCTCTTCCAGCTGCTTCTTCTGCAGCTTTTCGGCGACCGAGTTCTTGATCTGCTCGCGGGCGGCGTCGTCCAGCACCGAGGTGCCGCCGGAGAACACGGTGTCGAGGCCGGCTTCCAGGGCCTTGATGTCGACGTCGTCCTTCACCGGCTGCAGCGAACGGGCGAGGTCGACGCCGATGGCGTAGCCGAACTTCTGCGCGTCGGTGGTCAGCTCCTCGGCCTTGGTGATGGCCGGAGCGGCCTCTTTCTTCTGGCAGGCGGCGAGGGCGAGGCTGGCGACGGCGACGGCCAGCAGGGTGCGATTGAACGTGGACATGGAGTCCCGGTGGAAATGGGCGCGCCGGCTGGCGCGTCGAGAATGAGAGCTTTTCTGCGGCGCGGAATTATAACGAGGCTGCTGTCAAGGGGAGGACGGCGGGCTGTCGGCCGCCGGCTCGCCGCCGGTGAGCGTGGTATCCCGTCGCCGGGACAGCAGCTGTAGCAGGGTCTGACGGCTCTCGTCGGACAGAAGTTCCAGCGAGCGTTCGGCGATGCGATCAATGCGGGCGTCCACCGTCAGCAGCTTTTCGCCTTCGCCGTGGCCCTGCTCGGTGACCAGGCCGATGCCGATCAGGGTGTTGAGATATCCCTTGAACAGCGCCGGGTCGAAGAACTCCGGTGCGTCGCGGCCGGTGAGCACGGCCATGCGCTCGGCGAGCAGGCGGCAGTCCTGCTCGAACTTGCTGCGCAGCAGGTTCTGCGGGGTCTTGCGTTCCTCGGCCAGCAGCAGCGCCGTCATGCCGTAGCGCTCCAGGGTTTCGCCCAGAATGCGACCGAGCATGGCCAAGGTGGAGAAGGCCTTCGAGGTCACGTCCGGCCGCCAGAGATCGTCGCCATCGCGGCGTAGCAGGCCCAGATTGACCATGACCTCCAGCGTGCGCCGCGCCACCGGCTCGATTTCCTCCGCCGGCCAGTGCAGGAAGAACTCGGTGCGCAGGAAGGGGTAGAGCGCGCGGCAGCCGGTGAGCACCGCGTCTTCCGACAGCCGCGCACGGGTGCGGAACAGGCTGGCGATCAGGGAAGGAAACGCAAACAGGTGCTGGATGTTGTTGCGGTTGTAGGTGAGCAGCACCGCGTCGCGGCTGGCGCAGCCGACCAGATCGCCCCAGGGGTGCGGCACCCGCAGCAGGCGCGATACCGGCGCCGCCCACTCCAGCACCGTCTTCGGATTGGCGTCCGGAATGTAGAGCTGCTTCGAATAGGGCTCGCCCTTCAGCAGCCAGGCCAGATGGCCGATCTGCTCGACAATCTCGTCCTCGCTGGCCGCGCCGCGCGGGCTGGCCAGCAGCGCCACCGCCGACAGGCCGCAGGGATTGGCCACCGCCGCCGCGTTGATGCGGCGCATGTTCTCCTCGGCCAGCTCTTTCACGAACGCCGGATAGCCCTCCGGCCGGCTGTCCGGCTGCGTTTCGGCGCTACCGCCGAAATGCTCGCGCCAGTCCGGCAGCTGCTGGTCGGCATAGGCCTGCAGCGCGATCGGCTCGCCAAAGTTGAGATAGGCCTTGCCGTGGCTCTTGGTCAGGATCTTGCCGGCCTTCAGCAGGCCCTCGGCGGATTCCTTCTGCTTGCCGCCGCCCTTCAGTTCCTTGAAGTAGCTGCCGACCTCCCAGACCTTGTCGTAGCCGATGTAGACCGGAACGATCATCACCGGTCGGGCGCGGCTGCGCAGGGCGCTCTCCACCACCATCGCCAGCAGGCCGGTCTTCGGCGTCAGCAGGCGGCCGGTACGGCTGCGGCCGCCCTCCGGGAAAAACTCGATGGCGTAACCCTTGGCGATCAGGGCATCGACATAGCCCCGGAACACCGCCGTGTAGAGCGGGTCGCCGGCGAACTTGCGGCGCATGTAGAAGGCGCCGCAGCGGCGCAGCAGGCCGCCCACCGGCCAGAAGTTGAGGTTGATGCCGGCGGCGATGTGCGGCGGCACCAGGCCCTGGTGATACAGCGTGTACGAGAGCAGCAGGTAGTCCGCGTGCGAGCGGTGGCTGGGCAGGTAGATGATCTCGTGGTTCTGCGCCAGCTCGCGCACGCGGTCGAGGTTCTGCACATCGACGCCCCGGAACACCCGCTCCCAGACGAACAGGGTCAGCAGGCGCTCGAGGAAGTTGATCGCCGCGCTGGAGTAGTCGGCGCCGATCTCGTCGGCCAGCTTGCGGGCGCGCTTGCGCGCCTGCTCGATGGTCAGGCTCTTGTCCTTGGACTCCTGCTCGATGGCGCGCCGCACCAGCTTGGAGTTGACCACCCGCTCCAGCATGATCCGGCGCGGCGGCAGCTCCGGCCCCAGCGCTGCGGTACGCGCACGCAGGAAGTGGAAGTGCAGGGCGCGGATCAGCTTCTTGATCGCCTTGGCGGCGTCCTGGTCCTGCTCGACCTGGGCGCGGAACGATACCGGCTGCGCGAAGTTGGCCAGCATGTTGCGCGAGTTCACCAGGCTGATGAAGAACTTGCGGACGCTGCCCGCCTGCGGGATGTCGGCGAACAGCAGCTTCCACAGGCTCTTCTCGGAGCCCGGATCGCGGCCCCAGAACACCGACACCGGCACGATCTGGATGTCGAAGGCCGAATCCTTCGCGACATCGAGCAGCACCTGCGACAGCTCGGTGGTGCGCACGCGGGTTTCCAGCAGGGCCGGCAGGTAGACGCAGCCGGCGCGGCCTGCCGTGGGCAGGCTGGCGCCGGTGCGCTGCGGGCGCGGCAGGCCGTAGTGGCGGCAGACCTTGTCGAGCGCGAACAGGTCGATCCAGCTGCGGGTGGGCAGCACGAAGACCAACGGTTTCGCCGGGTCCAAGCCCAGGCGCTCCTGAAGATTTTCCGGCGTGACCTTGAAGCTGACCAGGGCCAGCATCGGCCGGTACAGCCACCAAGCCAGCCAGTAGCTCAGAGCGGCGAGCATTCGCATGGGCGTTTTTATTTATTGTGAATAGGCTCACAGTCTAACGCTGCTGCCACCCATTCGACCCCAATGACCCCGGCTCCGCCCACGCCGCCCAACCTGCAGCGGATCGAAACCCTGGCCTACTGGCTGGATGAATTGATCCGCATCCCCGGTACCCGCTTCCGCATCGGCCTGGAGTCGCTGATCGGCCTGATCCCCGGCGTCGGCGACCTCGCCGGCCTGCTGATGGGCGGCTATGTCGTGATTGAGGCGCACCGCATGGGCGCGCCCGGCGAGCTGAAGCTGCGCATGATCCGCAATGTCGCCCTCGACGCGGTCGCCGGCCTGGTGCCGGTGTTCGGCGATCTCTACGACTTCGCCTATCGCAGCAACCGGCGCAATCTGCAGCTGCTGTTGGATCACTATCGGCCGGCCGCAGCGCCGCCGCAGCGCCTCCCGCGCCGGCGCCGCTGGCTGTCGGCGCTGCTGTTCCTGCTCGGCGTCGGCCTGCTGTGGTGGTTCTGGTCGGCGCGCTGAAACGGCCGCCACGGGTAGGTTTTTTTTGTCGCGCGCCTGTGCTCTGAATGCAGAATGCCTCGTTTACAATCGGCCGAGGGTGTGATGCTTCGGCGCGGCGCTGCGTGCTCTCGCGCGGAAAGCTGTCGGGGCGGCCAGGTGATCGCGGTGTCCTGGCCGACAGAACAATGGGCCGCGCGTGGTACCAACGAGTGTCGATCATGAAAGCTTCTGCCTTGCCGTTCGGAATCCTGCGTCTGTTGCTGGTGAGCGGCCTCATGGCCCTGGGCCTGAGCGCCTGCGGCGGCGGCAGCAAGGCAGTTGGCCTGAACGGCGTCGAGCTCACGCCGGCGGCGGCCAGCAAGCCGCTCGGCACCTCGCAGCAGTACAGCGCGACCGCGATCTATTCCAACAACAGCACCGCCGATGTCAGCGGCGAGGTCAGCTGGCAGTCCAGCAACCCGGCCACCGTCAGCATCTCGGCCAGCGGCCTGGCGCAGACCCTGAGGACCGGCACGGTGACGATCTCGGCGTCCTACCTGGGCCAGTCGGTCAGCACCACGCTGACGGTCACCGCCGCCGCGCCGGTTGCGGTCGCGGTGACGCCGGCCAATTCGACGCTGGCCAAGGGCAGCACCCGCGCCTACCTCGCCACCGCGACTTTCACCGATGCGAGCGTGCAGGACGTCACTGCGAACGCCAGCTGGGTCTCGTCCAGCACCACCGTCGCCACCGTCAGCAACACCGCCGGCAGCCGGGGGGTCGTCACTGCGGCCGGTCCGGGCAGCACCAGCATCAGCGCCAGTTTCCAGGGGCTGAGTGGCTCGACCGGCCTGACCGTGACGCCCGCCACCCTGGTCTCGATCCAGGTCACGCCGAGCAGTTCCTCCTCGCCCAAGGGCACCAGCAAGCAGTTCACCGCCACCGGTATCTACACCGACAGCAGCACCCAGAACCTGACCGGCTCGGCCAGCTGGAGCAGCTCCAACCCGGCGCTCGCGAGCATCAGCAATGCCAGCGCCAGCAAGGGGCTGGCCAGCGCGCTGGCCGAGGGCGCGGTCAGCATCTCCGCCAGCGCGGGCGGCGTCGTAGGCAGCACCGGCCTCACTGTCACGGCGGCGGTGCTGACGGAATTGCAGGTCACCCCGACCAACGCCTCGCGGCCCAAGGGCACCAGCCAGCAGTTCGCGGCCACCGGCATCTACAGCGACATGTCGACCCAGGATCTCACCAGCTCGGTGGTCTGGAGCAGCACGGCGGCGGATGTGGCGAGCATCAGCAATGCCAGCGGCAGCCAAGGCCGGGCCAGCGCGCTGGCGATTGGAGGCACCACCATCGGTGCTGCCTCCGGCGACATCTCGGCCTCGACGCCGTTCACCGTGACTCCCGCCGTCCTCACCGGACTGCAGATCACGCCGGCCAATGCCTCGGTCCCGAAAGGCAGCGCGCAGCAGTTCACCGCCACCGGCACCTACAGCGATCTGTCGGCCCAGGACCTCACCGCCGCCGTGACCTGGAGCAGTTCGGCGACGGGTGTGGCGAGCATCAGCAACGCGGCGGGCAGCAAGGGCTTGGCCAGCACCCCGGCGGTCGGCAGCGCCACCATCGGCGCTGCCTCCGGCGACATCTCGGCGTCGACGCCGTTCACGGTGACGGCGGCTGTGCTGTCGCGCATCGACGTGACCCCCGCCGAACCCTCGATTCCGGTCGGCACCACGCAGCAGTTCACCGCGACCGGCGTCTACTCTGACAACGGCATGCAGGACCTCACCGCGTCCGCCACCTGGCAGTCGAGCGACACCGCCGTGCTGGAAATCAGCAACAGTGATGGCAACCAGGGCTTCGCGGTGGCCAGCGTCAAGGGGCCGGCCACCGTCAGCGCCAGCTACTCCGGGCTGAGCGGCAGCACCCTGGCGACCGTCAGCGACGCCGCCCTGACCTCCATCGAGGTAAGCCCGGCCAACGGCAAGCTGGCCAAGGGCTTCAAGCTGCAGTACACCGCTACCGGCAGCTTCAGCGACGGCAGCGTCGCCGATGTCAGCAGCCAGGTCACCTGGTCCTCGACCAACACCACGGCGGCCAGCATCAGCAATGCCGACGGTAGCCGTGGCCTGGCGACCGCGACCAGCACGCCGGGCACCACCAATATCAGCGCGACGCGCGGCAGCGTGGTCGGCAAGACCAGCCTGACGGTCACCAATGCCACCCTGAGCTCGATCATCGTCGAGCCGCCGACGCCGAGCGTTCCGAAAGGTCTCAGCCGCCAGCTCACCGCCACCGGCAGCTTTTCCGATGGCACGACTCAGGACCTGAGCAGCCAGGCCAGCTGGTCCTCGGCCAATACCGCGCGGGTTACGGTCAGCGACAGCGCCGGCAGCAAGGGCCTGGTGCAGGCGGTCGACCTGGGCAGCGCCACCGTGACGGCAGCGGTCGGCTCTACCAGCGGCTCAACCGATGTCACCGTGACCGCAGCCACCCTCAACAGCATCGCGGTGACGCCGCCGACCACCACCAAGGCCAAAGGCACCACCGAGCAGTATCAGGCCGACGGCACCTACTCCGATGGCAGTGTCGTCAACATCACCGCTTCGGTGACCTGGAGTTCCAGCGCCGCAGCGGTGGCGACCATCAGCAATGCCGGTGGCAGCAAGGGCCTGGCGACCGCTGCCGGTGTTGGCGATGCCACCATAACTGCCGCCCTGGGCAGCGTCAGCGGCACCGCCAGCTTCACCGGCACCATCGCCGAGCTGGTCGGCATCGCCGTGACGCCAGCGACGCCGAGCATCGCCGCCGGGCGCAAGCAGCAGTTCACCGCCACCGGCACCTACACCGACGGCACCCATCCCGATCTGACCAATTCCGTCACCTGGAGCTCCGACACCCCGGCGGTGGCGACCATCAGCAATGCCGCCGGTAGCAAGGGCCTGGCCAGTTCCAGCCAGAAGGGCACGAGCAAGATCGTGGCCACCAGCGGCGCCGTCAGCAGCGACGCGGTGACGCTGACCGTGACCGACGCGGTGCCGGTCTCGATCAGCATCACCCCCGCCAACCAGACCATCAGCAACAAGAGCAGCCTGCAGTACAAGGCGACCGAGCTGTTCTCGGACGGCAGCAGTTCCGACCAGACCGGCTCGGTGTCCTGGACCTCCAGCGACGCCGCCATCGCCACTGTCAGCAACGCCACCGGCAGCAAGGGGCTGGCCAATGCCGTCACGGTCGGCGGCCCGATCACCATCAGCGCGACAGATACCAGCCTGACGCCGAATATCGTCGGCACCACGCAGCTGACCGTGAGTCCGGCGACGCTGCAGAGCATCAAGGTCACCGGCAAGCTGGTGTCGCTGCCGGCCGGCTACAAGGTGCAGTACTCGGCGGAGGGAACCTATTCCGACGCCAGCAAGCAGGACATCACCACCACGGTCAGCTGGTCGACGCTGAACTCCTCGGTGGCGACGATCAGCAACACCGCCGGCAGCAAGGGCGTGGTGACCACGGTCGCCGTCGGCAGCACCTCGGTGGTAGCGAACCTGAGTGGTGTCACCGGCAATGCCGGCGTCACCGTCAATACCGCGACGCTGAGCAGCATCGCAGTGACGCCCGACAACCCCGACATGGTCGGATCCGCGACCCTGCAGTTCACCGCCACGGCGACCTTCTCCGACGGCGGCAAGCTCGATGTCACGACCCAGGTCACTTGGGGTTCGGACAATGAACAGTCGGTGAGCATTGGAGCGACGACGGGGCTGGCGACCGGCGAAAATTTCCCAGGCGATGCCGTCATTTCCGCCACCAAGGGCGCGGTGACTGACCAGACCACGGTCAATCACACCCTGTTCTAGCCGCAGGGTTGGCTACCCGAGGCCCCGCTCTGGCGGGGCCTCGGCGTTTTGGCCGGCGTTTTGCCTGCCCGGATTGACGCGCGCGCCCGGCCGCAGGCATGGTCGGCGGCAAACCCCAAGGAATTAACCCGATGCAAGAAGCCACCTGGCTGGGCCACCCGCGCGGCCTCGCGACCCTGTTCTTCACCGAAATGTGGGAACGCTTCACCTTCTACGGCATGCGCAGCCTGCTGGTGCTGTTCATGACGGCGGCCGTGATGGACGGCGGTCTCGGCATCACCGCCAAGGACGCCACTGCGATCTACGGTCTCTACCTCGGCTGCGTCTACCTGTTCGCCCTGCCGGGTGGCTGGGTGGCGGATCGGCTCACCGGTCAGCGCAATGCGGTGATGCTCGGCGGCGGCATTATCGCGCTCGGCAATTTCATGCTGGCGCTCGGCAACCAGACCGTGTTCTTCCTCGGCCTGGTGGTGGTGGTGCTCGGCGTCGGCCTGCTCAAGCCCAACATCAGCGCCATGGTCGGCCAGCTGTACAAGGATCGCCCCAGCGGCGAACGCGACGCCGGCTTCTCGATCTTCTACATGGGCATCAATGTCGGCGGCCTGCTGGCGCCGCTGCTGGTCGGCACCATCGGCGAGAAAGTGTCCTGGCAGGCCGGCTTCGCGCTGGCCGGCGGGCTGATGATCCTCGGCCTGATCCAGTTCTGGATGACTCGCCATTACCTGCCGGTGGCCGCCCCCAGCGCCCACACGGTCGAGGAGCGCCGGCGCTCGCTCTGGCAGCTGGCCATTGGCATGGCGATCTTCGCCGCCGGCGTGGCCGCCGTGGCCAGCGGCGCGGTGAGCCTGAGCCCGGTCAGTCTCAGCCAGTACACCGGCGTGGCTATGGTGCTGATCGCCTTCTTCTTCTTCGGCTACGTCTTCATGTTCGGCAAGCTGAGCAGCGAGGAAGCCAAGCGGGTGGCGGTGATCGTGGTGTTGTTCTTCGGTGCGGCCGCCTTCTTCATGGGCTTCGAGCTGGCCGGATCAGGGTTTACTGTTTTTGCCCGTGACTTCACCGACCGCAGCTTGTTCGGCAATTTCTTCGCCGACGGCCAGCATCCCGCCAGCTGGTACCAGACGCTGAACCCGCTGTTCGTGGTGCTGTTCTCGCCGGTGTTCGCCGCGCTCTGGGTGCAGCTCGGCCGCCGCAACCTGGAGCCCTCGGTGCCGGTGAAGTTCGCGCTGGGCCTGATCCAGATGGCGCTCGGCTTCGTCATCATCGCCTGGGCCGCCATGCTGGTGGTGAAGGGCGGCGAGGGCACCAAGGTGCTGCCGGTCTGGCTGCTGCTGACCTATCTGCTGCATACCTTCGGCGAGCTCTGCCTGTCGCCCATCGGGCTTTCGGCCGTCACCAAGCTGGCGCCGCCGCGCTTCACCAGCCAGATGATGGGCACCTGGTTCGCCGGCACCGCGCTCGGCAACCTGCTGTCCGGCCTGATCGCCGGTCATCTCGGCGCCGAGGACATCCAGCACGCGCCGGACCGCTTCCTGATGATCTTCTACATCGGTGGCGGCGTCGGTCTGTTGCTGCTGCTGCTGGCCAAACCGATCCAGAAGCTTATGGGCGGTGTGAAGTAGGGAAGAAATACTGCCGCCCGCACTCTGCGGGCCTGAGGTTTAGGCTGGTACTCTGTCGGAGCCTCCGACCGCCAAAGTCTGCGGTCGGAGGCTCCGGAGTTTTGTAATGCTGACGAAGGGAAGCGTCTGCTAGGCTTGGCGTAGGGATCAGCTGTCAGCTTTTTGGGGATTGGGATCATGAATATCCGTATCGGTGGCCTCGACGGCCGCAACTTCGGCCGCGCTCGCACGGGGCTGCGCTTTGGATTAGTTGCCGCGCTGGCGGCCTTGGGGCTGAGCTTTGCTGCGCCTCCGGACTCCCCCATCAACGACGAGCTTGTGGTCAACACCACGACCGCGCTGGCGCAAACCGCGCCGGCCGCAGCCCGGGACGCCGACGGCGATGCCGTGCTGGTCTGGCAAGGCGCCGGTGCCACCGACAGCGGCGATATCTTCCTGCAGCGTTACGGCAGCAATGGCGTCGCCGCCGGCGCCGAGACCCGGGTCAACACCACCACCACCGACCTGCAGTCCAATCCGGTGGTTGCGATGGACGCGGCGGGCAACTTTGTCGTGGCCTGGGAAAGCAATCTCCAGGACAGCGCCGGCACCGGCATATACGCCCAGCGCTACAACTCTGCGGGTGCCCGCTTGGGCAGCGAATTCAAGGTCAACACCACGGTCGCCAGCAGTCAGAACGCGCCCAGCCTTTCGATGGATGCCGCCGGCAATTTCGTGGTGGCCTGGGAAAGCCAGGATGCCAACGGTCGTGGCATTTATGCGCAGCGCTACGCCACCGACGGCAGCGTCCAGGGCGGCGAGTTCCAGGTCAATACCGTCGTCCAGGCCAGCCAGAAATTCCCAAGCGTCTCGATGGCTGCCGGCGGCGCCTTCGTCATCGCCTGGCAGAGCAACAACCAGGATGGCGACCTGAACGGAATCTACGCGCAGCGGTACTCCGCCGCCGGCGCCACGGTGGGTGGTGAAACCCGATTGAATCAGGCCACAGCCGGCGAGCAGACCAACCCGGCGGTCGCCCTGCGCGCCGATGGTTCCTTCGTTGCCGCCTGGGTCGGCCCGGACGCTGCGGGGACCGATACCAACATCTTCATCCGCCGCTTTGACGCCAGCAGTCAGGCGCTCGACGTTGCCGATGTCCCGGCCAATGGTGTCGTCGCCGGTATCCAGGCTGCGCCGATGCTCACTGTCGATGCCGTCGGCAACTTCCTGGTGGGCTGGGAAAGCAATGGCCAGGACGGCAGCGGCTACGGCGTCTACTTCCGTCGCTACAACCAGAGTGGTGTCGCCCAGGGCAGCAGCGACCAGCAAGCCAACACCACCACCGCAGCTGATCAGCGTGCGCCGGCCTTGGCGGTCGACGCGGACGGCGATTATCTGGTGGTCTGGCAGGGCGCCGCCACCGGTGACGCCGGCAACATTCTGCTCCGGCGCTACGTCGGCCCGGAAGCCATCGATCTCGAGATCACCCAGGTTGACGACCAGGATCCGGTTGCTCCCTCGACCACCTTTCCGCCCAGCACGGTCGCGCTGACCTACACCCTGACCGTCACCAACAATCACGCGACGGTGAGCCCCACCGGCATCGCCCTGATCGACCAGGCAATCGGTGCGGCGACGACGGTCAAGGTCGAAGACACCCTGCCGGCCAACACCAGCTTCGTCAGCGCCACCGGCACCAACTGGACCTGCGCCAATGCCGGCGGGGTCGTGACCTGCAACTACACCGGTTCGTACAAGGCCCAGACCACCAGCACCATCGCCGTGCGGGTCAACACGCCGACCACGGTCAGCAGCGGCAATCAGCTCAGCAATGTCGCCACGCTGTCGGCGGGCCAGGACGATCCGGTCGCCGCCAACAACACCGACACCGAGACCACCAATTTCTGCGGCGCCACCGATGATGTCGGCAGCTTCAGCATCGTTGACGCCAGCACCACCAGCGAGAGCGGTGCCGCCAGCCTGACGGTGCGGCGCACCCCGGCGGCCGGCCGCATGCTCTGCGGCAAGGCCACGGTCCGTTACGCGAGCAGCGACGGTACCGCCAAGGTGAATGCCGATTACAGCAGCGCCAGCGGCGTGCTCAGCTTCGACGACAGCAATACCAGCGATCAGGTCCAGACCCAGACCATTTCGGTTCCCGTACTGGCCGACGAGCTGGATGAAAATTCCGAGACGGTGAACCTCACCCTGTCCGCCGCGAGCCAGGGCAGCATCAGCGATGCCCAGGGTGTCCTGACCATCCAGGACGACGACAATGCGCCGGTGGTGAGCTTGAGCGAAAGCGCTTCCAGCGTCGCCGAGGGTGCCGGCACCAAGCTGATCGACTTCAGCATCGACAAGCTCAGTGGCCGCGATGTGGTGATCCCCTTCAGCACCTCGGGAACTGCCTCCAAGGGCGGCACCACCAGCGACTACACCACGACCCCGACCACCCAGGTCACGATCACGGCGGGCAGCACCACGGCCAGCCTTACCCTGAACATCGACGACGACAGCCGCGACGAGGTCGATGAGACCGCGATCATCACGATTGCCGCGCCGACCGGAACCGATCCGAGCTATCAGAAGGGGGCCACCGCCACCGATACCGTCACCATCACTGACAACGACGGCGAGCCTTCCGTCAGCTTCGCGTTGGCGACCAGCAGCCAGGCCGAAGGCGGCACCAAGCAGGTGGTGGTCTCCCTGTCGGCGGCCAGCGGTCAGCCGATCACGGTCAACTACGGCTTGTCGGGCACGGCTACCTCCGGCGCTGACTACACCGTGGCGCCTTCTGCCCAGCTGAGCTTCGCCCCGGGCGAGACCAGCAAGAACGTCGCGGTCACCGTCAAGACTGACAGCCTCGACGAATCCAACGAGACCGTCGTGTTGACGCTGAACACGCCGGTCAACGCCAACCTGGGCACCGCCGCCGCGCACACGCTGACCATCCAGGATGCCGACAGCTCGCCGACGGTGAGTTTTACCCAGGCTGCACAGACCCTGGCCGAGAGCGGCGGCAATGCCAGCATCACCGCCCGCTTGAGCGCGCCGAGCGCACTGGAGGTGACCGTTCCCTACAGCGTCTCCGGCACCGCCGCGAAAGGGCCTGCGGTCGACTACGACCTGAGTCCAGACATTGGTCAGCTCACCATTCCGGCGGGTATGACCGATGCCGTCCTGACCGTGCAGATCCACGACGACCTGCTCAATGAAGCCAACGAGACGGTGGTGGTCACCATGGGGCAGCCCAGCAATGCCAGCCCGGGCGCTACCACCACGCATAGCCTGACGATCAGCAACAACGACCCGGTGCCGGAGGTCAATTTCGATCCGGGCGCGCAGTCGGTCCGCGAGGATCTGGCCAGCGGCCAGGCGACGGCGCTGGTGAAGCTGTCCGCCGTCAGCGGCCAGGCAGTCAGCGTGCCCTACACCGTCAGCGGCACCGCCAGCAACGGCAGCGATTACAGCCTGAGTCCCGCCAGCCCGCTGGTGATCCCGGCCGGAAGCAGCACCGGCACCCTCAACTTCACGCTCAGCAACGACGCCAGCCAGGAAGCCGACGAGACCGCCGTGCTGACCATCGGCACGCCGGTCAACGCCTCCAAGGGTGCCAATGCCACCCACACGCTGACCCTGGTTGATGACGACAGCGTCCCGCAGGCCTCGTTTGCGGTCGATCAGCAGACCGCTGCCGAGGGCGCGGGCACCGTCACGGCGGTCGTGAAGCTCAGCCGCGCAGCAGATCGCGATGTGACGATCCGCTACTCGCTGGCCGGCAGCGCCGTCAATGGCAGTGACTACTCGGCGGCGCCGACCTCGCCCCTGGTGATCGCCGAAGGCGAGACCAGTGCACCGATCTCGATAACGATCACTGACGACCCCGACATCGAGAACACCGAGACCGTCAGCCTGAGCCTCGATAGCGCGGTCGGTGCAACGCTGCTGGCGCCCACCCAGCACCTGCTGACCGTTACCGACAACGACGTTGCCGGCGTGACGGTGAGCCAGTCCGGTGCCAGCACCAATGTCACGGAAGGCTCCTCCGGGGATTCCTACACCCTGGTTCTCGATGCCCGTCCGACGTCCGACGTCGTCGTCGACCTCAGCTATGGCGCTCAGGTGCTGACCTCGCCGGCGACGGCGCTGACGTTCACCAGCGCCAACTGGAATCTGCCGCAGACAGTGACTGTGGCCGCCGTCGATGATCAGGTCGCCGAGAGTGATCATTCGGCTTCCGTCAGCCACAGCACCAGCGCCACGGACATGAACTTCCAGGGGCTAACGGTGGCCTCGGTGCCGGTGACCATCACCGACAACGACGTCGCCAGCGTCTCGATCACCGAAAGCGACGGCGCCACGACCGTGACCGAAGGCGGTGCTACCGACAGCTACACGATGGTGCTGACCAGTCAGCCCTCGGCGGACGTCACCATCAGCCTTTCGCCCGACGCCCAGCTCGGTACCGACCGGATCAGCCTGGTCTTTACCTCGGCCAACTGGAACCTGGCGCAGACGGTCACCGTCACCGCCTTCAACGACCAGATCGCGGAAGGCGCCCACCAGGGCAGCATCCTGCATGGCATCAGCAGTGCCGACCCGGCATTCGGTAGCCTCAGCATTCGCAGGATCGACGCACAGATTGCCGACGACGACAGCGTCGGTCTAGTGCTGTCGAAGTCTGCGGTGAGCGTGGCCGAGGGCGGAGCCAGCGACAGCTACACGGTCAAGCTCAACTCCCAGCCGACCGGCAATGTGACCGTGACCATCGACGCCGGCGCCCAGCTGAGGGCGGCCTCGGGCGGCACGGCGAGCCAGATCATCACCCTCAGCTTCACCCCTAACGGCGGCATGCCGGGCGGCTGGGACGTGGCGCAGACGGTGACCGTCACGGCTCTCGATGATGCCTCGGCAGAAGGCAGCCACAGCGGCATGCTGGTGCACAGCACGGCCAGCGACGACGACGATGCCTATGTGATCAGCATGGCGGGCAACATCAACGCCGGCATCACCGACAACGACAACGCCGGCTTCACGGTGGCGCCGACCAGCGTCAGTGTCACCGAGGGTGGTGCGGGCACCGACTACACGATCATGCTGACCAGCCAGCCGACCGCCGACGTGGTTCTCAGCCTGAGCACCGACAACCAGCAGGTGTTGCTCTCGGCTACCGAGCTCAGCTTCACCTTGGCGGACTGGAATCAGCCCCAGACGGTGACGGTGACGGCCAAGGACGATGCGGTGGCTGAAGGCAATCACAGTTCGACCGTGCTGCACGTCGCGGCCAGTGACGATGCCAGCTACAGCCAACGCAGCGTCCCGAATGTCAACGCCGCAATTGCCGACAATGACGCCCCCGGTGTCGTCATTGTCGAAACCGGCGGCAGCACTGCAGCGACCGAGGCGGGCGCCGGGGACTCCTACAGCGTCAAGCTCAACTCCGAGCCGACCGCTGACGTGACCGTAACCATCAGTCAGAGCCCCAGTGGCCAGTTTGCTCTTGCTCCGGCGACCCTGACCTTCACCGCGGCGAACTACGCGTCGGGCCAGTCGGTGACGGTTAACTCGGTCGATGACTCGACGGTCGATGGCGATATCAACGTCACCCTGAGCCACGCGGCAGCCAGCAGCGACAGCCGCTATCAGAGCCTGAAATCCGACCTCACGGCCAAGGCCCTGGACAACGACGCCGCGGTGACACTGACTCCGGCCAGCAAAACCGTTGCCGAGTCTGCGACCGCGGTCAGCTACAACGCACATCGGGTTGGCGCCAGCAATCAAGCCGCCTCGGTGGCCTACGCCACCTCCGATGGCTCCGCCACCGCAGGCCAGGACTACACGGTTGCCACCGGGACGGTCAGCTTCGCCGCCGGCGAGACTGACAAGGCGGTCACGGTGTCCCTGCAGCCGGATACCAGCGACGAAGCGGACGAGAGCTTTGCACTGACTTTGAGTGGCCCCAGCGCCAACCTGGTCCTGGGCAGTCCCGCCACCGCGACCACGACCATCACCGATGATGACGCCACGCCGAGCCTGAGCATTGGCAATGCGACCGTGACGGAAGGCAATAGTGGCAGCGCGACAGCGACCTTCACCGTGAGCCTGAGTGCAGCGAGCGGCCAGACGGTGACGGTGAGCTACGCCACCGCGAACGGGACTGCGACAGCGGGCAGCGACTACACCGCCAAGAACGGGACCTTGAGTTTTGCGCCCGGCACCACCAGTCAGACCATTGCGGTCGTCGTTTCTGGTGACGTTGTGGACGAAGCCGACGAGACCTTCTCGGTGGCGCTGAGCGGACCGACCAACGCCAGCATTGGTACTGGAGCTGGTACCGGCACCATCACCGACGACGACGCAACGCCGAGCCTGAGCATTGGCAACGCGACGGTCACGGAAGGCAACAGTGGCAGCGCGACAGCGACCTTCACCGTGAGCCTGAGTGCCGCCAGCGGCCAGAGCGTGAGCGTGAGCTACGCGACCGCTGATGGGACCGCGACGGCGGGCAGCGACTACACGGCCAGGAGCGGTACGCTGACGTTCGCGCCGGGGACCACCACCCAGACGCTCGCCGTGACGGTTACAGGAGACGCCATCGACGAATTGGATGAGGCCTTCACCCTGGCGCTGAGCGCTCCGACCAATGCCACGGTTGCCAACGGTACCGGCACAGGCACCATCACCGATGACGATGGCGCTCCGAGCCTGAGCATTAGCAATGCGACGGTGACGGAAGGTAACAGCGGCGCGGCGACGGCGAGATTCACGGTGACTCTGAGTGCAGCCAGCGGCCAGACGGTGACGGTGGCGTATGCCACCGCCAACGGCTCCGCGACGGCGGGTAGCGACTACACAGCCAAGAACGGCACGCTGACGTTCGCTCCCGGCAGCACCAGCCAGCCGATCACGATTGCCGTCACCGGCGATACGGTTGATGAAGCCGATGAGACTTTCACGGTTGCACTGAGTGCGCCAAGCAACGCCACCATCAGTACCGGCACGGGTGTAGGCACCATCACTGATGACGATGCCACGCCGAGCCTGAGCATTGGCAACGCCACGGTGACGGAAGGCAACAGCGGTAGCGCGACGGCGAGTTTCACGGTGAGCCTGAGTGCCGCCAGCGGCCAGACGGTGACGGTGAGCTACGCCACGGCGAACGGCACCGCCACGGCCGGGAGCGACTACACGGCGAAGACTGGCACGCTCACGTTTGCTCCTGGCGCCACCAGCCAGCCGGTCACGATTGCTGTCGCTGGTGACGTTGCGGATGAGGCCGACGAGACCTTCACGGTCACGCTGAGCGCACCGAGCAACGCCGGCATCGGCACTGGGACCGGTACCGGCACCATCGGCGATGACGACGCCACGCCGCGCCTGAGCATTGGCAACTCCACCGTGACGGAAGGCAACAGTGGCAGCGCGACGGCGAGCTTCACGGTGAGCCTGAGTGCAGCGAGCGGCCAGACGGTGACGGTGAGCTACGCCACGGCCAATGGCACCGCCACAGCCGGCGCCGACTACACCGCGAAGAATGGAATGCTGAGCTTTGCCCCGGGCGTCACCAACCAGTCCCTCGCGGTGAGTGTCAACGGCGACGTCGTGGATGAAGCCGACGAGAGTTTCACGGTGGCTCTGAGCGGTGCCAGCAATGCCGCGATTGGCACCGGCACCGGCACCGGCACCATCACCGATGATGATGGCGCGGGTGTGGCGCTGAGCCAGTCCGGCGGTACGACGGGCGTTTCAGAGGGCGGCGCTGATGATGCCTACGGCCTGGTGCTGACCAGCCAGCCGACCGGCAACGTCAGCATCGCTGCCAATGGCGGCACCCAGCTGAGGGTCAGCCCGGCGACGGTGGTGTTCACTCCGGCCAACTGGAATCAGGCGCAGACTGTCACGGTGTCGGCGGTTGACGATACGGTGAGTGAGGGCAACCACGGCGGAGTGCTGTCGCACACAGCCAGCTCTGCCGACAGCAAGTACAACGCGGTGGCCATTCCGGTCGTTCAGGTCAGCATTGCCGACAACGACGTGTCGCGGGTCAGCACGACCGACAGCAGCGGCAAGCCGCTGCAAGCCGAATCCAGCAGCGGTGTGCTGACGGTCAACTCCACCGCCACGCAGCCTTCCAGCGCGCCGACTAACTACCAGTATCGGAACGGCTTCTTCGATATCCGTGTGACTGGCATCACCCCGGGCTCGACGGTGGTGGTCACCTTGATGCCAACGAGTGACTTGAATCCGGTGGCCTACGTGAAGTGCCGACCGGATGGATCGGGATGTGTGGAATACGGGAACGCCTCGATCCAAGGCAAGGTCATTAGCATCACGCTGACCGACGGTGGCGTTGGCGACGACGACGGCATCGCCAACGGCCGGATTCAAGACCCAGGCGCGCCGGCGTATCCGAAAGTTGATCTCGGCGAGGGTGGTGGTGGTTCGCTGCCGATGAGCCTGCTAACCCTCCTGCTGGGAGCCGCAATATGGCGGCGCCGGAGTGTCTCGCGAGTCAGTTAACGCAGTCGTTGTATCAAAAGCCCTGGCCTTGCCGGGGCTTTTTTTATTGCTCGGGAAGCTGTCGCCGACTTCCCGTGCCGAACAGCATTCGTGACAATGGAGCTAGAACCGAACTCAGGAACCACTCATGTACAGGTTGCCCCTCGCGTTGCTGCTAGGTCTTGTTGCTTGCAGCCAAGAATCTGGTGATGCCACGCAAACTGCGGATTTGGCTGCAGCCCCCACCGCCGCTGAAGCCGATGCCTTCATCGCCAAGTACAACGCCGACTACCGCGCCATCTTCCCGACCCTGACCGGGCCGCAGTGGCTGCAGGCGACCTATATCAACGACGACTCGCAGGCGGTGGCCTCGCGTGCCAACGAGCAGTTCCTGGAGTTCAACTTCAAGACCGCGCAGGGCGCCAAGCCCTACTACGGGCTCCAGGACCTGAAGCCGGAGACCGCGCGCGCCCTGACCCTGATCCGGGTTGGTTCGGCCGCGCCCAGCGAGGCGGCGCAGCGCGAGGAGCTGGCCAAGCTCGGCTCCAAGATGGAAGCCAATTACGGCTCCGGCAAGTGGTGCCGCAAGGACGCCGCCGGCAACGACCAGTGCCTGTCGCTGCAGGAGATCGAGAAGATCCTCAGCAATGCCGGCTTCAAGAGTTCGCCCGCCGAGCTGGCCGAAGCCTGGGCCGGTTGGCACGCCACCGCCAAGCCGATCCGCAAGGACTACCAGCGCTTCATCGAGCTGCTCAACAGCGCCGCCGGCGAATCCGGCTTCGCCAACATGGGCGAGATGTGGCGCGCCGGTTATGACATGAGCCCGGCCGCGTTCGAGGCCGAGACCGAGCGGCTCTGGGGCCAGGTCAAGCCGCTCTACGAGGAGCTGCACTGCTATGTCCGCAACAAGCTCAACGGCAAGTACGGCGATGCGGTGGTGCCCAAGAACGGCCTGATCCCGGCGCAGTTGCTCGGCAACATGTGGGCGCAGTCCTGGGGCAATCTCTATCCGCTGATGGAGCCCTACCAGGGCGTCGGCTCGCTGGACGTCACCTCGGCCCTGGCGGCCCAGCGCGAGGCCGAACTCGCCAAGCTCAAGGCCGCCTACAAGGGCAAGCCGACGGTGAAGGCCCTGGCCGAGATGGAGCACACCGCCGACAAGGCCATGAGCGTGAAGATGGCCAGGATCGCCGAGGACTTCTACACCTCGCTCGGCTTCCCGGCGCTGCCCGCCAGCTTCTGGGACAAGAGCCTGCTGCAGCAGCCGCGCGATCGCGATGTGGTCTGCCACGCCTCGGCCTGGGACATGAACCTGGCCGGCGATGTCCGCATCAAGCAGTGCATCGAGCCCGACGAGGAGCAGTTGTTCACCATCCACCACGAGCTGGGCCACATCTACTACTACCTGATGTACAACGCCCTGCCGCCGATCTTCCAGCAGGGCGCGCACGACGGCTTCCACGAGGCCATCGGCGACACCATCACCCTCTCGCTCACCCCGCAGCACCTGGAGAAGATCGGCCTGGTGCAGGGTGCGAAGAGCGACGACAAGGCGGTCATCAACAGCCAGATGAAGCTGGCGCTGGACAAGATCACCTTCCTGCCCTGGGGCAAGCTGGTCGACCAGTGGCGCTGGAAGGTGATGGACGGGACCATCAAGCCGGAGCAGTACAACGCCGGCTGGTGGCAGCTGCGCGAGCAGTACCAGGGCGTGGCGCCGCCGCTGGCGCGCAGCGAGGACGACTTCGACCCGGGCGCCAAGTACCACGTGCCCGGCAACACGCCCTACACCCGCTACTTCCTGTCCTTCGTCATCCAGTTCCAGTTCCAGAAGGCGCTGTGCGAGGCCTCGGGCTTCAAGGGCCCGTTGCACGAATGCGACATCTACGGCAACAAGGCGGCCGGCGAGAAGTTCATGGCCATGCTCAAGGACGGCCAGTCCCAGCCCTGGCCGGAGACCCTCGCCAAGCTCACCGGCAGCCAACAGATGGATGGCTCCGCGATCATCGAGTACTTCGCGCCGCTGATGGGTTATCTGAAGCAGCAGAACCAGGGCCTGTCCTGCGGCTGGACGCCGGACGCGGCGACCAAGAGCTAGGCCGGTCCGCAGCAGGGAAAAGGCAGCTACGGCTGCCTTTTTCTTGCCCCCGGCCGATGCCGCGTGACCGTCTAAGCCGGTTTTACTACTGGTTTCTACTCTGTAAGTTGAATACCTTGTCAGCTCAATAAGGCTGGGCGATGGCTGCGCCACGACCCGGCTGAATACAACAAGAGTTCGCCGTTCGCTCCGGTGACTCATCTGCTGGCGAGGAGTTGCCCGATGTCCCTGTCCCTAGCGACGCGTTTGCGCGCGTGCTTTGCTGTCGTCGTGTGTTTTGCGGGGCTTTCAGCCTGTGGCGGTGGCGGCAGTCCGGGGGATCAGGGCACCAACTTTCCGCCGACCGCGACGGCCGGCGTCGACCAGCAGGTCGACGAGGGCGCCAGCGTGCTGCTGGCCGGCAGCGCCAGCGATGCCGAGGGGCGGATCGCCAGCCTGCGCTGGCAGCAGCTGTCCGGACCGGCGGTGACGCTGAGCGAGGCCGACAGCCTGCAGGCCCGCTTCAGCGCGCCCCTGGTCAATGTCCAGACCGAGCTGCGGTTCCAGCTCACGGTCACCGACCACCTGGGCCTGAGCGCCAGCGACGAAGTCGTGGTGACGGTCCGTGACCGCCCCGCCAGCAACCGCGCGCCGGCCGTCAATGCCGGGCCGGATCGCAGCGCCGTCGAAGGCGCGAGCGTCAGCCTGTCCGGCGCCGCCAGCGACGAGGACGGCCAGATCGCCGCCCTGCACTGGGTGCAGACCGCCGGCCCCAGCGTCAGCCTGCGCAATGCCGACCAGGACAATGCCAGCTTCGACGCACCTGAGGTCAGCGCGCCGACCCTGCTGAGCTTCCGCCTGACCGCCCTCGACAACGAGGGCGCCAGCGGCAGCGACGAGGTCAATGTCAGCGTGCAGGACCGTGGTGCCGGCAACCATCCCCCGCTGGCCGACGCCGGCCCCGACCTGGACCTGCAAGAGGGCGCCGAAGGCCAGTTGCTGGGCTCCGGACATGACGATGATGGCGTGGTCAGCGGCTACCAGTGGACCCAGACCGCCGGCCCCACGGTCGCGCTCTCCGATGCCGCCGCCGCGATGCCGCGCTTCACTGCGCCGCAGGTCAGCGCCGACAGCCAGCTGCGCTTCGAGCTGGTGGTCAGCGACGATCTTGGCGCCCACTCCGCCCCCGACAGCGTCAGCGTGACCGTGCGCGACGTGGCTGCGGCCAACCAGCCACCGGCGGTCGCGGCCGGCGCCGACCGCGCGGTCGACGAGGGCGCGGCGGTCACCGTCCTTGGTAGTGCCAGCGATGCCGATGGCGAGGTGCGCAGCCTGGCCTGGAGCCAGCTCTCCGGCCCGCCGGTGGTACTGAGCGGCGCCGATACCGCCCAGGTTGGTTTCACCGCACCGCAGGTCGGCCCCGCCGGTGCCGAAGTGCTGCTGCAGCTGAGCGCCACCGACGACGACGGCGCCAGTGCCAGCGACACCGTCAGCATCCGCATCAACGATGTCGCCGGCGGCAACCAGCCGCCCACCGCCGATGCCGGTGCCGACCGCAGCGTGCCCGAGCGCAGCGCGGTGAGCTTGAGCGGCAGTGGCAGCGACAGCGACGGCAGCATCGCCAGCTACCAGTGGACGCAGCTGACCGGGCCGGCGCTGAGCCTGAGTGGCGCCGACACCGCGACCCTGGGCTTCACCGCGCCCGAGGTCAGCGCCAGCACCAGCCTGCGCTTCCGCCTGACGGTCACCGACGACGACGGCGCCAGCGGCAGCGACGAAGTGCTGGTGACGGTCACCGACTCCGGCGTGATGGCCGAGGCCTGCGCCGTCGGCCGGCTCTGCGCCGGCACCGCCAAGCGCGGCATCAACCCCAGCGACGCCCACATCGCCGGCCTGGAGGAGACCCGCCTCGGCGGCCAGACCGTGCAGCAGCTGTTCCACCTCGGCGGCTTCGGCTTCGGGCCCATCGAGACCCTGGGCCCGGTCAACGACTACATCTCCGAGGAACCGGCCCGGCGCGCGAGCCACTGCAAGGGCCTGAAGCCGGTCTGCACCGATGCCGAGCGCGAATACACCTGGCTGCGCGCCTTCTACCTGGCGCAGCCGGCCGCCACCGGTGCCGGCACCCAGACCCTGTTCCTCAGCATCGACGCCGTCGGCGCCGGCAATGTCATCCAGAAGACCCTGAGCGAAGCCATCGCCGCCGAGACCGGCGTGCCGGTCGAGAACATCCTGATCGGCCAGACCCACAGCCATGCCGGTGCCGACCTCCAGGGGCTCTGGGGCGGCGTGCCGCAGGACTGGGTGCAGAACGTGCTGCGGGTGCAGGCCGTCGCCGCCGCCAAGGCGGCGATGCTGAGCGCCCGCGCCGCCGATCTGGACTACGCCACCGCCAGCGACAGCGCCTTCAACAACTACCGGCGTCCGCGCGCCACCGACCCGGACGCCGACGCCGACCCGCAGCTGTCGGTGCTGCAGGCGCGCGACAGCCTGGGCGCCGTGCTCGGCACCCTGGTGCAGTACGCCGCGCATCCCACCGCCATCGGCACCAATTCCGGGAAAATCAAGAACGGGCCGGATCTCGGCCGGGTGCCGCACCCGGACTATCCGCTGGGCCTGGAAGACCGCCTGGAATCGGTGTTCGGCGCCACCGCCGTCTACTACAACGGCCCCATCGCCGATGCCTCCGGGGGCTATCCCGATTCCGACCCCAACGCCGACGACTACACCAAGACGCGTGCCCGCGGCGACTGCCTGGCCAAGAGCGTGCTCACCCTGCTCGATCCGGCGCATCCCCAGCAGTGCGCCTTCTCGCTGCTGAAACCGGCCGAAGTGCGCAAGCTGCGGCTGAAGCCGACGCTGGAAGTGCGCCACGCCACGGTGATGCTGCCGGTCACCAATCCGCTGTTCCTGGTGGCGGCGCCGGCCGGTGCCTTCAACCGCTACTACGCCTTCACCCCGGTGCAGCTGGCCGACATCCCCGGCCTGCCGCCGGAGCTGGTCGAGCAGCAGACCAATGCCCCCCAGATCGCCGCCACCGCCAGCACGGCGGTCAGCCGCATCACCATCGGCGGCGCCGCCGATGGCCTGGAGATCGTCACCATCCCGGGCGAGGCCACCAATACCTTCGGCCAGTACCTCCGGGGCCTGGCGGCGACGCCGAACATGATGCTGATGGGCCTCACCCACAACTCCTTCGGCTACATCCTTCCCGAAGAAGAGTTCAGCTACGTCGATCCCACCGGGGAGGCCGGCTTCGTGGCGCCGGGCACCGGCTACGAGGAATTCGTCTCGCTCGGCCCGCTCACCGCGCCGATGCTGCGCCTGCAGGGCTACAACCCGCTGTTCGACATCCCGGCCGCCGACCCGCGCAACCTGCCGCCGACGCTGACCGCCTGTGCCGAGGACCCGGCCTCGCGCCAGTGCCTGCTGTCGCAGGTGTTCTTCCGCGTCGATTACATCCAGCGCTCCTATGCGCAGCAGTGCCGCGACAATCTGCCGCCGGAAGCACACAGCTTCTGCGACCAACTCGATCCGCAGACCCCGCTGGCCAGCCCCTGCGATGAAGCCGGGGCGCCCCCGGGGCTGTGCGCGGTATTCGGCACCCCCGGCGGCAGCGGTGGCGGCGCCGGCACCGGCGACCTCGGCCTGATCCAGCCGGCGCTCGATGCCCTGCTGCGCGGCTGCGACCCGCTCGACGCCAGCAACTGCCTCTATCCCTTCCCCAACGATCACTTCACGGTCGCCGCCAGCGCGGACAGCCCGCAGTCCACCGCCCAGGGCGGCACCGGCCGGCGCATCAATTTCAGCCCGCTGGCGATGCCGCGCAACAGCGCCGGCAAGCCCATCGACCCCGAGGAATGGAACCGCAACGACGGCTATTCGCCGGGTGCGCTGATCAGCACCTATGTCCCCGGCCTGTCGCTGGAGCAGACCTACGGCCTCGACGCCAGCCAGATCGGCGTCGCCAATCTCGGCCTGTCACTCAAGAGCGACGCGCCGGTGCTGTTGCTGGAAGTGCCGCAGGTGCCGGAAGCCGCCGCACCGCGCCCGGCCCTGGCCTGGGCCGAGATCGACGCCAATGCCGGGCTGCTGCTGCCCAATGCCGCGCCGCTGGCCGGCGAACTGCCGTTTGATCCGATCAACAATCCGGCCGGCGGCAAGGCCGCCCTGCTGATCCGCCCCGGCCAGAATCTGAAGGAAGGTCGCCGCTATGTCGTGGTGCTGCGGGGCCTGAAGGACGGCGCCGGCGCCGCGATTGCCGCCCAGGCGCCGTTCGCCGGCTGCCGCGACGGCCTGGTCTCGGCCCTGCCGCCGATCTCCGCGCGCTGCGAGGCGCTGGAGCGCGCGGTGTTCCCGGTGCTCGATGCCGCCGGTATCGCCCGCGACGACTCGCTGTACCTGGCCTGGGACTTCACCGTCGCCAGCACCAACAACCAGATCGGCCGTCTGCGCCACATGCGCGACGACGCCTTTTCCACCCTGGCCAAGACCGCCGGTGCCGACTGCACCCTGGCCGATGAGGGCAAGGCCTGCAATGCCCCCGCCTTCACCGTCGACAAGGTCACCGACCATCCGCAGAACGGCATCGCCCGCCGCATCGAGGGCACGCTCACCGTGCCCAGCTACCTGCTGCCGGCCGACGCCGCGCCGCTGGAAGACCCGCAGCTGTCGGCCGCGCTCGACGCCTTCTGCGCCGGCCTGCCGGCCGAGGCCCCGGAAGAACTGCGCAGCGGCTGCGCCGACTTCCGCGACGCCGCCGGCATTCTCCAGGGCGGCGCGCTGCCGCCCAACCGGCTCAACTACACGCCGGCTCTGGCCGACCCCTGCGCCGGCCTGGCGCCGGAGCAGATCCCGACCAGCGGCTGCCTCAACCAGGCCCGCTACGGCGACGGCCTGCCGGACCGCAATGGCACGCTCAGCACCCGCTACATCTGCCAGATCCCGGCCCAGGCCACGCCCGACCAGCCGGCCCGCGCCGGCATCTACGGCCACGGCCTGCTCGATTCGCGTGTCGCGGTGACCTATGACGGCGTGCCCGACCTGTCGCGCGAGCACAACTACCTGTTCTGCGCGGTCGATTTCTACGGCTTCGCCACCGGCGATCTGGTCAACGTTGCTGCCGCCCTGATCGATCTTTCCAACTTCCCGACCATCCCCGATGCCTCGCAGCAGGGCATGGTCAACTTCGCCTTCCTGGCGCGCCTGCTGCGCGACCCGGCCGGCTTCGCCGGCCACACCGCGTTCCAGCAGGGCGGCAAGCCGCTGTTCGACCGCAGCGAGGTGTTCTACGACGGCAACAGCCAGGGCGGCATCCTCGGCGGCGTGGTGATGGCCACCAGCAAGGACGTGCAGCGCGGCGCGCTCGGCTCGCTGGGCATGAACTACTCGACCCTGCTGACCCGCAGCACCGACTTCGACGAATACGCGCTGCCGCTGTATGCGGCCTACACTGATCCGCTCGACCGCCAGCTCGCTTTCTCGCTGATCCAGATGGTCTGGGACCGCAGCGAGAACAACGCCTACGCCGCCCACCTCACCGACAACTCGGCGATGGGCGGCAGCGACAAGATCGTCAAGCTTGACCCGCAGTTCGGCGACCACCAGGTGACGATGTGGAGCGCCGAGGTGATGGCGCGCACCATGGGCGTGCCGGTCGACGCCGGCATGACGGCGCGCGTTGCTGCGAAGCTCGGCCAGGCCAAGCGGCATCCCGATGTCCTGCCCTACCTCGGCCTCGACCGCCTCGACTACGGCAATGCCGCGCAGGCGGCGTCTGGCGCGATGGTGGTCTGGGACGACGAGCGCACGCTGATCCCGCCGCTCGGCAACCGCCCGCCGCGCGAGGGCCGCGATCCGCACGACGACTCTGCCAAGAAATTCTCCGGCCGCTGCCAGAAAGCGCACTTCCTGCGTACCGGCGGCCGGCTGATCGACATCCTCGGGGTCGAGTTCGACGGCCAGCCCTGTCCGGCGGTGCCACCGGCCGGCAATGGCGGCGCCGACAGCGACGCCGACGGCGTGCCCGACAGCCGCGACCGCTGCGCTGCTTCGCCGGCCGGGGTGCCGGTCGATCCCGCCAACGGCTGCACGGTCGAACAGGCCGGTGCCGACGATGACGGCGACGGCGTGCCCAACCTCAACGACCAGTGCGCCAGCACGCCCGCCAACGACGACCCGAACGGCAATGGCTGCGGTGCCAGCCAGCGCGACGGCGACGGCGACGGCATCCCCGACGCCAGCGACGCCTGCCCCAGCACGCCGCCCGGCAGCACGGTCGGCGAGAGCGGCTGCCCGCTCAGTGACAACGCCTCCTGCGATGCCAAGCAGAACCTCGCCGGCAACCGCAGCTACCAGGTGCTGATCCCGTCCGAGAGTGGCGAGCAGATCAGCTTCCAGGTGCTGGAGCCCAAGCAGTTCGACTGCGCCCGGCGCGCCCACGGCGCGCATCCGCTGATGCTGCACGGTCACGGCTTCGGTGGCAGCCGCAACACCTCCGGCTACGACAACTACCGCAACGCCGGCTTCACGGTCATCAGCATCGACCAGCGCGGCCACGGCGATTCCACCGGCACCATCCGCGTGATGGACCCGGATGTCGAGGGCAAGGACCTGAGCGCCGTACTCGACTGGGCCGAGCAGAATCTCGACTACCTCGCCTGGCGCGACGAGGGCGCGCTGACCAAGCCGTTCGCGGCACGTCCGGCCGATGCCAAGAGCCTGGCCGGCGGCGTCAACCTGCTGGCCGGCGCCATCGGCAGCAGCTACGGCGGCGGCTACCAGCTCCTGCTGCAGAACGTCGATGCCAAGAACCGTCTCGACGCACTGGCGCCGGACATCACCTGGCACGACCTGCGCTGGAGCCTCAACCCCGGCGACGTCATCAAGACCGGCTGGGACCTGCTCCTGGTCGCCGGCGGTGCCGCCGGCTCCTACGCGCCGGGCCTGCAGAACGGCGAGTCGCCGACCGGGCGCGGCCTCGATCCCTACATCATGGAGACGCTGGCGCGCGCCAGCGCCACCGGCGAGTTCCCGCGCGAGGCGCTGGAGTGGTTCCGCTACCACAGCCCCAGCTACTGGTGCGGTCTCAACGACCAGCCGACCATGCCCTATGCCCTGGGCGCGGCCCTGGCCGACCCCAATGTGATGCTCAGTGGCTTGTTACAGGACCCGCCCGGCGGCAATACCCGTAGCGGTCAGCCCGGCATACCGGTGCTGCTGTCGCAGGGCATGCGCGACACCCTGTTCAACTTCAACGACGCCTGGTGGAACTACCAGTGTCTCGCCGCGCGCGGCGACGACGTGCGCCTGATCACCCACCAGTCCGGCCACATCCTCAACAGCTTCGTCAACGCCCCGATCCCGCAGATCAACTTCGAGAACACCGGCGGCAACAACGACTGCGGCCAGCGCAAGCGCGGTGATGCCACGCTGGAGTGGTTCCGCGAGAAGCTGAAGGGCGAGGACGCAGCCAGCATCCTGCGCGGCACCGAGGATGCGCTCTGCATCTCGCTCGCCGACGGCGATGCCGTGGATATTCCGGTCGCGAAGTTCCTGGCGCCGCGCGCGCCCGAGCAGGCGCCGCCGCTGGAGGCCGAGTGGTTCGCCGCGAGCGCCAGCGCCAGCGCCGTGCCGCAGGGTCTGGTCGCCCAGCAGCTGCACCTGGCCCTGGCCGACCGGCCGGGCATCGTGCCGCTGCTCACCGTCAGCGCCGACAGCGGCCTGCTGCTGGCCGGCATTCCGCAGGCCAGCGTTAGCGTCAGCACGCCGCAGATGGCCAACGACCTGGCCTGCGCCGAGGCGCAGCTGCCGACGCTGCGCACGGGCTGCGACAGCATCGTCTTCCTCGGCCTGGGCCTGAAGAAGGCCGGCAGCGCTGACTACGTGCTGATCGACGACCAGGTGCTGCCGGTGCGCGGCCTCGGCCAGCACACCGGGCTCAGCCTGGTCGGTGTCGCCGAGCGCCTGGCCCCGGGCGACTCGCTGGCGCTGATGGTGCTGGGCTATTCGCCGCAGTACCCGCTGTCGTTCTCGCGCGATGCGTCGATCCCGGTGGTCAACGTCGAAGCGGCGCTGCAGCTGCCGCTGTACGGCGTGACTGCCGATGGCAAGCCCGACTTCGCGGCCGATGTCCGCGACGCGGTCGAGACCGGCGGCACGCCGCCGGTGGCCGGCGGTGACGGCCTGCCGCTGTGCGCGCCCCTGCTCGGCTGCGCCAGCGGGGTGCCGGTGGCGGGTGAACCGCTGCAGGCCCTGATCGACACCCTGGCGGATGCCAGCGGCCTGTCCGGCGCCGGCATCGACAGCCAGCTGCTGTCGGCCGCCGCCGACGCCCTGCTGCGCGGTTGCGACCTGCTCGACCCCGCGCACTGCCTGTACCCGTTCCCGAGCGACCACTTCACGGTCGCCGCCGCCGCCGGCAGCCCGCAGAGCCTGGAGCAGGGCGGCAGCGGCCGTCGCGTCGCCTTCAATCCGCTGGCGATGCCGCGCAATGTCTTCGGCAAGGGCATCGACCCCACCGAGTGGAACCGCCAGGACGGCTACTCGCCCGGCGCCATGCTGATTACCTATGTGCCGGGCCTGGCGACCGTGAAGGACGCCGCCGGCAAGCCGCTCGGCCCGGTGCAGGGCGCGGTGCCGCTGACCGACCTGCGCCGCTACGCCGACGCCGAGGCCCCGATCCTGGTGATCGACGCCGAGACCGGCGAGCGCCAGCCGGTGTGGGCCGAGATCGACCTCAACGCCGGCCAGCTGCTGCCGGCGGTGGCCGATGTCGCCTCGCCGTTCCCGAAGCAGCCGGCGCTGATCGTGCGCGCGGCGAAGAATTTCCGCGAAGGCCATCGCTACATCGCGGTGCTGCGCGGCCTCAAGAACGAAGCCGGCCAGATCATTTCCGCCAGCCACGGCTTCCAGGTCTGCCGCGACGGCGACGCGCTGTACTCGCAGCTGCCGCCGGTGGCGGAGCGCTGCGCCCAGCTGCAGGAAAAGGTGTTCCCGGTGCTGGCGCGGCCCGACGTCGGCGTCGCCCTCGATAACAGCCTCTACCTGGCCTGGGACTTCACCATCGGCAGCGCCGCCAACGAGGTCGCGCGCCTGCGACACATGCGCGACGACGCCTTCCAGAACGTACTGGGCGAACCGGCCGATGCGCCGAACCCGGGCGAGCCCGGCTACCCGGCCGGCCGCGCCCCGGACTTCAGCATCACCGAGATCACCGAGAACCCGGATGGCCCCGAGGGCAAGACCGTGCGCCGCATTCGCGGCACGCTGGCGATCCCGAGCTATGTCGTGCCCGCCGATCCGGCGCCGGCCGACGACCAGGCGGCGCTGCAGGCGCAGCTGAAAACACTCGCCGACCAGTGCAATACCGCGCTGCAGGGCCAGTGCGGCATTCCGGGCGTGGCCAGCGCCGGCGACGGCGTCGAACTGGTCGCGGCCGGCAGCCTGCCGCCCAACCGCCTGTTCTACAGCCCGGCCGACAATGCGACGCCGGTGCCTGACGCCAGCAATGCCGAAGACCCGACCGGCCTGCGCTACGGCGACGGCCTGCCGGACCGCAGCCCCGGCGGCGATCTGAAGACCGTGTTCACCTGCAACATCCCGCGCAGCGCCGTCAGCGGCGACGCCAGCATGGAAGTTGCGACCGCGGCCGACGTGAAGCCGGTGCGCCCGACCCTGTACGGCCACGGCCTGCTCGGCGGCCACGGCGAGGGCAATGGCCAGGCCAGCGACTTCGGTCAGCGCTACGGCTTCATGACCTGCGCGATGGACTGGTTCGGCTTCGCCAGCGGCGATCTCGCCAATGTCGCCAGCGTGCTGGTGGACCTGTCGAACTTCCCGGTGATCCCGGACGGCTCGCAGCAGGGCATGCTCAACCAGATGTTCCTGGCGCGCCTCGCGGTGCACCCGGATGGCTTCGCCGCGCACCCGGCCTTCCAGGTGCAGGGGCGGCCGGTGTTCGACCGTCGTGAGGTGTTCTATCACGGCAATTCGCAGGGCGGCATCCTCGGCGGCACCCTGGTCGCGGCCTCGAAGGACATCAACCGTGGCGTGCTCGGCGTGCTGGGCATGAACTACTCGACCCTGCTGTCGCGCTCGACCGACTTCGCCACCTATTCGATCCCGCTGTACCTGGCGTATCCGAACGACCTCGACCGGCCGCTCAACTTTGCGCTGATGCAGATGCTGTGGGATCGCAGCGAGAACAACGGCTACGCCGCGCACCTCAGCGACAACACCGCGCTCGGCGGCCCCGACAACCAGGTGCTGCTGCACCCCGCCTTCGGCGATCACCAGGTCAGCACCTGGACCGCCGATGTCATGGCCCGCACCGTCGGCGCCCGCGTCGATGATTTCCGTATCGACGCCGCCCGCGCGCCCGAGGTCGATGGTGCCGAGTACGCGCTGATCGAGAAGCTCGACTACCGCAAGCCCGAGCACACGCGGGGCTCGGCCCTGGTGCCTTACGACGAAGTCTGGCAGTCCACCAACGACCGCCGCTGCGAGGGCTACACCACGCCGGCACCGCCGATCGGCAATGTGCCGCCCGGCGCCAATGGCGACGATCCGCACGAGTGTCCGCGCCGCGATCCGCAGGCGCGCTGCCAGGCGTCCAACTTCCTGCAGCGCACGGCCGGGGTTGCGGCCGGTGACACCGCCGGCCACCTGATCGACGCCGCGCGCGTCGATCCGGCCAGCGACCGGGGCGATGCCGCCGGCTGCCCGGCCGTGGTGCTGAGCGATGCCCCGGCCACCGGTGGCCACTACACGCCGCCGGCCGTGGGACCGCTCGATGGCCTGCTGGCCTTGCTGACCGGCTTCGGCGACACCGCCGGCGCGGTGCTGGCCGCGCTCGCCGAGGGCGATGCCGAGACCGCGCTGGCCCTGATCCAGGGCGGCGCCAACGAAGCCGCCGAAACCGCGCTGGCCTCGGCGACCGCCGCCGCCGGCTCGGCCGCCGGCCTGAGCCTGCCGCCGCCAGGGCCGAACCCGGCGCCGCTGACGCCGCCGGCGCAGCCGCTCAAGGCCGGCATCGCCAAGGGCGTGGTGCGCATCCCGGTCGGCACGCCGCTGGGTGGCTATCTGCGGCCGCCGGTGGGCGGTGAATACATACCGGGCGCCGAGGCGATGGCCGGCGGTGACCCGAGCGTGTTCTTCAACGAGCTGATCGACTTCCTGCCCACCGCGCAGGACCACGACGGCCTGCCGCTGGCGCCGATCCCGGACGAGCTGCGCAAGCTGCATTCGCCCTATGCCACCTGGTCGCCGCCCTCGCGCGGCGTCTACGACTCCCTGGTCGCCAAGGCGGTCGCGCTCAACGACGGCCACGACACCGTGGTGCTGGTGAAGACCGACTTCATCGGCATGCTCGACGAGCTGGTGCAGGACGTCGCCGCCCAGGTGCAGACCGACACCGGCATCGACCTGCACGACGGCCTGGTGATGTCCGGCACCCATACCCACGACGGTCCGGGCGCCATCGGCAACCACTCGATCCGCTACTTCTGGCTGGCCATCGACACCTACCAGCCCGAGGTCTACCAGCGCGTGGTCCAGGACCTCAGCGCCATCGTGGTGCGGGCGCTGGCCGACCTGCAGCCGGCGCGTATTGCCCACGTCATGGGCCAGGAGGGCTTCGAGCACCCGCGCAAGGGCCACACCGAGCTGAATGGCTACCGCCGCTCGCTGCTGCCCAGCTACAGCCAGAGCGCCAACGACGAGGTGCGGCGCCGGCTCGGCCTGCTGCGCATCGACCGCGCCAACGGCGAGCCGCTGGCGGTGGTGATGAATTTCGCGGTGCACGGCATCGCCTTCGATGTCGAGAACCAGTACTTCTCCGGCGACGTGCCGGGGGCGATGGAGCGCGCCACCGAGAGCCTGCTGCAGGTGCCGCTGGCAATGCTGGTGCAGAACGCCGGCGGCAACATCAGCCCGCGCGGAGTCGACAACGACAACAAGCTGCAGCGCATCGAGAGCTTCGGCGAGCTGTTCGCGCCGCAGGTGCAGGCGCTGTACGCGGCGATCCCCAACGGCGCCTTCCAGACCGCGCCCGACCTGCGCACGGTGTCGCAGCGCATCGTGCTCAACCGCGAGCGGCTCGGCTACGCCGACGGCGAATACCCCTATGCCTGGGGCGCGGCGCAGTGCGGCAACGACATCGCCGCACCTTTCGTTGGCGGCGGCGTGCAGGACATTCCGGGCTACGACCAGACCGGCCTGCCCAGCAAGATTCCGCAGTGCCTGCCGGCACCGCCGCCGGACCCCATCGACCTCGCCGACAACGGCGTCGGCGAGAACGGCGCCTTCGTGCCGCAGGACACCCGCCTGACGGCGGTGAAGATCGGCGACCTCACCCTGCTGGCGCAGCCGGGCGAGCCGCTGACCGAGTACGGCGTGCGCCTGCTCGACATCGCCGGCGAGGAAGGCTATCGCCGCGAGGACACCTTCATCTGGGGCTATTCGCAGGACCACGTCGGCTACATCCTGGCGCCCGAGAAGGACGACTGGGCCATGGGCGGCACCGAGGGCACCACCACTTTCTGGGGCTGGCGCCAGGGCCAGCGCCTGCTCGACGTCAACCGCGCGCTGCTGCGCGCGCTGCGTGACGACGCAGCGGCGCCGGCCGACGAGTTCACCGTCAACTATTTCTACGACGAGCTGATCTATTCCAAGCAGCCGGCGGCGCCGGTGATCCCGAGTCCGCAGCCCGGACGCCTGGTTACCGAGCCTGCCGACATCGAGCGCTTCGCCGCGACCAGCTTTGCCTGGGAAGGCGGCGACCCGGTGGTGGATTCGCCGGTGGTGGTGCTGGAAACCGAGCGCGATGGCCAGTGGCAGCCAGCGCGCCGCGCCAATGGCGAGGCCATCGACAACTACTTCGAGATGCACCTGAAGTACCGCCTGGTCAGCGGCGCCCACCTGTGGACGGTGGAGTTCGAGGCACCCAAGGACTGGCCGGCGGGCAGCTACCGCTTCCGCGCCAGCGGCACCGCCCGGCAGCTGGAGGACGCGCCCTATGCGCTGACCTCCGCCGCCTTCGCGGTGCAGCCCTCGGCCAGCCTGCAGCTGTCGGCGCCGGTCGCTGTCAGCGGCGGCGTCGAGGTGACGCTGGCCTACACGCCGCGTCCGGACAACTACCGCGTCATCGACGCCCTGGTGGCCGGCGAGCTGCCGGCGCCGGTGCGCCAGGGCCGGGTGCGCTTCGTCAGCGCCAACCGGGTGGACGAGGACCGCCAGCCCGAGATCGAGCTGCGCGACGGCCGCCTGGTGGCGGTCTACCGCAGCGCCCTGAGCGGCGAGCTTCTGGTCAGCGCCGAGGACGCCTGGGGCAATCGCAGCCCGGCGCCGGGCGAGCCGCCACCGAGCGCCGCCGCCGCACCGGACTACGGCAGCGGCCTGCTGGGCGCGCTCGCCGAGTTCGGCGCCGGCTTCCATCAGGTCATCGTCGCCCTGGTCGGCGGCGATCCGGCCACCGCACTGGAGCAGTTGCAGGCGGCGCTGACCGCGCTGGGCGAGGACCTGGCCGAGACCATCGCCGGCGATGAGAACAGCCTGCTGGCCCTGCTGACCCATCTCGGCGAGAACCTCGCCGGCGGCGATCCGCAGGCCGCCGCCGAGCAGGCCGGCGACGATGCCGGCGCGCTGGCCGGGCTCGACACCGATCCGCTCACCGCCGCGCAACGCGCCGGCAGTGCCGCGCGCCAGGTCGAGGCGGTGGTGATGACCGGCCAGCAGCTGCCCGGCTGGTCGGCGCCCAGCGCCGTCGGTGCGCCCTATCCCTATCCCTCCGGCACCGGCCTGGTCGAACAGTGCCTGGGCGCGGGCGCGCCCTCGGAGTTCTGCGACGGCCTACTCGGCCAGCTCAATGGCACGCCGCTCGATACCACGGTGCGCAGCGCCCACAACGGCGTGTTCTTCCACCCGGCCGGCTGGCAGCCGGGCGATGCGCCGGCCGCCGGCGGCGCGCCGCTGGCCGAGATCGCGGCCTATGCCTACGTCGATGGCGCGTTCAAGGAAATCCCGGTCCAGCTCGACGAGAAGTACCCCTACTTCCTCGCCAACAGCCATTCCGATTTCGGCATCTACTCCGGCACCGATGAGGAGCTGACCTACGCCTGGGATCTGGAACGCTGGAACCCGGCCGACAGCGCCGACGGCTGCAGCGCGGTCGCACCGGCCGGCACGCCCGATCCCATCGCCGGCCTCGACGACGACGACGAGCTGGTGTTCATGGCGCAGGACGCCGGCGCCCTGGCGCCGACCGGCGCGCAACCGGCGGATGTTCCCGCCGGCGCGCCCGGCCAGATCGTCACGGTGGCCGATCCGCTCGACCCCGCGACCACCCGCGTCGTGTACCTGTATCGGAAGCCGGGCGGTTCGCGCTTTGCCGGCCGCCAGCATTACGTGCAGTACACGCGCGATGCCAATGCCGACCACTGGATCGACCGCAGCTTCTTCGCCGACGACGATCCGGAAAAGCTCGGCACCAGCAATACCGGCTACGGCCCCAATCTCGCCGGCACGGTCTGCCATCCGACTCGCGGCAAGCAGCCGTCGAACGACCGCTTCCCGCGCGACGGCGTGACGGTGCAGACCGACAGCTATGTCTGGAAGGCGAGCGGCCGCTGGATGGTGCGCGAGATCGGCATCGCCAAACCCGATGGCTCCGGCAATTACGGCGCCGACCTGATCGACCGCTGGAAAGGCCGCGCCTTCCAGCAGTCGCCGGACTCGACCATTTCCCTGGTCGGCTTCGAGGACGAGCAGGTGAACTGGGAAGCCAATTCCAGCCTGCTCGGCGAGCGCTGCGGCCCGGTGCGCTGCCTGCGCGAGGTCTGGGGTGCGGACAGCGGCACCAATGTCACCAAGACCGAGACCTATTACCGCGACGCCATCGTCAGCCGCTACCACGTGCGCGTGCACCCGATCCCGCCCGATGGCCTCTACACCAGCTGGGACTACAACCGGGGCGCGATGGTGCCGACTGCCGCCGAGCAGAAGGCGGGCCTGCCGGGCGGCCGCTACTACACCGTGCTGCGGCCGCAGGGCGTGCCCATCGACGGCGTCAACGACGACATCGGCCAGGTCGATACCCTGGCGCCGGTGGCCGGCTACTGCCTGACTTCGGACGGCCCGCAGCCGGCCGAGAACGGCCTCTGCCCGACCTTCCTCGACGCCGCCGACCCCAGCTTCAACCTGCCGCTGGCCTTCGCCAACTGGGAGCAGGTCTCGGCCAAGGGCGACCTCGGTTCGATGGTCTATACCTTCGAGCTGAAGGGCGCGACCTCGCTGGCCACACCCGCCGTGGTGCCCTACTACCGCGACGATGCCTGCCTCGACGACGGCACCGGCGACGACCCGGTGCAGCGCCCCTATCCGGGCGAGGCCAGCACCGACGCGCGGGTGATCGCCGGCTACGAGAAGATCGCCGGCCGGCCATACGGCGAGCTGGGCTGCGAGCAGAAGCAGGGCGTCTACGCCGCGCACGGCATCCACTACTTCGCCACCGGCGATGTCGACAATGCCTTCCTGCTCGGCAAGCCGATCAACGAGATCGACGGCCAGCAGTGGCAGTTCATGGTGCCGACCGCGCAGCCGATGAATATCGGCGAGCCCTACGCCAATGTCGCGCGGATTCCGCTGAAGGCGGTGGCGGTGCCGGTCAACCCGACCGCGCCGGCGCTGCCCGTGCCGGCTCCGGCCGGTGGAGGCGCGCAGGGCGGGCTGCTGTCTTTTTTTAGCCAGCTCGGCGCCGATGCGCAGGGCGCCGCCGCCAGCGCCGGGCAGCCGCTGAGCCTGCTTGGCGCGCTGGGCCAGCTGGTCGGCAACGCCCTGCAGGGCCTCTACGACCTGCTGCTCGGCGATCCCGATGCCAGCCTGCTGGCAACCGCCGCGCAGACCGTCACCGCCGCCGCCAACGATCCGGCCTCGGCGCCGGCGGCGCTGCAGGCCGGCGCCACCGCGCTGATCGAGGGACTCGCCGGCGGCAGCCGCGTGCGCGCCGGCGTCGCGGTGGTCGACATGACGCCGGAGGTCGGCTGGTGCGCCGGTCAGTACTGCGCCGGCCCGGGGCCGGAGAGCGAGCTGCTGAACTTCCTCAACCCGGCCGGCAGCGGCGGCAAGGACCCGTTCCTGAGCGCCAAGCTCAAGGAGAAATCGGTCGGCGTGCAGTCGCGGCTGACCGCGCGCGCCCTGGTGGTCGAAGGCAGCAATGGCAGGCGCATCGCGCTGCTGAAGAGCGACAACTACCTGGCGCAGGACCTGCTGCTGCGCCGCGTCGGCCAGATCCTCGCCCAGGGCCGCTCCGGCATCCGCGCCGAGGACATCCTCTACCACGTCACGCACAACCACAGCTCGGCGTATTCCTCGACGCCGGCGGTCGGCCTGGCGCTGTTCCAGGACGCCTTCGACCCGCGCTTCTTCGAGCAGCAGGCGCGCAAGCTCGCGCTCGCCGTCGAGACCGCCGCCGCGCGGATGGTGCCGGCGGCCATGGGCGCGACCACGGTCCGCACCAGCATCTTCAAGGGCAACATCGTGCGGCCGGCGGTTGCCGACGACGGCACGCCGGCCGGCTATCCGCTGGAGTACAACGACCTCGGCCTGGTGGTGATGCGCATCGAGGATGTCAGCGACCCCGCCGCGCCCCGGCCGCTGGCGGCCTGGGTGAACTGGGGCGAGCACCCGGAAGGCGGCGACGGCCAGCCGATGCACAGCGCTGACTTCCTCGGGCCGCTGGAGCGCATGGTGCAGCGCGACCTCGGCGTGCCCCTGCTGTTCAGCCAGGGTGATGTCGGCAGCGCCGAGAACTCCGGCAACAAGGCGCAGCTGCTGGCCGACGATGGCTCGGTCTGCGGCGAATGGCCGGAAGGCGCGGCCGCGCCCACCCGCGACAACTGCCCGGACGGGCAGGGCGCGCTGCGCGACTGGAACCACCGCAACTACGTGCAGAGCGAGCGCAATGTGCGCTTCCTCGCCGATGCCATTGCCGAAGGCTTCAGCGCCATCGGCCGAGGCGTGGCGGGCGTGCAGGTGCCGCTGTCCGCCGATTTCCCGGTCGACGCGCGCCTGGCCTGGACCCCGGGCCCGCTGTCGCACCCCTATCCGAGCGTGTCCAACTGCCGCAGCGAGACCACGTTCAACGGCGACCCCGGCGTGCCGGTGGCCGGCCTGCCCGACTGCGCGCGCGCCAGCGACAACGGTCTCGACTTCATCCCGCCGGAACTGGCCGGCGCGGCGGCGGTGATCTACGCCACCGCGAAGGCCGAGGGCCTGCCGGTGCCCGACCACTACGACGCGCCGGCCTTCATGGCGGTCGAGGAAAACCTGCGGCTCAAGCTGCAGGCCTTCCGGCTCGGCGAGCTGCTGCTGGCCTCTTGCGCCTGCGAGGCGCAGAGCGATCTGGTGCTCAACTTCGAGTCGCGCGCCGATGCGGCGGCCGGCAACATCTACGACGGCTTCGACTGGCTCTGCGTCGCCGAGGACCTCGGCCGCTTGCCGCGCGACGAGAGCCACGCCCAGGCCTGCGCGGTGCAGCGCGCGCACTACGACGTGCGCGAGTTCCCGACGCCCATCCCCGGCAGCCTCGACGATGCCGCCAAGCTGCGCCACCTGCGCGCCCAGCTGCACAACGACGCGCGCGGCTGGGACGCGCCCGAGAACGTCCTGAAGGCGAGCAGCGAGCCGGCCGATCCGGCGGCGATCTTCGGCAACTTCACCAAGGAAGAACTCGACGCCGGCCGTGGCTACGCGCTGCCGGTGCTGGTCGGCCATGCCGGCGACTACAACGGCTACACGGTTAGCTACCGCGAGTACATGAACCGCGACAGCTACCGCAAGGCGCTGACCAGCTACGGCCCGCACACCGCAGACTACATGGCCACCCGGTTGGTGCGCATGGCCGGTGCGATGAAGGGCGCCGCCGAGCTGGCGCCGGAGCCGCTGGACCTCGCCGCCCGTGGCGACGAGGCACGCCAGCAGGCAACCGCGCTCGCGCTCGGGCAGGCCGCCGCCAGCGCCTACGAGGCCTGGCAGGCGGCGCTGCCGCCGGATGCCGGCCCCGCCGAGGCGCTGGTTCAGCCGGAGGCCAGCAGCAGCCGCTTCGCCACGGCGACCTTCCGCTGGCGCGGCGGCAGTCCGCAGGCCGACAACCCGAGCGTGCGGGTGCAGCGCGAGGTCGGCGGCGGCTGGCAGGACCATGCCGACCAGAGCGGCGAGGTGCAGTCCGGCGTCCAGTGGCCGGAGGGCACCGACGGCGTCGTCGGCAGCTATGCCGGCCAGCAGGCCTGGGAATGGCGTGCCGGCTTCGAGGCCTACAGCGCCTTCCCGGCCCGGCTCGGCAGCACCCCGCTGGGGCGCTACCGCTTTCTGGTGCAGGGCTGCATCAACGACGGCGCCGCCGATCCGGCAAGCCTGCAGGGCCGCTTCGGCGCGCTACTCGCGGCGCTGACGCCAGACTTCGCCACGCCCCTGATCGAGCAGCTGCTCGGCGACGGCTGTGCCGGCGGCGCGCGACCCTACGCGCTGGCCTCCGAACCCTTCGAGGTACGGCCCTGGAGCGGCACGCTGGAGAATCTCAGCGCCGGCGCCGGCCAGATCCACTTCGAGCTGCCGGCCTATCCGCGCAGCGCCGCCAGCCCCTTCGCCTTCGTCGCCGACGATGCCGATCCGCGCAGCTGCGATACCTGCAGCTACCGCCCCTGGGCACGGCGGGTGGTGGCGGTGAGTGCCGAACTCGAAGGCGTCGGCAGCGCGCTGCCGCAGTGCACCCGGCTAGCGGGCGACCGCCAGCAGTGCAGCCTGGCCCTGCCCGGCAAGCCGGGAGCGAGGCTGACGGTGCGCGACGCCGACGGCAACCAGTTGCAGGCGCTGCTGGACTGAGGCGCCCGAGCGGCACCCGGCCCGGCGTCAAGCCAGGGTTCAGGAAGCCTGTGGAAGCTCGTTCGCTCGACCTGCTTCCGCCTAGGACGGCGTAGGGCAGGTTCGAGACCTTCCGCCGTCGCCGTGGGATGCGCGAATGCGAATCTGGGTGCCGAGAACCATGACCGGGATGGTGACCGCCGGCTGCCTGCTGGCGGCGGCCCCCTTGCTGATGGCGCTGGTCTGGTCCGCGACGGTGCTGCACCGCTTCGGCGAGCGCAGCGAGAATCTCGCCAACGAGGGGCTGGTCATGGCGGCACTCAGCGCCGAACTGCGCAACGACATCGAGAATCTCGAGCGGCGGCTGCGCCAGTACGGTGTTCTGCGCGAGCCCGAGCTGGCCGACGTGGTGATTGGCCGCTTGCGCCAGAGCGAACGGACCCTGGCGGCGCTGGCGCGGGCCAGTACCGAGGCGCGCTTTGAGACCGGCTTGCTGGCCGCGCGCACCCAGCTGGACAGCGTGCGGCGTGGTTGGCAGGCGGCGGACAGTGATACCGATCTGGAGTCCGTCGTCGCTCAGGTCATGCTGCTCGGTGAGCAGGCGCGGGCCCTGTCCGAACTGGGCCGCGAACTCATGGAAGCCCAACTGGCCCAGCTGCGGACGGCCGCCGCCGCGACGCAGCGGGTGATCCTGCTCGCGGTGCTGGCGCTGATCCCGCTCACCGCCGGCCTGGCCTACGGCTTCTCGCTGCTGATTACCCGGCCACTGCGACGGATGAACCACGCCATCTCCGCGCTCGGTCATTCGCGCTACGAGGAGCCGGTGGAGATCGCCTACCCGCACGAGATGCATCGCCTGGGCCAGCGCCTGGACTGGTTGCGGCAGCGGCTGTCGGCGCTGGAGCTCGACCAGGACCGCTTCCTGCGCCATGTCTCGCACGAGCTGAAGACGCCGCTGGCGAGCCTGCAGGAAGGCTGCTCGCTGATGCTCGAAGGCCGCCTCGGTACGCTCGGCCCCAAGCAGGCGGAGGTCGCCCGCATCCTCGCCGAGTCCACCTCCGAACTCGCCGGCCTGATCGGCAACCTGCTCGCCTACTCGGAATGGCAGCGCGGGCAGCGCAGCCCGGACATCAGCTGCATCGACGCCCGCGGTCTGCTCGACGAGGTCTGCCAGGCGCAGCAGCTCAGCCTGCGGCGCCGCCATCTGCAGCTGCAGGTCGAATTGGGCCTCGAACAGATCGGCGGCCAGCACTCGGCGCTGAAGGCCGCCACCGAGAACCTGCTGTCGAACGCCATCAAGCACGCGCCCGAGCACAGCCGGATCGAACTCGACCTGCGCCGCTGCGGCGACTACTGCGAGCTGTCGGTGCGCGACTACGGGCGCGGTGTGCCGGAGCACGAGCGCGAGCGCATCTTCGAACCCTTCGTGCGCGGAGCCGAATCCGAGGAGGCCGGCATCCGTGGCACCGGCGTGGGCCTGTCCATCGTGCGCGAGGCCGTGCGGGCGCACGGCGGCACCGTGGAGGTGGAAGATGCCCAGCCCGGAGCCCGGTTCCGCATGCGCTGGCCGCTGGCAGTCCGTGACTAGGGTGTGTGGACATGCAAATGATCGCTGCGTTGCTGAACCAAAGGCCGCCAGGCAAGGCGCCGAACGACCCCAAGGCTGGCGCCGTGGCTAGGCCGGCAACGCCGCATGGCGGCCTTTGGGTCAGCAACCCTTCGGGGCCGGGCCGTTTTGGCGCATTGCGGCGTCTGCCAGTCCTTCGATGGCATCAACCATCGCGCGGCCTCGCTTCCTTGCACTGCGCCAAAACAGCCTTCGGCCGCAGCGACCATTTGTATGTCCACACACCCTAGCCCCAAGCCCGCGCGGTGGATGCCGCTGGCCGCCGCGCTGCTGCTGGCCGGCTGTGCCGGCCTGCCGACCTACCCCGGCATGCCCTGGGCCGATGCGCCCTCGCAGTCCGGCAATGCCCACCTGGATTTCCTGCTCAGCGCCCAGGCCGCCGACGGCGCCAGCCGCGAAGCGCTCTGGCAGCAGGTCCGCAACCGCGCGCGCGGCACGCCGGCCGCCGATCTGCACATCGCCCTGGTGCAGAGCCTGGAAGGCCACAGCGGCTACGACCTCGCCGCCGCCGAGCGGCGGCTGCGCGCCCTGCGCGCCCTCAAGCCGGCGCCCGAGATCGACGCCGTGGCCCGGCTGCGCCTGACCGAGCTGCAGGACCAGCGCCAGTACCGGCAGCAGGCCGAGTCCGTCAGCCGCGAACTGAACGACCTCAAGCGCCGGCTGGCGCAGCTGATCGAAATCGAACGCCACCTCGACGGCGACCGCGCCGGCAGCCGACCATGAGCAAGGCGCAGATCCTGCTGGTGGATGACGATCCCAAGCTGTTGCGGGTGCTGACCCTGCGGCTGGAAAGCGAGGGCTACACGGTCGCCGCATTCCCCAGCGGCGAGGAAGCGCTGGGCCGGCTGTCGGAGGTCGCGCCACGCTTCGTGCTGGCCGACCTGCGCATGCCCGACATGGACGGCGTCGAACTGATGAGCCGCATCCAGATGCGCCGGCCCGGCCTGCCGGTCGCCATCGTCACGGCGCAGGGCGATATCCCGGAGGCGATCCGCGCCACCCAGGCCGGCGCGGTGGAGTTCTTCACCAAGCCAGTCCCGCGCGACAAGCTGCGGGAATGCATCGAGCGCTACCTCGATCAAGGCCCCAAGCAGTCCGGCGACTGGGCCGCCGGCATCATCACCCGCAGCCCGCTGATGCACGCCCTGCTCGACGACAGCCAGCGGGTGGCGCGCAGCGAGGCGGCGGTGCTGATCGGCGGTGCCAGCGGCGCCGGCAAGGAGCTGCTGGCGCGCGCCATCCACCGCGCCAGCCCGCGCGCCGACAAGCCCTTTATCGCCATCAACTGCGCGGCGGTGCCGGCCGAACTGCTGGAGTCGGAACTGTTCGGCCACAAGCGCGGCGCCTTCACCGGCGCGCACGGCGACCATCCGGGCCTGTTCCGCGCCGCCGAGGGTGGCACCGTCTTCCTCGACGAGATCGGCGACATGCCGCCCAGCCTGCAGGTGAAGCTGCTGCGCGTGTTGCAGGAGCGCGAGGTGCGACCGGTGGGCGAGACCCGCACCGTGCCGGTCAACGTGCGCGTGCTCAGCGCCACCCACCGCATTCTCGAAAGCCGCATCGCCGAGGGCAGCTTCCGCGAGGATCTCTACTACCGCCTCAATGTGGTGAACCTGCGCCTGCCGCCGCTGGAAGAACGGCGCGAGGACATTCCCCTGCTGGTCGCGCACCGGCTGGCGCAGCTCGCGGCCCAGGGCGCGGTGCGGCGCGTCTATGCACCCGAGGCGCTGGAAGTGCTGCTGGTCGCGTCCTGGCCCGGCAATGTCCGCCAGCTGTTCAATCTGGTTGAGCAGAACGTGGCGCTGGCGCCGGGCCGGGTAATCAGCGCGGCGCTGGTGCGGCAGTCGCTGGGTATCCAGGGCCAGGGCCTGATGACCTTCGACCAGGCCCGCCTGCAATTCGCCCGCGGCTATCTCAGCCAGCTGATGGAACTGGCCGGCGGCAACACCACCCGCGCCGCCCGCCTGGCCGGCCGCAACAGGACCGATTTCTACAAGCTGTTGAGCCGCTACGGGGTGGATACCAATGGGCGGCTGGCGAGCAACGGCAATGGCGATGAGGACGGTGATTCGCCGCTGCCTTGAATGGCGGCCTTGTGTGCCAAATCAGCGCCGATTCTGGGGTTTTTCTACAACCTCAACGCCCAGGTTCAGGGGCGGCCTCGCCGAAGGCGAGGACGTCCCACTGCAACCTGTTGTTAGGTGCGCGCTCGCATTCATTGCATGATGGACCGGCCACACTTCTGTAGACAGTCAGTTGCCGCTTTGCGCGTAGCGCCTCTCAAACTCTACCGGGGACAGACCGCCGGCGGAACCATGCCGGCGGATCGGGTTGTAAAACATCTCGATGTAATCGAAGACATCTGA
>JAUYNO010000091.1 GCA_030696045.1 Stagnimonas sp. | reverse complement strand
GTGCTGCTGAGCGAGATCCTGCCCTCGGCCAGAGCCGTGCTGTCCACGCAGTTGCCGCACGTCGATCTGCAGGGCGATATCTGTCAGGTCGAGAGCCTGCCGGGCGACGTGGAAATCGTCGCCGCAGGCTTTCCCTGTCAGGACCTGAGCCAGGCCGGACTAGCGCGCGGGCTGGACGGGGATCGCAGCGGGCTCGTGGGCGAGGTCTTCCGCCTGGCCAAGGACGCGTCACCGCGCTGGATCGTGCTGGAGAACGTGCCGTTCATGCTCCAGCTACGACGCGGCGACGCCATGCGGCGCATCGTCGACGAGCTGGAGGCCATGGGCTACCGGTGGGCATGGCGCGTGGTGGACACCTTCGGGTTCGGACTGCCCCAACGTCGCGAACGCGTCATCCTCGTCGCCTCCAAGACCGAGAACCCCGCGGACGTCCTCTTCGCCGACGACACGCCGCTCGCACGGCCGGCCACATCGATCGGCCACATAGGCCACGGTTTCTACTGGACCGAGGGTCGTGGCGGCCTGGGATGGGCGCCTGACGCCATTCCCACGTTGAAGAACGGCTCCGCGGTCGGCATCCCGTCGCCGCCGGCGATCCTTTTGCCGGACGGCCGCGTCGTCAAACCCGAGATTCGCGACGCCGAAAGACTCCAGGGCTTCCCTGCCGATTGGACCGCGCCGGCCGAGACCGTGGGCCGGGCGTCCGCGCGCTGGGCGCTCGCCGGCAGCGCGGTGAGCGTGCCCGTCGCCAAGTGGCTCGGATCGAGATTGGCAGAGCCCGGACGCTATGCGGCCGAACGCGATCGGCCGTTCGCCGCGGCCGCTCGCCTGCCCCGCGCAGCGCGTTTCGATGGGCGTGATCGCTATGCCGTAGAGATCGGCCCCGACCCGCTCGGCATTCGGCCGCCACACCTCACGGACTTCCTCGAGCATGACGGCGCGCTGCTGAGCCCCCGCGCGACCGCCGGCTTCCTCAGCCGAACCTACGTCGCGAAGCTACGGTTCGCCCCCGGCTTTATCGACGCCGTCGAGGCCCATCTGCGCTTCGTCAGCGGGACTCAGATCGAAGAGAAGCGCGTCGCGTAGAGATGCGCCAGCCGCCCGATGGTCTGGGCATAGCCGTAGATCTCCGGATAATCTTGGCCGGGCGCGCTGCGCTTGACGGTCACAGGTCGCCCGTCGTTTGCACAGTCGATCACGCCTATGGCGAAGGCGTCGAATCCACCGTCGCCGGGCCGAGCCCTGCGCGGAAGCTCGGTGAGCTTGGCGGCCACCGAACGCAAATCCTTCGGCTGCTTGTGGCTTGATACCACGGTCGGGTGTGACCCGAGGGGCCAGGGATTGCGGATCGGCGAGACGAAGGTCTCCGCCGAGTTGATCATGGCGAAGCCAGCGGCGATCGCCCCGTCGGTGTCGCCGTGAATGGTGAGGTGCGAGCTGTTGAGCTCGTCATAGAGCCGAGGTCGCGCCTTGCCGAACTCGGTCATACAGGCCTTGGCCTCCAGCGCCACGAGCACCGTCGCCGGTTGCGCCAGGGGAGCGATCGGAAGTTCCGACAGGCGACGGCGTTCGTCGTCCGACAAGACGATGGTGTAGGGCACGACCAGATCCGCGAAGGTCTTCGACTTGCGAACGCCGCCCGCAGCGCCGGCCGCGCGGCAGATGACCAAGTCCAGATTCTTCGCCCTGTTGCGGGCGAAGTCTCGCATCTCATGGTTGATGCCGATCGCGACTTTGCCGGCGGCGACGTGGGCCCGCAGGAGGTCACACTCCTGGAGGAGGTCAAACATCAGCGCCCAGCACGCGATCTTCGAGTGCCGATCGCTACGAGGGTGGTACTGCCACGAATTCCCGTTCTGGAAGGGCTTGCCGCCCGGGCTTCCGCTGGTCGCGACGCTCATCGAGCGGGCGATGATCTCCAGTCCGGTCACGTCGACTTCGCCGAGGCAACCGGGCGGACCATTGCCGCGGCGAGCGCCGAGCGATGGCCGACGGCGCGGACGCCATAGAGGTCGGCGATCAACTCGGGCCTGGGGGTGGCGATCGCGACGTCCATGTCGAGGAGCGACTTCTTCAGCGCGGAATCTACGCTCGACCATAGGGGGATTCGAACCTGGCCCAGCACGTTGCCATCGAACCGCTTGGAGCCGCCGGAGAACCTTGGTGCTAGCACCTCGGCGAAGACATCCAGAACGCCGGCTCGGAATAGGGCGAACAGGGCTTCGAGCGGCCAGCCGGTGCTCGTGATCGCGTAGAGGGCGTTCGACGGCTGGGCCCCGCCCGGAGACATCGCGACCCGCGAAGCCTTGGCCATGCCCGCGACCAGGATCTTCGGCGCGGCGACGCGCGCCAGGTCGACACGATCGATGGTGCGATACCATTGCTCCGGCCGCACGGCGCACGCTCGACCCCCGAGGCCCGCCCTATGGTCCTCAAGGTGCGCCTTGAGCTTGGGAAAGGCCGAAAGATCGACGAGCGCGCCCTCTGCCGACCAGACGTTGATGAGGCGCGTCGCCGGAACCGCGCGTCCGTCGTCCGTGAGATCGCGCGTGCGCAGGAAAGGCAGGAGCCGGTCGGGCTCGATGTCGACGCCGTCGTCGCCGACGATGAAGACGGGTGCGGACCCCAGCGCCAGCCCGCAGCGGATCTCGACGCCGGCCTCGCCCAGCCGCACGCCGGCATCTACCATCTTCTGGAAGACCCCGGCGAGCTTGGGGCCGGCCAGAACCGCCCCGCCCTGGGCGCCGAGCGCCTTTCCGGGTTTCGTCATGTCGACTGCGGCCTGTCGACCGCTGAGCCGACGGTGGAGTTCCTCGATCGACGAGATTTCGGCCACGGCCGGGGCGCCGTTCAGGTTCCGGTCCAGGACCGTGATGGCGGCGTAGGCGCCAACCTTTCGACTCCCGAGGAATACCGGGACGGCATGAACTTCTAGGTGCGTCGCCAATCGGACGGTCTTTGCGAGCGCCATCCGGGCAGCCGCACCGTAGGCGCAGCGAAGCCAGCGGTCGGCGCACAGGAATGCCACGCGGCCACTTGTGGGGGAGGACAGTTCCACGGCGCGCCAGATGAACGCGAGACAGAGGTCGCCCCGCGCGGCGTGCGGCGGGAGCTTCTCCTCGTAGGCGCGACGCAGCACGCCCGGCAGCTTCGACCATCTCATGTAGGGCGGGTTGCCGACGATATGACTGAACGTGCCCATGTCCGTCGCCAGCAGGAAATCTTCGCATCGTACCCACCGGTCGGCCAGGCGTCGCGACGCCTGGGCGTCGAACCCGGCCCCTACGAGGAGGTCGCCGACGCCTTGCCGCGCTCGTTCGGCCGTCGCCGCGTCGAACTCGAAGGCCAAAATCGTGTCGGAGAGCGCGCTCTCGCTGAGCGTACCGCGTCGGCGAGCACTCTCCAGCAACCGTTCGACGGCGGGGAGCAGGAAGGAGCCGTCGCCGCAAGAGGGCTCGAGCAGTCGCTGGCCGGACAGCTCGCCGTCGGCGGTCCAGCCCAGCAAATCCAGCACGCCGCGCGCGACGTCTGGTCTCGTGAAGACCCCGCAATGGTCATGGATCGCCGCAATCGCGGCGCATCGCAGGTCCTGAATAGTCGCGGCTGCCGCGGCGGGGGAATCAAGAAGCGCTGCACGGACTTCGTGCTCGTCGCCGAGCTTTCTCGGAGCTCGCCGGTCGCGCGGTTTGACCCGCGGCGCGGCGCTCGGCTTCGTCTCTGCGCGGTGCAAGGCTACCATGGCCGCGCCACCAGTCGGCCGTGACGGTCGGGCAGGGCCGCGACGGTGGCCGTGTAGTTCTGAAGCATGCAGACCCGGGTCGACTTGGTATCCCCACGCCACATGTTGGCGATGTTCTCCACGTAGGCCTTCGTCCGATGTTCCTGAGCGCTTCGGATCACCGAGACATGGCGGCTGCTTCCGCCCGCCGCCTGCAGTTGGCGCCACTCTTCGTGATGCAGCTCAGAGAGGATGAGGTCTGCGCAGTCTGTTGGAAGGAACGAGGTGCTGGGGATTCTCGGGATCGGCAGGTTGCCGACATTTTCCGAGACCTGGAAGTGCAGCTGCGGCCCCCACTGGCCACCGTTCTTGTAGTCGAAGTGACAAGGCAGATGACCATCGTTCTTGCGGATCGTGACGTGGGTCGCCGATCCCACGATCTCCCATGCGGTCTTCGACTTCTGTACAGACTTCGGGCGGGCGAAGTCGCACTTGAAGCCGAGATCCAGCCAGGTGTCGATATGTGCCCGCCCTGGGCCGTCGTAGGCTTGGCTTGGTCGGAATACGATGTCCTGCCTGGTTTGCCAGGACCACGTCGCCGCCCCGAGATCGATCCCAGTCTTCAGATCGCGAACGACGTCGGAGAGTCGAAGCGCCGAGCTCTTGTCCACGAAGTCGTCGGCCAACGCTGCGAACGCCTCCACCTCTCCCAGGTAGTCTGCGAGGTCAATCAAGACGGTCAAGCTTGGTCGATCAGCTCGCGCTGATCCTCCTGCCGAACCTTGCGCGCCAGTGCCTTGTCCACCTTGGCGTCGGCGATCCGGACCCATGCCGGTGGCGCCTGCGATGGGAAATGCTCGTCCGAAGCCCGAACGCATTCCGCAGCAGGGAGGATCTCGTCCGTCTCCACCAAGTCAGCGTCGGAAACCACCACCGGGTCGGTAAACTCCAATTCGACCAGGGGCACAGGCGCGAAGAAGAGGCGCAGTGCCTCGGATCTCGCTTCCTTCTGATACGGAAGACCCCACGCGATCGCGTCCACGCCGGCGCCCCACCAGCGCGGGCCATCGAAATCGGCCAGAACCCCTTTGTAGCGAACCCGCTTGAGAGCTCTCGCAAGCGCAGTCCCGTCCTGGCTTGCCGCGCGAAGGCAGGTCAGGGATACGCCCAGTCGAACCGCCACGTGTCGGTCGCGAACCAAGAAGCTCGGATACGGAAGCATCTGCCTCAGCATCCAAGCGACCACGCCCCGAACGGATCGCATGTCCGGATCGATAGCCAATTGGTCTCGCAGAGACTGCACGCGGTGATCTACGGTGGCGTCCAGCCAGATCGGCGGGCGCCATGCGGCCACCTCCCTTACTGCTGCGCGCTGCCACTCGGCCGTTTGCGGGAGCTTCAGCGCCAGCCGGCACAACTCGGCGATGTACTCGGAGGGACCAGCTGCCCTCAGCTGCGCCGAGGCCTCGCGCAGCATCCCCGCGGCGTCGGCGAGTGCCAGGATTTCGGACATCACGTCGCCGCCTTCGAGCACCTTCGGCGCCACCCATTCCACACCGACTTCCTCGGCCAGGATGTGACGCCGCTCAAGGTTGATGTCGGCCCCTAGTGCGGCTTCGAGATGGGCGCTGACAACGACGGCCGGGGGGCGGGCGTCGCCGACGAGCAGTCGGAACTGCTGGAAGACGCTCAGGCCGTTTTGGGCCGTGCCGTTGAGGCTCGGGTTCTGCCGCTCCTCGTCGTCGTTGTAGAAGTCGAATACCCACAGATTTGCCGCCGCGGCAGCAGCTTCGGCTCCGGCGCCGGCAAGGTCGGGAGGCACATAGTCGGCGAAGCGCCTGCCCGCCCGAACGGCCTTGGCCGATGCGAGCAGGTGCTGGGGTTCGTCGTCGATGTAGACGATGTCCGAAGCCATACCTACCGCGCCGGAACTGCGAACTGGATCGCGGTCGAGAACCCGGCGTCTGGCCGTACGAACTCGATCGTCCCACCGTATTCCTGCACGAAGGCTCGTGTAATCGTCAGTCCCATCCCCATCCCCTGCCCCAGTACAGCATCCGGCCGTTCGGTCGTCGACTGGAAGGCCTCGAAGAGTCTTTTCGCTCTCGTGAGATCTACCGGCTTTCCGGTGTTCTGCATGGTCACGCACATCATACGATCAGCGATCTCGGCCGTGACCTTTATTCGCCCGCCGTCTCCTGAAAACTTCACTGCATTCGAGACTAGATTCGTGAAGATGCCGGCGAGTTCCGATGGGAACATGAGCGGCGTCCGAAGGTCGGCCGGTATCTCGTTTGACATCTCGATGCGTCGGCTCGCCAGCCGCGTCTGAAATAGCGGCAGGACAGCTTCGAAGCGCTCGCGCAGCGGAAGGCGAGACCGGCGCCGGCGGCCCCTGAAGGACGTGGCGTCCACGAGGTAGGTCGCGTTCCGCCTGATCCGATCGGCCAGCTCCAGCGCGGTCTTGCGCGCCTTCTGAACCTGCGATCGCGCCACACCGGGGCGCAGGTGAGGCAGCGCCTCGTCGAGATCGGCGACGATGGTCCCAGCCTCCAAGGCCAGCGCGTTGATCTCATGGACGAAGGCGGCGAGCTCGGTTCCCAGGCTGGCGAGTACACGCCACATCACGGCCTCGCTTCCGAACTCCTCGGACAGGGCCCGGACGTCTTGGAAGTGAGGCTGCGCGGCGCGAGCAGCTTCGGCGGCCCGAGCGTAGTCGCCCGCCTGGATAGCGGTACGAACAGTGTCCAGATGCAGCTCCGCCGCCTGGGCGCTCTCGCGCACCCGAAGTGCCGACGGCGTTTCGCTGACGTCGGCTCGCTCCGCGACCCGACGTTGACGGTCCCGCTCTTCTCGCTTCACCTCCTTGACCTCGCGCCGGGTCGAATAGCCCAATCTGACGATGAGGTCGGAGGTCACCCGCACCCAGTCCGCGATGAAATCCAGGCCCGCGCCGGGAAGGAAGCCTTCCCGATTCACCAGCATGTCCAGTTCGGGCGACGAGGATCGATGCAGGAAGACGGCACCCATGTAGGCGGAGTTGCCTTGCAGCGCGATCTCCTCGATCTCGTTTCCCGCTGGAAGATCATCGACGTCGAGGTTGGAAAGGGAGGTCAACGGGCGGTGCGCCCGGGACTTGTACGACCGATCGACGCCCAACCAATCGTCAGTCGCGTCTCCATAGGGCGGCACACGGAAGCCCTCCATGAAGACCCGGACGCCCTGCACGGCAGGGTCCCAGGTGCTGTCCGAGCGCTGGAGTATGCGAGCCCGAAAGGATGGCGCGGATCGCGGCTCGAGGCTCTTCTCGAAGCGGAACCCTTCCGATGACGGATACTTCCGCTTCGCCAGCTTGGTCGGCGAGATCGCGACACGCAGCAGCCCGGTCTCGCGCTCGAAATCCAGCTCCGCGATCCAACTGGCGGACTCGGCGACGTCCGGCGCGATGATTTCCGGCACGGCCAGTTCGCCCGTGAAATCGATCCGAAAGCCGGGGTCCGACGAAGATTGATCTCGCACAGGCATGCGCCTGAAAAGCAGCGGTTCTGTCGCCAGACCTTCGGGCAGGATGTCCCAAAGCACCGGCGTCGGCGCCAAGGTGACCGCTTCCTTCAGGAACGCGTCGATCATCCGCTGCGTCCACCCCCTGCGTAGTGGGGTCATGGTCAAGGTCGTGCCGCTCTCAAGCACGCGGTCGGGCTTCGGCACTCGCCGATCGAGGACCACCGCGTTCGAGCCGGCGATCTGATCAAGGGTCTCAAGCGCTTCGATGGCGTCCCAGTCGATGGAGGCCCGAATTATCTTGGTCGCCGGCGGAAGCTCGACCGCGCCTCGCTCCGCATGACCAGCCTTCCGCGAATGGATGCTGACCTTCCGCGCGAGCTTGTGCGCCGCGAGTCGACCGACCCCCTTCTCGCCGGTATAGCGCCGGCCGAACACAGGGGAGCGCCTATCCGAACTGACCTTCGATCGCCCGGCTATACGAAGGAAGCCGTTCTCGAACTCGTCGGCCGTCATTCCGAGGCCGTTGTCCTTAACGACTATTTCGCCGCCCTCGGCATCGCGCAGGTTCGAGCCCATGACCGTCACGAGCTCGGCGTCGGCGTCGTAGGCATTCTTGATGAGTTCCACCAAAGCCGTGGCTTCCTTGGCGACCAGAAGTTCGCCAAGTTCCTGACACACCGTCGTGTCTACCGTGAACGCCGCCAACGACAGCTCCCCTTCCGCAGGCTCATGCGCTTGACCATGGCTTCAGGCCGCGACCGCGCATACCCCAATTCTACTGTCGAAACGTTGCGCGAACGATCCAGGGGCGCTCTCGATGAGGCCGGGAACCCAGAGGTCAAAGACCTGGCGCGACGATTCCTTCGTTTGCCCGTCGGAATCTCGAATGCTGCAACCGACCCGGAACCCTGGCGATGCCATAACGCCGCTTCCAATGCCTGAATTCTTGCCGGGCAAACTCAGGGCGCTCTTACCGATGTTGAGATTTCCAAGCTGACTACACGCCAATTTCCACCATTGCCGGCAGGGGTCGCCTTGAACGCGGGCAGCGCGGCCTCGGCCGCCTCTCGGGTGCCGAAGGTCTTGGCCATGTGCGGCCGAGCCGTGAGCTCGAGCTGTCCCTTGTAGTCCTGCGCGGCGAGGAAGACCGGGCCGTCCTCAGGGCCGGAGGCCAACGCAAAGTGCTGCTCGTTCTTCGTAAAGTCCGT
>JAUYNO010000084.1 GCA_030696045.1 Stagnimonas sp. | reverse complement strand
AGCTTTTTTCCTCGCCGCGAAAGCACTCGCTGCGCTCGCCCCCTCTCTCCAGCTCTCTCCCGCAAGCGGGAGAGAGGGCGCAGGGTGTTAACGATGTAATTCCCTTTTTTGGGGGCTTGCTCAGGTGACCGAGGGCTTCAGGCGCTGCGCCAGCCCGGTCGCATTGCGTGCTGCCAGCGCATAGATCGACAGCTGGGGATTGGCGCCGATGCTGGTCGGGAATACCGAACCGTCGATGATCGAGAGGTTTTCGAGCTGATGGTGCGAGCCGTCGCTGCGCACCACGGCGGTCCTGGCATCCTCCCCCATCGCGCAGCCGCCCATCAGGTGCGCGGTGCCGACCGCGAGCCGGAAGGGTTTGTAGTCGAGCGTCTCGATCTGCTGCCGGGCCGCCACCCAGCTGTTCGCCCACTGCGCTCCCAGATGCGCCGGCATCACCTGGGCAGCACCACCGGCGAACTGGGCCTCGGTCATGCGCAGCAGGGCCTGCTTGAAGCCGCGGAACAGGTAGTCAGTGAGCGCGTAATCGAATACCGGGTTGCCGGCCCCGTCGATCCGGACCTCGCCGCCCTGGCTGTCCGCGTGAAAGCCGTCGCGCAGCAGCGCCAGCGCGACATTCAGCTGCGGCATCCGGGCGATGTTGTCGGCGAGCGCCTGCCCGCTGCGGCCGAACAGGGCCGCGATCAGAGCCGGATAGATCGGCGGCACTTCCAGCTTGAAGCCGGGGGCCTGGTCGAAATCACCCTGCCACTGGAAGTGGTCGCTGGCGATGGACTGCGGCGCGCCGTACCAGCCATCGACTTGCTCCGGCATCAGCGCATAGCTGAACACCACCGGATGGATGCAGGTGCGCTTGCCGATGCGCCCGTGCGGATCGGGCACGCCGGAGCGCAGCAGCAAGGCCGGGTTGTTGATGGCGCCGCCGGCCAGCACCACATGCTTGGCACGCACGCTGACCGCAACGCCGCTGGGATTGAGGCAGGCCGCATCGAGCGCGGCGCAGTCGAGACCGGTGATGCGTGAACCACTGAATTGCAGCTTGCGCACGCTCAGGTGGTGCACCAGGGTCGCGCCCTTGGCGAGCGCCGCCGGGATGGTCGCCACCAGCATCGACTGCTTGGCGTTGACCGGGCAGCCGAAGCCGCAATAGCCGGAGTTCCAGCAGCCGCGCACATTGCGCGGGATCGCATGCCATTCCCAGCCCAGCTTCTCGCAGCCCTTCTGCAGCACCGCGTTATTGGCATTCGGCGCGGCGGCCCAGGGCGCGATGCCCAGGCGCTCGCTGCGCTCGTCGAACCAGGGCTTGGATTCCTCCAGGCCCCAGCCTTTCACGCCGTGCGCCTCGGCCCAGTGCTTGAGAGTGCCTTCCGGAGTGCGGAAGCTGGAGGTCCAGTTGACCGTGGTGGTGCCGCCGACCGACCGACCCTGCAGCACGGTGATGGCGCCATCCGAAGTCGTGCGGCCGCTGCCCTCCTGGTACAGCTCGGCGTAGGCGCGGGCCTCGCTCATGTCCTTGAAGTTCGCGGAGGTCTTGAGCGGCCCCTCCTCGATCAGCAGCACCTTCAGGCCGGCGCTGGCGAGGATTTCCGCCGTGGTGCCACCGCCGGCACCGCTGCCGATGATGACGACGTCGGCTTCCAGCGTGGTCGGGGCGGTGAGGCCCGAAGCGTCGCGCACGTCCCAGCCGGAGGCGATGCCGTCGGTATAGATGTCGTTGATGGCCACGGCGAGTCCTTAAGCGTTGATGGCGGCGTACATGGGTGCCCAGGGTCCTGGATAGCCGACCGCCTTCAGTCCTTGCGGCGTGCCGATCCAGGAACCGATCACGAACTTGCTGAGCGCCCGGTAGCCGGCGTTGAACAGGCCGATGGAGCTGTTCTGCCAGCGGTCGAGGAAGACCGCGATCTCGGCCGGCTCCGCCTGCGGCCAGGGCTTCGATACACCGGTGGTCAGGCGGCGGGTGAGGCCGGTGTTGAGCAGGTCGAACAGCTGGTAGACCATTTTTTGGCCGGGCGCCTGCAGCGGCACGCCGGCGCCGTCGATGGCCTTGAGCAGGGTGGCCAGGTGCACCTCGCGCTGCTCGCTCGGCAGGCTGGAGCCCAGCACCACCGGCGCGATGGCGGCGAACAGGGCGATGTCGCCGCTGCGCAGGAAGCGATACCCGGCGGCGGGCGCCTCGTGCTTCGCGCAGCCGGCCAGCGTGGCGCTGAAGGCGCCCGCCGACAGCAGCGCGGCGCTGCCGGCCGACAGCTTCAAGAATTCGCGACGGCCGAGCTCGGTCGCTCCGCTGGCTGGGTTCATGACTCTCCTCCCCCTGGCTGGTTTTGGTGGCGCGCCTTTGTAAGCGGAATTAAACGACTGATCAACTTGGCCTGCGCCGTCAGCCGGACCGCGCCGTCAACGGCCGACAAACACCGGCGCCCGCCGCTCGGCGAAGGCGCGCACGGCCTCCTTCGAATCCTCGCTGGCCATGATCGGCGGCAGTTCCGGGAGCATCGCCGCGAGCCCGGCCAGATCGCCCTGGCTGCGGGCCAGGCGCGACAGGCGCAGCGTCGCCTGCACGCCCAGCGGCGCCTGCCGCGCGATGATCTCGGCCTGGGCGATGGCGCGCTCCAGCACCTGGTCGGCCGGCGCCAACTCCTGCACCAGGCCGATCCGGTAGGCCTCCTCGCCAGAAAACTCCTGGCCGCCGAGCAGGATCTTCATCGCGTGGCCCCAGCCCACCTCGCGCGCCAGCCGCACGGTGGCGCCGCCGCAGGCGTAGAAGCCGCGCTGCACCTCCAGCTGGCCGAAGCGGGCGTCCGGCGCGGCGATGCGGATGTCCGCCGCCAGCATCAGCTCGACGGCGACGGTGAAGCTCACGCCGCGCGCCGCCGTGATGATCGGCTTGCTGCAACGCCTGCTCTCGTCGATGCCGAAGGGCTCAATGCCGCCCGGCGGCGTGAGCGGCCAGCGGCCCTCGGCGAACACCGGCGCCCACTGCACCAGGTCGAGCCCCGCCGTGAAGTGCTCGCCGTGCCCGAACAGCACGCCGCAGCGCAGCGCTGGATCGCGGTCCAGCTCGGCATAGGCCAGCGACAGCTGCTGGTAGGTATCGACATCCATGGCATTGCGCTTGGCCGGGCGATTGAAGCCCATCAGCAGCACCTGGCCACGGCGTTCGACGGTCAGCTTGGGTTCCTGACTCATGCTTGATCCTCCTCGATTGGTGGCGGGATTGTTCCATGCGCTTGAGCACAATGGCGGCCGGGCGTAGCCTGCGCGCCTCTTTCCGCCCTCGCAGAGCCGCACCATGTCGAACCTCAGCCCACCAAGACCGCTGCTCCTGGCCATCCAGAACCGCGACCTTGCCGCCGCCAGGGCGGCGCTGGAACGCGACGCCTCGCAGGCTACTGAAGCCATCCCCGGCGGCATCTCGCCGCTGCTGTTCGCGCTCTACAACGGCGCCAAGGACATCGCCGAGCTGCTGCGCGGCTTCGCCGAGCCCAATGTCTTTGAAGCCGCCGCGCTCGACGACGGCCGCCGGGTCGCCGCCTGCCTGCTGGCCGATCCGGCGCTGATCGGCAGCTACAGCCCGGACGGCTGGACGCCGCTGCACCTCGCCGCCTTCTTCGGCGCCCGCAACAGCCTGCTGGTGCTGGTCGGCATGGGCGCGCCGCTGGAGGCGGTCTCGCAGAACCCGATGCAGAACACTCCGCTGCACGCCGGCATCGCCGGTGCCGCGGGCGAACAGCTGGCGCCGCTGCTGATGGCGCTGGGCAGCGATCCGCACCACGTTGGCGGCAGCGGCGTCACCGCCCTGCACCTGGCGGCCTCGCGCGGCTTCGAAGCGCTCAGCCGTCTGCTGCTGGCGCGTGGCGCCGACCGTGGCGCGAAGACCGAGGATGGCAAGCTCGCGGCGGATCTGGCGCGCGAGCGCGGCCATCTGGCGACGGCGGCGGCGCTGGAACTGGGCTAAATCAGCGCCGCGAGCGGAAGAAGTCGCGCAGAACCTGGCCGCACTCCGCTTCGAGCACGCCGCCGGTCCACTCGACGCGGTGGTTGAGGCGGGGATTGCTGATGACGTCGTAGACCGCGTTGACCGCACCGGCCTTGGGATCGGGCGCGCCGAACACCAGGCGCTGCACCCGCGCGTGGACGATGGCGCCGGCGCACATCACGCAGGGTTCCAGGGTGACGTAGAGCGTGGTGCCGCCGAGCCGGTAATTGCCGAGCGCCCTGGCACCGGCGCGCAGCGCCAGCATCTCGGCGTGACCGCTGGGGTCGTGGTCGGCGATGGGGCGGTTGTAGCCTTCTGCGAGCAACTGGCCGTCCTTGACCAGCACGGCGCCGACCGGGACTTCGCCTTGCTGGGCAGCCTGCTGCGCCAGGGTGAGGGCATGGCGCATCCAGTGTTCGTCTTCGGGGCGGGCTTCCCCCTCCCCGACCCCTCCCCGCAAGGGGGAGGGGCTCTCCAACGCGCGCGTCCAATTCCCCTCCCCCTTGCGGGGAGGGGTTAGGGGAGGGGGAAACTCAGCCAGGATGGCGGCCACCACATCAGGCAGACGCTGCAACACCTCGTCATTCCAGAAGCGCAGCACTGCAAAGCCCTGCTCCTTGAGCCAAGCATCGCGGGTAACGTCCCTCGCGCTATCAGCGTGCTGTCCGCCATCCACCTCGATCACCAGCCGAACCTCAAGCGCGGCGAAATCGACAATGTAGGGGCCAATCGGAACCTGTCGCCGAAACTTGCAGCCCAGCTGGTCGCGGTTGATCGCGAACCAGAGGGTGCGCTCCGCCTCGGTGAGATTGCGCCGCAACTTCCTAGCGATTGGAGTGAGCGGATTCTCCATGCAGACCCCCTCCCCTACCTTGCCGGCCATCGCCCCATGCATGGGCGATGGCGTTCGGCGGGACGAGGCAGTGCCTCGTCTTTCTCCGCCTCACCCCCGCAAGGGGGAGGGAATAAAGAACCTGGGGTACGCTGGTGGCTGGTCATTCCCACTCAATCGTCGCCGGCGGCTTGCCCGAAATGTCGTACACCACCCGCGACACCCCCGGCACCTCGTTGACGATACGGCGCGAGCAGACGTCGAGCAGCTCATACGGCAGATGCGCCCAGTGGGCGGTCATGAAATCGATGGTCTGCACCGCGCGCAGGGCGATCACCGGCTCGTAGCGGCGGCCGTCGCCGGTGACGCCGACGCTCTTCACCGGTAGGAAGACGGCGAAGGCCTGGCTGGTCTTGTCGTACCAGCCGGCGCGGCGCAGCTCCTCGATGAAGATGTGGTCGGCCTTGCGCAGCGTATCGGCGGCCGGCTTGCTGACCTCGCCGAGGATGCGCACGCCCAGGCCGGGGCCCGGGAAGGGATGGCGGTAGACCATCTCGCGCGGCAGGCCCAGTTCCAGACCGAGGGCGCGCACCTCGTCCTTGAACAGCTCGCGCAGCGGCTCGACCAGGGACATGCGCATGTGCGCTGGCAGGCCGCCGACGTTGTGGTGGCTCTTGATGACGTGGGCCTTGCCGGTCTTCGCACCTGCGCTCTCGATCACGTCGGGGTAGATGGTGCCCTGGGCCAGGAACTCGACGTCCTTGAGCCGGGTGGCTTCTTCCTCGAACACCTCGATGAAGACGCGGCCGATGATCTTGCGCTTCTGCTCGGGGTCGCTGACACCGGCCAGCTGCGACAGGAAGCGCTCTTCGGCATCGGCGCGGATGACCTTCACACCCAGGTTTTCGCCGAACAACTTCATCACCGCGTCGCCTTCGTTCAGGCGCAGCAGGCCGTTGTCGACGAAGACGCAGGTGAGCTGCGGCCCGATGGCCTTGTGCAGCAGCGCCGCCACCACGCTGGAATCGACGCCGCCGGACAGACCCAGCAGCACCTTCTTGTCGCCGACCTGGGCCCGCACGCGGGCGATGGCATCGTCGGCAATGTTGTGCGGCGTCCAGGCCCTGCCGCAGCCGCAGATCTCGTGCACGAAGCGCGAGTAGATCTCGGTGCCCTTCGTGGTGTGCGTGACTTCGGGATGGAACTGCACGGCGTAGTAGCCGCGCGCCTCGTCGGCCATGGCGGCGTAGTCGAGATCGTGGGTGCTGCCGATGCGGGTGAAGCCGGCCGGCAGGGCGCTGACGTAGTCGCCATGGCTCATCCAGACATCGAGCAGGCCGTGGCCCTCGGCGTTGGCGCGATCCTGAATTCCCTGGAACAGTTTGGAGTGGCCGCGCGCACGAACCTCGGCGTAGCCGAATTCCTTCACACTGCCGGGAGAAACCTCGCCGCCCAGCTGCATGGCCATGGTCTGCATGCCGTAGCAGATGCCCAGCACCGGCACGCCGAGCTTCCAGACGATGTCCGGTGCGCGGGGCGAACCGGCGTCGAGGGTGGATTCGGGGCCGCCGGAGAGAATCACGCCCCTGGCACCGAAGGCTGCAATGGCCTCCTCGCTCATGTCGAAGGGGTGCAGCTCGCAATACACGCCCAGTTCGCGCACGCGGCGGGCGATCAGCTGGCTGACCTGGCTGCCGAAATCAAGGATCAGAATCTTGTCGGAATGGATGTTCATGGACATTGGTTGATCGTCACAACGAAAAAGCCCCGGCGAACCGGGGCCTGGGAACTCAGTCGACCCGGTAGTTGGGCGCTTCCTTCGTAATGGTCACATCGTGGACGTGCGACTCGCGCATACCGGCACTGGTGATCTTCACGAAGCGCGTCTTGGTACGCACCTCGTCGATGGACTTGCAGCCGGTGTAGCCCATGCTGGCGCGCAGTCCGCCGACCATCTGGTGGACGATGGCGCCCATGGGCCCCTTGTAGGGCACGCGGCCTTCGATGCCCTCGGGCACCAGCTTCTCAACTTCGCGGGTGGTGTCCTGGAAATAGCGGTCCTTGCTGCCCTCGGCCATGGCGCCCAGCGAGCCCATGCCGCGATAGCTCTTGTAGCTGCGGCCCTGGAACAGCTCGACCTCGCCCGGTGCTTCCTCGGTGCCGGCCAGCATGGAGCCGACCATCACCGCGTAGGCGCCGGCGGCCAGCGCCTTGGCGAAGTCGCCGGAGTAGCGCACGCCGCCGTCGGCGATCAGGGGGATGCCCTGCTTGGCCAGGGCCTCGGCGACCTGCATCACCGCGCTGATCTGCGGCACGCCGACGCCGGCAACGATGCGGGTGGTGCAGATCGAACCGGGGCCGATGCCGACCTTGACGCCGTCCGCACCCGCGTCGACCAGGGCCAGCGCCGCATCGCCGGTAGCGATGTTGCCGCCGATCACCTGCAGCTTCGGGAACTGCTTCTTGATGGCGGTGACGCGGTCCAGCACGCCCTTGCTGTGGCCGTGGGCGGTATCGACCACCACCACATCGACACCGGCCTCGACCAGGGCGGCGACGCGCTCCTCGGTCTCCGGCCCGGTGCCGACCGCCGCACCGGCGCGCAGATGTCCCTGATCGTCCTTGCAGGCATTGGGATGGTCGGTGGACTTCTGCATGTCCTTGACCGTGATCAGGCCCTTGAGGCCGTAGCCCTCGGTAATGACCAACACCTTCTCGATGCGGTGCCGGTGCAGCTTGTCGATGACTTCCTGCTTGCTCGCACCCTCGCGCACCGTCACCAGGCGGTCCTGCGGGGTCATCACCTCGGACACCGGGGCGTCGAAGCGGGTCTCGAAACGGAGATCGCGGCTGGTGACGATGCCGACCAGCTTGCCCTGGTCGACCACCGGCACGCCAGAAATGCGGTTGGCGCGGGTCAGGGCCAGCACCTCGCCGATGGTCATGTTGGGCGGCACGGTGATGGGGTCGACGATGATCCCGGACTCGTGCTTCTTCACCGCCAGCACTTCCGCCGCCTGGCGGGCGATGCTCATGTTCTTGTGGATGATGCCCATGCCACCTTCCTGCGCCAGCGCGATCGCCAGCTTGGACTCGGTGACGGTGTCCATCGCCGCGCTCATCAGCGGGATGTTCAGGCGGATCGCCTTGGTCAGCTGCGTGCCGGTATCGACCGAGCGGGGCAGCACATCGGAGAAGGCGGGAAGCAGGAGGACGTCGTCGAAAGTGAGAGACTCGAGGACGATGCGGCTCATGTGCGGCTCCGGCAAAAACCAATTATAAACCGTCCCATGTGCCGATTGACCCCTCATCCCCCCGCAACCGCCCTGAAGAACCCATCGGCTGGAGCCGCTTAGCTGTGGCCGAACGCCAGGTTTTCCAGGTCTCGGAGCTGGCCGAAGTGCTGCGCGGCCTGCTGGAGGACAGCCTGCCCCGGCTCTGGGTGCAGGGCGAGGTCAGCAATTTCTCGCGCCCGACCTCCGGCCACTGGTACTTCACCCTGAAGGACGGCGGCGCCCAGATCCGGGCTGCCATGTTCCGCAATGCCAACTTCGGCATCCGCCCCCAGCCCAAGGACGGCGATCAGGTGCTGATACGGGGACAGGTCACGCTCTATGCCGCCCGGGGCGACCTGCAGCTGATCTGCGAACACCTGGAACCGGCCGGTGTCGGCGCCCTGCTGGCGGCTTTCGAGCGCTTGAAGCAGCAGCTGGCGGCCGAGGGCCTGTTCGACGAGGCGCTAAAGCGTCCGCTTCCGCTCATGCCGCGCCACATCGGTGTCATCACCTCGGCCACCGGCGCGGCGGTGCAGGACATCCGCGCCACCCTCGCCCGCCGCTGGCCGCTGGCCACGGTCTGGCTCTACCCGGTGCCGGTGCAGGGCGCCGAGGCGCCGCCGGCCATCGTCCGCGCCCTGCGCGAGCTGCCGGCCCAGGCCCCGGTGGAGGTGGTGATCCTGGCCCGTGGTGGCGGCTCGCTGGAGGACTTGTGGGCCTTCAACGAGGAGGCCGTGGTGCGCGCCGTGCGGGCCTGCACCCGGCCGGTGGTCTCGGGCGTGGGTCACGAGGTGGACTTCACCCTCGCCGACTTCGCCGCCGACCTGCGCGCGCCGACACCCACTGCAGCGGCCGAGCGGGTGACGCCGGACATCGCTGACTGGCGCGAGCACCTTGGCGACCTGTCCGACCAGCTACGCACTGCGACCGAAGACCTGCTGGAGGTCCGCCGCGAACGCCTGCAACAGCTGGCGTCGCGACTGCACACCCTGCATCCGGGCCGCCGCCTGCTGGACCGGGTGCAGCGCCTGGACGAGCTGAGCGAGCGTCTGGCCCACGCCGGCAGCCAGCTGGCAGCGCGGGGTGTGCAAAAGCTTTCCGCCCTGCGCCTGCGCCTGGCCAATGCCTCGCCAGCTCAGCGCCTGCCGGCGCAGCGGACCCGGCTGGACCACGCCCGCCAGCGTCTGCTGCTGGCGGCCCAAGCCCGACAACAACAGCAGGCGGCCCGTCTGACTGCGGCCAGCGCCCGCCTGCTGGCCCTGAGCCCAACCGCCGTGCTGTCGCGCGGTTACGCCATCGCCACCACGGCGGACGGCCGCGTCGCCACCCAGGCCACCGCGCTAGCACCTGGCACCCTGCTGAATGTTCGTCTGGCTCAAGGCACCACTGCTACTGTGGTCAAGGGGCTCGCTTCGGTCGGGGCCAAGGCCCCTCCTACAAGACCCGACCAAAGGTAGGAGCGGGCTTGCCCGCGACACCACCACCTTCCAATCGTTATCGAACCATGAATTCCGAACTCGAACTATTCAGAGACAACGTCCGTCGCTTCCTGCAAACCGAGATCGAACCCCACTACGCCGACTGGGAAAAGGCCGGCATCGTGCCGCGCGAGATGTGGACCAAGTTCGGCGAGCACGGCCTGCTCTGCGTCGATGCACCGGCGGAATTCGGCGGCATCGGCGCGCCCTTCGAGTTCAGCTGCGTGGTGCTGGAGGAAGTCGGCAAGGCCGGCTACGGCGCGCTCGGCGCCAACCTGGCGGTGCACTCGGACATTGTCGCGCCCTATATCGCCCACCTCGGCACGGCCGAGCAGAAGGCCCACTACCTGCCCAAGCTGGTCAGCGGCGAACTGGTCGGCGCCATCGCCATGACCGAGCCGGGCGCCGGCTCCGACCTGCAGGGCGCCAAGACCACGGCCCTGGCCGATGGCGGGGACTACCTCATCAACGGCCAGAAGACCTTCATCACCAACGGCCAGCACGCCGGCGTGGTGATCACCTTCGCCAAGACCGATCCCAAGGCCGGTGCCCGCGGCACCACGCTGTTCCTGGTCGATACCGACACGACGGGCTACAGCCGGGGTCGCAACCTGGAGAAGATCGGCCAGCACTGTGGCGACACCTCGGAACTGTTCTACGACCAGGTCCGGGTCCCCGCCAGCGCCGTGCTGGGGCGCGTCGGCAACGGCTTCGGCCACCTGGTCGATGAGTTGCCGCGCGAGCGCCTGACGCTCGCGGTCGGCGCCCTGGGGGCCATCGAGGGCATGCTGGCGCTGACCGTCGACTACGTGAAGACCCGCAAGGCCTTCGGCGCACCGATCTCAACCCTGCAGAACACCCGCTTCGAGCTGGCCGAGATGCAGACCCAGGCCGAGATGCTGCGCGCCTATGTCGAGCGCTGCGCCCGCGCCTACGCCGAGGGCAAGATGGACGTGCCAATGGCGGCCAAGGTCAAGCTCGCGGCCACCGAGCTGCAGTTCCGCACCGCCGACCGCTGCCTGCAGCTGTTCGGCGGCTACGGCTACATGAGCGAGTACCCGATCAGCCGGCATTTCGTGGACGCGCGCGTGCAGCGCATCTACGGCGGCACCAGCGAGATCATGAAGGAAGTGATTGCGCGCTCGATGCTGGGGCGTTGATCAATCAACCTAACCATAGTTTGCGCTGCCGATGGCGAAGACCCACCCCCGGATTTCTTCCGAGCTACGGCCCTGTAGGGCGCATTCCATGCGCCAGCGACGCTGAGCGCCGCAGGTGCTGGCGCGCATAGCGCGCCCTACGGGACTTGATCTGCGGTACTACCTCAGGACGGTGGCGCGGGTCCGTCAGCCGCCTCAGCGGCAGCAGCCGCCTTCTCGGCGTCCTTCTGCTCCTGGCTCTTGAACACCGGCAGCTTCGGCTTCAGCGCCTCCTTGACCTCGGGCGGCAGCAGCCACTCGCCCATGTCGTAGCCGGACAGCTTCATCGCCTTGGCCAGCCGGGTCAGCGGCTCCTGGCTGCCACGGGTGGTGACGAAGCTGTTCGGGCGCGCGATCAGGATCTCGATTTTCTCGATGAAGCGGCCGCGGTCGGTCACCAGGTTGCTGGAAGCGGGTTTCGACTGCGCCCACTTCTGCGCCGTCATGAAGTCAGCGGCGCTGCAGACGAAGGCGCCGGCGCCGTCCATCACCAGCTGCACGATCTCGCCCTGGCGCATCAGGCGGCCCTTGTTGGTGGCCGCTTCAAACAGACTCATCGTGCGCGCCATCAGTCGATCTCCATACCGCCCGTGCCGCGTCGAACGACGAAGCCACCGACCACCAGATCGTCCATGATCTGCCTGGCATGGCCTTCGTCCTGCGCCTCGACCAGCACTTCAAGCGTCGCGAGCTTGGCATGCGTGCCTGAATGCAGGCGTTCGTGGTGCACCTGGATGATGTTGCCGCCGGACTCGCCGATGCGGCCGGCGACGCGGGCGAGGAAGCCGGGCCGGTCCTCGATGTCGATCGACAGGCCCACCAGCCGCGATTCGTGCACCAGCTGGCGCATCAGCACGCTGGCCAGCAGGCGGGTGTCGATGTTGCCGCCGCAGACCACCAGGCCCACCTTGCGGCCGGCGAAGCGCGCCGGGTCGGTCAGCAAGGCGGCGAGGCCGGTGGCGCCGGCGCCCTCGGCCACCACCTTCTCGACATTGGCGAGCAGGGCGACACCGCGCTCGATGGCGGATTCCTCCACCCGCATCAGCTCGGCCACGTGCTCGCGGATGATCTCCAGATTGAGCTGGCCGATGTACTTCACCGCAATACCTTCGGCAATGGTCTGGCCGCCCTTCACCAGCGAGAGATCGCCCTGCAGCGCCGCGTAGGCGCTGGGATAGCCGGCCGACTCGACCCCAACCACGCGGATATTCGGATTGATCGAGTGCGCGGCGATGGCGATGCCGGAGATCAGGCCGCCGCCGCCGATGGGGATCACCAGGGTATCCAGCTCCGGCGCCTGCTCCAGCATCTCCAGGCCGATGGTGCCCTGGCCGGCGATCACCTGGGGATCGTCGTAGGGATGCACCAGGGTCATGCCGCGCTGGTCGAGGTATTCGGCGCGCATGAAGTCGGCGGCCTCGGCCAGGGTCTCGCCGTGCAGAACCACTTCGCCACCCAGCTCGCGGGTGTTGCGCACCTTGGTGAATGGCGTGTTCTTGGGCATGACGATGACGCTGCGGATGCCCAGCCGGGTGGCGTGGTAGGCCACGCCCTGGGCATGGTTGCCGGCCGAGACCGCCACCACGCCGGCGGCGCGTTCGGCTTCGGTCAGCGACAGCAGCTTGTTGAGCGCACCGCGCTCCTTGAACGAGGCCGTGAACTGGAAGTTCTCGAACTTCAGCCAGACCTCGGCGCCGGTGATCTTCGACAGCACCCGCGAATGGGTGCAGGGCGTACGCAGCACCTGACCATCGAAACGGGCAGCGGCAGCGCGGATGTCGGCGGCGGTGACGGAGACAGTCATTACTTGCGGTTCTCTTTCTTGCTGATGCCGGTGACGCGCCCGTCCCGGAGCGTCACTGTCAGCCGGTGGTCGTTCTCGTGATAGGTCCAGCGTTCGTTGCCGTTTTCGCCGCTGCGCTGGTCCGGCGCGCCGAGGGCGCTGTCCAGTTCGCCGGCCGTCATGCCGGACAGGGCACGGTGGTCCAGGATGGCCTGGCGGACCTGCCTGGCACGGGCCTGCTTCTCGCCCTGCTCCTGCACGAACTTCGCATCGGCCGCGTCGCGCTTCTTCTTGCCCGCCTGCACCGCGCGGTCGTGTTCAGCGGCCAGATCGGCGGACTTGCCCGGCGCAGTGACATTGAGCGGCGGCAGTTCGGCCGGGGCAGCATCCTTTGCACAGGGTTGGTCGGTATAGGTCAGTTGCCCGTCTTGCACGCAGCGGTAGACCTCGGCACTAGCCGAAAGGGGCAGCAGCAGAACGGCCAGCCAGAACAATTTGTGCATGCGGGCGATTATAGGGCCGCGCCTTGGCACGGCCGGCGCTCCAGTACAATGCGCGCCGTCCCCAGACCAGCACTCGCGGCGCAGCCGCGACCACCGTCCCTCTACCGCCTGCGGGAGAGGGGAGGGCCGATGGCGGAGCCATTGGCGGGGTGAGGGCGAACCCAACTCAGCGACCTGCCAATATCAAAATGTCCCAGTACGTTTTCACCATGAACAAGTGCGGCAAGATCGTGCCGCCGAAGAAAGAGATCCTGCGCGACATCTCGCTCAGCTTCTTCCCGGGCGCCAAGATCGGCGTGCTCGGCTACAACGGCGCCGGCAAGTCGACGCTGCTGAAGATCATGGCCGGCATCGACAAGGACTTCGTCGGCGAGGCGCGGCCGCAGCCCGGCATCAAGATGGGCTATCTGCCGCAGGAACCCAAGCTCGATCCGACCAAGACCGTGCGCGGGAATGTCGAGGAAGCGCTCGGCGATCTGCTCGACCTCAAGGCCCAGCTTGATGCCGTCTACGCCGCCTACGGCGACGAGAACGCCGACTTCGACAAGCTCGCCGCCAAGCAGGCCGAGCTGGAATCGAAGATCACCGCCGCCGACGGCGACAACGTTGACTTGATCCTCGACAAGGCCGGCGAGGCACTCAACCTGCCGCCCTGGGATGCCGACGTCACCAAGCTCTCGGGTGGTGAACGCCGCCGTGTGGCGCTGTGCCGCCTGCTGCTGTCGAAGCCCGACATGCTGCTGCTGGACGAACCCACCAATCACCTCGACGCCGAGTCAGTGGCCTGGCTGGAGAAGTTTTTGAAGGACTTCCCGGGCACCATCATCGCCGTCACCCACGACCGCTACTTCCTCGACAACGTCGCCGGCTGGATTCTCGAACTCGACCGTGGTCACGGCATTCCCTGGCAGGGCAACTACAGCAACTGGCTGGAGCAGAAGACCAAGCGCCTGAAGGACGAGAGCAACAAGGAAGACGCGCGCCAGAAGGCGATGGCGGAAGAACTGGAATGGGTGCGCAAGAACCCCAAGGGCCGGCAGTCCAAGAGCAAGGCGCGCATCAAGGCCTATGAAGAGCTGGCGAGCCAGGAGTACCAGACCCGCAGCGAGACCAAGGAGCTCTACATCCCGCCCGGCCCGCGCCTCGGCGATCTGATTGTCGAGGTCAAGGACCTGTCCAAGAAGTTCGGCGACCGCACCCTGTATCAGGGCGTCAGCTTCATGGTGCCCAAGGGCGCCATCGTCGGGATCATCGGCGCCAACGGCATGGGCAAGACCACCCTGTTCCGCATGCTGCTGGGCCAGGACAAGGACTACAGCGGCGAGATCCGCATCGGCGAAACCGTGAAGATGGCCGCCATCGACCAGAGCCGCGAATCGCTCAACGACGCCAACACCGTGTTCCAGGAAATCGGCGGCGGCGGCGATCTGGTGAAGGTCGGCAACTTCGAGATGCCGACCCGCGCCTACATCGGCCGCTTCAACTTCAAGGGCGAGAGCCAGCAGAAGCGCATCAAGGAGCTCTCCGGCGGTGAGCGCAATCGCGTGCACCTGGCGAAGATGCTGCTCGCCGGCGGCAACATGCTGCTGCTCGACGAACCCACCAACGACCTCGACGTCGAAACCCTGCGCGCGCTGGAAGAGGCCCTGCTCGACTTCCCCGGCAACGCCATGGTCATCTCGCACGACCGCTGGTTCCTGGACCGCGTCGCCACCCACATCCTGGCCTTCGAGGACAGCGGCGAGGTGGTGTTCCACGAGGGCAACTACCAGGACTACGAAGAGGACTTCCGCCGTCGCTACGGCTCGGAGCCGGGCGTGAACCGTCGCAACCGGCACAAGAAGCTGGCCTGAGCATGCGCCCGCTCGCCGCCCTGCCCCTCCTGCTGCTGGTCCTGGCCGGTTGCAGCGGCAGCGGCGGCGATTCCGGCGCGGGGTCGGGCGACGCCAAGGCAGCGCCGCGTGTGGTGGTGGCGGTGGTCGATTCCGCGCTCAACCCCTACCACGAGTTCTTCTACGCCGGCAGTCCGATCTACCCGGACTCAGCGCCGGCCAGTGTCACACCCGAGGTGCTCGCGGAACTGGGCGTGGCGTCGGCGAACCGGGTGCGGCTGACCCGCAGCGGCGATCTCGCCGCCGACCTCAGCACCGACGCCGCGTTCTGGAACCGCGTCGAGCGCGGCACGCCCTACTGGTTCGAGGGCAGCAACGTCGTCGCTGTCTCCAACTGTGAGGAACCGTTCCGGCCGCTGCAGCCGCAGGCCGACAAGAATCCACATGGCACTGGCACCAGCGCATCCATGCTCAAGGCCAACCCGGAGGCGGTGCTGCTATTCTTCGAAGCCTGCGAGATGCCGGTGGGGCCGGATGCGGAGGCGCTGGAATACGTGCTGACCCATCCGGCGGTGGACCTGCTGAGCTTCAGCTACAACTTCGGCCTTCCGACCACTGAACCGTCTTCCTACCGGGGCGTGGTCGAGTTCGGCAAACTGATCTTCCAGGCCGCCGGCAATTACCCGATCCCGGTGCCCTACCAGGGCGGCGCCGGCAGCTGGTGGACCATCGGCGTGTCCGGCATCGACGAGACGGCCAAGGGCCAGACCGTGAGCGCGGCGTTGCTGCCGGATTTCGTTGCCAACTTCACCGACGCCCTGCCCTTCTGCATGGATTGCGAGACCGGCCTGCTGACCGTCAGCGGTACCAGCATCTCCACCCCGCAGGCGGCGGGACTGGCCTCCAAGGTGCTGCTGGAGGCGCGGCGCCGACTCAGCCACAGCGGCGGTATCCGCCTTGATGCCGACCAGGCGCCAGCAATGGCAGTCGCCGGCAGCCGGCGCCTCAGTAACTGGGACCTGCGCCGGGCACTGGAGCAAGCCGCCTACGTCGATTACGGCCCCGACGACTACACGCCGCCCGCGCCGGTCGCCGACCTGCCGCCGATCAACGCGATTCCCATCAACCCCGCTGCGCCCTGGCTGCAGCTCGCCTGGGGTGATCTGAGCACCGATCCGGCGAAGGGCGTGGTGGACGAGGCCCTGGCCCGACTCGGCTTCGGCATCCCGGCACGCGAGCACCCTGCCGGCTATTGCCAGTTCATGGCCGAACAGATGCGCACCCGGCAGGCCTACAGCGACCTGCGCGGTCAGGTGACCGGGGAGCTTGTGCCGGACCCGAATCCTTATCGCTACTGCGATGCGGCGGGCTGAGGCGGGGTCGGTGACGACCATGGACAGCGCCGCCCTGGCCTACCGCTGGCACCGTGGCGCCTTGCAGCCCATCGTCCACGTCCAGCACCAGCCCCTGGCGGAACTGCTCGGCATCGACCGCCAGAAGGCCGCGCTGGTGCAGAACACGCGCCAGTTCGTCGAGCGCCGCCCCGCCAATCACGTGCTGCTGACCGGCGCACGCGGCACGGGAAAGTCCTCGCTGGTGAAGGCCCTGCTGACCGAGTTCGCGCCGCAGGGTCTGCGCCTGGTGGAAGTGCCGGCGCACGATCTGGCCGAGCTGCCGGAGATCGTTGCGCCGCTGCGCGGCCGCGCCGAGCGCTTCCTGCTCTATGTCGATGACTTCAGCCTCGCCAGCAACGACCCGGCGCTCACCGCGCTGAAGACCGCGCTCGACGGCGGCGTCGAGGAGCCGCCGGAGAATGTGCTGATCGTTGCCACCAGCAATCGCCGGCACCTGATGCCGGAGTCGAAAGCGGACAACGGCGAGTACCGCTGGATCGACGACGAACTGCATCCGGGCGAATCCACCGAAGAGAAGATTTCGCTGTCCGAGCGCTTCGGCCTCTGGCTGTCGTTCCAGGCCTTTGGTCAGGACCAGTACCTCGAACTGGTGCGCCTGCACCTGCGTCTGCTCGGCCACGGGCACTGGGATGCCGAGACCGAAACCCTGGCGCTGCGCTGGGCGCTGCAGCGCGCCTCCCGCTCCGGGCGCGTGGCGCGGCAGTTCGCGCGCGACTACGCCGGTAGTCGCTAGTGCAGCGCGTCTGACAGATCGTTAGCGTCTGACGGCGTCTTTTGGCGCGGCTCGGCGTTGCGCCGCCTTGCGGTAGAGCCCGCTACCGCTGCGTCGGCGCGCCTTGATCCGCGCCAAAAGCCACTCGCCATCCATCTAACGCTCTGTCAGACGCGCTGCACTAGGGCGGCAAGGCCGCCAGCAGTCGGGCGATGCGCTGACGACGCCAGTGCGCCGGTGCATAGCTTGCGGTGTACAGCCGGTCGGCCTCGCTCAGCAGGGCGCGTGCTTCTGCCGGCCGGCCCTCGGCCTGGCGGAGCAGGCCACGCACCTCGGCTTCGACCGCGTAGCGGGGGTGTCCTTCGCGATAGTCGTACCAGGCTTCCGGCTTGAGCTTGCGCAACCAGTCGCGCGCCGCCTCGGTCTGCCGCTGCTCCAGCGCCATCGCCGCCAGCTGCAGGCGCGCATGGTTGGCGAAGCATTGCTGACGCCCGGGCTCCTGCGCCGCCTCCAGAGCCAGCAGCAGCGCCTGCGCGCCCTTGCGGTCGCCGATCCGCCAGGCGGTCTCGGCCACCACCAGGGCCTCCATCGGCATGTCCACCGCCTGCGGGGAGGTGCGCTGCAGAATTGCGCGCCACTCGGCCACCCGCTGGCCAGCCTCGGCGGTACGGCCCTGGTCCGCCCGCAGCATCGCCAGGTAGGCAAGGGGGTAGCGGTAGTACCAGGTGGCGGCGGCTTGCAGCCGGCTGAGGGCCTCGAAGCCCTGTTCAAGATCGGTGGCGGCACGCTCGGGCTCGCCGTGGGTGACGCGGGTGATGCCGCGATCCATCTGCAGATAGGCCAGGCTCACCGGCGGCGCTGGCTGGCGGGCGTGCACCCACTGGTCCGCCACCGGCAGCAAGGACTCGACCTCGGTGAAATCGGCGTCCTCGCGCGCCAGCCGGATGCGGAAAGCAATGTTGTCCTCGGCATTGGCGGCGTCCTGGTCTCGCTCCGCCAGCGCTTGTGCCTCGCGCGCCCGCCGGCGTCCCGCCTGCAAGGAGCCGTAGCGGAACTCGGCGTCGCTCAAGCCACCCAGCAGGCCCAGGACACTGGAATGCTGGCTGCCGAACTCCCGCCGCGCGGTGAGCAGCAGGCGGTCGAGCAGCAGCTTGTCGTCCGGGCTGACCACCCACAGGCCATTGGACGGAATCAACTGCACGGCGCGTTTCGGATCGAGATCGGCCAGCCGGCTCAGGGCCTGGTGCGCCAGCGTTTCCTGGCGCCGCGCCTGCGGCACGCCGTCGTCAATCTGGTTGTAGGCAGTGGACAGTGCGGTGCGGACGTGGAACTCGATCTCCGGCTGACTGGCCAGGCGCTCGTCGGCGGCGCGCGCCGCGTTGTCGAGCAGGTCCTTGACGGTGGTTTCGCGGGCGCGCCCCTGCTGGCCGACGTCCAGCGCCGACAGCAGGCCCTCGAACATGAAGCGGCCGGTTTCCAGCGCCGTTTCCGCGGCGGCTTCGGCGCGGTGGCGCTCGCGGTCGGCTTTCAGGAACTGCAGCCAGGCGATGCCCAGACCCAGGCCCAGGGCCACCATGGTCGCCAGCATCCAGCCGCGGCGCAGGCGCAGGCGCTCCAGGGCCTGCTCGGCCTCGACCCGGCGCTTCTGGTCGGCGCGCTCGGCGGCACGTGCGGCACGGCGACTGTCCAGATTGCGGACCCGATCCGCCAGCTCCTGGGCGGCGGCCAGCCGACGCTCCGGCGCGCCCTGCACGGCGGCGTCGATGTCCTCGCGCAGCAACTCGTCGTCGATGCGGCGCTCCCAGCCGGATGCCAGAGGCTTGCGGAAATCGCCGATCAGCAGCTGATACAGCAGGACGCCCAAGGCGTAGACGTCGCTGCGGACGGTATGCGGCTGGCCCTCCAGCAGCTCCGGCGCCGCGTACAGGGGCGTGCCCAGGTGATCGGCGTCCAGCGCCTGGGTGAAGCCGAGCCGGGTGATGCCGGCATTGGTGATCAGGTCCTCGGTCAGCACGCCGCCGCCGCCGAAGTCGGCCAGCAAGGGCCGCGCCACGCCGCCCTCCTTGCTGATCAGCACATTGGCGGGCTTGATGTCCTTGTGCAGCACGCCGACGCCGTGCACCTGGGCCACCGCCTCGGCAAGGTCACCAAACAGACGCAGCCGTTCGGCCACCGGCAGGCTCAGGCAGCCGCCCTTGGTCGCCAGCCAGTCGGCGAGATTGCCGGCCGGGTAGTCCGAGAGCTCCAGGAAGTAGGGCGCTTCCTCCAGGTTCCAGTCGCGCACTTCGGCCACCGGCGCGGCCTCGCCCAACTGGGTGCGCAACAGGCGGAACAGGGTGATCTCGCGCTTGAGCGCCGCCAGCGACTCGGCATTGAGGGCGAACTTGTAGACCCGGGTTTCGCCGGTCTTGGCCTGCGCCACCCGCCAGACCTCGCCGAAACCGCCGGTGTTGAGATGCTCCACCAGCCGCCATTGCGGCCGCAGCGGCGGCTGGTCGCCGACCTTCAGGCCCAGCGCCGGTGCCGGCAGCGGCGCGGCGCTCACCGCTTCCACCGTCACCGCCGCGACCAGCCGGTAGCCATAGCCGTGGACGGTCTTGACGATGCGCTGCTCGCCGTCCTGCAGCACCTCGCGCATCCGGCTGATGGCCTTGGTCAGCACCGTGTCGGACAGCACCCGCCCGGGCCAGACCGCCGCCTGCAACTCGTCCTTGGTCACCACCTCGCCGGCGTGGCGCAGCAGATGCCGCAAGACCTCCAGCGGCTTGCGCTCCAGTTCCACCAGTTCGTCGGCGACCCAGAGTTCCAGGCCGGCTTCTTCGAAGCGGCAGCGCTCGAAATGCCAGATCAGCGGGTTGTTCGGGGCGGTGGCATCCATGTTCCGGAACCGGATTACTGCTGGGAGATAGCGCTTTCAGAGCCTGCGAGTGGATACGTAACTATCTAATCATGAAAAGAAAAATTTGATTCATGTTTTTTTCAGGATTTCTCCCGCCGGGTTTCAGGCTTGCCGCCGCCGGAGCAAGCAGGATGCCTGCCATCGCAGCCGGATCGCTGCCTGTCCCTCTAACGAGTAGCACCAGACCGCCATGAACCTGACCCCGCTCGCACAGTCGACCTTGCCATATCCGGAGCTTGCCGCCGCCGCGCTCTGGACCGAACTCGATGCCGCCATGAAGCGCATCCCGGCGCAGTGGGTGGTGCATGGCGCCCAGGCCCGCAGCTACCGGCTGCTGAACCTGGAACTGCAGATCAGTCTCGACGCCGAGGGCGCCAGCGCGCGGTGGCTGTCGGACTCTCCGGTGCTGAACCTGCGCACTCGCATGGAGCTGGCGCAGACCGCCCATGCCTGGCTGCAGGCGATCAGCGCCCTGAGGCTGCCGGCACCGGCGGTAGTGGCCCGGGTGCAGACCGCGCCCTCGCTGCTGGCAGCCGGCTTCGCCTCGGTGGCGGTGCGCGGTGCCAGCGAGCTGGGCGCCCCGTTGGCGGCCGGGGGCAAGGCCGGCATGGCACTGGCGGCCTGAGGTGCGGGCCATGAATTCACAGTCTCTCTTGGGGAGGGATGGAAGAAATCCGGCCTGAAGCCGCTCTTCCAGAATCCATGTCGACGCTTTGAAGGGAGACGTCGACATGGTTGCACCTTGGCCGCCGGCGACAAACCGGCGGCTATTTTTTTGCCCCCAGCGCTTACTTGTGGCTCTTGAGCAGGCCGGCGACCTTGTCGATATAGGCCTTCATCGCCGCGTCGGCGGCGGTGCCCTTGAGCTTGGCCCAGGCGTCGTACTTGGCGCGCCCCACCATGTCCAGCATGCCCGGCCGGCTGCCGCTGACATCGCCCTTTTCGGCCTGCTTGAAGTGGGCGTAGAGGAACAGGAAGTCCTCGTTGCTGGGGCGCTTGGTGATGGTCTTGACGTCTTCCTGCGCCTGCGCGAAGGACTTCTTCAGATCGGCCATGGGGTCTCCGTATTAGTTTTGTTCAAGGTCGGGAACGCTTTATAACTTGCCCTTCGAGGCCGCTTCAAACCCGGCTGCCGAACACCCGCAAGCCACCACCACCGGACAGAGGCAAGGCCACGCCGGCCTCGACCTCGAAGTTGACGAAGGCGGGCAGCCGCAGCCGCAAGCCCAGGCCCAGGCTGGAATAGATCCGCTGGTCGGGCAGATCGCCCGGCCCGCTGCCGACCGCGCCGGCTTCGGCGATCACCAGCAGGCGCAGCCAGCGCCAGCCAATCGGCCGCAGGTATTCGGCGGCCACCCGGTAGTAGGCATCGCCCTCGAGGAAATCCGGGTCGTAGCCACGCAGGATGTAGGAGCCGCCCAGCGAGTAGCTGCGGTGCCCGACCGGCCCTTGCCAATTGAGTCCCAGGTCACCGCGCAGGTTCAGGTTCTGGTGCGCGGTGCCGCCGGGTTCCAGGAAGCGGGTCGCGCCGACCCCGAGCCGGGCGTAATCGTAGTCCGAGGCCAGGCCCTCGCGCGCCGCCTCCAGCCGGGCGCCCGCCTGCAGGCCTTCCTCGCTGTAGACATGAAAGCGCAGGTCGCGGTAGCTCAGGCTCAGCACCGGCGCAGTGGCCTGGCCGTAGGGCGGCACCCGGCCGCTGGTATCCTGGCGCTGCCAGTACAGTCCGGTGCCGAATTTCCAGCCCTGGCTCGGCGGCCCGGACGACAGTCGGCGGGTCGCCAGCACCTGCGCCGATTCGAAGCTCTCCTCATACGCCCCCTCGGGCGTGAACACCGGCCGCTCGCGGTAGCCGGCATTGAAGCCCAGGCTCCAGCGGCTGTCCCCGACGAAGGGAGCGAAGTAGCCCAGAAAATACTGGGTCTCCTTGCCCACGCCCTGCACCTGCTGGTCGCGCTGCTGGCCGTAGACCAGCAGGCTGTGATCGAGGCCCCAGAGGTTGTCCCAGCTCAGCTGCGCGCCGTAGGCGAACTGGCCATCGCCGTTGGCGTCGAGCCTTGGCGTTGGCAGCACATAGAATTTTTCCTGCACGGTGTAGGTGATGACCAGGCCCTGCGGCTCCTGCCCGCGCTCGGCCGTCACCGCCTTGAACAGGCCAAGATCGAGGATGGCCTGGCGCCCGCGTTCGACCGCACCGACGTCGATGCGCTCGCCCACCGCGAACGGCAGCTCCCGCAGCATTACCTTCGGCCGGGTGATGCGATTGCCGACAAAGCGAATCTCGGCCACCCGGTCGGCGGCGAGTTCGATAGTGGCGACGGGCTCCGGTCCGGCAGCAGCCAGGCCACCGGACAGCAACAGCCAGGCGCTAAGGGCGAGCCGGAGGGCGCTGCGCATCGTCACGCTCCAGGGTCAGGAAGCTGTAGGCATGGGCATGCCGGGCGTCGGCCGGATGATCGATCCGTTCCAGCAGGCGCCAGTCCCCGATCCGGTAGTCCGGAAAGCGGGTATCGCCGCTCAGCCGCGCCTGCACCAGGGTCAAGTACAGGCGCCGCGCCAGCGGCAGGGTCTGCCGGTACAGTTCGGCGCCGCCGATCACCAGCAGCTCACCGTTGCGCGGCTGGGCCAGCGCCTGCCCGAGGTCGGCAAACACGCGCGCACCCTCGGCAGCAAAGCCGGGGTCGCGGCTGAGTACCCAGTTGTCGCGGCCGGGCAGCGGCTTTCTGGGCAGCGAATCCCAGGTGCGGCGCCCCATCAGTACGGTCTGGCCCAGGGTGCGCTGCTTGAACTGTTTCAGGTCCTCGGGCAGGCGCCAGGGCAGATCGCCGTCACGACCGATCAGGCCGTCGAGGTCGTGGGCAACGATCAGCGACAGGCCGGCCGACATCAGACGGCGACCGGCGCCTTGATGTGCGGATGCGGATCGTAGGCTTCGAGTTGGAAATCCTCGAACTTGAAGGCGAACAGATCCTTCACCTCGGGATTGATGCGCATGGTCGGCAGCGAGCGCGGCGTGCGCGACAGCTGTTCCCGGGCCTGCTCGAAGTGGTTCGAGTACAGGTGGCAGTCGCCGCCGGTCCAGACGAAGTCACCGTATTTCAGGCCACAGACCTGGGCCACCATCATCGTCAGCAGCGCATAGCTGGCGATATTGAAGGGCACGCCCAGGAAGATGTCGCAGGACCGCTGATACAGCTGGCAGCTGAGCTTACCGTCGGCGACGTAGAACTGAAAGAAGGCGTGGCAGGGCGGCAGCTTCATCTTGTCGATCTCGCCGACATTCCAGGCCGATACGATCAGGCGGCGCGAGTCCGGGTTGGCCTTGATCTGTGCGAGCACCTGACTGATCTGGTCGATGTGGCGGCCGTCGGCGGTCGGCCAGCTGCGCCATTGCGAACCATAGACCGGCCCCAGCTCGCCGTTGGCGTCGGCCCATTCGTCCCAGATCGAGACGCCGTTTTCCTTCAGGTAGCGGGTATTGGTCTCGCCCTTCAGGAACCACAGCAGCTCATGGATGATCGAGCGCAGGTGCAGTTTCTTGGTGGTGAGCGCCGGAAAACCTTCCGACAGGTCGAAGCGCAGCTGGTGCCCGAACACCGAGCGGGTGCCGGTTCCGGTGCGGTCGGACTTGTCAGTGCCCCGGTCCAGCACATGCTGCATCAGGTCGAGGTATTGGCGCATGGCTAGACCTTGTGCTGACGACGGTAGGCGTAGACGAAGAAGAACAGGCCGGCGGCGATCATCGGCAGGCAGAGTTGCATGCCCATGGTGAACCAGCTGCTGCCGTAGAGGTAGCCGATGTGGGCATCCGGCATGCGTACGAATTCGATGGCGAAACGGAACAGGCCGTAGCCGATCAGGAACAGCGCGGCGATGGCCGGCGCCGGGCGCGGCTTCTTGCCAAACCACCAGAGGATGGCCAGCAGTACCGCGCCTTCCAGGAAGGCTTCGTACAGCATCGAAGGATGGCGCGGCAGCGGCCCACCGGTGGCGAACACCATGCCCCAGGGCAGCTCGGTGGTCGCTCCCCACAACTCGCCATTGATGAAGTTGCCAATGCGTCCGGTCAGCAGGCCGAAGGGAATCACGACGGCAATGAAGTCGGACACCGCGTAGAACGAAAGCCCGCGATGGCGCGCGAACAGCCACATCGCGAAGGTCACGCCCAGCAGGCCGCCATGGAAGGACATGCCGCCCTGCCAGATACGGAAGATCACCATCGGGTCGGCGACAAAACCGCTGAAATTGTAGAAGAAGGTGTAGCCGATGCGCCCGCCGAGTATCACCCCCATGACAATGTAGAACAGCACATCGGAGACCTGCTGCTCGCTCCAGCCCACATGCGCCATCCGCCCACGCCGCACCGCCAGCCACCAGCTGCCCCAGAAGCCGAGCAGGTACATCAGGCCGTACCAGTGGATCTGCAGCGGGCCGAGATGCAGGGCGACGGGATCGAAGTTCGGGTGATGGAGCATGACGGGGGTCCTAGCCCAGGCTGGCGCGGCAGAAAAAGGCCTTCAGGTACAGGGTTTCAGGGATGGCCGGGTGCACCGGATGATCCGGCCCCTGCCCGCCCCGCTCAAGGATCTGCAGGCGCCGGCCGACTTGGCGCGACTCCCGCAGCAGGATGCGTTGCAACTGCTCTTCGCTCAAATGGTGTGAACAGGAGCAGGACACCAGGATGCCGTCGGCGGCCAGCAGCTGCATGGCGGCGCGGTTGAGGGCGCCGTAATGAGCCTGGCCGGCCTCCTCGTCCTTCTTGCGCTTGATGAGCGCCGGGGGATCAACCACGACGACGTCGAACTGGCGCCCCTCGGCGCGCAGCTGCTTGAGCAGGTCAAGGGCGTCGCCACGCAGGGTTTCCGGGGTCGCGCCTTGCGCCACCATGTTCCGCGCAGCATAGCTCAGGGCCAGTTCGGAGGAGTCGATGCAGGCGACGCTGGCGGCGCCGCCCGCCGCCGCACGCGCCGCCCAGGCACCGACGTAGCTGAACACGTCCAGCACCCGCGCGCCCTTGACATAGGGCAGCACCCGGTCGCGGTTGGCGTGCTGGTCGTAGAAGAAGCCGGTCTTCTGCCCGGACGCCAGGGGTGCGACCAGGCGCACGCCGGACTCCAGCAGCTCGACCTCGTCCGGCACCTCGCCCCAGACCGCGTCCTCGGCCGGCAGGCCCTCGGTCTGGCGCATGGCGTTGTCGTTGCGGAACAGGATGCCCTTGGGCTGCAGCACCGGCTGCAGCGCCTCCAGCAGCGGCTCCTTGAGGGCGTCCATGCCGGCCGTGCTCAGCTGCACCGACAGGAAGTCGCCGTAGCGGTCGATCACCAGGCCCGGCAAGCCATCGGACTCGCCGAACACCATCCGGTAGTGCGGACTCGGGTACACCCGCTCGCGCAGGGCCAGGGCCTGGCGCAGGCGGCGCTCGAACCAGCTGCGGTCGATCACCGCGTCGCCCTTGCCGCTGAGCAGGCGCACCGATAACAGGACGTTCGGGTGCACATAGCCCACGCCGAGCGTCTTGCCCCGGGAGTCTTCCAGCCGGCACAGACTGCCGGGCGTCAGACCCTTGAGGGGCGTGGCTGCGGTGTCGATTTCGTTGGAGTAAGCCCAGAGATGGCCGGCCCGCAGGCGACGCTCTTCATGGGCTTTGAGGCGGAGGCTGATCATCGGTTTGCGCAGAAAATGGGGGCGAGCGCAAGCCGTGATTTAACTAGCATCGCTGGCGTATGATGATTGTCACACGAACGCGTCCCTTGCGGGGTGCGCAAAAAGCCAGCAACTCTAACGGAGCGAGCACCTCGCGTGGACGCATTTTTCGCGCTCATCACCCGCCTTGGGCCGGAATTCTGGTCGACCACGGTCTACGTGGTCGCCACCCTCGCCATCTGCGCGCTCATGCTGATCGGCTCGGCCCTGCTCGGCGGCAAGAGCACCGCCCGCGCCCGTAACGAGCCCTTCGAGTCCGGCGTGGTCTCGGCCTCGCCGGAACGCCTGCGGCTGTCGGCGAAGTTCTACCTGGTAGCGATGTTCTTCGTCATCTTCGATGTCGAAGCCCTGTTCCTCTATGCCTACGCGGTGTCGGCCAAGGAAGTCGGCTGGGCCGGCTGGATCGAGGTCGCCGTGTTCATCTTCATCCTCACCGCCAGCCTGGTCTATCTCGCCCGCATCGGCGCGCTGGACTGGACGCCGCACCAGAAAAAGCGGCGCGCCGCGCGGATCGCCGCACAAGCGGCCGGACAGTCGGAGTAAGCCATGCAGTACACGCTCAAGCGCATCGAGCCCAACTACAAGACCGGCGTCTCGCCGCTCACCGACGACTACACGCAGAAAGCGGCGGACGACGTCTTCACCGAAGAGCAGGTGGCGCGCAACGTCATCACCGCGAAGATGTCGGACCTGATCAACTGGGGCCGCAAGAACTCGATCTGGCCGTACAACTTCGGCCTGTCGTGCTGCTATGTGGAATTCGCCACCACCTTCACGCCGACCCACGACCTCGCCCGCTTCGGCTCCGAGGTCATCCGCGCCTCGCCACGCCAGGCCGACGTCATCATCATCGCTGGCACCTGCTTCATGAAGATGGCGCCGGTGGTGCAGCGCCTGTATGAGCAGATGTTGGAACCGCGCTGGGTGATCTCGATGGGCGCCTGCGCCAATTCCGGCGGCATGTACGACATCTATTCCGTGGTGCAGGGCGTCGACAAGTTCCTTCCAGTCGATCTCTACATTCCCGGTTGCCCGCCGCGTCCGGAAGCCTTTCTGGAAGGCTTGATCATGCTGCAGAACTCCATTGGCAAGGAGCGTCGGCCGATCAGCTGGGTGGCTGGCGATCAGGGCATCTACAAGGCCAACATGCCCAGCCAGCGCGATAGCAAGCACGCCGAGCGCATGGCGCAGACCGTCCTGCGCACGCCGGACCAGGTGTAAGCAATGGCCGCCGACGGAACCCCGACCACGGTCCCGGACATCGTCCGCGAACTGAGCAATCGCTTCGGCGATTCGCTGTTCACCCTGCAGCCGACCGCCGACGGCATGCCAACGCTGTGGCTGCCGGTCGAGCGCCTGCACGAGGTGCTGCGCTGGCTCAAGACGGAAGCACCGCTGCCCTACGCGATGCTCTACGACCTCACCGCCATCGACGAGCGGCTGCGGAAGAACCGCTACGGCCAGCCGGCAGCCGATTTCACCGTGGTCTACCAGCTGCTGTCGGTCGCGCGTGATCTGGCCAAACCGCGCACCGCCGCCGGCGATCTGCGCCTGAAGGTGGCGCTGCAGGGCGAGTTCCCCCACCTGCCGACCATCACCAATGTCTACCCGAACGCCAACTGGTACGAGCGCGAGGTCTGGGACCTGTTCGGCATCGTCTTCGACGGCCACCCCAGCCTGCGCCGCATCATGCTGCCGCCGAGCTGGAAGGGCGGTCATCCGCTGCGCAAGGAACATGCGGCGCGCGCCACCGAATTCGATCCCTACCAGCTGACCGCGCTGCGCCAGGACATGGAGCAGGAGGCGCTGCGCTTCAACCCGGAGGAATGGGGCATGAAGCGCGGCACCGACGAGCATGACTTCATGTTCCTCAACCTCGGCCCCAATCACCCGTCTGCCCACGGCGCCTTCCGCCTGGTGCTGCAGCTGGATGGCGAGGAGATCGTCGACTGCGTGCCGGACATCGGCTACCACCACCGCGGCGCCGAGAAGATGGGCGAGCGGCAGTCCTGGCACAGCTACATTCCGTACACGGATCGCATCGACTATCTGGGCGGGGTGATGAACAACCTGCCCTACGTGATGGCGCTGGAGAAGCTCGCCGGCATCAAGGTGCCGGAGCGCGTCGACTGCATCCGCGTGATGATGACGGAGTTCTTCCGCATCACCTCGCACCTGTTGTTCTACGGCACCTATTGCCAGGACGTCGGTGCGATGAGTCCGGTGTTCTTCATGTTCGTGGACCGCCAGAAAGCCTACGACGTGATCGAGGCGGTGACCGGCTTCCGCATGCATCCGGCATGGTTCCGCATCGGCGGCGTCGCCCACGACCTGCCGCGCGGCTGGGAACAGAAGGTCCGCGAGTTCCTGGACTGGATGCCCAAGCGGCTCGACGACTACCGCAAGGCGGCGCTCAATAACTCCATCCTCAAGGCGCGCTCGGTGGATGTCGCGGCCTACAACACCGCGGACGCGCTGGAGTGGGGCGTCACCGGTCCAGGCTTGCGCGCCACCGGCTGCAACTACGACCTGCGCAAGGTGCGGCCGTACTGCGGCTACGAGAACTACGACTTCGAAGTGCCGCTGGGCCACAAGGGCGACATCTATGACCGCGCCGTGGTGCGCGAGGAAGAGATCCGCCAGTCCCTGCGCATCATCGAGCAGTGCCTCAACAACATGCCGTCCGGCCCCTACAAGGCCGACCACGCGCTGACCACGCCGCCGGTGAAGGACCGCACGCTCCACGACATCGAGACCCTGATCACCCACTTCCTGCAGGTGAGCTGGGGTCCGATCATGCCGGCCGGCGAGACCAGCTTCATGGTCGAGGCCACCAAGGGCATCAACAGCTACTACCTGGTGGCCGACGGCAGCACCAGCAGCTACCGCACCCGCATCCGCACCCCCAGCTTCCCGCACCTGCAGCAGATCCCCTCGGTGATCCGCGGCCAGATGGTGCCCGACCTCATTGCCTACATCGCGAGCATCGACTTCGTGATGGCCGACGTGGATCGCTAAAGCATGTCGCAGACCGTAATGAAACTCGCTGATCTTCCGAAACTGCAGGGCTTTGCCCTGTCGGACGACGAGCGCCACGAGATCGAGCACGCGCTCGGCCACTATCCGGACGGCCGCGCCGCCAGCATCGATGCTCTCAAAGCGGTGCAGAAGCGCCGTGGCTGGGTGCCGGACGAAGCGATCCCCGAGATCGCCGCCGCCATCGGCATCACCGCCGCCGAGTTGGAAGGCGTGGCGACCTTCTATTCGCTGATCTTCCGCCGCCCGGTCGGTCGCCACGTCATCAAGGTCTGCGACAGCATCAGCTGCCACCTGACCGGCTACGACGAACTCAAGGGCGAACTGGTCAAGCAGCTGGGCATCCAGTACGGCCAGACCACGTCCGACCAGCGTTTCACGCTGCTGCCGATCTGCTGCCTGGGCGCCTGCGACCGTGGCGCGACGATGATGATCGACGATGATCTGTTCGGCCCGGTCGAGCCGGCGGATGTCAGCAAAATTCTGGGGCAATACGCATGACGCTGCGCAGCGCCAGTGACGCGCAATACCAACGGCCACTCACCCGGCTGATCGACGTCGCCGCCGGTCCGCTCTGGCTCCAGGGCCACGAGGCCGAGGGCGGCTACCAGGCCCTCAAGCAGGTGGTGAAGGAATTCAAGCCGCAGGAAGTCCAGGCCAAGGTCAAGGACGCCAACCTGCGCGGCCGTGGCGGCGCCGGCTTCCCGACCGGCATCAAGTGGTCACTGATCCCGATGGGGCCGGACGCCGGCACCAAGTACCTCGTCTGCAATGCCGATGAGATGGAGCCGGGCACCTTCAAGGACCGGCTGCTGATGGAGCAGACGCCGCACTCGCTGGTCGAGTCGATGGCGACCGCCGCCTACGCCATCGGCGCGCAAACCGGCTACATCTTCCTGCGCGGCGAATACGTCGTGGCCGCCGAGCGCCTGAACCGCGCCATCGACGAGGCCAAGGCCGGCGGCTATCTGGGCAAGAATATCCTCGGCGGCGGCTGGAGCTTCGAGCTCTACGTGCATACCGGTGCCGGCCGCTACATCTGTGGTGAGGAAACGGCCCTCATCAACTCGCTGGAAGGCCGGCGAGCAAACCCTCGTGCCAAGCCGCCTTTTCCACAGATCGCCGGCCTCTGGGGTCGCCCGACCATCGTTAACAACGTCGAGACCCTGTGCAATATCCCGCACATCGTCCTCAACGGCGCCGACTGGTTCAAGAGTCTGAACCAGGGCAAGAGCAAGGACGCCGGTACCAAGCTGTACGGCTGCTCCGGCCGCGCCAACAAGCCCGGTTGCTGGGAGCTACCGATCGGCACCACCGCGCGCGAACTGCTGGAAGTGCATGCCGGCGGCATGCGCGGCGGCAAGAAGCTCAAGGCCTGGCTGCCCGGCGGCGCTTCGACCGACTTCCTGCTGCCCGAGCACCTCGACCTGGCGATGGATTTCGACACCATCGCCAAGGCCGGCTCGCGCATGGGCACCGGGCTGATCACCGTGGTTGCCGAGGACCAGAGCATCGTCTCGGCGGTGCGCAACCTCGAAGAGTTCTTCGCCCGCGAATCCTGCGGCTGGTGCACACCCTGCCGTGACGGCCTGCCCTGGAGCGTGAAAATGCTGCTCGCCATCGAGCGCGGCGAGGGCGTGCCCGAAGACCTCGACCAGTTGGCCAAGCTGACCCGCTGGCTCGGACCCGGCAAGACCTTCTGCGCCCATGCGCCCGGCGCGATGGAGCCGCTGCAGTCCGCGCTCAAGTATTTCCGCGCCGAGTTCGAGGCCGGCATCCCCGCCTGCAGCCTTCCGCAGGCCGGCGACACCTGCCACCTGCCCGACAGCGGGCGTCGGCCGGCGGCCAAGCCGCCGAATGCCGCGCCCGCCTCTGTTTCCTAAGACGATCCCATGGCCACGATTCACGTTGACGGCAAGACCTACGAGGTCAGCGGCGCAGACAACCTGCTCCAGGCCTGCCTCTCGCTGGGCCTCGACATCCCCTATTTCTGCTGGCACCCGGCGCTGGACTCGGTCGGCGCTTGCCGCCAGTGCGCGGTCAAGCAGTACAAGGACGCCGACGACAAGATGGGCCGCCTGGTCATGTCCTGCATGACCCCGGCCAGCGACAACACCTATATCTCGATCGCGGACGACGAGGCCAAGGAATTCCGCGAGACCATCGTCAGCCTGCTGATGACCAACCACCCGCACGACTGCCCGGTCTGCGAGGAAGGTGGCCATTGCCATCTGCAGGACATGACGGTGATGACCGGCCACCACAGCCGCGAGTACCGCTTCACCAAACGCACCCACCAGAACCAGTACCTCGGGCCCTTCATCGGCCACGAGATGAACCGCTGCATCTCCTGCTACCGCTGCGTGCGCTATTACAGCGACTACGCCGGCGGCAAGGATCTAGGCGTGTATGGCGCCGCCGCCAACGTCTACTTCGGTCGCGAGAAGGACGGCGTGCTGGAGAGTGAGTTCAGCGGCAACCTCACCGAGGTCTGCCCCACCGGCGTGTTCACCGACAAGACCCACAGCGAGCACTACACCCGCAAGTGGGACATGCAGTTCGCGCCCGCGATCTGCACCGGCTGCGCGGTCGGATGCAATATCTCGCCCGGCGAGCGCTACGGCGAGATCCGCCGCATCGAGAACCGCTACAACGGCGAGGTCAACGGCTATTTCCTGTGTGATCGCGGCCGCTTCGGCTACGGGCACGCCAACCTCAAGGAGCGCCCGCGCCAGCCGCTGGTGCGTCAGGGCGAGGGCTTCGTCGAGGCGCCCAAGGCCGAGGCGCTCAAGCTCGCTGCCCAGCTGCTGAAGTCCGGCAAGACCGTGATCGGCATCGGTTCGCCGCGCGCCTCGCTGGAGGCCAACCACGCCCTGCGCTCCCTGGTCGGCGCCGGCAACTTCTACTCCGGCGCCGCCGCGCAGGACTCGGCGCTGACCGCACTGTGCCTGAAGGTGCTGCAACAAGGTCCGGTGCCGGCCGCCACCATCAAGCGCATCGAGCAGTCCGACGCGGTGCTGGTGCTGGGCGAAGACACCTTGGGCACCGCCGCCCGGGTCGCCCTGGCGCTGCGCCAGGCCGCGCGCGGCAAGCTGCTGACGATGGCGCACGACAAGAAGGTGCCGGACTGGCAGGCTGCTTCGGCCGCCGACATCGCCCAGCGCGAACTGAACCCGCTGTTCATCGCGACGCCCGCCGCGACCAAGCTCGACGAGATCGCCGCCGGTACCCTGCGCGCCGATCCCGCCGGCCTCGCCGCGCTCGGTCATGCCATCGCCCATGCGCTGGACAGCAGCGCGCCGGTCGCGAGCGTGAATGCCGACATCGCGGCGCTCGCGCAGCGCATCGCCGACACGCTCAAGAACGCCAAGCGCCCGCTGATTGTCTCCGGCACCGGCTGCGGTTCCGCTGCCGTGATCGAGGCCGCCGCCAACGTCGCCTACGCGCTGAGCAAGCTCAACCCGGCCACCGCGATCAGCCTGGCGGTGCCGGAAGCCAACAGCCTGGGCCTCGCCCTGTTCGCCGCGCCCGATCTCGACGCCGCGCTCGCCCGGCTCGGTGGCAGCGAGGCCGTGGTGCTGGTGCTGGAGAACGATCTCTCCCGCCGCGCCAGCGCCAGCGCGCTCGACGCTGCGTTCGCCAACAGCACGGTGATCGCCATCGACCACCAGCAGACCGCCACCACCGCCACTGCTGCCCTGGTGCTGCCGGCGGCCAGCTTCGCCGAGGGCGATGGCACCTGGGTGAACTTCGAAGGCCGCGCCCAGCGTGGCTTCCAGGTCTACGACCCGGCCTATTACGACCGTCACGTCGCCGTGCAGGAAAGCTGGCGCTGGTGTGCCGAGCTGCGCAGCGCGCTGGGCCAGGCCAGCTGGGCCAAGCTCGACGAGGTCATCGCCGATGCCGAGAGCGCCATTCCGGCGCTCAAGGGCATGGCCGCCGCCGCGCCCAATGCCGCCTTCCGCATCGACGGCGCCAAGCTGGCGCGCGCGCCGCAGCGCCAGTCCGGCCGTACCGCCGCGCGCGCCAAGGTGTTCGTGCACGAGCCGCGCGCGACCCAGGACCCGGATTCGCCGCTGGCCTTCTCGATGGAAGGCATCAACAGCACCCACGCCGTCGAGCGTCCCGCTGCGCTGATTCCCTTCGCCTGGTCGCCGGGCTGGAACAGCCCCTCGGCCTGGAACAAGTTCCAGGCGGAAGTCGGTGGCGCGATGAAGGGCGGTGACTCCGGCGTGCATCTGTTCAAGCACAACGGCGCCGCCAGCTACTTCCCGGCTACGCTGGCGAAGAGCGAGGGCCTGAGCTTGCTGCCCCTGCACCACCATTTCGGCGCCGAGGAGCTGTCGAGCAAGGCCGCGCCGATCCAGGAGCGCACCCCCCAGGCCTATGTCGCCCTGAGCATGGCCGACGCCGAGCGTCTGGGCATCGCGCACCAGGCCCTGGTGCGGGTCGAGTTCGGCGACTACCTGCTGAGCCTGCCGGCCAAGGTGCGCGTCGATCTGCCGGTGGGCAGCGTCGGCCTGCCGGTGGGCCTGGCCGGCATTCCGCCGATGGTCGCCGGCGCCGCCGTGCGCCTCAGCAAGGGAGCCTAAGGTCATGTTCGACTGGATCACTCCCGAACTGCTGGCGATCTTCTTCGGCGTCGTGAAGGCCGTGGTCATCCTGCTGGGCCTGGTCATCACCGCCGCCTACATGATCTGGCTGGAGCGGCGCTTGCTGGCGCTCTGGCAGGACCGTTACGGCCCCAACCGGGTCGGCCCCTTCGGGCTCGGCCAGGTGATCGCGGACATGGTGAAGATCTTCTTCAAGGAAGACTGGATGCCGCCGTTCGCCGACAAGTTCACCTTCGTGCTGGCGCCCTTCCTGGCGATGAGCCTGATGATGCTGGCCTTCGTGTTCATTCCCATGACCCCGACCTGGGGCGTGGCGAATCCGGACCTGGGCCTGCTGTTCTTCCTCGCCATCGCCGGCTTGGCGGTGTACGCGGTGATGCTCGGCGGCTGGTCCAGCAACAGCAAGTACTCGCTGCTCGGCGGCCTGCGCTCCACCGCGCAGACCATCAGCTACGAGGTGTTCATGGGGCTGGCGCTGATGGGCGTGGTGCTCCAGGCCGGCAGTTTCAACCTGCGTGAGATCGTCGCCTCGCAGGACGGGATGTGGAATGTCTTCCCACAGATTCTCGGCTTCCTGGCCTGGGTGCCGGCGGCGCTGGCGGTGGTGCACCGCACGCCCTTCGATCTGCCGGAAGCGGAGTCGGAGCTGGTGCAGGGCTATCACACCGAATACTCGGGCATGAAGTTCGGCATGTTCATGGTCAGCGAGTACGTCGGCATCGTCATGGTGTCGGCGCTCACCGTGGCGCTGTTCTTCGGCGGCTGGCACGGCCCCTTCGGCCTGTGGACCGAGCAGATTCCCTTCCTCTGGTTCGCGGCCAAGACCTTCTTCTTCATGGCCAGCTACATCCTGGTGCGCGCCGCCCTGCCCCGGCCGCGCTATGACCAGATCATGGCGGCGGCCTGGCTTTGGTGCCTGCCGATATCCCTCATCAACCTGCTGGTGACCGGGGCCGTCGTGCTCTGGCGCGCTGGAGTCTAAGGATGAAGCGCAGCTTCATCCGCACCGGATGGCGCGCCGCGCCATGGGACCTCAAATGAGCCAGATAAAAGACGTGCTGTACGGCATCTACACCCAGCTGCGCAGCATCGGCAAGATTTTCATGCACAGCTTCGCCAAGCGCGACACCGTGCAATACCCGGAAGTTAAGCCCTACGTGCCACCGCGCTATCGCGGCCGCATCGTGCTGACCCGCGATCCGGACGGCGAAGAGCGCTGCGTCGCCTGCAACCTCTGCGCGGTCGCCTGCCCGGTCGGCTGCATCAGCCTGCAGAAGGCGGAGAGGGAGGACGGTCGCTGGTATCCGGAATTCTTCCGCATCAACTTCTCGCGCTGCATCTTCTGCGGCCTCTGCGAGGAAGCCTGCCCGACCACGGCGATTCAGCTCACGCCGGACTACGAACTGGCCGAGTACAACCGCCAGAACCTAGTCTACGAGAAGGAACACCTGCTGATCGCCGGCCCGGGGAAATACCCCGACTACAACTTCTATCGGGTCTCCGGCATGGCCATCAAGGGCAAGGACAAGGGTGAGGCCCAGAACGAGTCGGCGCCCATCGACATCAAGAGCCTGCTGCCATGAGCCGTATCGACGTTGTTGCCCTGGTCGTCGCGGCAGGCCTGATCGGCCTGCTGGCCTTTGTCAGCCACCCCAACGAGGCCTTCTACGTCTCGGCCATGGTCGCGCTGTTCGCGACCATCATGGTGGTGATCAACACCCACCCGGTGCACGCCCTGCTCTATCTGGTGCTGTCGCTGCTGTCGGTGGCGACCGTGTTCTTCACCCTGGGCGCTCCCTTCGCGGCGGCGCTGGAAGTCATCGTCTACGCCGGCGCCATCATGGTGTTGTTCGTGTTCGTGGTAATGATGCTCAACCTCGGCGCCAAGACCGAAGAACAGGAGCGGCGCTGGCTCTCACCCACCGCCTGGCTGCTGCCGGCCGTGCTGGCGGCCGTGCTGCTCTGGCAGCTGGGCAATGATCTCTGGCCACGCGGCTACATGACGCCGGTCAGCGCAGAGGTGGTCGGCCCCAAGGCGGTCGGCATCGCGCTCTACGGCCCCTACCTGCTGGCGGTGGAACTGGCCTCGATGCTGCTGCTGGCCGGCCTGGTCGCGGCCTACCACCTCGGCCGTCACGACGAATAGGCCCCACATGAATCCTGTCCAAGCCATACCGATGGAACACGGCCTGCTGCTGGCGGCGGCGCTGTTCGCGCTGGGCCTGTTCGGTCTGCTCACTCGCCGCAACATCCTGTGGATGCTGATGTCGCTGGAGATCATGCTCAACGCCTGCGCGCTGGCCTTCGTGGTCGCCGGCGCGCGCTGGGCGCAGGCCGATGGCCAGATCATGTTCATCCTGGTGCTGACCCTGGCCGCCGCCGAGGCCTCGGTGGGCCTGGCCCTGCTGATCCAGCTCTACCGCCGCTTCAGGACCCTCGACATTGATGCTGCCAGCACGATGAAGGGCTAAGACGCATGAACTTCCTCTTCCTGACTTTCGCGGCACCGCTGATCGGTTTCCTGATCCTCGCCTTCGCGCGTGGCCGCATCTCGGAGAACCTGGCGGCCGTCGTCGGCGTCGGTTCGGTCGGCATCTCGGCACTGACCAGCCTGATCGCCGGCTGGCAGTTCCTGTCCAACCCGCCAGAGGGCGGCGTCTACACCCAGGTGCTCTGGCAGTGGATGACGGTGGGCGAGTTCGCGCCGCGCTTCGCCCTGCATCTCGACGCGCTGTCGCTGACCATGCTCGGCGTCATCACCGGGGTCGGCTTCCTCATCCACCTGTTCGCCAGCTGGTACATGCGCGGTGACGAGGGCTTTGCGCGCTTCTTCAGCTACATGAATCTGTTCGTCGCCAGCATGCTGTTCCTGGTGCTGGGCGACAACCTGCTGTTCCTCTACTTCGGCTGGGAAGGCGTGGGTCTGGCGTCCTACCTGCTGATCGGCTTCTGGTACCAGGACCCGGCCAATGGCGCGGCGGCCCGCAAGGCCTTCGTCATCACCCGCGTCGGCGACACCTTCATGGCCATCGGCCTGTTCATCCTGTTCCGCGAGTTCGGCACGCTCAGCATCCAGCGGATCGCCGCCCAGGCCCCCGCCTACGTCGCGCTGCACGGCACTGAAACCGTCACCGTGATCGCCTTCCTGCTGCTCGGCGGCGCGGTCGGCAAGTCGGCGCAGCTGCCCTTGCAGACCTGGCTGCCGGATGCGATGGCCGGCCCGACCCCGGTATCGGCCCTGATCCATGCCGCCACCATGGTCACCGCCGGCGTGTACCTGATCGCCCGCACCCATGTGCTGTTCGACCTGGCGCCGCTGGCGCAGCAGGCGGTCGGCGTGGTGGGCGCGCTCACCCTGCTGATGGCCGGCTTCATCGCCCTGATGCAGACCGACATCAAGAAGATCCTCGCCTACTCGACCATGAGCCAGATCGGCTACATGTTCCTGGCCGAGGGCGTCGGCGCCTATCAGCCGGCGGTGTTTCACCTGATGACGCATGCCTTCTTCAAGGCCCTGCTGTTCCTCTCGTCGGGCTCGGTGATCCTGGCCATGCACCACGAGCAGGACATCTTCAAGATGGGCGGCCTGCGCAAGCACATCCCCTTCGTGTTCGCCTGCATGCTGATCGGCACGCTGGCGCTGACCGCGTTCCCGTTCACCTCGGGCTACTTCTCGAAGGACGAGATCCTGCACCAGGCCTATCTGAGCGGGCACACGAACCTCTGGCTGGCCGGCCTGTTCGGTGCCTTCCTGACAGCGGTCTACAGCTTCCGCCTGATCTTCATCACCTTCTATGGCCCCGAGCGTTGGCGCTCGCAGCCGGCCGCGCAGCACGGTCATGACAACCACGGCTCGCATCACGGCCTCGGTCCGAAGGACGACCCGCACGGCGCCCACACGCTGGATCACCACATCCCGCTCGCGATCCTGCTGCTGCTGGCCATCGTCGGCGGCTACATCCACCTGCCGCTGGCCGGCGTGCTGCCGGAAGCACACATCCCCGAGGGCGAGCACGGCCCGGCCTGGATCGCGCATCTGCCGCTGCTGGTGTCCCTGTTCGGCATCTTCGTCAGCTGGTTCCTGTTCCTGAAGCGTCCGGACATTCCGGCGGCGCTGAGGAACGGCGCACTCACCAAGTACATCGGCCAGTTCTGGAAGAGCGCCTTCGGTTTCGACTGGCTCTACGACCGGCTGTTCGTGCGCCCCTTCGTCTGGGCCGCCGAGATCAACAAGAACGACATCGTCGACTGGTTCATCGGCCTCATCCCGCTCACCCTCACTGGCGCCAACGGCCTGCTGGCCGTGACCCAGAACGGCAAGCTGCGCTGGTACGCCCTGGCGACCGGCATCGGCGCCGCCGCCCTGCTCGCCGCCGTGGCCCTGCACTGAGCCCGCCATGGAACCCACGACTGCTGCTCCCATGACGAATTCGATCATCCTGGTCTGGTTGCTGTTCCTGCCCTTCGTCGGCGGCTGGGCGAGCTGGCAGGCGGAGCGCTACTCGCGCTACCTGCCGCGCTGGATCGCGCTGTCCACCATGCTCACCGTGCTGGGCATCTCGGTCTGGCTCTGGTTCACCGGCGATTACAGCCTGGCCGCGCCCAGCGCCATCCCGCAATGGACGCTGCAGTACAAGGCCGAGTGGATTCCCAGCTTCGGCATCAGCTTCCACCTTGGGCTCGACGGCCTGTCGATCCTGCTCATCATCCTCACCAACCTGCTCGGCGTGATGGCGATCGGCTGCTCCTGGCGCGAGATCGACCGGTACGTCGGCTTCTTCCATCTCAACCTGATGTGGAACCTGGCCGGCGTGGTCGGCGTGTTCCTGGCCATGGATCTTTTCCTGTTCTTCTTCTTCTGGGAAATGATGCTGGTGCCGATGTACTTCCTGATCGCGCTCTGGGGGCACTCGATGCCCGGCGGCAAGAGCCGGGTTTACGCCGCGACCAAGTTCTTCATCTTCACCCAGTTCTCCGGCCTGATCATGCTGCTGGCGATCCTGGCCCTGGTGTTCCTGCATCACAGCAGCACCGGCGTCTGGAGCTTCGGCTACATGGACCTGCTGGTCACCGCCAAGCAGCTCGATCCGCAGATCGCCTGGTGGCTGATGATCGGCTTCTTCCTCGCATTCGCGGTGAAGATGCCGCTGGTGCCCTTCCACACCTGGCTGCCGGACGCCCACGGCATGGCGCCGACCGCCGGCTCGGTGGATCTGGCCGGCATCCTGCTGAAGACGGCCGCCTACGGCCTGCTGCGCTTCGGCCTGCCCTTCTTCCCCGAGGCCTCGAAGGACTTCGCGCCCATCGCCATGTCCTTCGGCGTGCTCGGCGTGATCTACGGCGCGGTCGTCGCCTTCAGCCAGACCGACATCAAGCGCCTGATCGCCTACACCTCGATCAGCCACATGGGCTTCGTGGTGATCGGCATCTACGCCGGCACCACCCAGGCGCTGCAGGGCGTGGTGATCCAGATGATCGCGCACGGCCTGTCGGCGGGCGCGCTGTTCATCCTCTGCGGCGAAATCTACGAGCGCCTGCATACCCGCGACCTGCGGCTGATGGGTGGCCTGTGGGCGCGCTTCCCCTACCTGCCGCCGATCATGCTGTTCTTCAGCGCCGCTTCGCTGGGCCTGCCGGGGCTGGGCAACTTCGTCGGTGAGTTCCTGATCCTGGTCGGGACTTTCCCGGTCGCGCCGATCATCACCATCATCTCCGCCAGCGGCCTGATCCTGGCCGCCGTCTACTCGCTGATCCTGGTGCAGAAAGCCTTCCACGGCAGGCCACGCGAGGACGGCCATGGCGCCCATCTGGAAGACCTGTCCAAGCGCGAACTGGCGATGATGGGACTGATGATGGCCCTGCTGCTCGGCCTGGGCCTGTACCCGCAACCGGTGCTCGACACCGCCGCCGCCGCGATGAAGACCGTGGAGCTGCAGTACAGCCCGGCGCCCCTCGCAGCGGCCGCCTCCGCTTCCGCCCCGTGATGAACACCGCCATGACACCTCTACAACTCACGGCGCTGCTGCCCCTGATCCTGGCCACGCTGACCAGCGTGGTGGTGATGCTGACCATCGCCTTCAAACGGCACCACCGCCTGGTCGCCGGCATCACCGTCGCCGGGCTCAACCTGGCCCTGCTGTCGCTGATTCCGGTGATCGTGGCCGCCAACGGTCAGGCCATCGAACTGACGCCGCTGCTGATCGTCGATGGCTACGCCATCTTCTACATGGGCCTGGTACTGATCACCGCCCTCGGTGTGCTGACCCTGTGCCATGCCTACTTCGAAGGCTATTCGGGCAACCGCGAAGAACTGTATCTGCTGCTGTCGATGGCGACCCTGGGCGCCCTGGTGATGGTCTGCTCGCGTCACTTCGCGGGCTTCTTCATTGGTCTCGAACTGCTGTCGGTGCCGCTCTACGCCATGGTCGCCTACCCGGTGCGTGACAGCCGCGCGCTGGAGGGCGGCGTGAAGTATCTGGTGCTGTCGGGCGCGGCCTCGGCCTTCATGCTGTTCGGCATCGCCCTGATCTATGCCGAGACCGGCGCGCTCGGATTTGCCGAGATCGCCGGCAAGCTCGCCATGGGCCGCCAGGGCATCCTGCTGGCGGGGGCGGCGATGATCCTGGTCGGCATCGGCTTCAAGCTCTCCGCCGTGCCCTTCCACCTCTGGACTTCCGACGTCTACGAGGCTGCGCCGGCGCCAGTGGCGGCCTTCCTCGCGACGGTGTCGAAGGCGGCGATGTTCGTGGTGGTGTACCGCCTGTTCGTCAATGTCGGCCTGTTCCGCCAACCCGCCACGGTCGAGGCGCTGACCTGGCTCGCCGTGGCCTCGATGCTGGTCGGCAATCTGCTGGCGCTGCGGCAGGACAACGTCAAGCGCATCCTCGCCTACTCCTCCATCGCCCAGTTCGGCTACCTGCTGGTGGCCCTGATCCTGGCCGGCGGTCGCGCCACCGAGGCAGCCGGCATCTTCCTGCTCAGCTATCTGGTCACCGCCCTGGGCGTGTTCGGTGTGATGACCCTGGTATCGAGCCCGATGAAGGACCGCGACGTCGAGCACATCGAGCAGTTCCGCGGCCTGTTCTGGAAACGCCCCTATCTGGCCTCGATCATGACCACGCTGCTGCTGTCGCTGGCCGGCATCCCGCTGACCGCCGGCTTCATCGGCAAGTTCTACGTGATCGCCATCGGCGTTGACGCCCGCCAGTGGCTGCTGATGGGCGCCGTGATCGTCGGCAGCGCCATCGGGCTCTACTACTACCTGCGGGTGATGATCATGATGTTCCAGCCGATCCCGGTGCGCGAGCGGGTCAGCGAGCCGCTGAACTGGGTACAGAATGCCGGCGGTGCCATGCTGATGCTGGCGATGGCGCTGATGCTGGTGATCGGCGTCTACCCGGAGCCCTTCCTGGACCTGATCCGCGCCTCGGTCCTGGTGGTTCGCTGAGCCGGGCCTGCGCCACAAAAAAGCCCGCTTCGCGCGGGCTTTTTTGTGGCTGCGTGCGACGGCCCGCTCAGTCGTAGCTGTAGCGGAACTGCTTCTGGAAGCGGGCCTTGAACTGCTCAGGCGTGCAGTGATGGTTCTGGGTACCCGGCCGCTCGATGTTGTAGGCGCCCAGCAGCGAGCCGATGCGGCCCGCAGTCTCCCAGTCCATGCCCTTTTCCAGCCCGTACAGCAGGCCGCCACGGAAGGCGTCGCCACAGCCGGTGGGATCGGCCAGAGACTCCGCCTGCGCCACCGGAACGTCGTAGGTCCGGTCACCGGCGTAGATGCTCGCACCCTTGGCGCCGCGGGTGACGATCAGGGCATCCAGCCGGTCGGCGAGCTGGGACAGCGACAGGCCGGTCCGGGCCATCACCACTTCGGCTTCGTAGTCGTTGACCGCCATGTAGCTGGCCTGCTCGATGAAGGCCTTGAGCTCGTCGCCGCCGAACATCGGCAGGCCCTGGCCGGGATCGAACAGAAAGGGAATGCCGGCCTCGGCGAACTGGCGCGCGTGCTGGATCATGCCGTCGCGGCCGTCCGGCGACACCGTGCCGATCTTGATGCCGGCAGCGGTTGGCACCGGCTGCGTGTGTGCCTCGCCCATGGCCCCCGGATGGAAGGCGGTGATCTGGTTGTCGTCGAGGTCGGTGGTTATGTAGGCCTGGGCGGTGTAACTGCCTTCGATCTCCTTCACGAACTTGCGGTCGATGCGGTGCTTGTCCATCCAGGCCGCATAGGGTCCGAAGTCGTGGCCGACGGTGCCCATCGGCAGCGCCTTGCCGCCCAGCATCTGCAGGTTATAGGCGATGTTGCCGGCGCAGCCGCCGAACTCGCGGCGCAGCTGCGGGACCAGGAAGGACACGTTCAGCATGTGCACCTTGTCCGGCAGGATCTCGTTCTTGAACTGGCCGCTGAACACCATGATGGTGTCGAAAGCGAAGGAACCGGTGATGAGGGCAGACATCTAGATCAATCCTTGTTCAAGCAACAGCAAAGGGAAAGCGCACATCGAGCTGGCGCACCGCGCGCACGTCGTCGAGGCGGCGCACCGGCATGGTGTAGGGGGCACCCTTGAGCTTGGTGATGTCGGCCTTGGCCTCGTCCCAGATCTTGATGAGCGCGGCGACGAAATTATCGAGGGTCTCGCGATCCTCAGTCTCGGTCGGCTCGATCAGCAGGCACTCCGGCACCAGCAGCGGGAAGTAGACCGTCGGCGCGTGATAGCCGTAGTCGAGCAGGCGCTTGGCGACGTCGGTCGCGGTCAGCTCGATCTCCTTCTTCTGGCGCTTCAGGGTGATGATGAACTCGTGCGAGGCGCGGCGGCTGGGGAAGGCGAGATCAAAACCGGCATCGCGCAACTTGGCCATCAGGTAGTTGGCATTGAGCGTCGCGTACTCGCCGACCCGGTGCATGCCCTCGCGGCCCAGCAGGCGCGCGTAGATGTAGGCGCGCATCAGCACGCCGGCATTGCCCATGAACGCCGACAGGCGGCCGATGGTCTGCGGCAGGTCACGCTCGTCCAGCCAGCGATAGGTATCACCCTGCTTGCCCACCACCGGAATCGGCATGAACGGCAGCAGCCGCTGCGACACGCCGACCGCACCGGCGCCCGGACCGCCGCCGCCGTGCGGCGTCGAGAAGGTCTTGTGCAGGTTCATGTGGATGACGTCGAAGCCCATGTCACCCGGCCGCACCTTGCCGAGGATGGCGTTGAGGTTGGCGCCGTCGTAGTACAGCAGGCCACCGGCCTGGTGGACGATGCCGGCAATCTCCTTGATGCGGCGCTCGAACACGCCCAGGGTCGAGGGATTGGTCAGCATGATGCCGGCGGTCTTGGGGCCGACCGCAGCCTTCAGCGCCTCGATGTCGACGTCGCCTTCGGCATTGGTGGGGATCTCGCGCACCGTGCAGCCGCACTGCACAGCGGTCGCCGGATTGGTGCCGTGGGCCGCGTCCGGGCAGAGGATCTCGGTGCGCTCCAGGTCGTTGCGGGCCTGGTGGTAGGCCCGGATCATCGCCACGCCGGCGAATTCACCCTGGGCACCGGCCATCGGCGTCAGCGACACCCCGGCCATGCCGGTGACGTCCATCAGGATTTCCTGCAGCTCGTACATGCAGGCGAGAAAGCCCTGCGAGTGCGACTCCGGCGCCAGCGGGTGGCGCGCCAGGAACTCCGGCAGCATCGCCAGCGTGTTGCAGGCACGCGGGTTGTATTTCATCGTGCAGCTACCCAGCGGGTAGAAGTGGGTGTCGATGCTGAAGTTCAGCCGCGACAGCCGGGTGAAATGACGCACCGCCTGCAGCTCGGATACCTCCGGCAGCTTGGGCTTGCTCTTGCGGCGCAGGGCCTCGGGTACGGCGCTGTGGTCAACCGTGACCTGCGGGTGTTGCGAATCGGCCGAACGGCCGGCGCGGGAAATTTCAAAGATCAGCTTTTCCATCGTCTATCTCAGGCCAGCGACTGCAAGGCCGCTTCGTAATTGGGTTCGTTGGCGATCTCACCGACCAGTTCGGTGTAGATCACCTGATTGTCCTCGTCGAGCACCACCACCGCGCGGGCGCACAGGCCGGCGAGCGGGCCCTGCTCCAGCAGCAGGCCATAGTCCTTGGCGAAATTGCGGCCGCGCATCAGCGACAGCATCACCACGTTGGCGATGCCCTCGGCGCCACAGAAGCGCTTCTGGGCAAACGGCAGGTCGGCGGAGATGCACAGCACCACCGCGTTGCCGAGGCTCGCCGCCTTGTGGTTGAACTGGCGCACCGACATCGCGCAGGTACCGGTATCCACCGAGGGGAAGATGTTGAGCAGCTTCTTCTTGCCGGCGAAATCGTGCAGGCTCATGTCCTTGAGCCCGACGCCGACCAGACGGAAACCGGGCGCCTCGCTGCCGAGTGCCGGCAACTCGCCGCTGGTGCTGATCGGGTGGCCTTGCAGGGTGACGGTTGCCATCGCTTGTCTCCGGGTTCAGTTCACGGTCAGGCCGCGAGCACGCGGCGCAGGGTGTCGGCGTAGTGATCGAGCTGCGCCTCGGTCTTGGTTTCAGTGGCGCAGACCAGCAGGGCCTGGCCCAGCTCGGGGTTGTGGCGGCTGAGATCGAAGCCACCCAGCACGCCGGCATCGGCCAGCGCTTCCAGCACCGGCGCGACCGGCTTGGGCAGGCGGATCACCGCCTCGTGGAAGCCGGGGCCCTCGAACACCGCACTGACCCCTGGAATCTTCGTCAGCTTGGCCACCAGCGCCGCTGTATTGGCCATCGAGGCACTGGCCACTTTGGCCAGGCCATCCGGCCCCAGCAGCGACATGTAGATGGTCGAGGCGGTAACCAGCAAGCCCTGGTTGGTGCAGATGTTGGAGGTCGCCTTGCTGCGGCGGATGTGCTGCTCGCGCGCCTGCAAGGTGAGCGTGAAGCCGGGGTTGCCGTCGAGATCGATCGTGCGGCCGATGATGCGGCCCGGCATCTGCCGGACATAGGCCATCTTGCAGGTCAGGAAACCGTAGTAGGGGCCACCCGATGCCAGCGGCGCACCCAGCGGCTGGCCGTCACCACAGACGATGTCCGCGCCCTTCGTGCCCCACTCCGAGGGCGGCTTCAGCAGGGCCAGCGAGGTCGGGTTGACCAGGGCCACCACCAGCGCGCCCTGGGCATGGGCCCAGTCGGTGAGGGCATCGACGTCTTCCAGCACGCCGAAGAAGTTGGGCTGGGCGATCACCACCGCCGTCGGCTTGATGCCCTCGTAGGCCTTCAGCGCATCGAGGCTGGTCTTGCCGGTATTGGCGTCGTAATCAATCGCCGCCTGCCGGATGCCCTGGGCGTGGGTGATGCTGTTGACCACTTCGCCGTAGTACGGGTGCAGGGTCTTGGGCACCAGCACCTTGCCGCCGGGGTTGGTCGGGTTGGCGCGCACTGCCATCAGCAGGGCTTCCGCCAGCGCCGAGGCGCCGTCGTACATGGAGGCGTTCGAGACGTCCATGCCGGTCAGCTCGGTCATCATCGTCTGGTATTCGTACAGCACCGTCAGCGTGCCCTGGCTGGCCTCGGCCTGGTAGGGCGTGTAGGCGCTGTAGAACTCGCCACGGGTGGTGATCTCCCAGACCGCGGCCGGAATGTGGTGCTCGTAGGCACCGGCGCCGATGAAATTGAGCGCCATGCGGTCTTCCGCCGCGCGACCGCGCAGCAACTGGCTGACCGCCATCTCGGACAGGCCTTCCGGCACCTGGGTGAGCCCCTTGCACTGCAGCTCGGGCGGGATTTCGCCGAACAGAGCGTCGATGTTGGGGGCGCCGATGGCGGCCAGCATTTCCTTGACGTCGGTGTCGGTGTGGGGAATGAACGGCATGGGCTTTATCGGGAGACGAGAGGTGGGAGACGGGAAACGGGAGACGTCAACAGCCCTAGAGAGCGGCGATGACCTTCTCGTACCCGGCGGCGTCGAGCAGCACTTCCAGCTCGCCGGCATTGGTCACGGTCTGCTTCCACATCCAGCCGGCCTCGTACGGATCGGTGTTGAGTATCTCGGGGCTGCCGGCGAGCGCCGCATTGGTGTCGGTGACCTCGCCAGCGATCGGGGCATACACGTCCGAGGCGGCCTTGACGGATTCGACCACGGCGCAGGACTCACCCACCGCCAGTACCCGGCCGACCTTCGGCGTCTCGACGAACACCAGGTCACCCAGCGCGTGCTGGGCGTGATCGGTGATGCCGACGATGGCGGTGCCATCGGCCTGCAGCTTTACCCACTCGTGGGACTTGGCGTACTTGAGTGCGGCGGGGATGTTGCTCATCGGAATCTCCAGAAGAATTGATTTGAATCGCGGGCAAGCCCGCTCCTACACAAGAACCTTGCCGTTGCGCACGAACGGCATTTTCACTACCCGGGCCGCGACCCAGGCGCCACGAATCTCGACCTCCACCGCGCCCTCGGCGCCCGAGGGCACCCGCGCCATCGCAATCGAGGCCTTCATGGTCGGCGAGAAGCCACCGCTGGTGGTCTCGCCGGTCGCCCCGTTCGCGTAGCGCACCTTCATGTGGGCGCGCACCACGCCGCGGCCTTCCAGCACCAGGGCGACGAATTTGTTGGGGGACTTGCCGCGCAATGCTTCCAGCGCCTTGCGGCCGATGAAGTCGCGCTCCATCGGGTCCCAGGCAATGGTCCAGCCCAGGCCGGATTCCAGCGGGTGCTTGGACTCGTCCATGTCCTGGCCGTACAGGTTCATGCCGGCTTCCAGGCGCAGGGTGTCGCGGGCGCCGAGACCGGCCGGCTTGACACCGTCGGCCAGCAGCTTCTGCCAGAGCGTCACCAGCTCGGCATGCGGCAGGATCAGTTCGAAACCGTCCTCGCCGGTGTCGCCGGTGCGGCCAACGAACAGCTCCGCCTCGTGAGCGGCCTGGAAGGCGATCAGTTCCAGCGCCTTGGCGCCCAGGCTGGCGGGCAGATGCCTGGCAACCGTGGCACGGGCATTGGGCCCCTGCACAGCGAGGATGCCCAGATCGCGGCGCGGTCGGACCTCGACTCCGTAGGCAGCCGCGTGCTGGCCGATCCAGGTCAGGTCCTTGTCGGCGGTGCCGGCATTGACCACTAGGCGGAACCAGTCCTCGCTCAGGTAGTAGGCGATCAGATCGTCGATGACGCCGGCATCCTCGCGCAGCATGCAGCTGTAGAGGGCCTTGCCGGGCAGGCTCAGCTTGGCGACGTCGTTGGCCAGCAGTTTGCGCAGGAACTCGCGGACGCGGGCGCCGTGCAGATCGACCGCCAGCATGTGGGCGACATCGAACATGCCGGCGGCCTGACGCACGAGGTGGTGCTCGTCGAGCTGCGAGGCGTACTGGATGGGCATTTCCCAGCCGGCGAAATCGACGAGGCGGGCGCCGAGTCGCTGATGTTCGGCGTGAAGGGCGGTTTTCTTGAGCATTGCGGCGTCCGGTGGCTGAAGCGCCGCCCCTCTGTCCATTTACCTGAGCGTTGGCGCGCCTTCGGTGGCCGCATAGGGCGGCTCTCTCCAGAGTTTCAATGCACGCGATCCTTTTACCTGAGCGATTCCGGGCGGATTTGCGCCTTCGGTGCCGGGCTGAACCGGTCTCTCTCGCGTGCCGGTGCAGTGTAATGCGCCCTGGCCGTCCGTGGCGAGACTGATCGGCCTGAAACTTCATCGCCCATGGGGAAAAGGATTAGGCTCCAGGCCAGACGAGCTTAGGTCGCGGCCGCTGCCGCATTGCAACAATCAATAACCGGCTCCTGCCGCGTGCGGCAGGTCACGATCAATGCGTTGGAAGCCTCCCCTGCCTCGGCTATAGTCGGGCACGGGACCGGCGCAGCATCATGCTGTCGCTAAATGAGGAGAAGAGCATGGGAGTCGTGCCACACCGTTGGGTGAAGGTCTTCGCTACGCTGGCTCTGCTGGGAACGGCCGCGCAAGCCGCCGACCCGCTGACTCCCGGCGACACCTCGGGCACCCTGAAACCACCGGCGGCCCTGCAGCCGCCGCCCCCGGTCGCCAGCCCGGTCCCGCCGCCCCGGCCCAAGGCTCCGGCCGAGGCCGGTGCCAAGACCGTCACCGTGCAGCGCTTCGAGTTTGCTGGAAACCGGCTGTTCAGCGACGCCCAGCTGGCGCCGCTGGTGGCTTCCTTCCTCGGTCGCCCGATCAGCCTGAGCGAGCTCTACGAAGCCGCTGATCGCATCACCAGCCACTACATCGAAGCCGGCTACACCCTGGCCTCGGCCGTGCTGCCGGCCCAGAAGATCAGCGGCGGCACGGTGCAGATCGAGATCATCGAGGGGCGGGTCGACCAGATCGTCTACGAGGGCCTGGAGCGTTACCGGGCCGAGGACCTCAACGTCTACGTCGGCGACAGCGCCGGCCGGATCTACCGGGCAAACCGCTTCGAGGACGGCCTGCGCAGCATCGATGCCCTGCCGGGCCTGGACGCCAAGGCGGTGCTGCGCCCGGGCCGCGAGTACGGCAGCACCGACATCGTCGTGCAGGCCAAGGAAGATCCCTTCGAAGGCCTGTTCTTCGTCGACAACAGCGGTCGTGACACCGTCGGCGAGACCCGCTTTGCCACCCAGCTCAGTTTCAACAACCCGCTCCAGGTCGGCGACCAGTTCAGCCTGCTGGCGCTGCGCTCCTCCGACAACCTGCTGGAATACCTTTCCGGCGCCTACTCGCTGCCCACCGGCTGGCGCGGCAGCCGCCTGAACCTCAGCTACGGCTACGCGCAGTTCGAGCTGGCCGGCCCGTTCACCGGCGTCGAGGGCAGCAACCGCAGCCTGCGTGGCGAGCTGGAGTTGCCGCTGCTGCGCGGCGGCCCTGAACAGCTGACCCTGATCGGCGCCGTTTCCAACACCAAGGCCGACACTGACTTCACCGGCATTCCGCTGCGCGGCACCGATCTCAGCCTGCTGGAAGTCGGTGGCACCTATACCCGCAGCCACGGCAGCGGCGGCGTCTCGCAGCTGGTCGGCACCATCGGCAGCAACTTCAAGAAAGCCGACGGCAACGACCCCAATTCCCAGGCTTTCCGGCTGGAACTGGACGCACAGCACCTCC
>JAUYNO010000072.1 GCA_030696045.1 Stagnimonas sp. | reverse complement strand
CCGCCCGGCCACGGCCGGCGGAGGACGATCCGGCACTGGACCTGGCGATCAGCCGAGCCGCCGAGACCGCCGAGCGCGGCGCCCGCAGCACGCCCGAGCCGCGACCGCCGGCCGACCTGCGCAAGCTGCTGCCGCAGGGGCCGCTGGCGCAGACCCCGCTGCGCGCACCGGACGGCACCCGGCCGGCACCGCCGGCGGTGACGCCGGGCATCACCACCTATCCGCTCGATGCCCCACCGGCCCTCGACAACAGCCGCGCCGCGCCGGACGCCGGCGCCCCCGACCAGGCCCCCAACCGGGCGGAGTATTTCGCCCGCCTCACCGCCCAGCTCAAGGCCACCAACCAGCGGCTGCTGGCGGAATCGGTGAAGGCCGCACCCCGGGTGACGGTGCGGATGAAATTCCTGGTGGATCGCCAGGGGCAGCTGTTGCAGGTCTATCCGGCGGAAGCGGCGAGCGCCGCGCTGGGCGAGCGCGCCGCCCAGGTCATCCGCGCCGCCGCACCCTTTCCGCGCATACCGGAAGCCATGGTGCAGCCCCGGCTGGAACTGAGCTTTCCGGTCGAGGTGTATCGCTGAGCTGCGCGGCGGTAGGCCACCGGCCCGGGACTGCGTTGTAGCTGCCATGTCCCGCCTCGCCATCGCCCTTTTCCTGCGGCTCGCCCTGCTGCCCTTGCTGCTGGCCGGCTGCGTCGCCGCGCCCATCGCCGAGAGCCCGCTGGAGGCGGCGCAGCGGCGCCTGCCCACCGAGCCGCCGCTGCTGGTGGCCGAGGGCTGCCTGCACCAGCGCAACCTGTTCTACCTCGCCCACTACCTGCGCGAGGAATCGCGCCAGCTGGCCGAGGATGGCGCCAAGGAACTGGTGACGGCGATGGCCGGCCACGGCATCGTCATCCGGCAGAAGACCGTGCCGCTAATCTGCGCCAGCGAATTGCCGCCGCGTGGAGAGGACCGCGAGGGGCGGCTGTCGGTGAACGAGAAACAGCAGGATGTGGCGACGCTGGAGACTTTCCCGATCAGCCTGAATCCCGCGCTCGATGCCGACGCCGCCCTGAAGGCGGCCTATGGCGCGCTGTTCGGGCCCTGCGACGCGGTCCGCTACCGGCGCGAGCGCCTGTACGAATGCCCGCTGCTGAAGCCGGAGCAGGCGGCGCTGCTGAAGGCGCGCCTGAAGCAGCCCTACCTGCTGCTGCTGTCGATTGCCGGCGAGCGCGATTCGGTGGCCAGCCGCGCCGGCGGCGCCCTGCTGGGCTTCCTGCTGGGCGGAATGTCGATCAGCACCGACCAGGCCACCGCCCGCATCCGTCTGGTCAATCTGGACAGTGGCGCCCTGGTCTGGAGCAGCTTCGAGGCCGAGTTCCGTGGTGTCTCGCCGTCCGGCGACTCCAGCGGCTTCGACAGCGGCATCACCAGCTACGGCTCGCTGAAACTGACCGACGACTGGACCGAGCGGATGCTGAAGCCGCTGTTCGCGAAGCAGCGCTAGCCAGGCTCGGTGGCTCCTTGGCTGCGGCCCGGACTGCCATTCAAGGCAGTCCGCGTCTCCGGCTCACCCCAGCCGCCAGCGTCGCCAGTAGCCCTTCGGTGTCGGCCCAGTCGATGCAGGCGTCGGTGATGCTCTGGCCGTAGCTGAGCGGCACGCCGGGCTTGATGTCCTGGCGGCCGGCCAGCAGATGGCTCTCGATCATCACCCCGGTCAGGCGCCGGTCGCCGGTGGCCATGCGGGCGGCGATCTCCTGGCCCACCTCGATCTGCTTCTGGTGCTGCTTCTGGCTGTTGGCGTGGCTGAAGTCGATCATCAGCTGCTCGCGCAGGCCGGCTTTCTTCAGCTCGGCGCAGGCGGCATCGACGCTGGCGGCGTCGAAGTTGGGGCCGCGATTGCCGCCGCGCAGGATCAGATGGCAGTCCGGATTGCCCCGGGTCTGGAAGATGGCGATCTGGCCGGTCTGGGTCAGCGACAGGAAGCGGTGCGGATGGCTGGCCGACAGGCAGGCGTCGACCGCGATCTTGGTGCTGCCGTCGGTGCCGTTCTTGAAGCCGACCGGGCAGGACAGGCCGCTGGCCATCTCGCGGTGCAGCTGCGATTCGGTGGTGCGCGCGCCGATGGCGCCCCAGCTGACCAGGTCGGCCAGATACTGCGGCGTCAGGATGTCGAGGAACTCGACGCCGGCCGGCATGCCCCGGGTGTTGAGGGTCAGCAGCAGCTCGCGCGCCATCCGCAGGCCGCGGTCGATCTGGAAGCTGTCGTCGAGGCCGGGATCGTTGATGAGGCCCTTCCAGCCCACCGTGGTGCGCGGCTTCTCGAAGTACACCCGCATCACGATCAGCAGTTCGCCGGCGTGCTTCTCGCGGGCGGCGGCGAGCCGGGTGGCGTAGTCGAGCGCGGCTTCGGGATCGTGGATCGAACAGGGGCCGACGATCACCAGCAGGCGGTCGTCCTCGCCGCTCAGCACTTTCTGGATGGCGGCGCGGGTGCGGGCGACGGTATTGGCGGCGGCTTCCAGCAGCGGCAGCTCGGCCTGCACCTGGGCAGGGGTGGAGACGGGGCTGACGGAGGCGATCCGCAGGTTTTCAGTGACCAGCTTCATTGCAGCGTGGGGTGGTGGCGCCGTTGTGGACAAATGGCGCGCGATGATAGCGGAAGCCATAAGCGGCCGGCCTCGTCCGACTGCTAGGCTTTCTCACCCCATTCAATTGACGGCCTCGATCATGCGTCTCGCCCTGTTCGCCGCTTCCGCCCTGCTCGTCGCCGGTACCGCCCAAGCGGAAGGCTTCGCGGTATTCAATCAGTCGAGCTTCGCCCGCGCCGCCGCGCTGCCGGTGCTGGGCGGGCCGCCGGTGCTGGCGGCTGGCGAGTCGCAGGCGCGGCTGAGCCTGGACTGGGTCAGCGAGTACTACGAGCGCCAGACCGGCAGCGAGGCGCTGACCCTGGACGCCGAGAGCCAGCGGCTGGCACTGAGCTACCGGCGCGGCTTCGGCGGCAGCATCGTCTCGGTCGATGGCTGGGAATGGGGCGTCGAGCTGCCCCTGGTCAGCAGCGGCGGCGGCCTGCTCGATTCCTGGATCGAGGACTGGCACGACTTCTTCGGCCTGCCCAATGGCGGCCGCGAGCAGGCGCCGCAGGACCGATATCGCATCCGTTACGAACGCGACGGTCGGCTGGTGCTGGATCTCGACCAGGGCAAGACCGGCCTGGGCGACGCCCGGCTGAGCCTGGGCGCTGCGCTCGGCGAGCAGTGGGTCCTGCGAGCCATGCTGCAACTGCCCACCGGCGACGCTGATCGCCTGACCGGTGGTCATACCGGTGGCGCGCTCTGGACCGACTACAGCCTGGCACTGGGAGAGACCCAGCGCGCCAGGCTGACCCTGTCTGCCGGCGTCTCGGCCGCCGACACCGGCGGCCCCCTCGGCGGGCAGCAGGAGCCGGTCGCGGGCCTGGCCGGCGCGGCCCTGAGCCTGCCGCTGTTCTGGGGCGTCGAGGGGCTGACCCAGTTCAATTTCCACACGGCGCTGTACCGGAACTCCGGCCTGGAGCCACTCGACGGCCCCAGCGGCCAGCTCGCCTTCGGGCTGCGGCTGCCCTGGTCCGGCGGTGCCTTCACCCTGGGCATGCAGGAGGACGTGGTGGTCAATACCTCGCCCGATTTCAGCCTGCACTTCGGGCTCAGCTTCGGGCGCTCGGCGGGCGAGTAGGGCGCATTTCATGCGCCGGAACGTTTAGCGAAAACTGCCGGCGCATGGAATGCGCCCTACGGTCGGGCGCTCAGACCTGCTAATGCGGCGCCGACACCAGCTTGAGCCCGACCACGCCCGCCACGATCAGCAGCAGGCAGGCGATGCGCGCGGCGTCGCGCGGCTCGCCGTAGACGGCCATGCCGACCAGGGCGGTGCCGACCGCGCCGATGCCGGTCCAGGCCGCATAGGCGGTGCCGACCGGCAGCACCTTCAGGGACTGCGACAGCAGCGCCAGGCTGAAGCCGGCCAGGGTCATGGTCAGCAGGCTCGGCCCCAGGGCGGTGAAGCCCTTGGTGTACTTGAGGCTGATGGCGAAACCGACTTCCATCAGTCCTGCGGCGAATACCAGCAGCCAAGCCTTCACGCGCTCTTCCTAGGGCAGATCGAACAGCAGCAACTCTGAGGCCTCGATTGCTTCCAGGTCCAGCAGGGCCTCGTCCTCGATGAGCGCGGCGTCGCCGGCGACCAGGCGCTGCTGGCCGAGCTGCACCGCGCCACGGGCGAGGTGCAGGTAGTGGCGACGGCCGCTGCGCAGGGCCTGCTGCAGGCGGGTGCCGGCCTCGGGCCAGGCGACCGCCAGCCGCGCGTCGGCGTGGATGCGGAACGGCGCCGTTTCGGCGCTGCCGGCCGGAGCCACCACCGGTACGAAGCCGGACTTCAGCGGCGCCGGATCGAGCGCGGCCTGTTCATAGCCGGGATCGACGCCGACCGCGTTCGGCAGCAGCCAGATCTGCAGCAGGTGTAAAGGCTCGCTATGGCTGCCGTTCATCTCGCTGTGGCGGATGCCGCGCCCGGCGTGCATCACCTGGATCTCGCCGGGGTGGATCAGGCCGGAGCCGCCAGTGGAATCCTGGTGGCGGACGGTGCCGGCCAGCGGGTAGGTGATGATCTCCATGTCGCGATGGCCGTGGGTGGCGAAGCCGGTGCCGGGGGCGACGCGGTCCTCGTTGATCACCCGCAGGCTGGAATAGCCCATCCACTTTGGGTCCTGGTACTCGGAGAACGAGAAGCTGTGGCGCGCCTCCAGCCAGCCGTGCTCGGCGTGGCCGCGGTCGTCGGAAAGTCTGAACCTGATCATGGCGCCTCCAAAAGTTTTGAATCTGTGAGTTCACTATGGGCTTGACCTTGCCGGTTCTAAAGCGGAAGGTTTTGAGCCGATCATTCAAGGGAGTTGAAGCGATGCGACTGACGCTGGACGCGCTGCTGGCGCTCGATGCCATCGCCCGTGAAGGCAGCTTCGCCAAGGCCGCCGAGTCCCTGCACAAGGTGCCCTCGGCGCTCACCTACACCATGCAGAAGCTGGAGTCGGACCTGGAGGTGGCGCTGTTCGACCGCAGCGGCAAACGGGCGGTGCTCACCGCCATCGGCCACCTGCTGCTGGAACAGGGGCGCGAGCTGCTGGCCCAGGCCGAGGGCCTGGAGCGCCGCATCAAGCGCCTGGGCGAGGGCTGGGAGCCGCAGCTGCGGATCGCGGTCGACAACATCGTGCCGCTGCGCTGGCTCTATCCGCTGATCCACGAATTCGACGCGCTCGGCTGCGGCACCCGGCTCAAGCTCAGTCAGGAAATCCTGGGCGGCTGCTGGGATGCCCTGATCGACCGCCGCGCCGACCTCGCCATCGGCGCGCCGGGTGATCCGCCCAGCGGCGCCGGTCTCGCCAGCCGCGACTGGCTGCGGATCGAGCCCTTCGTGTTCGCGGTCGCGCCCGGCCATCCGCTGGCGCGCGCGCCGGAGCCCCTGAGCCAGCGCGAGCTGGCGCGGCACCGGGTGGTGGTGGTGTCGGATTCCTCGCGCCGGCTGGCGGCGCGCACGGTGAATGTGCAGCCGGCGCAGGAAACCCTGCATGTGCCGAATCTGGAGGCCAAGGTCGCGGCGCAGGTGGCGGGGCTGGGGATCGGTTTCCTGCCCGCGCACCTGGCCGCCGAGCACCTGCGCAGCGGCGCGCTGCTGGTGAAGCAGGTAGAGGAAGAGCGTTCCGCCGGCTCGCTCAAGCTGGCCTGGCGCAGCGGCGAGGAAGGGCGGGCGCTGATCTGGTTCCGCGACCGCATTCTGGCGGCGGGGCAGGGGCCGGAGTCGCTGTACTCCGCCTAGCCGGCACGGCTGGGAGACCAGCGGCAGCCGCGCCCGGGCCAACGGCGGCAGCAGGGGTCAACGCCGCCCGGTAGCTCGCGTTCTGTCTGCCATGATGGTGCAAGCAAGGCGGCCGTTCCGAGACCGCCCGGTCCTGAGTCGTGCTGGAGTAGAGCCCATGTCCCCGAACATCCCGATTGCCGCCCTGGCGGCCGTGCTGCTGCTGTCCGGCTGCGGCAGTTCGCGCGGCACGGCGGCGCCCGATGTGACCGCGCCGATCAGCTGTGCCAGCAAGCTGCCGCGCAGCGCCAAGGACTATGTGCTGGAGGTGGGCATTCCCTCCGACAGCGACCCGGTCGCGCCCATCCTGACGCCGACCACCCGCATCGCCTACACGGTGATGCTGCCGGAGCGCTGCCCGGGCGAGACCTTTCCGGTGATCGTGCAGAGTCACGGCTACAGCGGCACCCGGCTAAAAACCGTGGACGCCGACGGCCTGGTTGGCGCCACCGCGCACTTCCCGCAGATCGACGAGCTGGTACAGACCCTGCCCTGGAAGGGCTACGTGGTGATGAGCTACGACGAGCGCGGTCACGGCGATTCCAAGCCCGCCAACGGTGGCGGCTACGCGCGGATCATCGACCCCGAGGCCGAGGTGCGCGACGCCTCGGCGATCCTCGACTGGCTGTGGGAGCAGTCGCCCACCGGCGGCAAGGGCGCCGAGCAACTGCCGGTGCAGACCGAACACACGCGCACCGGCATCGCCAAGGACCTGCGCATCGGCACCATCGGCCTGAGCTACGGCGGCGGCTTCGAGATGACCCTGGCGGCGCTGGACCCGCGCATCGACACCATCGTCCCCAACGGCACCTGGCACAACCTCGTCTACTCGCTGCTGCCGGGCGATGCCACCAAGAACGGCTTCGATGGCCTGCTCTGCGTGCTGGCGCTGCAGGCTGGCGTCGTCAACACGCCGCTGGTGGCGACCACCTGCAATCTGCTCGGGCCCACCAACGTCCTCGCCAACAACATCCGCACCATCGACGACTTCGCCGCCGCCGGCGCCGATCCGATGAACCCGGCGGTGAACGGCAATCCGCTCGGGCAGGGCGGCCGGGCCTTCACCAAGGACGAGGCCCTGGCCTTCTTCTTCGGCCGTGGCAGTGCTTACTTCCAGCAGCTGCAGGAACAGCGTCAGCCCTATCCAGGCCAGAGCAAGGCTTTCAAGCTGCGGCCGGTGCCGGCGCTGTTCATCCAGGGCAATCGCGACGTCCTGTTCAACCTCACCGAAGCCTATTGGAACCAGCGCTATTTCCAGGCCGCAGGCGGCGAGGTGCGATTGCTGTCGACCGAGGGCGGGCACATGAATCCGCTCGCCAACCAGAAGGAAGGCCCGGTGAACTGCGGTGGCATCGACAGCCTGGCGGCCATCTACGGCTGGTTCGACAAGCAGCTCAAGGGCCGGACCAGCGCGGCCTACAGCGCGCTGCCGCCGGTCTGCATCTCGGTGGCCGACACCCCCGGTTTCAACGAAGTGCCGGCCGGCGCGGCGGTGACGCTGTCGGCGGTGCCGGTGGGCTCGCTGAGCGGCAGCGGCGCGCAGCCGGCGCTGCTGGCCAGCGGCGCGGTCAGCGTCACCCCGGCCAACGTCGGCGCCAACCCGGCCTTCGTCAAGGTGGCGGATATCGCCGAGGACGGTCTGGTGCTGGCCGGCATTCCCAGCCTCGCCAGCATCGAGGTCGCCGCTGGCACGCCGGGCTCACTGGTGACGCCGGTGGCCTATGTCGGCGTCGGCATCGTCCGCGGCGGCAGCACCATCCTGGTCGACGACGAGGTCACGCCCTTTGTCGCCGGCTTGCACAGCAGCAACCGCAATTCCGGCTCGGCGACCAACAGTCAGGTGTTGCTGCCGGGCGTCGGTGAGCGGCTGCAGACCGGCGACCAGGTCGGCCTGGTGTTCTTCTGCGGCCATGTGCAGTACTCCTCGGTGATCTCGACCAGCAGCGCCAGCGGGCTTGGCATCGTCGGCAACTTCGACCCCCGGTTGTCACCGCCGGCCGGCGCGGGCGCGCCCAATCTGAGCATCTGCGGCAACAACTACGTGGCGGCATTCAGCAACGTCGCGCTGCCGATCTTCCGGCCGGGCAGTTATGCGGGGTCGGCGCTGAACCTGCCGCCCTGAGCCGGTCTCAGCGCTTCCAGGCTGCCCGGCTCAGCGCGAACAGGGCGTAGAGCAGCAGCGCCGCGCCAGCCGGGGTGGCAAGGATCGCGAGCGAGGGATCGCTCTCGCTGTTGCCGATGCCGCCGAGCAGGAAGCCGGCCGGTACCAGGGCCGCGCCCCAGCGCAGGGCCCAGCCGCTGCCGGCGGCAGCCGGCAGGCGCGGCAGCACCGCAGCCCATGCCAGGTTGAGCACGGCCAGCAGGGCGCCGTGGGCGTGGCCCAGCACCCAGAGTTCGCGCCGCAGGTGGTGGTCGAGATACCAGGGCGCCTTAATCAGGTGCAGGAATTCCAGCGCCAAGCCGCCGAGCAGGAACAGCATCAGGGCGGTGGTGCCGTAGCGCAGATGGGCGCGGACGGCGAGGTCCAGGGCCGGGTCGGCGCCGGTGTTTGGTGAGGGGTTCACGGACAAGTTCTTACTCTCCGATGTTGATGGCGCGGGTATCGGCCTGGGCGCGCAGGCGGTCGATCAGGACTGCATTGGCCGCACCGTCGGCTTGCAGCAGGCCGCCCTGCGAATCGGCCGGCGCCAGCGGCCGGAACTGCTGGCGGATGCGCTCCAGCGCCTGCGCGCGCTGCGGCGCATCGGCGATGAAATCGAAGCCGGCCAGGGCCTGCTGCAGCGGCGCGTCGCCGAGCACGGTCGCGGTCTGCCGCGCGGACAGCCAGGCGAAGCGGCGCACGGCGGGATAGCGATCTGCCATCGCCGCGAACAGCAGCGGCAGTTGGGCGCGGCGCGCCTGCGGCGTCAAGGCGGCATCCTCGGCGCCGGCCAGGCGGGCGGCGACGGCGCGCTGCACCGGATCGCCGGCGAACAGCTGGCGCAGGTTCTCCGGTATCGCGGTGGCGGTCGGTGCCGAGGGCTTGCCGTTCCAGTCCTGCAGCGCGGCCTGCGCCCAGTCGGCACTGCGGTCGCTGTGGCAGCCGGTGCAGGCATCCGGGCGCTGGCCGGCGGCGTTGGCGGCGGGTGCTGGATTCTCGATCCGGTGGCTGCGATGGATCTCCATCACGCCGTAGGCCAGCTTGGGCATGTGGCAGTCGACGCAGTGGGTGGTGGCACCGCTGGCGGCGTGGCGCAGATGCGCGGGCACGGTCTGTTCGATGCCCTGATGGCAGCCCTGGCAAGCGGCGCCCTGGCGGTTGTCGGCGGTGATCATCCCGGCAGGGTCGCCGCCATGCGCCGAATGGCAACCGATGCAGGTCGCGCCGCCACGGCTGTAGCAGGGCGACTGCATCAGGCCCTGCAGCTCGTAGGCGGACAGGCGCGGGGTGCCATCGGGCCAGAAGCGCAGCTTGAAAGTGTCGGGATCGCCGGCCGGCACCGGGGTGTCGCGGGTCACCAGCGTGACGTGCTGCTGCAAGTCCTCGCCAGCGCGGTAGCTCGGGCCACGGCTGAGCCAGCGCTCGACCAGCTCCGGCCGCGCGGGCAGGCGCTGGCCATGGCATTGGCCGCAGACCTGGGCGGCGCGTTCCGGCGTCAGCCGGCGCGGGTTGACGATGCTGGGATCGGCACGGTCGGACCAATGCAGCCAGTAGCGCCGCAGCGGGTTGCGGTTGGCTTCGGCGTGCTGGGCGCCGGGGCCGTGGCAGGTCTCGCAGGCAATGCCGAGTTCCGCCACCCGGCTGTCCCAGTGCGCCTCGTTGAGGTAGTTGAAGCGCTCACCGCGCTTGAGCCGCTGGAACAGCGCATCGGCATTGGTGATGCGTGGTTCCGGGCCGGTGTTGTGGCAGTAGATGCAGTTGGGGTTCCAGGTCGCGGCGTGCTGGTCGAAGCCCTGGTTGTCGTCGTAGAGGAAGGCGCCGTTGTAGTGGATCCAGCGCTGCTCGCCCTGGTGCCAGATCAGCGGCAGGCGCTGGTAACGACCGCCGTCGCCCTGGGCCAGGTATTGCTGGTAGCGGTGCGAGCCGACCGTGCGGGCCACCGCCACCGTTGCCCGCACCGAGTCGTCACGCGGATCGAGGTACTCGAACAGGAACTGGCCATCCTTCTGCGTCGGCCGCACCGGCTGGCCCCAGTAGCGGACGATCTGGCCGTCGAAGGCGCCCTGCACCGATTTCGCGCTGGCCTCCTGGGTCATCGTCCGGTGATAGGTGCGCGACCAGCTGGCGTGGTGGTCGGGATGGCAGGACTGGCAGGCGGTGGAACCGGCGTAGGCGAACTCGTCGCGCGGCTCCGGTGCGGCCAGGCTGTGTCGGGCGTTCCAGGCCCAGGCGCCGCCCAGGGCCAGGGTCAGCGTCGCCAGCAGGGCGAGCGACAGCAGGGGCGCGAGGCGTCGGGACATGGGGCAAGCCTAAAAGAAAAAACCCGGCGCGCGGCCGGGTTCGATCCTGGGAGCCGCGCTCAGGCCAGCGCGCGATGGCCGGATTTGAGCACCCGCTCGAAATAGGGAATGGACTTGCTCAGGCCCTCGCGCAGCGCCACTTTCGGTTCCCAGCCGAGTTTTTCCTTGGCGAGCGTGATGTCGGGGCGGCGCTGCCGGGGATCGTCCGGCGGCAGCGGCTGGTGCTCCAGCTTGCTCTTGGAGCCGGTCAACTCGATGACCAGCTGGGCCAGTTCGATCATGGTGAACTCGCCTGGGTTGCCGAGGTTGATTGGCCCCGGGATGCCGGCCGGCGACGCCATCAGCGCCATGAAGCCGGCAACCAGGTCATCGACATAGCAGAACGAGCGGGTCTGCAGGCCTTCGCCATAGATGGTGATGTTGCGGCCGAGCAGGGCCTGCATGATGAAGTTGCTCACCACCCGGCCGTCGTTCGGGTGCATGTTGGGGCCGTAGGTGTTGAAGATGCGCGCGACCTTGATATCGACCCGGTGCTGGCGGTGATAGTCGAAGAACAGGGTTTCGGCGCAGCGCTTGCCCTCGTCGTAGCAGGAGCGGTAGCCGATGCAGTTGACGTGGCCCCAGTAGCTCTCGGGCTGCGGATGCACTTCCGGATCGCCGTAGACCTCGCTGGTCGAGGCCTGGAAGATGCGGCACTTCATGCGCTTGGCCAGGCCCAGCATGTTGATCGCGCCGTGCACCGAGGTCTTGGTGGTCTGCACCGGGTCGAACTGGTAGTGGATCGGGCTGGCCGGGCAGGCCAGGTTGTAGATCTGGTCGACCTCGACATAGAGCGGCATGGTGATGTCGTGGCGCATCAGCTCGAAGCGCGGATTGCCCAGCAGGGGCTCGATGTTGCCGCGGCTGCCGGTGTAGAAATTGTCGACGCAGAGCACTTCGTCGCCGCGTTCCAGCAGGCGCGCGCACAGATGAGAGCCGATGAAGCCGGCGCCGCCGGTGACCATGATCCGCTGCGGACCGAATTCCCGTTGTGTACGCACGCCTGCATCCCCTTGGTGGACTCCTGAACGGGCGAATTGTAGTGCGCGCCTTGCCTCCATTGTCCCGGTCTGGGGACAATAGGCGGGAAAGTCGTATCCCGCTGTCCGCCGAGCCCGCGCATGACCTCCCGTTTCGAACTCGCCAACGCCATCCGCGCGCTGGCCATGGATGCTGTCCAGAAGGCCAATTCCGGCCACCCCGGAATGCCGATGGGCATGGCGGACATCGCCGAAGTGCTGTGGAACGACGTGCTTTCGCACAACCCGGCCGACCCGCACTGGGTGAATCGCGACCGCTTCGTGGTCAGCAACGGCCATGGCTCGATGCTGCTGTACGCGCTGCTGCACCTGTCGGGCTATGCGCTGCCGATGGAAGAACTCAAGAACTTCCGCCAGCTGCACTCCATGACCCCGGGCCACCCGGAATACGGCATGACGCCGGGGGTGGAGACCACCACCGGCCCGCTGGGGCAGGGCATCGCCATGGCGGTGGGCATGGCCATCGCCGAGGCCAAGCTGGCGGCCGAGTACAACCGCGACGGCCTGAGCCTGGTCGATCACCACACCTATGTGTTCGCCGGCGACGGCTGCCTGATGGAGGGCGTCAGCCACGAGGCCTGTTCACTGGCCGGCGCACTGGGCCTAGGCAAGCTGGTGGTGCTCTACGACGACAACAACATCTCCATCGACGGCGAGGTGCACGGCTGGTTCCGTGACGACACGCCGGCGCGGTTCGAGGCCTACGGCTGGCAGGTGGTGCGCAACGTCAACGGCCACGATGCCCACGAGGTCAAGCTGGCGCTGGAAACCGCCCGCAAGTCCGGCGGCCGCCCGACCCTGATCTGCTGCAAGACCGTGATCGGCTTCGGGTCGCCGGCCAAGCAGGGCAAGGAATCCAGCCACGGCGCGCCGCTGGGCGCTGAGGAAATCACCAAGACCCGCGCGCAGCTGGGCTGGAGCCATCCGCCCTTCGAGATTCCGGCCGAGGTCTATGCCGCCTACGACGCCCGCACCAAGGGCGCGGCCAGGCAGCAGGCCTGGAACGGCGTGTTCGAGGCCTACGCGCAGAAATTCCCGGCCGAAGCGGCCGAGTTCCGGCGCCGCAGCCAGCACCAGTTGCCGGCCGACTGGCGCGGCTTCGCCGATGCCCTGATCGCCGAGCAGGCCCGGGCCGACAAGCCCAACGCCACCCGCAAGTCGAGCAAGGCGGTGATCGAGTCCCTGGCCGCCAAGCTGCCGGAGCTGTTCGGCGGCTCGGCCGACCTGTCGGAATCGAACGGCACCGACTTCAAGGGCCATGTCTCGCTGCGCCACGGCCGGCTGGGTGGCAACTACGTCAACTACGGCGTGCGCGAATTCGCCATGTCGGCGGCGATGAATGGCCAGTACCTGCACGGCGGCCTGCGCCCCTTCGGCGGCACCTTCCTGGTGTTCTCCGACTACGCCCGCAACGCCCTGCGGCTGTCGGCGCTGATGAATCTCGGCGTGATCTACGTCTACACCCACGACTCGGTCGCGCTGGGCGAGGACGGCCCCACCCACCAGCCGGTCGAGCACCTCGCCAGCCTGCGGATGATCCCCAATGTCCAGCTCTGGCGGCCGGCCGATGCTTTCGAGACGGCCGTCGCCTGGACCCAGGCGCTGGAGCATCGCAGCGGCCCCTCCCTGCTGATCCTGACCCGCCAGAACCTGCCGCCGCAGGCACATCCCGCCGGACAGGCCGAGCTCGCGGCGCGCGGCGGCTACGTGCTGTGGGAGCCGTCGGCAGCGCCGCAGGCCGTGATTCTCGCCACCGGTTCCGAGCTGCCGATGGCGGTGGATGCCGCCAAGGCCCTGGGCGCCCAGGGCAAGGCGGTGCGGGTAGTGTCGCTGCCCTGCGTCGAGCGTTTCCTGGCGCAGGACGCGGCCTACCGGGCCGCGGTATTGCCTGCCGGCATCAAGCGTCTGGCGGTCGAAGCCGGCGTCAGTCACTACTGGCGCGGCCTGGCGGACGAGGTGCTGGGCATTGACACATTCGGCGAGTCGGCGCCGATGGCGGCGGTGCTCAAGCACTTCGGATTCACCGCCGAGAACGTCGCGGAGCGTGTCCTCGCGCTGCTGGCATAGGCGTTGCTATATGCCCTGAGCCCGGTGCCGCTTGGTTGCCCCTGAAACGCGAAGCCCATACCATCGCGTTCTACGCACCAAATCGGCGCATAGCGCCCAACGCCATTTCCGGCGCTTTCTTCGTTCAAACCTCTTTTCGGGAGTGTCTCTCGTGGATCCCACCACCGCCGCAGCTGTTACCAATATGTCGTTCACCCACCTGTTCATGCAGTCGACGCCGCTGGTCAAGGGCGTGATGCTGCTGCTGGTGGTGTTCTCGGTCTGGAGCTGGGCCGTGGCCTTCATCAAGTGGTTCGACTTCAGCAAGTCCAAGGCCGCGCTGAACCGGCTGGAGAATGTGCTCGAGGAAAACAATCTCGACGTCGTCATCGCTTACGAAGACGAGAAGAAGCACCCGATCGCCGACGTCCTCAAGGTCGGCATCGCCGAATGGAAGGACGGCTCCGGCGAGCACGACCACGAAGGCCTGCACGAGATCCGCGACCGCATCGCCACCGCGATGCGGCTGGAAGCCAGCAATGAAGCGCGCCGCATGCAGTTCATGCTGCCCTTCCTCGCTTCCGTGGGCTCGGCCTCGCCCTTCATCGGTCTGTTCGGCACCGTCTGGGGCATCATGAATACCTTCACCCAGATCGGCGCGATGAAGGACACCTCGCTGTCCACCGTCGCTCCCGGTATCGCCGAAGCGCTGTTCGCCACCGGCATCGGCCTGGCCGCCGCCATCCCGGCGATCATGGCCTACAACAAGTTCACCACCGACCTCTCCCGTTACAACGGCCGCCTCAGCACTGCCATCGGCTTGTTCGCTGGCAAGCTGTCCAAGCGCAAGCCGGCCTGAAGCGGCGTCAGCCGCTTCTTCCCATTGAGTATTCGGGAGACCCGTCATGGGCATGAACGTCAAATCCCACGAGGATGATGACGACGGCAGCATAATGTCTGAAATCAACGTGACGCCCCTCGTGGACGTCATGTTGGTTCTGCTGATCATCTTCATCGTCACCGCGCCGCTGGCGCTGTCCACCGTTCCGGTCAAGCTGCCCAGGGCTGACCTCGACGAGATGGGCAAGCCGGTCGATCCGCTGGTCCTTTCCATGGACCTGCAAGGTCAGTACTACTTCGAAGAGAACCACCGCACCTCGACCTTCACCGAGGCCGAATTGCCGGCGCGGCTGCAGGACGCCTTCCTTCGCTACAAGCAGTTCTCCGGCAAGGATCGCTTTCCGGTGGTCTATGTTCGTGCTGACAACGCCGCTGAATACGGCAAGGTCTACACGATCATCAAGAAGCTGGCCGAAACCGGGTTCTACCGGGTGTCCTTGATGTCGGAGGCGCCGCAGTGAGGTGCTAAGGCACCCCACCAGGTAGATTCCATGAGCCAGAAACGACCTTATCTGAGCAAGCAGTCGCTGAGCTTCGGCATCGGCGCGACCGTGGTTGTCCACATCCTGATCGCCGTGGTGCTGATCAAGGGCATGGTCAGCCACGGCGTGTTCGAGGACAAGAAGCCGCGCAAGATCCCAGTGGCCATCCAGCTGCCGCCACCGCCGCCGCCACCGCCGCCACCGCCGCCACCGCCGAAGCCGCCACCGCCGCCGCCGCCAACCCCGCCGCCGCCGATGCCGAACACCCCGCCGCCGCCCGCGCCCGAGATCGCGGTCGAGGCGCCGGTGACGCCGAACGAGCCCGTGGTGTCGGCCGTGCCTGCGCCACCGGCACCGCCCGCGCCGCCGGCGGCACCGACGGTCGCCAATTCGGTGAGCGCCGAGTACTACGCGCGGATTCACGCCTTGCTGTCGAAGAACGTCAGTTATCCGCCGAAGGCAGCGCAGGATGGGCAGGAAGGTGAGTGCCAGGTGCAGATCACGTTTGATCGCACCGGCACCATCAGTGCCTCGGCGCTGGTCCGGAAGACGGGGTTCTCGTCCTTGGACCGCGCCTGTCTGGACGCCGTCAGCCGTACCGGCCGCTTCCCGCCGGTCGCGGCCAACGAGCAGCCTGGCTCCGCGTACTTCTCGGTCGTGCTGCCGGTCAGCTTCAAGCTGGATGAAGAGTGGTAGTCGCTGAAATCGCAGCGTGACGAAGGGCCCCTGACCGGGGCCCTTTTTCATGGGCTGCGGGGGAGTCGGAGGGCTTGGTAAAATAGCGGGCTACCGGCGCAGTCTGCGCCCGTATTGCGTCGTGAATTCACCAGCTCAAGGACCTTCCATGACCGTCAAAGTGGGTATCAATGGCTTCGGCCGCATCGGCCGCAACGTGCTGCGCGCCGCGGTGCAGAACTTCGGTAGCGACATCGAGATCGTCGCGATCAATGACCTGCTGGAGCCGGACTACCTCGCCTACATGCTCCAGTACGACTCGGTGCACGGCCATTTCAAGGGCCAGATCGCGGTCGAAGGCGGCATGCTGGTCATTAACGGCAAGAAGATCCGCCTGAGCCAGGAGCGCGACCCCGCCAACCTGAAGTGGGGCGAGGTCGGCGCCGACGTCGTCATCGAATCCACCGGCCTCTTCCTCGACAAGGCCAGCGCCCAGAAGCACATCGATGCGGGCGCCAAGAAGGTCATCATCTCGGCGCCGTCGAAGGACGACACGCCGATGTTCGTGTTCGGCGTCAACTGCAAGACCTACGCCGGGCAGACGATCATCTCCAACGCCTCCTGCACCACCAACTGCCTGGCGCCGATTGCCAAGGTGCTCAATGACAAGTGGGGCATCAAGCGCGGCCTGATGACCACGGTGCACGCCACCACGGCGACCCAGAAGACGGTCGACGGTCCGAGCAGCAAGGACTGGCGCGGCGGTCGCGGCATCCTCGAGAACATCATCCCGTCCTCCACCGGCGCCGCGAAGGCCGTCGGCGTGGTGATCCCGACGCTGAACAAGAAACTGACCGGCATGTCCTTCCGGGTGCCGACTTCCGACGTCTCGGTGGTCGATCTGACCTGCGAGCTGGAGAAGGAAGCCAGCTATGAGGAGATCAAGGCCGAGATGAAGGCGCAGAGCGAGGGCGCGCTGAAGGGCGTGCTCGGCTACACCGAGGACAAGGTGGTTGCCACCGACTTCCGTGGCGACGCCCGCACCTCGATCTTCGACGCCGACGCCGGCATCGCGCTCGACAAGACCTTCGTCAAGATCGTCAGCTGGTACGACAACGAGTGGGGCTACTCCAACAAGTGCCTGGAAATGGTGCGCGTGGTGGCGGCCAAGTAATCGCTGCCGACAATTCGAAAAGCCCCGGTTGCTCGGGGCTTTTCACGTTCTGGAACTCGCAAGGAAACTGAAGCCATGACCGTCCTCCGCATGACCGACCTCGATCTCGCCGGCAAGCGCCTGCTGATCCGCCAGGACCTCAACGTGCCGATCGCCAACGGCAGGATCAGCTCGGACGCCCGCCTGCGCGCCTCGCTGCCGACCCTGAAGCTCGCGCTGGAACGCGGAGCCTCGGTGATCGTCATCAGCCATCTGGGTCGGCCCAAGGCCGGCAAGTTCGATCCGGACAGCTCGCTGACCCCGGTCGCCGGCTGGCTGTCCGAGCACCTGGGCCGCAGCGTGCCCATCGTCACCAACTGGATCGACGGCGTGGCGCTGGAGCCGGGCCAGATCGTGCTGGGCGAGAACACCCGCTTCCTCAAGGGCGAGAAGGAAGACGACGAGGCGCTGTCAAAGAAGATGGCGGCGCTCTGCGACATCTATGTCATGGATGCCTTCGGCACCGCACACCGCGCCGAGTGCTCGACCCATGGCGTTGGCAAGTTCGCGCCGGTGGCCTGCGCCGGCCCGCTGCTGGCGGCGGAGCTGGACGCGCTGGGCGCCGCGCTGGCCACGCCCAAGCGCCCGCTGGCGGTGATCGTCGGCGGCAGCAAGGTCTCGACCAAGCTGGACCTGCTCAACAGCCTCGCCGATGTCGCCGATCAGCTGATCGTCGGCGGCGGCATCGCCAACACCTTCCTCGCCGCGATTGGCAAGCCGGTCGGCAAGTCGCTGTACGAGAAGGATATGGTCGATGTGGCGAAATCCATCCTCGCGAAGATTCGCGCCCGGGGCGGCGACATTCCGCTGCCGATTGACGTCGTCACCGCGACGGAGTTTTCCGCCGAGGCCCACGCGCACACCCGCTTGGTGGACGAGGTCGAGTCCGACGAGCTCATTCTCGACATCGGCCCCAAGACGGCGGCGATGCTGGCGGAGAAGCTCAAGGCCTGCGGCACCATCGTCTGGAACGGCCCGGTCGGTGTGTTCGAGTTCGACAGTTTCGCCGCCGGCACCCGGACGCTTGCCAAGGCCATCGCCGAATCCTCTGCTTTCTCCCTGGCCGGCGGCGGCGACACCCTGGCGGCGATGGACAAGTTCGGGGTCTACGACCAGCTCAGCTATGTCTCCACCGGCGGCGGCGCCTTCCTGGAGTTCCTCGAAGGCAAGAAGCTGCCGGCGGTGGCGATGCTGGAAGCGCGCGCCAAGGGCTAGGCGACACCCAAAAGAAAGGCCGGATCGCAGAGCGCGATCCGGCCTTTTTTGCGTCGGCCTACTGCGAGGCTTTCTCGCGCTCGGCGAGATTGGCGTTCAGCTCGGTGACGTAGGCATTGAAGTCGGTCTGCGCCGCCACGGCGGCGTCGGCATGGGCCTTGGCGACCGCGTTGTGCTCATCGACCACGGCCTTGCGGGCGGTCACATAGGCTTTCACGCAGTCCTGGTAGGCCTTGTTGTCGACGTTGAGCTTGTCCGATTCCTTCTTGCTCATGGCCTTGGTGGGGGGCGACAGGACCGGCTTGGTGCAGCTGGCCGGCGCTACCGTGGTGGCCGGTGCGGCGACCGGCGCGGGGGCCTGGGCAGTGGCGGCAGCGGAGCACAGCAACAGGCCGAGGGCGTACAGCTTTTTCATGGATGGTTTTCCTCCGGGATGACTCGCGAACGATAGCACCGCCGGCCCGGCCGCCGCGACGCCTGCGCTAGACTCTGCTCATCACCCGCCGCCATCGAGACCCGCCCGTGCGCTTTACCGGCTCCGAGAACTACGTCGCCACCGCCGATCTGATGATGGCGGTCAATGCTGCCGTCACCCTGCAGCGGCCCCTGCTGGTCAAGGGCGAGCCGGGCACCGGCAAGACCCAGCTGGCGCGCGAGATCGCCACTGCACTGGGCGCGCCCTTCCTGGAATGGGGCATCAAGTCCACCACCAAGGCGCAGCACGGCCTCTACGAGTACGACGCGGTGGCGCGCCTGCGCGATGCGCAGCTGGGCGAGGCCAAGGCGCAGAAAATCGCCAACTACATCGTCAAGGGCAAGCTCTGGGAATGCTTCGAGAGCGAGCAGCGGCCGGTGCTGCTGATCGACGAGATCGACAAGGCCGACATCGAATTCCCCAACGACCTGCTGCGCGAGCTGGACCAGATGGAGTTCTACGTCCACGAAACGCGGCAGACGGTCAAGGCCAAGCTGCGGCCGATCATCCTGATCACCTCCAACAACGAGAAGGAGCTGCCGGACGCCTTCCTGCGCCGTTGCTTCTTCCACTACATCCGCTTCCCCGACGCCGAGACCATGACCCGGATCGTCGACGTGCACTTCCCGGGCTTGAAGAAGAACCTGATCAACGACGCGCTGGCGGTGTTCTTCGGCCTGCGCGAGATTCCCGGCCTCAAGAAGAAGCCCTCGACCTCGGAGCTGCTGGACTGGCTGAAGCTCCTGGTGGCGGAGGACATCCCCACCGATGCTCTGCGCGAAACCGCCAGCAAGAAGACCCTGCCGCCGCTCTACGGCGCGCTGCTGAAAAACGAGGCCGACGTGCACCTGTTTGAGCGTGTGGCCTTTATGGCCAGACGCTCAAGCCAGTGATGCCCGGCGAGCGCGTGGCCTTCATGGCCCGCCGCAACGGGTGAGGCCGCGCCTCAGGCCCAGGTCTCCACCGCGCCGTCCAGCTGCCGCCACAGATACCAGCAGGCCACCGAGCGGTAAGGCGCCCAGGCGGCGGTGATCTTCAGGGTCTTGCGGTCGTCGAGCGGCTTGAACTTGCCGTCGCGGCCGCGCTTTGAGTAGAGCGCGTTGATGCTGTTGCGCAAGCCGACATCGCCGAGCGAGAACACGTCGAGCCGGTCGAAGGCGAAGATCAGCATCATCTCGGCGGTCCAGGGGCCGATGCCAGGTAGGGCATCGAGTTCGTTCGCCAGCGCGGCGTTGTCCAGCCGCGCCAGCGCCTCGGTGTTGAATCGGCCATCGGCCGTGCGGGTCGCTAGCTCCAGCAACCACTTGGCCTTGGCGTTCGAGAGCCCGCAAGCGCGCAGCGCTTCCTGTTCGACGCGGCTGAAATGCTGGTGCGCGAAGGCATCGTGGGGCGCGCCGAGCAGCGTCGCCACCCGACCCTGGATCGTATCGGCCGCCTTGGTCGACAGCTGCTGGCCGATGATCGAGGTGCACAGCACATGAAAGGGCTCGCGCGCCTTGCGGCCCAGGGTGCTGGGGCCGTGCTGGGCGATCAGCCGCGCCAGCACCGGGTCGGCGGCGGTCAGATGCGCCTCGGCGGCGCGCAGGGTCTTGGGGGCGATCAAGGGCTAGTGCTCTGCCCGTAACGGAGCGTTAGATGGATGGCGAGTGACTTTTGGCACTGATCGAGGCGCGAGGAAGCACTATAGCGGGCTCTATAGAATGACGAGCAACGAAGAGCAGTGCCAAAAGGCGCCGCCAGACGCTAACGATCTGTTGCGGGCGGAGCACTAAGGCGGGCGTAGAATTCCGCCCATGCTATTCACATTCTTCGCCGCCGTGCGTGCCGCCGGGGTCAAGGCCTCGATATCCGAGTTCCTGACCCTGCTGGAGGCGATGTCGCGCCACCTGGCGATGTTCTCGCTGGACGAGTTCTACCTGCTGGCACGCACCACCCTGGTCAAGGACGAGGCTTATTACGACCGTTTCGACCGCGCCTTCTCGGCCTACTTCAAGGGCGTCGAGACCGTCACCGGTGAACTCTTCGGCAGCGTGCCGGAGGACTGGCTGAAGAAACAGTTCGAACGCACGCTCAGCGAGGAAGAGCGCGCCGCGATCCAGAAACTGGGCGGGCTCGACGAGCTGATGAAGACGCTCAAACAGCGTCTCGACGAGCAGAAGGAGGCCCACCACGGCGGCAGCAAGTGGGTGGGCACCGGCGGCACTTCGCCGTTCGGCAACTCCGGCGCCAACCCCGAGGGCATCCGCATCGGCGGCAAGGGCGGTGGCGGCAGCGCAGTGAAGGTCTGGGAAAAGCGCGAGTTCCGGAATCTCGACGACAGCGTCGAGCTTGGCACCCGCAACATCAAGATCGCCCTGCGCCGCCTGCGCAAATTCGCGCGCGAGGGCGCGCCCGACGTGCTCGACCTCGACGGCACCATCGAGGGCACGGCGAAGAATGCCGGCTGGCTGGACCTGCACATGCATCCGGAGCGGCGCAACACCGTCAAGGTGCTGCTGTTCCTCGATATCGGCGGCTCCATGGACCCGCATGTGAAGGTCTGCGAGGAGCTGTTCTCGGCCGCCAAGGGCGAGTTCAAGCACTTCGAGCACTACTACTTCCACAACTTCATCTACGAGAGCGTCTGGAAGGACAACCTGCGCCGCCACAGCGAGCGCATCCCGCTCTACGACATCATCCGCAAGCACACGCCGGACACCAAGCTGGTGTTTGTCGGCGATGCCACCATGAGCCCCTACGAGGTCGGCCAATCCGGCGGCAGCGTCGAGCACTGGAACGAGGAATCGGGCGCGATCTGGTTCGAGCGCCTGACCAAGCAGTTCCCGCGCACGATCTGGATCAACCCGACGCCCGAGGAATACTGGGGCCACACCAGCTCGATCAACATGATCAACCAGTTGCTGGGCGAAAACCGCATGTTCGGGATGACGTTGAAGGGCCTGGAGTCAGCCATGAAGCGCCTTTCCACCAAGTAAACTCGGCGCTCCACAAACTCAAAGAGGAGAGCTGCGATGGGTGCTATTCATGCCTTGCTGGGCTTCACCGGCTGGACCATGCTGCTGGTGGGTATCGTCTTCGCGTATCGCGGCGTTCGCCTGCTGGGCGGCACGCCGATCAACAGCTGGGGCCGGGGCGCCAAGACCATCGAGGACCCGGTGTTCATGAAGCGGGTCGAGGACGCCCACGCCAATGCGCTGGAGAACCTGCCGCTGTTCGCGGTGATCGTGCTCAGCGCGTTCGCGCTGGGAAAAATGGAGGCGATCAACATGCTCGCCCCCTATGTGCTCTATGCCCGCGTCGGCCAGTCGCTGGTGCACCTCTCCGGCACCAACCAGTTGCAGGTGCTGGTGCGCGCGACGTTCTGGGGCGTGCAGCTGATCCTGTTCTTCGTGATGCTGGTCAAGCTGTTCGCGTGAAACCGCTGCCCTGGCGCGCCGCGCTCCGGGGCTGCTGGCGCGCGCTGCTGGCGGCGAGCCTGCTCGCCGCGCTGCTGGTGCTGCTGGGCAACCTGTGGGTGGTCAACAACAGCGAGGCCTATGTCTACCGCAATTGGGCGCAGCTGCCGGGTAACGAGGTGGGGCTGGTGCTTGGCACCAGCCCCTACACCCAGGGCGGCGAGTCCAACCCGCATTTCAAGGGGCGCATCGCCGCCGCAGTGGAGCTCTACCAGCTGGGCAAGGTCCGGCACCTGTTGGTCTCGGGTGCGAACCCCGACGCCAGCTACAACGAACCGCGCAAGATGTGGCAGGCGCTGACGGCCGCTGGCGTGCCGGCGGCGGCGATCAGCATGGACTTCGCCGGTCTGCGCACCTTTGACTCCCTGGCGCGAGCGCAGCAGGTGTTCGGGCTCGACCGCGTCACCGTCATAACTCAGGAATACCACGCCTACCGGGCGGTGTTCATCGGCAAGAAGCTGCGCATGCAGCCGGTGGCCTATGCCGCGCCCGGAGACGAGTCCGGGCCGGCGTTCCAGCCGTTCGCACGCGAAGTGTTCGCGCGGGTGCAGGCTATCCTCGACATCTTCCTGCTGGAAACCCGGCCCAAGTTTCTGGGGGCTCCCGAGATTCTTCCCATCGAGCCACCCGCCGCCGAGCCCGCGCCCGAGTCCGCGCCACTGCCGCCGGCCTGAGCGCCGGACAAAAAAAGGCCAGGCGTTTTGGGCCTGGCCGAATTCGCTCACACTCAAGGGGAGGGAAGAAAGAGTGAGCGTTGGAGCTGAAAAACCGGCGTGCTGATCCTCGCTGGAACTAGAAGGCGTACTTGATCGCCAACTCCACGTTGTCGCGATCCCGGAGCAGATTCTGCTGGCCGGCACCGAAGTAGCGTGTGTAGCCAATTTCACCGGAAAGCCCGGCCAGATACGTGAACCCCAGACCGGCGGTCAGCTGGCGCCGACCAGCGACGAAATTGGTGATCGGCGTCGGGCTGATGCCGTGCAGGTCGTGGTCCCAGCGCAGCGTCGGCTTCAGGCCGATCGGGCCGATGGCATTGTTGTAATCGAAGCGCGCCAGCAGCTTGTAGCCGTAGCTAGTGGCGGTGGCATAGCCGTTGACCTGCTGCGGCACGCCCTGGCTGGCGGCGAGAGCGGCGTCGCCGGGCGTATAGGTGCCCGGACCTTCGTAGCGCAGCACGCTCTGGCCTTCGAGATCGTGCACATGGGTCGCCGCCAGTTCGAGGATGGCGATGGTCTGGTCGTTGCGCAGCCACGTCGAGGGACCGAACAGACGGGTCAGACCGATATCGACCTGGCTCACGTCCTTGCGGCGCCAGCCGCGCAGGTACTGGCCGCCCAGGGTGGCGCCGGGGACCGGATTGAGCTGGCTGGGCGAGCCCAGTCCGGCCAGAAGCAGTTCGACATCGTCGATCTGCAGCGGCTGGCCGAGCTTGTAGCTGTACTCGCCCTGCAGGGACAGATCCCAGGGAATCGTGGTGTTGAAGGACAGGCCGTACATCTGGATGTCCTTCGGGTACTCGGCGAAATAGCTCGCGGTGGTGGCGGGTGTCAGGCCGGCACCGGCGCGCGAGGTGCCGGAGTACACCGGCAGCCGCGAGTGGTAGTTGGCGCCGTAGAAAGCCAGCTCCATGTCGTTGAGCGCCGGAATGTTGAAGCGCAGGGCGCCGCCGTACTGGCCGCTATTCTTCGGCGTGACGTCGGCCGCGCGCGGTACATAGCTACCCACCGGCACGCACTGGTTGCCGGCGGCCGGCGGCGCGCTGCAGGGCGTGCCCGGCAGGGTGTTCTCGTCGGCGCGGCCGAAGCCAAGGTTGGCGGCGTTGCCGCCGATGCCGCCGAAATCATTGATCGACCAGAAGGTGCCGGAGGCGTCGATGACGGTCCGCTCCCAGCGCAGCTGGTAGAAGGCCTCCAGATTGACGTTGTCGAGCAGGCCCATCGAGGCCCAGATCTGGTTGGTCGGGGTGATCACCTCGTCCAGCTCGAAGCCCGGCACCCGGACCCGGTTGGCATCCAGCGCCAGCAGGCTGTTCAGCCCGTTCTGGACGATGGTGCTCTCGCCCCAGTTCACCGTCTGGCGGCCGACGCGCACGGTCAGCGAGCGCTCGCCGACCTGCTGCGTGGTGTAGGCGTAGAGATCGAGCAGTTCGGCGTAGTGGCCGACGTGGCCGGCAACATCGCTTTCCTTGCGCTCGCGATCCGCCTGGGTATAGCCACGGGTGGTCAGCGTGTCGTCGTAGTCGGCCGGATCGAACAGGTCGCCATTGGACAGGGTCGGGTTCCAGCCGAAGTTGCCACGGGTGAACAGTCCGTAGTCACCATAGGTCAGCGACAGGTCGGAGGTGAGCTTGAAGCCGCTGGACACCACGTCGCCGTTGTCCCAGGCCAGGTTGCCGTCGTCGCCATTGGTGGAGAAGGCCTTGCCACCATTGGCGATGCCGATCAGGTTCTGGTCACGCTTCTCGACCCGCCAGACGCTGTAGGCGGTGATCTTGCTGTCGAGCTGGGCGTGCACACCCTGCCACTCGTAGTCGAGGGCAAAGGCCTGGCCGCCCGCGAGCAGGCCGAGCGCGAAGGTGCCGAGCCGCAGCGAGGCCGTTTGCGGCGCGCGCGGGGATGATTGTTTCTGCATGGCTTGGAACTCCTCTCGTTCTTATTCGGTGGGCGCGCTGGGGCAGTTGCCGCCGATCGGCAGGCAGGTGCCATTGCTGCCCAGGAAGTTCGCGGTCTGGCGCTGCATCTCCTGGGTGGTGGCCGCGTTGATGTCGCCGCCACTGGGATCAAGGATCGAGCCGTGATTGCCGGTGGTGAACACGCTGGCGACCTGCAGCTTGGCGCCGGTGATCGGCGCGGCAGCCGCCAGCGGTGGCGTCAGCGGCCCGACCACCTGCAGGCCCAGTGTGGTGATCAGTGGCGCGGTGCCGGACAGGTAGCCGCTAATGGTCACCGTGTCCTGGGTCGTCGTCGCGGCTCCCGCCAGTGCCGTGTTCGGCACCACGGTGTCACCGACGACTTCGATCAGGTACAGCGGGTGGTTGGCCCTGGCGGCAACCGCGTAGTTGAGCGGATCGCCCGAATCCACCAGCGTCTGCGCAAAGCGCAGGAAGGTCTCGTAGTTGTCGGTGCCCTCTACCACGCCGCCGGCGTTCAGGCCGGCCGCGATGCGCGGCCCGAAGCTCTTGGAGGCATCGAGCAGCTTGGCGATGCCGCCGCCGGGCATAGCCAGCGTTGCCGCGCCGATCGAGGTGTTGGTGCCCAGGAAAGTGCCGCCGACGATGCCGCCCAGCGAGTGGCCGACGAAGCGCAGCTGGCTGGCATCGACATCGACATCACCGTCGTTGTCGAGATCGAGCACGGCCACCGACTTGCTGAGCGTCTGCAGGTCCGACACCGCCTGCCGCAGGTTGTCGCGGCTGGTGAGCAGACTGCTGAGATTGATGAAGTGGGTGCCGCTGGAGTCGGTGCTGCCGTCCGGGCCAGGGGCGCCGCTGGTGTTGTTGATCAGGTCGAGGTCGAAGGTCCGCTCGGTGGTCATCAGCGCCGCTGCCGGGGTGCCGGCGAACAGCTGGTTGTCATAGAAGGGGCTGGTCGCTGGCAGGCCGTGCAGCGGCAGGTCGATGGCGACGGTGACGAAGCCGGCGGCGGCCAGGGCCGGCGCCAGCGCCAGCATCTGCGTGCGGTTGCCGGTGATGCCGTGCTGGAAGATCACGACCGGCCAGCCGCCTTCAGGCTGGGTCCTGCCGCTGTTGGCATTCGGCACCGCGACCAGCAGGGGAAGGGTTTCGTCCGACTTCTTGACCGGCACCGGATAGCAGATGGTGGTGGAGACGCTGGGCGTGGCGGTCTGGCCATCCGGCAGCGTCGCGCCGGTAGCGAAGGCGCCGCAGGGCACCTGGCCGAGGAACATGGCCGCCACGTCCGGCTTGGTCGCGTCCGCCGCCCAGAAGCTGGTCAGCGGCACCGTGGAATGGGTGTCTCCGGCACTGTTGCCAAGGTAGTAGGGCACGGTGGCGACGCCGGCATAGATGTCGGCGATGGGCGGCGCGCCGATCACCGAGGTGTTCTGGCCGGTGGCCTGCACCCGGATGAAACCGGCGCTGCTGCTGGCGGCCAGGGCCTTGAGGGTCTTGTCGGTGGACTGGGTGGTGAAGCTCCAGGCCAGCACGATCTGATCTTCGGGGACATGGGCGAGCGAGCCGAAGGCCTCGACGACGGGGCGGATCAGCTGGCTGCGCAGCTGTTCCATCACCGCTTTCTGGGTGCTGCTGTAGCTGGCGAGAATGGCTGCGGTCTGCTCGGCGACCGGTGTGCCCGAGCGCATGACCTGGAACTGCGGGCTCGCGAACACGCCCTTGCCGGCCGTGGTCTTGACGCCGTCCTTGAGCGCGACCAGGTAGCGGGTCGAGGGCGCCAGGGGCTTCAGCGGTTCGATCAGCACGCGCGAGCGCTGGGCGCTGATCGCCACACCGGTGGCGTCCTTGGCAGCCGAAGGTTGCAGGCGGAAGTCGGTGCCCGGCACCAGCACCTGGCCGGTGGCGCTGTTGACGATCAGCAGGTTGGCCGCGACGGTGTCGAAATCGACGAAGCCGAGGATGTCGAGAAAGATCGAGGCCGTGGTCGAGAAGCCATCCTGCAGATTGGCGGCGGTCACGAACGGCACCGGCGCGGTCGTGCTGTTCGGGATGTTGAGGGTCGGATCCTTGAAGCCGGAGAACAGGCCGTCGAAGGGGAAGGGGATGGTGGCGCTGTCGCGCGAGCTGACCGGCACCGGGTCGAACAGCACCATGGAGTCGAACTGCTGCGGCGTCTCGCCGCCGTTCCCCGACAACTGGTCCTGGTTGCCGCTACCACCACCGCAGGCGCTCAGCAGCACCGCGATCAGGGCGTACCCGAGTACACGCATGGAATCTCCTCCAGATCTGGCCGGCGTCGCCGGCTGCGTTCGTTACAGTCCCTGGTACGGGCCTGCTTGAGGCGATGGAGTCTGGGAGTTGTGCACGCGCACAACCAGCGTGCACGAGACCGCTGAGGTGCACCAAAATGCACCGCTGGTCAGGTCGAAGCTGAGTTGCCTGTCGGCTCGGGAATCAACGGTAGCGCCGCCCCGACGAGAGGTCAGGCGGCGGCGGCTTCCATCAATTTCGCCACCCGCTGCTGCCAGGCGCCCGGTCGCGCAATCAGGCTGAGCGGCAGGCGCCGGCGGACCACGTCCTCCAGGCTGCGGGCGCCTTCCTCGCGCACCGCCAGCACCACCTCGGCTTCGATCAGGGGCGCGTCGTCGAGCAGGCGCGCGGCCCAGGCCGGCTGTTCGTCCAGCAGCGCATGAATGCGCGCGACCCGGGTGCCATGGCGCAGGCTTAGCGACCGCGCGATGTCGGCGGCCAGGCCGCGCGCGCGCAGGGCTGCCATCGCCTCCGCCTGCCAGCCGGTGAAGTCGCCGAGCATCGCCGAGTGGCGCGCCGAATCCTCGTGCAGGCCGCCGGGCGCCCCGGGCAGGGGGTAGCGGTGGCTGAGGCTCTCGCGGATCGGCCGGCCCAGCATCGCCAGCACATGGTCGACGATATCCGCCGCGTCGCAGCGGCCGGTGGTGTACTTGCCGCCGATTGGCCAGATCAGGCCCGGGCGCGGCTGGCTGACCACGAACTCGCGGGTCTGCGCCGACAGGCTGTCGGCGTCCTCGGCCTGCAGGGTGCGGGCGCCGGCGAAGCGGCCGATGACATCGGCCTCGGTCCAGCCCAGGCCGGGCAGCAGGGTGTTGACCGCTGCCAGCAGGTAGGCGCTCTCGGCCTCGGTGACCACGGTCTCGCGGGGGTCGAGGATCGCCGCCTCGGTGGTGCCGACCAGGGTGCGGTGCTGCCAGGGGATGACGAAGAACACCCGACCATCTTGCGGTGCGGTCAGCAGGAAGGCGTCTTCCAGCCCCGGCACCGCCGGCAGCACCAGGTGCACGCCCTTCACCAGCTTCACGGCGGGCGCGGTCTCGCCCAGGGCGCTGGCCGTGAGCGCGCGTGCCCAGGGGCCGGCGGCGTTGACGGTGACGCCGGCGCGCAGCTCGAAGGACTCGCCGCGCTCGTCATCGAGCAGGCGCGCGCCGACCACCCGGCCTTCGTGCTCGATCAGTGATTGCGCCGCCACGCCGTTGGCGCAGACCGCGCCGGCGGCCTGGGCGGCGGCAACCACCACCATGGTCATCCGCGCATCGTCTTCCTGGCAGTCGCCGTAGCGCAGGCCGCCCTTGAGTCCGGGCTTGGCAAGATAGGGATGCGCGGCCTCCATCTGCACGCGCGAGAAGGACTTGTAGCGCGGCACCGGCTGCTTGCCGGTGGCGAGGAAGTCGTAGAGCGTCAGCCCGGCCAGCAGCTGCATGCGGCCGACACGGGAATAGCTCCACACCGGCACCCGGAAGTTGAGTGGCCGCACCAGGTGCGGCGCGATCTCCGACAGCACCCGCCGCTCGGCCAGGGCGTGGCGCACCAGCCGCAGTTCGTAGTGTTCGAGGTAGCGCAGGCCGCCGTGGATCAGCTTGGAGGACGACTGCGAGGTGCCGCAGCCCCAGTCGGTCTTCTCGACCAGCGCGACCGAGAGCCCGCGCAGCGCCGCGTCGTAGGCGGTCCAGGCGCCGTAGATGCCGCCGCCGATCACCAGCAGGTCGAAGCGGCCGGCCTTCAGGCCGGCGACATCACGCACTAGCGGAAACGCGCTAGCCATCAGCGGTACACCAATTCGATATCGAAGCGCCCGCGCGGCTGCCGGTGCAGCTTGATGAAACTCTGCGCGATCAGGTGCGGATCGAAATGGGTGCCCGGCTGCACGAAGCCGTGCACGGTGACGGTGGCGACGTGGATGCCATGCACGCCCAGTTCCTGCGCCAGGGTATGGGTGAGATTGCGCAGCGCCGCCTTGCCCAGCGACAGCGAGGCGAAGTCGGTCGAGGGGTGATCGGCGATGCCGCCGCCGGTGAACAGCAGGCTGCCGCCGCCGCGCACCCGCATCTCCGGCGCCAGTGCCTGCACGCAGGCCAGGGCGCCGACGACGTTGGCGCGGAATTCGCGCACCAGCTGTTCGAGATCAATGCCACTGGGTCGCGCCCGCTGCACGTCGGCGACGTTGTAGATCAGCACCCGGGCCGGGCCGAGATCGGTCTGGGCCGCGCGCAGGGCCGCGCGCAGGGCATCGGCATCGCCGGCGTCGGCGCCGTAGGCGCGCGCCTGGCGGCCGGTGGTCCAGGCCAGCTCGGTGGTCTGCGCCACCAGGCGCTCGGGCCGCCGCGAGATCAGGGCGATGTCGAAGCCCTCGCGGGCGAAGGCCAGCGCGCAGGCCTGGCCGATGCCGGGACCGGCGCCCACCACGATGCAGCATTCGCTCATGCAGCCTCCCCCCCTCGTTGGCTGGTCCACGGGCCGGCGGCAAAGACCAGCGCCTCGCTTAGTGTCGCTACTTCCGGTTCCGATAGCAGGCCCAGGCGGCTGGCGCTGGCCAGCAGCGCGGTGTCGTCCGCCGGCGGGGTCTCGAAGCGGGCCAGGCGCAGGCGGCGCAGGCTGGGCTCCAGCTTGCGCAGCGCCTCCAGGCGGCGGTCCAGTTCCTGTAGTGCTTCCTGTGCCGGCAGGCCGGCCGCCAGCCGCGCGCGCAGACCCGGCTCCCGCAGCAGCGCATCGGCGCCCGTCAGGGCCTCGGCCCGGGTCGGTGGCCGTGCCAGTGGCAAGGGCAGCAGCAAGACCCGCAGCAGGCGGCGCCCGATCGGCTGCGGCAATTCGCGCAGGGCTGCCGCCAGCTCCTGCTCCAGTGAGTGCAGCAGCCGGCGCAGCAGGCTCTCCAGCAGGGCCCGTTCGCCGCCGGGCTGGCGCGCCTCGCCATGCCAGGCCAGGGCGGCCTGGGCGCCGAGCAGGGCCAGCACCGCCCGCGCCAGGTGCTGCTCGTAGGCGTCCGGCAGGCGGGAGAACAGCTGCAGCAGCACCCGCAGGTGCAGGAGCACGGCGACCCGCTGGCCGGCCAGGGCCAGCCAGGCGGCGTGGCGGCGGTCGGTATCCTCGGGGCCGGTCGGCAGCAACGCGGCAAAGCCGCCGACCAGGCTGCGCACGCTGTCGCCGAGCAGCCGGCCCAGCAGCGGCCAGAAGGCCTGGTCGAAGGCGATCAGGCGGGCCGCCGGCGATTCCAGGCCAGCCGCCTGCAGCAGTTCCCGGCCAGGCCGGTGCGCCGCCGCCAGCCGTCCGGCCAACTGCACCTCCGGCGTCAGCGCCGCCCAGTCCAGCCGCGCCTCCGGCGCCAGCCCGAGCAGGGCAGCGGTCTGCTCCGCCAGGGGCCAGGCCAATGCGGCGCGGGCCAGCAGGCCGCTGTCGGGCTGTTCCTGCGCCAGCAGGCGGGGTGCCTGCGCCACCAGGGCGGCGCCGCAGTAGAGCAGTTCGGCGACGCGCGCCTGGGCCAGCACCGGCTCGGCCGCTTGCAGCGGGCGGCGCAGGCGCCAGAGCAGGACGGCGGCCAGGGCCTCGGCGCGCAAATCGGCATCCGGCGTCTCGGCGGCGACGGCTGGCGGCGGCAGCGGGCCGGTCTGCGCTTCCAGCAGCGCCGCCGCCGGGCCGGTCTCCGGCAAGGCGGACAGCGCTGGCGACTGCGCCAGCCAGTGATCGAGCAGTGGCCGGGTGAACCACTCCTGGCGCAGGGCCGGGGTGTTGAGCGGCACGAACAGCAGCAGCCAGCCCAGCAGCAACAGCAGGAAGTAGCCAGCGGAGCCGCCCAGCCAGCCGTACAGCAGCACCGTCACCCCGAGTACGCCGGTCGCGGTCGGCAGCGCGCTGCCCCGGTAGGCGAGCGTGCCAGTGACGGCGAGGAAGACGAGGAGCCAGAACATGTCGGCGCGGGGACGGTCGGAGTGACGGGGCCGTGGTCTTAGAATCCCCGCTATTGTCGCCTATCGCTACCAGCCTGCCGCCTGCCATGACCGACCCGAGCCGCCATTACACCGCCGCCGACCGGCTGATCGGCCGTTTCGCCGAAGGCCTGCGGGCGCTGGCGCCGGAATCCAGTCCGCGCGCAGCTCCGGGGGCCGTCGCCGGTAGTGCGCTGTCGGAGTCCGAGCGCCTGCAGGCAGCCAGCCTGATGCGGATCAACCACGCCGGCGAGGTTGCCGCCCAGGGCCTCTACCACGGCCAGGCCTTGGTGGCGCGTGATCCGGGTCTGCGCCGGCAGCTGCTGGCCGCCGCCCGCGAGGAGCACGACCACCTGCGCTGGTGCGCCGAGCGCCTGGACGAGTTGCACGACGGTCCGAGCAAGCTGTCGCCGCTGTGGTACGCCGGCTCGCTGACCATCGGCGCGCTGGCGGGGTTGGGGGGCGACCGCCGCAGCCTGGGCTTTGTCGCCGAGACCGAGCGTCAGGTCAGCGCCCACCTTGATGAGCATCTGCACCGCCTGCCCGAGTCCGACCAGCGCTCGCGGGCGGTGGTGCAGGCGATGAAGCTCGACGAGGAGCGCCACGGCGCCGAGGCCCTGGACGCCGGCGGTGCCCTGCCACCGGCACCGGTGCGCGGCCTGATGCGGGCGGTGGCCGGGCTGATGAAGTCCGCCGCCGCACGCTGGTAATCGGCCGCCCGAGCCCCCAAAAAAGAGGCCCTGAGTATTCAGGGCCAACTGTCGCCAGGGATCGTTTGCCGGCCGCGAAAACGGCCGGGCTTGTCACTCAGATGTTGGATTCCGGCCTCAGGTTGCATCGCGCCGAAAAAATTTCCGTCCGGAGTTCCTGCCATGACCAGCACCACCGCCCAGGGCGCCCGCTACGACCTCTCGCCCCCCAGCGCCGAGCAGCGGCGCAGCCTGGAAGCCGCGCTCAGCGCCGAGGAAAAGCGGGTGCTGCTGAACCACGGCACCGAGGCGCCGTTCTGCGGCGGCCTGCTCGACAACAAGCAGCCGGGCGTCTACGGCTGCCGGCTCTGCGGCCTGCCGCTGTTCGTCGCCGACCGCAAGTTCAACAGCGGCACCGGCTGGCCCAGCTTCAGCGCCCCGTTCGCCGAGAGCCATGTCAACGCCGTCCACGACCGCAGCCACGGCATGCTCCGCACCGAGACCCGCTGCGCCCGCTGCGGCAGCCACCAGGGCCATGTGTTTCCCGACGGCCCGCCGCCGACCGGGCTGCGCTACTGCATCAACTCGGTGTCGCTGGAATTCACGGCGGAAGGCCAGACCTTGCCCGACCGGCTCGGGCGCGGCGAGAGCTACCGGGTCTGAGCCGCCACCCGCCGTGAGCGCGGAATTCGACCTCTTCGTCATTGGCGCCGGCTCCGGCGGGGTGCGCGCCGCGCGCTTCGCGGCCGGTTTCGGCGCCCGGGTCGCCATCGCCGAGAGCCGGTACCTGGGTGGCACCTGCGTCAATGTCGGCTGCGTGCCAAAAAAACTGCTGGTCTACGGCTCGCACTATCGCGAGGAGTTCGAGCAGGCAGCCGGCTACGGCTGGACGGTCGACGGCGCCCGCTTCGACTGGGCCCGGCTGATCGCCGGCAAGAACCGCGAGATCGCCCGCCTCAACGAGGCCTACCGGCGCCTGCTGCTCGAAGCCGGTGTGCAGCTGCTGGAAGGCCATGCCCGCATCCTCGACGCCCACACGGTCGAACTCGGCGGCGCACGCTATCGGACGAAGCAGCTGCTGATCGCCACCGGCAGCTGGCCGCAGCGGCCGGAGATTCCGGGGGCGGAGTTGGGCATTACCTCCAACGAGGCCTTCTTCCTGCCGGCCTTGCCGCCGCGCGTGCTGGTGGTCGGTGGCGGCTATATCGCGGTGGAGTTCGCCGGCATCTTCCGGGGCTGCGGCGCCCAGGTCTGCCTGCTGCACCGGGGCGAGCAGCTGCTGCGCGGCTTCGACTCGGGCCTGCGCGAGCAGCTGGCGCTGGAGCTGCGCCAGCGCGGCATCGCGCTCGAATTCGGGGTGCAGCCGCAGGGCATCGAGCGCCGCCCCGACGGCAGCCTGGCCACCACCCTGGCCGACGGCCGCGTGCTCGCATCCGACTGCGTGCTGTTCGCCACCGGCCGCCGGCCGATGCTGGACGGGCTCGGTCTGGAGCAGCTGCCGCTGGCGCGTGATGCGCGCGGCTATCTGGCGGTGGACGCGGGCTACCAGACCAGCGTGCCCGGCGTGCACGCCCTGGGCGATGTCATCGGCCGGGTGCCGCTGACGCCGGTGGCGCTGGCCGAGGGCATGGCGCTGGCGCGCCGCCTGTTCCGGCCGCAGGAGTTCCAGCCGGTCGACTACCAGGGCATCCCCACCGCCGTGTTCAGCCAGCCCAGCCTCGCCACGGTGGGCCTGAGCGAGGAAGCGGCGCGGGCCGCCGGCCATCGCCTGAAAATCTTCGAGAGCCGATTCCGGCCGATGAAGCTGAGCCTGACCGAGTCGCCGGAGCGCAGCTATATGAAGCTGGTGGTCGACGCCGACAGCGACCGCGTACTCGGCTGCCACCTGCTCGGCCCCGAAGCCGGCGAGATCATGCAGGGGCTGGCAGTGGCGCTAACCGCCGGCGCCAGCAAGCGCCAGTTCGACCAGACCCTGGGCATCCATCCGACTCTCGCCGAGGAATTCGTCAGCCTGCGCGCGCCGGTTCGAACCGATTCCTAGCCCTTGCCGCTCCGATAAGCGCTGGGCGCGGTGCCGAGCCACTTGCGGAAGGCACGGGTGAAATTGGCGGGGTCGCTGAAGCCGACGCGAGCGGCGATTTCGGCGATGCCCAGGGTCGGGTCGGCCAGCAGGTCCAGGGCATCGCGCCGGCGCCGTTCGTCCAGCAGCTGCTGAAAGCTCAGGCCGTGATCCCGCAGGCGCCGCTTGAGGGTGCGGCTGGAGATGTGCAGGCTCGCCGCGAGCTGCGCCAGTGACAGGTAGCCGTGCTCCCGGCCGCCCAGCAGCGAGCGCACCTGGGCCAGGAAGTCCTTGCCGTAGCCGAGCCGCGACAGCTCCTGCTCGCATTGCTGGGTGACCAGTTGCGCGGTGACCGGGTTCGCGGTCTTCAGCGGTGCATCCAGGAAGCGCGCCGGGAACCGCATCTGATTGGCCGGCATCTCGAAGCGCAGGCGCGGCAGGCGCTGCTGGTAGCGCCGGTAGTGGGGCGGCTCCGGGTAGTCGAACCAGAGCTCGATGGCCTCGGTGCTCAGATCCTGTGGCGCGAAGTAGCGGGCCATCTGCCAGAGCCCGACCAGGAACAATTCGAGCATGCACTGGCGGACCGCGCCGAGCGGAATGGTCTCGACCGTCTCGATCACCCCCTGGGCGCCGTCGACGAACACCCTCAGACCCAGGTTGGGCAGCCGCAGCCGCAGGAACTTGCTGCCGAAGTCCACCCCTTCGCGCAGCGTCGCATGGCTCATCAGGCCGTAGCCGATGAAGCCGTGCGAGGTCAGGCTGCTGTGCAGGCCGATCTCGTAGCCGAGCGCCGGATTGCCGCTCAGGCGCAGGGCCCGGTACAGCAGCTGGTTGGCCTGCAGCATCGACAGCCGCGCCTCGGGCTGGTCCAGCACGGCGGCGTTGATGCCCTGTCCTTCCAGCACCGCCGCGCGCGCGACCCCCAGGTCGGCGGCGACCTCGAGGATCAGCTGGCCGTAGGCGACCGGGATCGCGGGCTTGTGCAGGTCTTCCAGTTTCACGGACTCGGCGCGGCGCCTCCACGCGCGGTGGCCCGATATGACAGCCATCTTGGCACCTTGGCCACTCACGCTGCAAAGGCGGCCGGGCCAACACTGCGGGCAGAACACGAAGGCTGGCCACGGACCCGGCCGGCCCAGGAGAGCCCGATGCACAGCACCCGACATGTGTACCCCAGCCTCGCGCTGGGCCTCAGCCTGCTGTTGAGCGCCTGCTCGGGCAGCTATCAGGGCACGGTCGATGCCGGCGGGGGCGCGCCCATCAGCACCCCGAGCGGCGGCTACACCGACGACAAGGCCTTCTTCGCCGGGCGGGTCCAGCCCAGCCTCGACTTCTGCCGCAGTTGCCATCTGCCGGGCGGTGTTGGCGACACCGAGCAGGGGCGGCGTTTCACGCTCTCGGCGGATCGCGCCGAGGACTACGCCAAGCTGCGGCAGTCCTGGGAAGCGCTCGGCCGCGGCACCGAGGCCAATCGCATCCTCACCAAGGCCTCCAATACCGATGCCCAGCCGCATTCCGGCGGCGCGCCCTGGCCGAAGGACAGCGCCGGCTATACCGCCATGCGCGTCCTGCTCGGCTGCTGGGATCAGCCGGCCGGCTGCGCCGCCCTGCTCGCCGGCAGCGGTGAAGTGCCGGTGGTCGAGGCGCAGGCCCTGCTCGGCAATCCCGGCAAGCACTACTTCGTCAATCAGCTCTGTGACGGCGCGCCGGACGCGACCGCCATCGACTGGAACCAGGACCCGCGCCGCTTCATGCTGCAGAGCAGCGGCAACATCGATAACAACAACTTTGCGGTCCACTTCAACGACCCCTTCGAGATCTGCCACACCGACACCCTGATCGAGAACCAGGCGCAGCAGAACGCGCTGCGGGTCGCCGCTGGCAAGACCCCGATCCACACGGCCAAGCCCTACGCCGCGACCTGCGGCGAATGGCGCGCGCGGGTGCGGGAGGGCCATGACTGGATCGCCTATTCGCCCACCGACACGCCACGCACTGGCGGCCACGGCGGCGGCTTCAGCCTGGGCGGCGGCGACGCCAAGTCCTGGAACAATCTCTGGCAGGTCTGGGGCCTGTCGGAGCGGCCCGACAATTTCGACGCGCAGGTCTCGGAGCGCTACGGCCATTCGCCGACACCGCCGCGACCGGGGAGCGCACCCGGCTCCTACGAATACCTGCATCCGAACCCCTATCCGATCATCGATGCCGCGCAGGGCATCGACGAAACCCTGCAGCTGAGCCAGAGCTTCGGCGGTACCGGGCAGCTGCCGCTCGGCTATGCCCAGGGCCGCGATGCCGAGGGCCGGTACAACGGTTCGATGGGCCTCAACTGCTTCAGCTGCCATGCCGGCCAGATCGGCGAGGGCGAGGTCAGCGGTCGCGACGGCCTCAACGGCCAGCTCAGCTACGGCGCCAATCCAGACGGCAGTTTCATGGGCCTGCCCAACACCAATACCGAGCTGGGCGTGCTGATCGTCGACCTGATCCACGCGCAGCAGCCAGTCAACCTGCAGCTGCCGCCGGTGGGCTATCTGCCGCTGGTCAACACCACGCGCGGCACCAACGCGGCGGATACCGAGATCGAGGCTATCGTCGCCATCCGCGACTTCGACACCCTCAATTTCAATCATGCCTTCGTCGATCCGGCGCATCCCAGCTTCGGCGACCAGGACCCGCCGGCCTGGTGGTGGCTGCACAGCAAGTCGCGCTACCTCTGGTTCGGCGGCCATTCCACCGATTCCTCGCGCGGCAACATGTACTTCGGAAGCGTCAACGGCCTGAGCGGCGACGACGTGCTCAACAACGAGGGCATCTTCGAGAGCGTGCACGACTGGTCGCTGACGGTGGAAGCGCCGGACTATCCGCAGGGCTATTGCACCGGCGCCGGCAGCATGCCCGCGCCCAGCGACAAGCCCGGCTGCATCAATCGCTCGCTGGCCGAGCAGGGCGCGATCCTGTTCCACGAGAAGAACCTCTGGGCCGAGGGCAAGAACGCCGACATCCCGGCGCCCAAGGGCAACGGCGCCTGCGCCGGCTGCCATGGCGCCTATTCGCCGCGCTACGCCAACGACACACGCTTCCTGCCCGATCCGAAGATGATCGGCCTGGCCGGCTACACGGTGCCGATCGAGATCATCGGCACCGATCCGGCGCAGGCGACGGGATGGGCGAAGAACATCCGTGGCTTCGTCAGCACCTTCTGGTGGTCGTATCCGGATGCCCAGCCCGACTACAAGTTCCCAGAGAACAAGGACCCGCTGACCGAGTTCCTCGACGACTACTCCGGCTATGTCGATGGCCTCACGAATGGCGCGGCGCTGGCCGACCAGCTCGGCCGCAACCTCGACGGCATGGGTCTGCTGCAGCCGCTCGGTGATGTCATGAGCACGGTACTCGGCACCGTGCTGCCGCCGATTGCGCCGATACCGGCGAGCGAGACCATGGGGCGGGTGAAGGGCGCCTGCGGCTTCGAGGAGAAGACGGTGGGCTACGTGACGCCGCCGCTGCACGGGGTCTGGGCCAGCGCGCCCTACTTCCACAACGGCTCGGTGCCGACGGTCTGGGATGTGCTCAAGCCAGAGGACCGTCCGACGATGTGGCGGCGCCAGAGCACGACCACGCCGGACCAGTTGGTCAATGCCTTCGAGCATCGGCTGGCCGGTGACAGCGGGGGCTACGACTTCGAGCAGCTGGGCTGGAAGCACGAGACGATCCGTTGCGACGATGGCGGCCAGGGTGTGCCCTATTACAGCTGCCAGCCGGCGGGCGAGCTGCCGGCGGAACTGGGGTGGCTGAAGGACACGCTCGACGGTGGCCTGCTGTGGCCGACCTGGGTGGTGCCGCCGCCGGTGGGTGACGCCGGCATGGAGACCCGCAAGATCTTCAACACCAATCTCTACTCGAAGAAAAACAGCGGCCATGAGTGGACCAGGGAGTTGACCGATACCGAGCGCCGGGCACTGGTCGAATACCTGAAGACGCTGTGAGCGGCTTGCTCTTGGCCGACTGCCACCGCTACCTTCCACGCCAGAACGCAGGGACGCGCCAGCTGGTGACGCCCGCTGCCGGTGATGGAGACACCATGAGCAAGGCGACACGACGTGCACTGCTGTGCCTGCTGGTCCTGCCGCTCGCGGCCTGCAGCCTGCAACCGGTGCAGCCCTGGCAGCGCGGCAATCTCGCCAAGCCGGAAATGGCCTGGGAGCCGGACCCTCTGGTCGCCGGCTACCGGCGCCATGTGCAGTTCAGCAAGGAGGCCGCGACCGGTGGCCCGGTGCTGGGTGGCGGCGGCTGCGGGTGCAACTGATGGCGAACAAGACTTCCGCCGCGCTGGCCGCGCTCACCCAGGCCGCCCTCGCCATCCCCGGCATTGCCGCCGCCGACGGCGCGACGGTGCAGACCGACTATCTCTACAGCCACTACGACGAGGCGAAGCTGGCGGCCGGGCACAGCGCCAGCGGCGAGTCCGAGTCGCGCTACCAGATCGACTCGCACCTGTTCCGCCTCAGCACCGCGCTGGACGACAACAATCTCGGCCTGGACCTTACCTACGAGACGCTCAGCGGCGCCTCACCCTGGTTCATCCTGCCGGACGCCAACGGCAAGCCCGTGCAGGTGATGAGTGGCGCCAGCATCAAGGAGCAGCGGATCGACGTGCAGGGCAGCTGGAACCGCCCGCTGAGCTCGCTCCTCGATGGTCTCGATGCCAGTGCCACCCTGGGCTACTCAAGCGAGGACGACTACCGCGCGCTCAGCGGCGGCGCCGAACTCGGCTACACTCCGGCGACCGGCGCGCTGACCTATACCGGCGGCTTCAGCTACTCCAGCGACGAGATCGAACCCACCCGGGGCGCCAGTTCGCCGAACGTCATCGCCAGTGCCGACAAGCGCACGCTCAGCCTTTACGGCGGCGTCGCCTGGGTGCTGGGACCGGACACGGTCTTGCAGGGCAGCCTCAGCTATCTCAACAACGACGGCTATCTCAGCGATCCCTACAAGCTGGCCTACCTCACCGACAGCGCCGGTACCACCGCCGACGAGCGTCCGGACGGCCGCATCGCCTGGGCGCTCACCGGCCGGCTGCGGCAGTTCGTGCCGCAGCTCGACGGCGCCCTGCATCTGGACTACCGCTGGTATCACGACGACTGGAAGATCGAGTCGCACACCGTCGATCTGGCCTGGTACCAGACGCTGCCGGGCGACTGGCAGCTGACGCCCTCGCTGCGCTGGTACAGCCAGAGCCAGGCCTTTTTCTACGCGCCCTACTACGGCAGCGAGCGCAACGACGGTTTCGCCTCCAGCGACTACCGGCTGTCGCCGTTTGGTGCGCTCTCGGGTCGGCTGGCGCTGAGCAAGCGCTTTGGCGGCTGGCTGCTCGGTGCCGGCGTCGAGCACTACCAGGCCAAGGCCAGCTATGCGTTGGGTGAGGTCGAGCTGGAGAATCCGGGGCTGGTGAAGTTCACCAGTTTTGATATCCGGGCGAGTTGGCGGTTTTAGTGATGCTCGGCGCAGGTCGCGGGCAAGCCCGCTCCTACAGGTGCCCGCTTTTGTAGGAGCGGGCTTGCCCGCGATGCACTCCTCAAAGCAGCTTCAGCACCATGTCGACCAGCGTATGCACCAGCCGCTCGCGGCTCAGGTGCGAGGGGCGGTAGAGCACGGTCTGCAGGATCGCCGACCAGACCATGCTCATCAGCAGCCAGGTGCTGGCCTCGGGGTCTTCGAAGTGCACCACGCGGCTGCTCTTCAGTCGGCCTTCCTGGGCGACCTGTTGCAGCATGTCCGACAGCTCGCGTAGCTCGCGGATCTGCCAGAGGAAGGGCACCTCGCGCAGCGCCGCGCGCAGCAGGGCGTCGCGCTTTTCCATTGCCGCCACCATCGCCCGCATCCAGTGGTCGATGCCGGCGCGCGGCTGGTCGGGCAGGGCCAGGGCTTCGCGTAGGCCGGCGGTGGTTTCGCCGACCACCTCGCGCAGCGCCCGCGCCAGGGCTTCGGCGATCAGGGCCTGCTTGTTGGGAAAGTACTCGTACAGCGAACCGATGCTGACCCCGGCCCGCTCGGCGACCCGGTTGGTGGAGACGGCGGCATAGCCCTCGCTGGCCAGGAGCTGAGCCGCCGAGTCCAGCAGGGCCTCCACGGTGGCTTTTGCACGGCCCTGGGTGGGCTGCTTTTTGATACGCAGATCAGGTACTTGGGCCATGCGCTCCTCCGCGCGTCGGGGCTCCTGACAATCCGAGTAGTTCCGAGCACTTGCTCAGGTTAGCTTAGTGGCAGTGCTAGAAGTGCCAAACAGTCCCGAGAGCCGACGCCAAGTCCGTCGGCTCCGTGGCCTGGAGGAGACCATGAGCGAGAACCCCATCCGCCAACGATTGCTGTCCCTGCTGCTGCTGTCCCTGCTGGCCGCCTGCGCTGGCGACTACAGCGGCAGCACCGAGGCTGGCGGCGACGGCGGCACGCCGACGGCGGCGGCCGGCAGCATGGAGGAGTTCTTCGGCAAGAACGCCCAGCCGCGCCTGGACTTCTGCCGCAGCTGCCACGTCCCTGGCGGCATCGCCGATGTCGAGGACGGGCGCTCCTTCGTGCTCAGCGCCACCCGCGAGCAAGACCTCGCCAATCTCAAGCTGAGCTGGGAGCGTCTGGGTGGCAACAACCCGAGCTCGCGGATTCTGCGAATGGCTTCGGGCCAGGAGACGCCGCACAGCGGTGGCGCGCCCTGGGCGGCCGGCAGCGGCGCCTATCGCGCGGTCGAGGTGGTCCTCCAGTGTTTTGCCGACCCGGCCGGCTGCGCCAGCCGGATCGCCGCCGCCGGCGGCGGTAGCACGCCGCAAGAGCTGCCCCTGCTCGGAAGCGCCCGGGGTGGCCACGCCTGGTTCAGTTGGTGTGAGGGCAAGCCAGACGCGGCCCTGCTGCCCGCCGATCCGCGCTCGCTCGTGGTGCCCGGCGCCAACGCCGGCAAGGCGGTGTACTTCAATGCCTACTGGAAGGACTGCCACCGCGACCCCGAACTGGTCGGCGAGGCCGGCCCGGCGCAGACCTGCGGCCAGCTGCGCGCGCTCACGGCGCAGGGCGAGGCGCTGATCAAGGGCAACGGCGCGGTCGGCGCCGGCTGGTACTTCGGCGGCAATGCCGGGGGCGGCAATCTCACGGTCGATGACTACAACTCGCTGTGGGAGAAGTGGGGCCTGCCGGCTCGGCCGGACAACTTCGATCAGCTGGTCGCCGAGCGCTATGGCATGGGCTTCGGTACCGAGCGCAATCCCTACCCGCTGCCCGGCGAAGACCCGAATGCGAGCAATGGCGGCAGCGGCCAGCTGCCCACCGGACTGACCCAGTTGCGTGGCGCCGACGGCCAATGGAGCGGCCAGCTCGGCACCACCTGCCACGTCTGCCACAGCGGCCAGGTCGGCAGGCCGGAGGAAGGCGCCGGCCTGGGCGCGGTGTACGGCAACAGCAACAGCCTCAGCGAGTTCGGCCAGATGGATACCGATCTCGGGCGCGGGGTGTTTCCGGGCGTGCCGGCGCAGGCGCCGATCATCGTCGGCAAGACCCGTGGCACCAACAATGCGCTGGCGCTGCAGCTGATCACCCTGGTGCTGGCGCAGGACATCCGCCCGGCTGACCCCGACTTCGTCGGCTTCGCGGTGAACACGCCCAACGGCGGCTCGCTGGACGCGCCGGCCTGGTGGAACGTCGGCCATCGGCCGGTGAAATTCCAGGACGGCTTCCTGGCGATGGATGCGCTGCGCTCCGACCTTGGCTTCTTCCTGCCCGGCCCCGGACCCGGCGGCTTTGAGTGGATCCAGCAGAACGCCCGCGCCGGCGACACTTATCTCATGTCGCTCAAGGCCCCGGCTTGGCCAGCGGCCGTCGATACCGCGCTGGCCGAGCAGGGTGCGATCCTGTTCCACAGCAAGGATCTCTGGGCGGAGAAATTGCAGCAGCCGGTCGCGAAGCCGGCCGGCGGCAACGGCAGCTGCGCCAGCTGCCACGGCGCCTACGCGCCGCGCTACGTCAACGATCCGGCCTACCTCGACAGCCCGGCGCTGGAAGGCATCGCCAGCTACATCGTGCCGCGCGACCTGATCGCGACTGATCCCTGGCGGGTCGACAGCGACAGCGAGGCCGCCGAGCAGTACGGCAAGGAGAACTTCTTCGCCTATCCGGAAACGCTCAACGAGGATCCCGATCTTGATTGCAGCACCCAGAACCGCGCCGAGATCCGGCAGGGCCGCGCGCCCGGCTATCTGGCGCCGCCGCTGTACGGGGTCTGGGCCAGCGCGCCCTATTTCCACAACGGTGCGGTGCCGAGTGTCTGGGAAGTGCTGAAGCCCGCCGACCGCCAGCCGATCTGGCGCCGGGTCTCGACGCCGGCGCGGGCCGATCAGCTCGGCCAGGTGGTGATGGGCTACGACACCAGCTTCGCCCGCGCCTATGACCGCGAGCGTCTGGGCTGGAACTACGAGACGCTGGACTGCGGCGCGCCGGGCACCACGCCCTATCTCGACTGCGACCCGGCCAACCAGCAGGCCGACCCGCCGCTGCTGAGCCTGCTCAACATCCTTAGTTCCAGCAATCCCTTCCTCTGGTATCTCGGCGCTGGGCCGACCAGCGACCAGCAACTGGAAGATCGCAAGATCTACAACACCCACATGCACGGCCAGGGCAATGGCGGACATGCGTTCACGGCGGTGCTCAGCGATGCCGAGCGGCGGGCGCTGATCGAGTACCTGAAGACGCTGTAGTTCTTAGAGATGGATGATGGATCGCTGTACCCAGGAACCGATGCAAGTCATGTCGGCTCCGGGAACCGGAGGAGAGAGATGAGCAAGTTCGTGATTCGCAGGCCGAGCGCCGCTTGGCTGCTGGCCCTGTTGTTGAGCGGCTGCGCCGGCGACTACAGCGGCAGCAGCGATGCTGGCAGCGGCGGTGGCAGCGCGCCTGCAGCGGCCGGCAGCATGGACGAGTTCTTCGCCAAGAACGCGCAACCGCGTCTCGACTTCTGCCGCAGCTGCCATCTGCCCGGCGGCATCGCCGATGTCGAGGACGGGCGCGCCTTCATGCTCAGCGCCACCCGCAGCCAGGACCTCGCCAATCTCAAGCTGAGCTGGGAGCGCCTGGGCGGCAACAATCCGAGCTCGCGGATTCTGCTGATGGCCTCGGGCCAGGAGACGCCGCACAGCGGCGGCGCGCCCTGGGCGGTCGGCAGCGAGGCCTATCGCGCGGTGGAGGTGATCCTCAAGTGCTTCGCGGACCCGGCCAGTTGCGCCGGACTGATCGCCGCCGCCAGCGGTGGCAGCACCCCGCAGGAGCTGCCCCTGCTCGGCAGCAAGCACGCGCGCCATCTCTGGGTCAGCTATTGCGAAGGCAAGCCGGACGCGGCGCAGCTGCCGGCCGACCCGCGCAGCCTGATCCAGCCCGGCGCCAATGCCGGCAAGGCGGTGTACTACAACGCCTGGTGGCAGGACTGCCACGTCAATCTGGCGGCCGAAGAGCAGCAGGCAAAGACCTGTGGCGAATACCGCGCGCGCCGTGATCGTGGCCGCGAATTCCTGCTCGACGAGCTGCCGGTGTCGGCGATGACCGCCGCCGAGTACAACGACAGCTGGAAGCAGTGGGGGCTGGCCGAGCGCCCCGCCGACTTCGACGCGCTCTACACCCTGCGCTACGGCCTCAACCACGCACCCTTCGACAATCCCTACCCGCTGCCGGGCGAAGACCCCGTCGCCAGCAACGGCGGCTCCGGCCAGCTGCCGCTGGGCCTGCGCCAGCTGCGCAATGCCGAAGGGCAGTGGACCGGCGAGATCGGCACCGCCGCCTGCTTCCAGTGCCATGGCGGCCAGATCGGCGATCCGGCGGCGGGCGAGAGCTCGCTGAGCATGGACAGCCTGGGCCTGGGCAACAACAACTACGACGTGCCGATGAACGCGCAGGACAGCTCGCCGTTCGCCGGCACGCCGCTGTCGACCCTGCTGCCGGCCACCGACATCAACAGCCTGTTCAACATCGGCATCAAGCAGCGCGGCCAGAACAACGCGGTCGGCGCCTTCGAGTTCCTGATCACCGTGCTCGACCTCGACTCGCTGGGGCTCAATCCCAACCCGCTGAAGACCGTGGTCGGCGCCAGCGGCCCGCAGGACCAGGCGCATCCGCTGGCGCATACCCAGGACACCCCACCCTGGTGGAACATGGGCTCGCGGCCGCGCAAGTTCTTCGATGCCGGTGTCTCCAACGACAGCACTCGCATCATCATGGCCGCCGGCCCGGGCGAGTTCCAGGACCTGGTCAGCGCCAGCGGGGACAGCTACCGCAACCGCATCGAGCAGTACGACCAGGATCTGGAGGCCTACTTCCTGTCGCTGCGCTCACCGGACTATCCGGGCGCGGTCGATCAGGCGCTGGCGGAGCAGGGCGCCATCCTGTTCCACACCAAGGACCTGTGGGCCGAGGCCGGCAATGCCGACTGGCCGCGTGCGCCGGGCGGCAATGGCAGCTGCGCCGGCTGCCACGGCGCCTACTCGCCGCGCTACGTCAACGACAGCCGCTACCTCGACAGCCCGGTGCTCGAAGGCGTGGCCGGCCACATCGCGCCGCTGGCTGTGATCGGCACCGACCGCGCCCGCTCCGACATGCTGACGCCGACCCTGCGCAGCCGCTGGGACATGACCTTCTGGGGCTACAACGACGGCGTAGCGGGCTGGGTCGCGCCGGGCGAGAAAGACCCGGTGACCGAGGCCCTGGACGATCTGCTGCTAGAGCGTCCGGTCGGGGTCTGCGGCTGGCAGAAGGAAGTGATCGGCTACCAGGCGCCGCCGCTGTACGGGGTCTGGGCGACCGCGCCCTACTTCCACAACGGTTCGGTGCCGACCGTGGCGGCGGTGCTCGACTCCAGCCAGCGCAGCGCCATCTGGCAGCGGCCGATCCAGGTGGTGGGCGAGATCAAGGGCTACGACCAGCGCCTGGCGACAGCCTATGACCATGCTGCGGTGGGCTGGAAGAGCACGGCGCTGTCCTGCTCCGAGATCCCGGGCAGCAGCCTGAACAACTGCAATCCGGTCGACGACGCCGGCCCCTCGCTGACCCAGATGATGCAGAACTACCTCAATGGCGCGCTGAGCTGGAGTGGCCTGGTCAACATCCCCGATCCGACTCCGGGCAGCATCGACAAGCGCCTGGTCTACGACAGCCGTGTCCTCGGCAATGGCAACGCCGGCCACGAGTTCAGCGACGTGCTGAGCCCGGCCGAACGCCGGGCCGTGATCGAGTACCTGAAGACGCTCTGAACCGCGTCGGGGGCCGCGCGCGGCCCCCGACGGATCAGGGCATGAACAGGGTCGCCGGGTGCTCCAGATACTGCTTGAGCCTCTGGATGAAACTCGCGGCGTCCCAGCCGTCGACGATGCGGTGATCGAAGGAGGACGAGATGTTCATCATCGTCCGCACCACGATCTGACCGTTGCGCACCATCGGCCGCTCGACCATCTTGTTGACGCCGACGATGGCGACTTCCGGCGCGTTGATGACGGGCGTCGAGGCGATGCCGCCCATGGGGCCGAGGCTGCTGATGGTGATGGTGGAGCCGCTCAGCTCCTCGCGCTTGGCCTTGCCGGTCTTGGCGGCGTCGGCGAGGCGCTTGAGTTCGGCGGCGCTGGCCCAGAGGTCGAGCGTCTCGGCGTGCTTGACCACCGGCACCACCAGCCCCTGAGAGGTTTGCGCGGCAATGCCAATGTGCAGGGCGCCGTGGCGGTGGAAGATGCCGGCCTCGTCGTCGTACTGGCCGTTCACCATCGGGAAGGCCGGCACTGCCTTGACCATGGCCCGCATCAGGAAGGGCAGCACGGTCAGCTTGGCCTGGTCCGGGCGCTTGCTTGCGTTCAGATGGACGCGCAGCGCTTCCAGTTCGGTGACGTCGACTTCCTCGATGTAGGCGAAGTGCGGGATGTTGCGCTTGGCGCGCTGCATCGCCTCGGCGATCTTGCGGCGCAGGCCGATGATGCGGACCTGCTCGATATTCGTCGCGGGCGCGACGACGGGAGACGGGAGACGGGGGACGGGAGACGGCGAGGCCGCTCCCTGTTGGTGAGCTTCGAGGTCCTCGTGGCCGATGCGGCCGCCCTTCTTGCTGCCGGCGACTTCGGCGAGGTCGATGCCGAGTTCGCGCGCGCGCTTGCGCACGCTGGGGGCGGCGAGGGGCTTTTCGCCGTCGGCGCGCAGCGGTTTTGACTCCCTCCCCTGCGAAGCGGGGGAGGGTTGGGGAGGGGGCGTTGCTGTTGCGCTGGGCGCGGTGACTGGCGGCGAAACGCCCCCACCCGCGGGAGCAGTGCTCCCGCCCCCCGCTTCGCGGGGGAGGGAGTTAGCAGCGCCCGCCGCCGTCTCAATCAGCAGCAGCACCGCACCAACCGCGACCTTGTCACCGGCCGCGCCATGCAGCTCTTTCACCACGCCCGCGACCGGCGAGGGAATCTCCACCGCCGCCTTGTCGGTGAGCATGTCCACCAGCGGCTGGTCTTCCTTCACTACATCACCGACCGCGACCCGCCAGGTGGCGATCTCGCATTCGGCAATGCCTTCGCCGATATCCGGCAGCTTGAACGTGAACAGACTCATGCCTAGTCCTCCATCACTTTCTTGATCGCCTGACTGACCCGATACGGGCTCGGGAAGTAGTCCCACTCGTAGGCGTGCGGATAGGGCGTGTCCCAGCCGGTGACGCGCTCGATGGGCGACTCCAGATGGTAGAAGCAGTGCTCCTGGATCAGCGACACCAGCTCGGCGCCGTAGCCGCAGGTCTTGGTGGCCTCGTGCACGATCACGCAGCGGCCGGTCTTCTTCACCGAGGCGACCAGGGTGTCGAGGTCCAGCGGCAGCAGGCTGCGCAGGTCGATCACTTCGGCGTCGATGCCGCTCTCCTCGGCGGCGGCGAGGCAGACATGCACCATCGTGCCGTAAGCGATCACGGTGACCTGGTCGCCGGGGCGCACGATCTTGGCCTTGCCGAGTTCGATGGTGTAGTAGTCCTCCGGCACCTCGCCCAGGGCGTGCTTGGTCCAGGGCGTCAGCGGGCGGTCGTGGTGGCCGTCGAAGGGGCCGTTGTAGATGCGCTTGGGCTCGAAGAAGATCACCGGGTCGTCATCTTCAATCGCCGACAGCAGCAGGCCCTTCGCGTCGTAGGGGTTGGACGGCATGATCGTGGTCAGGCCGCAGACGTGGGTGAAGATCGCCTCCGGGCTCTGGCTGTGGGTCTGGCCGCCGAAGATGCCGCCGCCGCAGGGCGTGCGCACCGTGATCGGCGCGGTGAAGCCGCCGGCCGAGCGGTAGCGCAGGCGCGCCGCTTCCGACACCAGCTGGTCGAAGGCCGGGTAGATGTAGTCGGAGAACTGGATCTCCACCACCGGCCGCAGGCCGTAGACGCCCATGCCGACGGCGGCGCCGACGATGCCGCCCTCGGCAATCGGCGTATCGAAGCAGCGCTGCTTGCCGTACTTCTTCTGCAGGCCGGCGGTGGCGCGGAACACGCCACCGAAATAGCCGACGTCCTCACCGAACACCAGCACCTTCGGATCGCGCTCCATCGCGATATCCATGGCGGAGTTGATGGCCTGGATCATGTTCATGCGGGCCATGGCTCAGACCTCCTTGCGGCGAAGGGCGAGCATCTGCTCGCGCTGCATCAGCAGCCGGCCCGGCACTTCCTTCAGCACGTCCTCGAACATCGAGCCCGGATCGTTCGGCGCCGGATCGCCCAGCACGCCGTAGCTCATAGCCTCCTTGAGCTGGGCCATGACCTGCTCCTGCATCTCGGCGATCAGGGCGCTGTGGCGCTCCTCGCTCCATTCGCCGAGCGCGATCAGGTGCTGCTTCAGGCGCTCGACCGGATCGCCCAGCGGCCAGTTCTTCGCCTCGTCGGCAGGACGGTAGCCGGCCGGATCGTCGCTGGTGGAGTGCGGCGCGGCGCGGTAGGTGTAGAGCTCGATCACCGTCGCGCCGAGATTGCTGCGCGCACGCTCGGCGGCCCACTTCGTCGCGGCGTAGACGGCCAGGAAGTCGTTGCCATCGACCCGCAGCGCCGGCAGGCCGTAGCCGACCGCGCGTGCCGCGAAGGTGGCGCGCTCGCCGCCGGCAATGCCCTGGAAGCTGGAAATCGCCCACTGGTTGTTGACCACGTTGAGCACCACCGGGGCCTGGTAGACGGTGGCGAAGGTGAGCGCGTAGTGGAAGTCGGCCTCGGCCGTGGTGCCGTCGCCGACCCAGCCGGCGGCGATGCGGGTATCGCCCGAGTAGGCCGAGGCCATTGCCCAGCCCACCGCCTGCGGATACTGGGTGCCGAGGTTGCCGCTGATCGAGAAGAAGCCGTAGTCCGGCTCCGAGTACATGATCGGCAGCTGGCGGCCTTTGAGGTTGTCCCGGGTGTTGCTGAAGATCTGGTTCATCAGCCGCACCAGCGGGCAGCCGCGCGCCACCAGCAGGCCCTGCTGGCGGTAGCTGGGGAACAGCATGTCCCGGTCGTCCAGTGCCATCGCCTGCGCCACGCCGATGGCTTCCTCGCCGGTGCACTTGATGTAGAAGCTGGTCTTGCCCTGGCGCTGCAGCTTGACCATGCGCTCGTCGAATTCGCGGGTCAGCACCATGTGGCGCAGGCCGGTGCGCAAGGTGTCGGCGCTGAGCTTGGGGTTCCAATCGCCGACCGCATGGCCGGACTCGTCGAGCACGCGGATCAGGCCGTAGGCGTAGTCGCGCATCTGCTCGGGCGGCGTGTCCTCGGCCGGGCGCTTGAGGATGCCGGCGGCGGGCACCGTGATCCCGCTGAAATCGACGGCGTCGCCGGGGCGGCAGGTCGGCGCCGGAATATGCAGCTGCAAGGGGGCTCTGCTCATGGAACTCGGGTCCTTTGTATGCACGACGGTTCGATGCGCCATCCTGGCTCGGCCGCACCCGGCCCATCCTCGTCCTATTCTCCTCGGCCGGAGTGACCCGGCGTCGCCGATCACTCTATCCCGGAATAGCCGGTCTTTTTTCCCTTTTTGTTGCGCCACTACAATCGATTCTGAAATATCTTCCCGGAATTGCCGCCATGTCTGTCCCGCTTGATGCGCTGGATGCGCGCCTCCTCGACGCCCTGCAGCGCGACGCCACCGAACCGATCAACGACCTCGCCGAGCGCCTGGCCTCGTCGAAGTCGGTGGTCTGGCGCCGTATCCAGCGTTTGATCGACGCCGGCGTGATCCGCGAGCGGGTCGCCATCCTCGACCCGCAGAAGGTCGGTCTGGAGGTGCTGGTGTTTGCGCAGGTGAAGATGTCACGCCACGGCCGCGACGTGCTGCCCAAGTTCGTCGAGGCGGTGCGGCATTTTCCGCAGGTGGTCGAGTGCCACAGCCTGATGGGCAGCGTCGATTTTCTGTTGAAAATTCTCGTTCGCGACGTGAAGGACTACGAGTCCTTCTTCTGGAACCAGCTGTCGAAGATCGACGGCGTGCAGGAGATCAGCAGCTCGATCTCGATGACGCAGTTCTTCAGCACCACGCGGATTCCGGTGCAGGAGACGCGCGGCAAGAATTGACCCATTCACGCACAAAAAAAGGCCGCCCATGGGCGGCCTTGATGTCGCTCCAGCCGGATCAGGACTGGATGTTCTTGCCGTAGAAGATTTCCATGATCTCGTGGTTGACGCGATCCCGGATGCGCTTGGCCTCGCGCGGCGGCAGTTCGCTGGCGCCCTCGCCGAACAGGTAGGTGTCGAGGTCGAGTTCCTTGAGCTTCATCTTGGTGTGGAAGATGTTCTCCTGGTAGACGTTGACGTCCACCATGTCGTACTTGTCCTTGATGTCGCGGGCGATGAAGTTCTGGGTCGAGTCGATGTTGTGGTCGATGAAGTGCTTCATGCCACGCACGTTGCGGGTGAAGCCGCGCACGCGGTAGTCCATCACCACGATGTCGCTCTCGAAGGACTTGATCAGGTAGTTCAGCGCCTTCAGCGGGCTGATCTTGCCGCAGGTGGAAATGTCGATGTCGGCGCGGAAGGTGCTGATGCCGGCGTCCGGATGGTTTTCCGGATAGGTGTGGACGGTGATGTGGCTCTTGTCGAGATGGCTCACCACGCTGTTCTTCTTGCTGGCGGCGGGCGGCTTCTTGCCCAGCGGCACCGGGGTCGGCAGGCCGTCGAGATGGCCTTCCGAGATCAGCATGGTCACCGAGGCGCCTTGCGGGTCGTAGTCCTGGCGGGCGACGTTGAGGATGTTGGCGCCGATGATGTGCGCCACCTCGGTCAGGATCGCGGTCAGGCGTTCGGCGTTGTAGGCCTCGTCGATGTACTCGACGTATTCCTGCTGATGCTCCTTGGTGCGGGCATAGCAGATGTCGTAGATGTTGAACGACAGCGTCTTGGTCAGGTTGTTGAAGCCGAGCAGCTTCAACTTGGGATTGGAGGTGGGCTTGATCTTGGCCAAGGCGAGGGTCCCCTTAAGGCGGCGGCAACTAAAAATCCCCGCGACGCGAAGCGCGGGGACCGGCTCCGCCCTGGAACGGCGGAGGGCGCAGATTATCCCCCAAAATTCCCGCGCTTGCGCGTGACGCTTTCGTGACGCCGACAGGCGGTTGTCGCAGATCGGCTCAGGAAGGCTCGCGAATCTCGAAATCGTGGCTGATCTGCACGCCGCCCTTGGCGAGCATGATGCTGGCGGAGCAGTATTTCTCGGCCGAAAGCCGCACTGCGCGCTCGACTTGTGCGGGATTCAGGCCGCTGCCGGTGATGATGAAGTGCAGATGGATGGCGGTGAACACTTTGGGCTCGCTGTCGGCGCGCTCGGCCTTCAGTTCGCAGACGCAATCGAGCACCGGCTGGCGGGCCTTCTTCAGGATCATCACCACATCCACGCTGGAGCAGGCGCCGACGCCCATCAGCAGCAACTCCATCGGCCGCGCGCCGAGATTGCGGCCGCCGAGCTCGGGCGGGCCGTCGAGGACTACGGCGTGGCCGGAGCCGCTCTCGGCGACGAAGGCCATGTTCTCAACCCACTTGATGCGTGCCTGCACGGCAACCCCCTGAGCGTGTGGTCCGCTTGAGTCGGACGCTGGAAAAGCTATGGTATTGTCCAACGAATACAAGGCCGCAAGCACACCGAATCCAGCTTTCTTCCGGGGAAACCATGTTCGAGCAGCCCGCCTTCCAGGCCTTTGTCACCCAGGCTACGAAGCGCTCCTATCCCGCCAAGCACGCCATCATCCATGCCGGCGACGATCCGCAGACGGTCTATCTGATTCTGGAAGGCTCGGTCAGCGTCATGGTGCGCGACGAGGACGAGCGCGAGATGGTGCTGGCCTATCTGAACCCGGGCGAGTTTTTTGGGGAGATGTGTCTGTTCCCCGAGCAGAAGACCCGCACCGCCGAAGTCCGCACCCGCACCCAGGCGCTGGTGGCGGAGATCGGCTTCGAGGCTTTCCGCCGCTTCATCCGCGAACATCCGGAGTTGCTGCTGGAACTGGCGGGACAGCTGGCCAAGCGCCTGCGCGCCACCACCCAGCGCCTGACCGATCTGGCCTTCCTCGACGTGCAGGGGCGGGTGGCCCACGAGATACTCAATCTCTGCCGCCAGCCGGATGCGCAGGCCCATGCCGAGGGAACCCTGGTGCGGATCAGCCGGCAGGAGCTGGCCCGCATTGTCGGCTGCTCGCGGGAGATGGCGGGCCGGGTACTGAAGAAGCTACAGGACGACGGCGTGGTCCACGTCCAGGGCCGCAGCATCGTGGTGCTCGGCGTGCAAATCACCGGCACGCCGCGGCAGCGCCTGGGGCGTTAGCCCGTCAGCGCCCGCAGCGCCGCGCCCGGCGAGTCCTGGCGCATCAGCGATTCGCCAACCAGAAAGCGATGCACCCCGGCGGCGCGCAGGCGCTGCACGTCGGCGGCAGTGCCGATGCCCGATTCCGTGACGACGTCCATGCCGGCCGGCAGGCGCGGCAGCAGGTCCAGGGTCGTTTCCAGCGCCACCGCGAAGCTCCGCAGGTTGCGGTTGTTGATGCCGAGCAGGCAGTTTGCCGGCAGCCGGGCGGCGAGCACCACGTCCAGTTCGGCGCCGTCGTGGATCTCGATCAGCACGTCCATGCCGCGTGCGCTGGCATCCGCCGCCAGCTCCTCCAGCTGCTGCGGCGCCAAGGCGGCAACGATCAGCAGCACGCAGTCGGCGCCGATGGCGCGGGCTTCGGCGATTTGCAGCGGGTCGATGAGGAAGTCCTTGCGGATCGCCGGCAGCGCGCAGGCCGCGCGGGCCTGCACCAGGAAGGCGTTGTGACCCTGGAAGTACTGCTCGTCGGTCAGCACCGACAGGCAGGCCGCGCCACCGGCCGCGTACTCGCGGGCGATCCAGGCCGGGTCAAAATCGGCGCGGATCAGGCCCTTGCTGGGGCTGGCCTTCTTGATCTCGGCGATCACGCCGGCCGCGCCAGCGGCGACCTTGGCGTCCAGTGCCCGGATGAAGCCGCGCGGCCTGGACTGCTCGGCGCCCAGTGCATCCAGTGCCGACCGCGAATAGCGCTTGCGCAGCCGGACGATCTCATCCGCCTTGGTGGCGAGTATCTGGTCGAGGATGTCGCTCATCTACTGGATGCCTTTGATCTTGCGGGTGCCGGCAACGAAGGCATCGAGCTTCTGGCGCGCGGCGCCGCTGGCCAGCGCGGCGCGGGCGCGGGCGATGCCGTCGGCGATGTCGCTGGCGACACCGGCGGTGTAGAGCGCGGCGCCGGCATTCAGCGCCACGATTTCGCGGGCGATGCCCGGGGTGTCGTCGAGCGCGGCGAGCAGCAGCGCCTTCGAGGCCTGGGCATCGGCGACCGCGAGGTTGCGGGTGGCGGACATGGCGATGCCGAAGTCCTCGGGGTGGATCTCGTACTCGCGCACCAGGCCATCGCGCAACTCGCCGACCAGGGTCGAGCCGCCGAGAGTGATCTCGTCGAGTCCATCCTTGCCCCAGACCACCAGGGCGCGTTCGGCGCCCAGGCGCTGCAGCACGCGCACCTGGATGCCGACCAGGTCCGGATGGAACACGCCCATCCGGATGTTGGGCGCGCCGGCCGGATTGGTGAGCGGGCCGAGGATGTTGAAGATCGTGCGCACGCCCATTTCCTTGCGCACCGGGGCGACCGCCTTCATCGCCGGATGGTGGTTGGGCGCGAACATGAAGCCGATGCCGGTGCTGGCCAGGCTCTCGGCCACCTGCGCAGGCGTGAGGTCGATGCTGGCGCCGAGGGCTTCGAGCACGTCGGCGCTGCCGGACTTCGACGACACGCTGCGGTTGCCGTGCTTGGCCACCGTGGCGCCGGCCGCGGCGGCGACGAACGTCGAGGCGGTGGAGATATTGAAGCTGTGCGCGCCGTCGCCACCGGTGCCGACGATGTCGAGCAGGTGTTCGCCGGGCTTGGGTGTGTAGGGCACCTTCAGCGCCAGCTCGCGCATCACCTGCGCCGCCGCCGCGATCTCGCCGACGGTCTCCTTCTTCACCCGCAGGCCGGTGAGGATGGCCGCGCTCATCACCGGCGAGACCTCGCCGCGCATGATGGCGCGGAACAGCTCGACCATCTCGTCCTGGAAGATTTCGCGGTGCTCGATCACGCGCTGCAGTGCTTCCTGCGGAGTCAGGCTCATGCGTACTCCTCCAGGAAGTTCTTCAGCATCGCGTGGCCATGCTCGGTCAGGATCGACTCGGGATGGAACTGCACACCCTCGATGGGCAAGGTCTTGTGGCGCAGGCCCATGATCTCGTCCATGGCGCCATTGGCGTGCTGGGTCCAGGCGGTGATCTCGAAGCAGTCCGGCAGGTCGGCGCTATCGACGATCAACGAGTGGTAGCGGGTCGCGGTGAACGGCGAGGGCAGGCCGGCGAACACGCCCTTGCCGGAGTGGTGCACCGGCGAAGTCTTGCCGTGCATCACCTGCCGCGCGCGCTTCACCGTGCCGCCAAAGGCCTGGCCGATGCTCTGGTGGCCTAGGCAGACGCCCAGAATCGGGAACTGGCCCTTGAGCCGTTCGATCAGCTCCAGGCAGATGCCGGCTTCGTTGGGGGTGCAGGGGCCGGGCGAGAGCACGATCTGATCGGGTTTGAGCGCGGCGACCTGGTCGACCGTGATCTGGTCGTTGCGATACACCCGCACCTCCGCCCCCAGCTCGCCGAAGTACTGCACGAGGTTGTAGGTGAAGGAGTCGTAGTTGTCGATCATGAGAATCATGGCGCGCTCCCCGCGGCTTGCGCCGCCGCGCGCATCATGGCCCTGGCCTTGCTCATGGTCTCGTCCCACTCGGATTGCGGGTCGGAGTCGGCGACCACGCCGGCGCCGGCCTGGATGTGGATCTGGCCGTCCTTGATGACGGCGGTACGGATGGCGATGGCCATGTCCATGTTGCCGCACCAGCCGAGGTAGCCAACCGCGCCGCCGTAGATGCCGCGCTTGTGCGGTTCCAGTTCCTGGATGATCTCCATCGCCCGGACCTTGGGCGCACCGCTGAGGGTGCCGGCGGGGAAGGTGGCGGCGAGTGCGTCGAGCGCGTCCAGGCCCGGCTTCAGGCGGCCGGTGACATTGCTGACGATGTGCATGACGTGGCTGTAGCGCTCGATCGCCATCTTGTCGGTGAGCTTGACGCTGCCGGTCTCGGCGACCCGGCCGATGTCGTTGCGGCCGAGGTCGATCAGCATCAGGTGTTCGGCGATCTCCTTGGGATCGGCGAGCAGCTCGGCCTCCAGCGCGCGGTCCTCCTCGGGCGTGGCGCCGCGCCGGCGGGTGCCGGCAATCGGGCGCACGGTGGCCAGGCCATCCTGCACCCGCACCAGGATCTCGGGGCTGGAGCCGACCACGTGGTGATCGCCCAGATGCAGGCAGTACAGATAGGGCGAGGGGTTGAGCCGGCGGATGGCGCGATAGAGCTGCACCGGGTCGGCGCGGAAGGGCGCCGACAGCCGGTGCGCCGGCACCACCTGCATCACGTCGCCAGCGGCGGTGTAGTCTTTGATGCGCTGCACCGCCGCCTTGTAGGCGGCCTCGCCCATGCTCGACACGAAGGGCAACTCGTCGCCACCGCTCAGCGGCGCGCGCGACTGCCGCAGTGGTGCCGCCAGCCGGTGCTGCAACTCGTTCAGCCGGCGCTCGCCCAAGGCGCGCGCCTCGGCTTGGTCCTCGACATGCACGACCAGGGTGATGGTGGCGCGCAGGGTGTCGAACACCAGCACTTCGTCGGAGCGCATCAGCAGGATGTCGGGCGTACCGAGCGGATCGGGCAGGTCGTGATCCAGCTTGGGTTCGACATAGCGCACGGTCTCGAAGCCGAAGTAGCCGACCCAGCCGCCGGTGAAGCGCAGCGCGCCCGGCAGTGGCGCCTGCACCTTGCGGGTGTGCTCGCGGATGAAGGCCAGTGGCTCGGCGACCTGCTGATCGAACACGGTCTGGCCGCTGCGCTCGACCCGGACCCGGCGGTTGTGGACCCGGACAATCTCGCGGCAGGCCAGGCCGATGAAGGAATAGCGGCCCCATTGCTCGCCGCCCTGCATCGATTCGAGCAGGTAGCTGTAAGGCTCGTTGGCCAGCTTGAGATAGGCGCCGACCGGCGTGTCGAGGTCGCCGGGCAGTTCGCGGGTAAGCGCGATCAGGTGTTGGGTGGGCATGTTCTTCTGGGCGGCGCGCACGCGGCGCGCGGTGAACGGGCGGATCGGATCAGTCGTGGATCGGACGCAGGTTCACCATCGCCAGCAATGGCGCGCGGCACGCAGGTGCGGACGCGGATTCATGTTCAGGCCTTGGCGATCTCTTCACGCATGGCGCGAATGGTAGCAGCGTAGTCGCCGGCCCCGAAAATCGCCGAGCCGGCGACGAAGGCATCGGCCCCGGCGGCAGCGATCTCGCGGATGTTGTCGATCTTGACGCCACCGTCGATCTCCAGCCGGATCGCGCGACCGCTGGCGTCGATCAGCGCACGCGCCTGGCGCAGCTTGTTGAGTGCTTCGGGGATGAAGCTCTGGCCGCCAAAACCGGGGTTGACCGACATGATCAGCACCAGATCGACCTTGTCGAGCACGTGCTTGAGGCAGTCCAGCGGCGTCGCCGGGTTGAATACCAGGCCGCTCTGGCAGCCGGCGGCCTTGATCGCCTGCAGGCTGCGGTCGATGTGGCGGGTGGCTTCCGGATGAAAGCTGATGAGGTCGGCGCCGGCCTTGGCGAAGGACTGTGCCAGCGCATCCACCGGCTCCACCATCAGATGCACGTCCAGCGGCGCCTGGACGCCATACTTGCGCAGGGCCTCGGCGATGGCCGGCCCGAAGGTGAGGTTGGGGACGTAGTGGTTGTCCATCACGTCGAAGTGCACCCAGTCGGCGCCGGCGTCGATGACGCGCTGCACGTCCTCGCCGAGGCGGGCGAGATCGGCGGAGAGGATCGAGGGGGCGATGACGGGAGCGAGCTTGGCCATGCCGCATTATCCCAGAGATGCCCCGGCGCTTGGCGTTGGCAGGCGCGAAGCCCGACAATCCGCGCATTCCGCCGGCCCGAAGACCATGACCGCACCGCTCCACACCTCCAGCATCACCAGCCTGAAGAAGATCCACGCCGGCAAGGTGCGCGACATCTTCGCCGTGGGCGAACAGCACATGCTGCTGGTCACCACCGACCGGCTGTCGGCCTTCGACGTGATCCTGCCCTGCCCGATCCCCGGCAAGGGCGCGGTGCTGACTGCGCTGACCAGTTTCTGGATGCAGCGTTATGCCGGGCTGCTGCCCAACCAGATGGCGCCGGACATGCGGCTCGCCGACTGGCTCGACGCCCGCGAGCTGGCGGAGTGCGAGGGGCGGGCGGTGATCGTCAAGAAGCTCAAGGCGCTGCCGGTGGAATGCGTCGCGCGCGGCTATCTGATCGGCTCCGGCTGGAAGGACTACCAGGCCAGCGGCGCGGTCTGCGGCGTCAGCCTGCCGCCCGGCCTGCGTCAGGCCGACAAGCTGCCGGAGCCGATCTTCACCCCGGCCTGGAAGGCGCCGGCCGGCCAGCACGACGAGAACATCGACTACGCCCGCGTGGTCGAGCTGGTGGGCGCCGAGCTGGCCGCCCAGCTCAAGCACTACACCCTGACCATCTACCGGCAGGCGGCGGAGTTCGCAGCGCGGCGCGGCATCATCATCGCCGACACCAAGTTCGAGTTCGGCGTCGACGACAAGGGCCGCGTGCACCTGATCGACGAGGTGCTGACGCCGGATTCCTCGCGTTTCTGGCCGGCGGCGACCTGGGTGCCCGGCAGCAGCCCGCCCAGCTTCGACAAGCAGTTCGTCCGCGATTACCTGGAAACCCTGGACTGGGACAAGAAGGCGCCGGGGCCGAACCTGCCGGACGAAGTGGTGGCGAAGACCGCCGCGAAGTACCGCGAAGTCCAGCGCCTGTTGATGGAGTAGGGACATGACCATTGCCTTCTGGTGCGTGCTGGCGGCGGCCTTCCTGCCGTTTCCCTTCACGCTGGCGGCCAAGTGGAGCCGGCGTTTCGACAACGCCCGCCCGCGCGCCTATTTCGAGACCGTCGAAGGCTGGCGGCAGCGTGCGCACTGGACCCAGCTCAACAGCTTCGAGGCCTTCCCGGCGTTCGCGGCGGCGGTGATCGTCAACCACCTGGTGCTGGGCGCCAATGGCCGCGCCGATGCGCTGGCGCTCGCCTTCATCGGCTTCCGCCTGTTGTACGGCTTGTGCTATCTGGCCGACAAGGCCACCCTGCGTTCGCTGATGTGGCTTGCCGCCTCGGGCTGCGTCATCGCCCTGTTCGTGTCCGCCGCCTAGGAGCTGTTCATGCAGATCAAGGTCGAGATCGACGTCAAACCCGAAGAGCTGCGCCGCTTCCTGGGCTTGCCGGATGTCGCCGGTCTGCAGGAGGACCTGCTGTCCTTCCTGCGCGACAAGATGGACCAGGCCAGCGAGAACCTGAGTCCAGCGGCGGAGTTCGTGCGCGACAACCTGGGGACGCTGAAGGACACCGGTTCGGCGGCCATGCAGCGGCTGCTGTCGAGCGTGAAGGTGAGAGTGAGTGAGGCGGAGCCGCCGGCTCCGGAGCCGGCGCGCAAATCGCGCGGTCAGGCCGCCGCGGCTGGCAAGCCGCGCCGGCGTGGCGCCAAGAAGACGCGCGGCGCCTGAATCGATTCAGGCCTTGCTACGGGGCGTTGCGCAGGTCGCGCCGCAGGCCGGTGAGCAGTTGCAGGCGCAGGCGCTGATCGCGGTGCAGACGGGCACCGGTATCCGGCAGCAGATCCAGCTGATCGCGCAGCAGTTCGCCCAGCGAGCGCGCCTTGCGCGCCACCCGCACGCGGCGGTTGAGCGCCAGCAGGTGATCGCCCAGCGCATTGGTCTCGTGCTCGGCCAGCAGGCTCAGGCCCTCGCGGGCGAGCGTTAAAGCGTGTTTGGGATTCATCGATCCGACTCCTAGTAAGCCGGGGTTGAGGCACGACCTCGCCGCGACGGAATGCGGCGGCAACAAAAAAAACAGGGCCGGGGTGAGCCGGCCCTGCGGAGCGTTTCTCATCGGGGTCCGAGGGAGGAAAGCCCCCGGTGAGAAGGCTTTCTGCTTAGGCCTTCGCCTTCTTGGCGACAGCCTTGACCGTCTTCACGGTGGTCTTGGTGGCGGCCTTCACCGTCTTCTTGGCGGCGGCAACCGGCTTGCCGCCGATGGTGGCCTTGATGCTGCTGTAGCCGCCTTCAAAGGTCTTGGCCAGTTCACCACGGGTGTCGACCAGGGTCTTGACCGAGGCATTGAAGGCTTCGACCGCCGGGGTGGTGACGGGCAGGTAGGCAACCGGATCGGCGATCACGGCCTTGGCGCCGGCCTTGCTGGCCTTCTCGAAGCTGGTCTTGGCTTCGCCGAACAGGGCGACAGCGGCGTCGCCGTTGGTCTTGGCGAGGGTCTGCACGGTCTCGATGACGATGCCGTTGGCGGTCTTCAGGGTGTCGAAGCCAATGGTGGCAACTTCCTGGCTCTGCGCGGCGATCTTCTCGGCGCGGCCGGTAACTTCGGTGATCAGTGACTGGACGTCCATGAGTAACTCCATCAAAACGAGTGTGGGAAAAAGTAGTGTGCTGCGTTTGTGCTGCAATGCAACATTTGCTGCAGCGCATCATATTTTTGGCCTGCGGCACTGTCAAGCGCCGCTGGTCGCCCACCTTCGGCGCGGCAGCGAGGGCTTGCGTCGGTATGCCGCCCGGCGGTCTGCGGCTAGGATGCCGCCATGATCGCCGACCGCCTGCAAGAACTGCGTATCGCTCTTTGGCGGCTGCGGCCGCGTGGCCGCCTGGAGCGCCGGGCGCTGGAGCTGGCCCGTGGTGCCGAGGCGCTGCTGAGCGTGCTCTGGCAGGGACAGCTGTCCCTGCGGGCAATGAGTCTGGTCTACACCACCCTGCTGTCACTGACGCCGTTGCTGGCCCTGGGTTTTTCCCTGCTAAAGGCGCTGGGGGTGCACAACAGCCTGGAACCCTTCCTGCTGGAATCGCTCAAGGGCCTGGGCCCGGATCAGGCGCGGGAAGTCGCAAGCAACATTGTCGGCTTTGTCGACAAGATCCAGGTCGGCCTGCTCGGTTCAGTGGGCATCCTGTTGCTGTTGTATTCAGCGATGTCGCTGATCCAGAAGGTGGAGGAATCCTTCAATCACATCTGGCGGGTGGAGCGGCTGCGCGGTCTGTCGCAGCGCTTCGGCGAGTATCTGGCGGTGCTGATGATCGGCCCGATGGCGGCCTTCCTGGCGCTGGGCCTGACGGCGAGCCTGCTCAACAATCGGGTGATGACCTGGCTGGGTTCGATGCCGGGTTTCGGGTTTCTGCTCTATCTGCTGACCGCGCTGCTTCCTTATTTGGTCATGGTCGGCATGTTCAGCTTCCTGTACGCCTTCATCCCCAACACCCGGGTGCGGCTGCGGCCGGCCTTCGTCGGCGGCCTGGTGGCCGGGCTGTTGTGGCAGAGCGCCAGCTTCGCCTTCGCCGCCTTCGTCGCCGGCGCCACCAACTACAACGCCATCTATTCCGGCTTCGCCATTGTCATCTTCGTGCTGATCTGGCTCTACCTGGGTTGGCTGATCCTGCTCTGCGGCTGCCAGATTGCCTACTACGTCCAGTTCCCGCACCGCTTCGGGCCGTTCGCCGAAGCGCCGCCCCAGGGCTCGCGCGCCTGCGAGCAGGCGACCCTGGCGCTGGTCGCCACCGTGGTCCGGAGCTTCATTCGGGCTGAGCCACCGCCCACCGCCGAGCGGCTGTCGCGCCTGCTGGGCGTTTCCGAGCAGACCGTTTCGGCGCTGGCCGAGCCCTTGGTACTGGCTGGCCTGCTGGCGGTGGTCGAGGCCGAGGGCAGCCCGCGTTGGGTGCCGGCACGCGACCCCGAGGGCGTCAGCGTCCACGCGCTGTGGAAGCTGATCCGCGGTACCGGGCCGGAAGCCGCCGAAGGTTTGCGCGACGCGGCGGCCTGGCTCGACCAGGTGGATGCCAGCGCCGAGACGGTGGGCGCCCTCAGCCTGCGCCAGTGGGTGCAGCAAGCAGCGCCGGCTGCGCTGGCGCGGTAAACGAATATTCCTAATAATGCCGCGCACTAACGGCGGGGCTGAAGGCTCCCGCGCAAGCCCTCGACTGCGGGGCTGAAGACATCCATTCAGACGATACCTGCAACGGGGAGAGATATGGCACAGCGTGGAGCCGCCGAGGCGGACAGGGTCTGGCTCAAGGAGTATGGCGTGGGCGTGCCGGCGGAAATCGACCCCAGCGCCTTCAGCTCGGTCGCCGACCTGGTCGAGAAGAGCTGCGAGAAGTTCCGGCTACTCAGCGCCTACGAATGCATGGGCGCCGAGCTCAGCTACGACGACGTGGATCGTCTCTCGCAGGACTTCGCCAGCTATCTGCAGAACGTGCTGGGCTTCCACAAGGGCGACCGCGTGGCGGTGATGATGCCCAACCTGCTCCAGTACCCGATCGCCATCTTCGGCATCCTGCGTGCCGGCATGGTGGTGGTGAACGTCAATCCGCTGTACACGCCGCGCGAGCTGGAGCACCAGCTGAAGGACTCCGGCGCCCGTGGCATTGTCGTCATCGAGAACTTCTGCATCACCCTGCAGGAAGTGCTGGGCAAGACGCCGGTCGAGGTTGTCATCAGCACCCAGATCGGCGACATGGCCAGCTTTCCCAAGAGCCTGATCACCAACTTCGTGGTCAAGCGGATCAAGAAGATGGTGCCGGCCTGGAGCATTCCGGGCGCGGTCCCGTTCCGCACCGCGCTGGCGCGCGGCAAGGCGCAGCCCATGCATCGGGTCGAGCTCGGGCACCAGGACGTTGCCTTCCTGCAATACACCGGGGGCACCACCGGCCTGTCGAAGGGCGCGACGCTCAGCCACGGCAACATCATCTCCAACCTGATGCAGATGCGCGCCTGGATGGGCGGGCAGCTGGCGGAAGGTGAGGATTTGGTGGTGACTGCCCTGCCGCTGTACCACATCTTCGCGCTGACGGTGAACTGCCTGCTGTTCCTGAGCGTCGGCGGCAAGAACGTGCTGATCACCAATCCGCGCGACATGCCGGGCTTCGTGAAGGAACTCGGCAAGCATCGCTTCACCGCCTTCACCGGCGTCAACACCTTGTTCAA
>JAUYNO010000063.1 GCA_030696045.1 Stagnimonas sp. | reverse complement strand
GGGCCTGCTCGAACAGGCCGAGGTCGAGCTCGATGCGCGCAGCAACGTCGCGGCGGATACGCTGCGCTACGCCACCAGCCGCGAGCGGGTCTACGCTTGCGGCGACATGCGCCGCGGCCAAAGCCTGGTCGTGTGGGCGATCCGCGAAGGCCGCCAGTGCGCCCGCGCGGTTGACGAGATGCTCATGGGAGCCAGCGAACTGCCGCGCTGATCAACTGGACATTCATTGTTGGCCCCGCAAAAGCGGGCGCATGAACAGGAAGCATCTGATCGGCGTCGCGCTGGGCGTCCTCGTGTTCGCTTGGGGCGCGGTTGCCGAAGCCCGTTCCCCCTTTGCCGGGCGCTATCGCATCGCCACCGGATCCGGCACCGCTGGCGGGCTCGAACTCGGCGCGGACGGCCGCTTTCGCTACGCGCTGAGCGAGGGTGCGCTCGACGAGCGAGCCGAAGGGTCATGGACGGAGACCGCGGGCGACATCCGCCTGACCACCGATCCCAAGCCGGTTCCGCCCAGTTTCGCGCGCGGGCCGGACGGCGGCGGCGATGCGCCGACGATCCACGTCAGGCTGGCCGACGGCCGCGATCTTGCCGGCATCGATTTCCGCCTTGGTTTCACCTCCGGGGCAAGCATGGCGGGTTATACCCAGGCCGAGGGCTGGAGCTTCGCCGATGCCGGAGACCGCAGGATCGCGTGGGTCGAGCTGGTCGAGCCGATCTACGGCGTGGCCTCGTCGCGCTTCACGATCGATCCGCCCGCCGCCGGGGGACTGGTGTTCGTGCTGACCCCCAACGATATCGAGGTGGTCGATTTCGAGAACGCCCGGGTCGAACGCCGGACCGACGATTTCGTGCTCCATCGGGGCGAGCGAGCGCTGCGGTTGGTCCGCGAGCGCGAGTCACCGCGGTGAAAGGTCTGCTGAACAGGCTGAAGAACGCGAGGCAGTTCCAAAACCGGGATTGCGGCGATCAGTCCTTGCCGCCGAACAGCTTGCGCCAGCCCTGCTTGGCAACCAGCCCGACCGAGCCGAAATCGGCGATCTCCTGAAAATCCTTGCCCTTGAGCGAGGCGCGCTCGCCCAGCGTCACGCGTACTGCGATTCGCGGGCGGTCGGAGTGGTTGGGATAGGCGCCGTAAAGCTGGGTCGCGTCGAAGAACAGCACCTGCCCCGGCTTGGTCGCCGCGTCGTAGGACGGGGCGGTGGTGCTGGCGAGTTCGAGACTTGAAAGCCGCGAGACCGAAACCATCGTCCGCTCGCCTTCGGCCGAATTCGCCCCCATTCGCAGGCAGCCGTTGCCCGCCCCCGCCTCGGTCACCGCGAACCACAGCGTGAACAGCGATGGCGGATCGTCGGCCGCGTTCCATTCGCTCTGGTCGGTGCGGTAAGTGGTCGAGGGGGCGCCGGCTTGCTTGATCGTCGGGCAGGCGCGAAACACCACCGGATCGCGCAGCCGCTGGCCGATCAGCGCGCGCGCGTCCGGCTGTTCGAGCAGCTGGCGCAACAGCCCGCCCGCGCCGCGGCTGGCGGCGAAGAATCCGGAGAGTTCGACCTCCGGTTCGCGGCCGCGCGGCGGCAACGCGGCGGCCGCGGCACCGACCCGGGTTTCGAGTTCGGCGCGCAGCGTTTCGGGGATCGAACTTTGCAACAATCGCCACATGGCAGCTGGGCGGCCTCCGGAGCGCGAATCCTCGCGTGTCGGGCAGACTTTCCCGGTTTCGGCGGCAATGCGCAAGCCCCCACGGCAGGCACGGTTTGACCCGATGCGTCGATCATGCGTTGTGGGCAGGCCGATGCTGCCCGACGACGCCCTTCCCCCCGAGATCGTGCAGTGGTTTGCTGCGCGCGAATGGCGTCCGCGGCGCCACCAGCTCGAAGTGCTCGCCGCCGATGCCGCAGGGCACCACGCCCTGCTCGTCGCCGATACCGGCGCGGGCAAGACGCTGGCCGGGTTCCTGCCCACGCTGGCCGCGTTCGCCCCTTCACGGCTGGGCGGAGCGCCGCCACCGGACGGCCTGCACACGCTCTACGTCTCGCCGCTGAAAGCACTGGCGACCGACGTCCAGCGCAACCTGCTCGCCCCGGTCGAGGAGATCGGCCTGCCGATTCGGATCGAAACCCGCAGCGGCGACACCCCGTCCGACCGCAAGGCGCGCCAGCGTGCGCGGCCGCCCCACATCCTGCTGACCACGCCCGAATCGCTGTCGCTGCTGCTCAGCTATCCTGAGGCGGAGACGCTGTTCGCCACGCTCCAGCGGGTGGTGATCGACGAGGTCCACGCCTTTGCCACCGGCAAGCGCGGCGACCTGCTAGCGCTGGCGCTGACCCGGCTTCAGGCGATCGCGCCCGGCGTGCGGCGCGCCGCACTGTCGGCGACGGTCGCCGATCCCGAGGGCTTCCGCGGCTGGCTCGCCCCGTGGGGCGATGTCGACAGCGTGGCGATGGTCGAGGGCGAGCCAGGCGCACCCCCCGAAGTCGAAGTGTTGCTGCCCGAGGACGCCCGCGTGCCGTGGGGCGGACATGCTGCGGCGTGGGCGGTGCCGCAGCTCTATCAGGCGATCCGCGCCAACAAGACCACGCTGATCTTCACCAACACGCGGTTCCTCGCCGAGTACATCTTCCAGCTGCTGTGGGAGGTGAACGAAGACACGCTGCCGATAGGCATCCATCACGGCAGCCTGTCGAAGGAGGCGAGGCGCAAGGTAGAAGGCGCGATGGCGCGCGGCGAATTGCGCGCGCTCGTCGCCACGGCCAGCCTCGACCTCGGCGTCGACTGGGGCGACATCGACCTCGTCGTGCAGATGGGCGCGCCCAAGGGTTCGAGCCGCCTGCTCCAGCGGATCGGGCGCGCCAACCACCGGCTCGATCAGGCCAGCCGCGCGCTGCTCGTCCCGGGCAACCGCTTCGAATTTCTCGAGGCCACCGCCGCCAAGGAGGCGGTCGATGCCGGCCAGCGCGACGGCGAGGACTTCCGTCCCGGCGCGCTCGATGTGCTCGCCCAGCACGTGATGGGGCGCGCCTGCGCGGGGCCGTTCGACGAAGCCGGATTCCTCGCCGAAGTCCGCTCCTCGCTCGCCTATGCCTGGGTCGATCAGCCAGTGTGGGATCGGGTGCTGAGCTTCGTCGCCACCGGCGGGTATGCGCTCAAGGCCTACGACCGCTTCAAGCGGATCGTGAAGGACCCCGACGGCCGCTGGCGTCTGACCCACCCCGAGCACGCTGCGCGTCACCGGCTCAACGCAGGGATCATCGTCGATTCGGAGATGATCGAAATCCGCTTCCGCAACGGAAGGTCGCTGGGTAAAGTCGAGGAACAGTTCGCCGCCAGCCTGCGCAACGGCGACACTTTCCGTTTCGCCGGGATGGACCTCGAGGTGGAGAGCCTCAAGGATCTCGAACTGATTGTCCGCGCCGCGAAGAGCTCGGCGACGATCCCCAGCTATATGGGCGCGCGGATGCCGCTGACCACGCACCTGGCCGAACGGGTGAGGGCGATGATCGTCGACCGGCCTGCGTGGGCGCGGTTCCCCGACGACGTGCGCGAATGGCTCGAGGTTCAGGACTGGCGCAGCCGCCTGCCCGGTCCGGGCGAGCTGCTGGTCGAGAGCTTCCCCCACGCGCAGCGCGAATACACGGTCTTTTACACCTTCGAGGGTTGGAACGCGAACCAGGCGCTGGGGATGCTGATCACCCGGCGGATGGAGGACCGCGGGCTTTCGCCGTTGGGGTTCGTCGCCAACGATTACTCGCTGGCGGTGTGGGGGTTGAAGCCGGTCGCCGATCCAGCCGCGCTGCTCTCGCCCGACATCCTCACCCACGAGTTCGTCGAATGGGTTCAGGACAGCTATCTGCTGCGCCGCGCGTTCCGCGAAGTCGCGGTGATCGGCGGACTGGTCGAGCGCCAGCACCCGGGCAAGCGCAAGAGCGGCAAGCAGGTCACCTTCTCGACCGACCTGATCTACGACGTGCTGCGCAAGTACGAGCCCGGCCACGTCCTGATCGAGGCGGCCTGGGCCGACGCCCGCACGCGAATGACCGACGTCGGCCGCCTCGGCGACCTGCTTGACCGCGCTGCCAGCCAGCTCGTCCACGTCGAACTCGAACGGGTCAGCCCGATGGCGGTGCCGGTCATGGTGATGATCGGCCGCGAAAACTTGCCGTCGGGCGCCGCCGACGACGATCTCCTGCTCGAGGCCGAGAGCCTCGCAGGGATGGCGATGGGAGTGCACAAAGCGGAAAGCGACGACTGACGTCGCCCGGATGGTCCGGATCAGTCCCCAACTACCAGGCGATATCCCGCGTCATAGGAATCGAGCGTGAGCAGGTCCGCATAACGTCGCGCCCACTCACCCGTTTCGAGATCGTGCTTCAGCTTCTCCAGCCCCGCGTCGGCACTGTCGATCGCCCAGAACGACGAACTGCCCGAGCGGATGCCTGGATCGAGGTAAGCTTCGGGCCGCCGCCAGTAGGCGTAGAGAAAGCCGTCGCTGCAATCGTGCGGCACGGGTACGGGCGCGATTCGAACCGGCCCCAGCCAACGCTCATAGTCGGCCAGTGAGGGCATCTGCGCCTCGTCGAGCAAGGCGAGTGCGGGTATATAATCCGTCAGCCATGGCCGATGGGACGGGTCGAACGTCAGCAGGACGACCGGCCCCCGCGTAACGCGCCGCATCTCGCGCAGGCCCTGTCGCTTGTCCGTCCAGTGATGCACCGTAAGAACCGCCATCGAGGCATCGAAGCTGCCATCATCGAAGGGCAAATCTTCCGCATGAGCCTGGACCGCCGCGGCCGCCGCGGGACTGCGCTGGCGAATCATCTCGAGCGACGGCTCGACCGCGGTCACGATGCATCCAGGCGGCTCGTAGGAGCCGGTTCCCGCACCGACGTTGAGAACGGTTTGCGCGGTGCCGAGCGCCGCGTGGATGATCCGCCCGATCCGCGGATCGGGCCGGCGCCGCGCCGTGTAGTTGATCCCGATGCTGTCATAGTTCGCAGTCATCGGTCGTTGCTTTCCGCTGGTTGCCAGCAGTGGCAAGGGGCAACCAGCCCGCAAACGAAAAAGGGGCGGATCGCTCCGCCCCTTTCCGGTGATTGCTGGGAGAAAGCGCAGGCGATCAGCCGCTGGCCTTGCCGAACGCGGCGAATTTCTCGTTGCCGACGAAGCCGAATTTGGTGACGCCGGAACTCTTGATGATCTTGAGCAGCAAGTTGGCGATGTTGTAGCTCGCGTATTCCTCGGGCTCGAATTGCAGTTCGGGCTCGACCGCCAAGGTGCGGGTCTCGGCGAGCAGCGAAACCAGCTGGCCCTGCGTGGTCGGGGTGCCGTTCCACAGGATCTCGTTGGCCTGGGTAAGGACCAGCTTGTTCTTGACCGGATCGATAACCTGGGTCTGATCGGGCGGGGTCGCTTGCGGCAGGTCGATGCTGACCGCATGCGTCGCTACCGGGATGGTGATGATGAACATGATGAGGAGCACGAGCATGACGTCGATCAGCGGCGTCGTGTTCATTTCCATCATCGGTGAGCCGTCGTCGCTGCCGCCGCTCATTGACATTGCGGGTACTCCTGTTGGTTCGCAATCGCCGGTCGCAAGGACCGGCCGGAAGGGTCAGCCGTTGGGATCGACCGGGTTGGCGATGAAGCCGACCCGCGGATAACCCGAGATCTGGACGTTGTAGATGGCCCCGGCGATGCACTTCCACGGCACGTTGGTGTCTCCGCGGATATGGACTTCGGGGATCTTCTCGGGATCGATGTTCTCCGCCCCGCCCTCACGCTTGACGATCGCGTCGAGCCGCTCGAACGACCGTTTCTGGAGTTCGACGCTATCGACCGGGGTGACATTGTTGAAATAGACCCGGCACTCGCCGCCACGCGACGAGCCTTCGTAGCCGGGGTCCTTTGGACTGCGCCCGGCGTCGTCGGTCGTAACCACCGAGAGCAGCAGGTTCTCGACCTTGTCGTCGGATTCTTCCGACGCAAGAATCGGCACTTTGAGTTTGTCGATCTGCTGGATCGCCACCGGAATGGCGATCAGGAAGATGATGAGCAGCACCAGCATCACGTCGACCAGCGGCGTGGTGTTGATGTCCGACATCGGTCGTTCTACGCCGTCGGCAGGGCCTACCGAAACTGCCATGCTGTCACATCCTGTTCTTTCCGGACCTTTCCGGGCGGGATCTGGATCCCTGGCCCGGACGGCCTGCCGCACGAAGCGGCCGCATGCTGCACTTCAACCGGCCGGCACGGGTGCGCCGACCGGATCGCTTTACGCCTACTGCTTGGGCGCGACGGGCGGCGCCGCGGGGCGAGCCGCAGCGGTCGGAGCCGCACCCTTGGCGGGGCTGGTGATGATCGCCGGACGAACCGCACCCTTCGAATTGATGTTGGCGAGGATGTCGGTCGAGAAGCTGTTCAGATGCTCGGCGATGCGCTTGTTGCGCGCCTGCAGCCAGTTGTAGGCGAGCACCGCCGGCACCGCGACGAGCAGGCCGAGCGCGGTCATGATCAGCGCCTCACCGACCGGGCCCGCGACCTTGTCGATCGACGCCGAACCGGCGATACCGATCGCAATCAGCGCGCGATAGATGCCAACCACGGTGCCGAACAGACCGATGAACGGCGCTGTCGCGCCCACGGTCGCGAGGAACGGCAGGCCGCCCGCAAGCTTGGCATTGATCGAGGCTTCCGAACGGGCGAGCGAACCGTGGAGCCAGTCGTGCGCCTCCATCGAATCGGTCATCTTGCCGTGCTGTTCTTCGGCCGCCAGGCCGTCGTCGACGAGTTGGCGGAACGCGCTGTTCTTGTCGAGTTTGTTGGCCCCCTCGCGCAGCGTGTTCGAGCGCCAGAAATTGGCGCGAACGTTGCGCACCTGGTTCATGATCTTCTGCTGTTCGACGAACTTGGTGAACAGGATGTAGAACGATCCGAACGACATGATGCCGAGGATAATCACAGTGGCGTAGGCGATGAATCCGCCCTGCTCGAGTGCTTCGGCGAAACCGAACTTGTTCTGCGGCGTCGCGGCGGCCCCGGCCGCAGCAAGGATGTTGGTAAGCATGCGGGTCTTCCTCTCAAACAATACGGATAAAGCTGGTATTCAAAACACGGCTGCGACCTGCGTCGTGCAACGCGGGCCGCTGCCGCGGCGTCAATTGATCTTGTAAACGATTCTCGTGCTGAACGATCCGCTGGTCGGATTGCCGGCAGCGTCAAGCGCCGGATCGAACCGTGCGTAACGAGTCATGCCGTCGCAGGCTGCCGAATCGAGGTCGCCCGATCCACTCCCGCTCGAAACCGTGCAGCCCGAGACGCGCCCGTCGGGGCCGACCGTGACGCGCACGCCCACGGTGCCTTCGATTTCCTTGCGCAACGCGGCCGAGGGATAGTTATCCTGAATCCGCGCAGCCCAGCTGCCCTGGCCCTTGGGCTTGGCTCCTCGCGCCTTCGATGCCACCGGCGGCGGCGGCGGCGGCGCAGGCGCAGCCGTTGTGAAGACAGGCGCGGGCGGCGGCGGAGTTACCACGGTTTCCAACACCGGCGCGGGCCGGGTGAAACTGATCGGCGGTGGCGGAGCCACGATCGGCGGCGGCGGCAGCGGCTGGTCGGGCGGTGGTGGCGGCGGCTCTTCGGGCGGCTTTTCTTCCTTCACGTCGAATGTCTCGACGCGCTCCTTGACCTTCTGGAACGCCTCATAGGCGAGCCCGGTCACCAGCGCGTAGCCAACGATAACATGAAGAATTGCCACGACGATGAGCGCAGTGACGCGGTTGCCGCTCATCTTCTGGTCAGCGTATGCCATTCAGGTCCTCTACCTCTGCCACCCCGAAACGGGTCAACCCAAAACACCGGGCCGAACGGCAAAGCCTTTGCAAAGGCCTCTTGCGCCCGACCCGTCCAAACTTTCGCTCCACCCTGCCGGATAGACCGAACCGCCAGCCTCGTACATGACAAGGGCGGGCGGCGCCGGCCGGGCTGTTATATTCTGATTGCCCAACGTTCGGCGGCTTTAACGTTGAAGCACAACCCGCGCAAATGCTTTATCCGTTAAGACCGGATTCACTCTTCCAGCGCTTCAACGTGGGGCGCGGCGGCGTGTTCCCGGATGGCAGGCTGGCGATCCGCCCGATCCGAATTCACAAGACCCGCGCCCACCGAACAGGAGCTGCCCGAGATGTCATCCCACCGGTTCGCGACGATGCTTGGAGCAGCGGCGGCGCTCGCATTTCTCCCGTCTCCGCGCGGACTTGCGCAAGTCCCGGCGGTCGCCTCGGGGGTTCAATCCGCGCCGACTTATGCCGACCTCGCCGACCTTGCCGATCGCGCCCCGCTGGTGGCGCGGGTCGAAATTCGCGAGGTCATCCGGCTCAAGCCGGAGCAGTCGCCGGGAGTGCGGGTGGGAATGGCGCGGGTGCTGGTCAAGGCACGAACCCGCGCGCTGCTGGTGGGGGAGAGCGTGGGCGAATCGGTCAGCTACCTCGCCGACGTGGCGCTCGACCCGAAAGGCAAGGTGCCCAAGCTCAAGAAGACCGCCGCGCTGATCTTCACGCGCACCGCCCCCGCGCGCCCGGGCGAACTCCAGCTGGTAGCGGCCGACGCCCAGGTGCCATGGACCCAGCCAACCGAAGACCGTGTCCGCGCTATCCTGACCGAACTCGTCGCTTCCACCGCGCCGCCACGGGTAACCGGAGTGCGCGAGGTCTCGTTCGTCCCCGGCAACCTGGTGGGCGAAGGCGAAACGCAGATCTTTCTTGCCACCGAAGCGGGCGATCCGGTTTCGATCAGCGTCCTTCACCGTCCCGGCGAACCGCCGCGCTGGGGGGTGGCATTCGGCGAGATCGTCGATCAGGCGGCGCGCCCGCCGCAGCGCGAAACGCTGGCGTGGTACCGCCTCGCCTGCTTCCTCCCGGCGGGGTTGTCTAACGCCACCAACCTGTCGGGCGACGGCGAGGCGCGGCGCAAGGCAGCGGAAGACTACCGCTACGTCCGCGGCCAGCTGGGCGCCTGCCCGCGAACGCGCGGTTCCGCCGTGCGTTGAGCCAAACGGGCTGGCGGATCGCAGTTTCGCCTCCTAAGAGCCGCGCCAGGCGGGTTTGGGGAGCGACATGGCGGGACCACTTCGGATTGCACTGGCGGGGCTTGGCACGGTCGGCGCCGGAGTCATCCGCCTGCTCGACGCGAACGCCGCGCTGATCGCGCGGCGCGCCGGGCGGCGGATCGAGATCACCGCGGTCTCGGCGCGCGAGCGGTTGAAGGACCGCGGAGTCGACATCGCCCGCTTCGCCTGGGACGACGACATGACCGCGATGGCCGCGCGCGACGATGTGGACGTCGTCGTCGAGCTGGTCGGCGGTTCGGACGGTCCCGCGCTGACCGCCGCGCGCAACGCGCTCGCCCAGGGCAAGGCGCTGGTCACCGCCAACAAGGCGATGATCGCGCACCACGGGCTGGAACTGGCCCAGGCAGCAGAAGCCGCGGGGGTCGCACTCAAATTCGAGGCGGCGGTGGCGGGCGGCATCCCGGTCATCAAGGGCCTGCGCGAAGGCGCCGCAGCCAACGCGATTCTGCGGGTCTATGGGATCCTCAACGGCACCTGCAACTATATCCTTTCAACGATGGAGGACACCGGGCGCGACTTTGCCGATGTCCTCGCCGAAGCTCAGGCCAGGGGTTTCGCCGAGGCCGACCCGGCGTTCGACATCGACGGGATCGATGCCGCGCACAAGCTGTCGATCCTCGCCAGCATCGCCTTCGGCAGCCGGATCGATTTCACGCCCGTGGAGACTTCGGGCATCCGCCGCGTGCTCGCCGCGGACATCGCACAGGCGGATCAGCTCGGCTACGTCATCCGCCTGATCGGGATCGCGGAAGCGGACGAGACAGGCCTGTTCCAGCGCGTCCACCCTTATCTCGTCCCGCGCGCGCATCCGCTGGCCCACGTCGATGGCGCGACCAACGCGGTGGTGGCGGAGGGCAATTTCTCGGGCCGGCTGCTGTTCCAGGGCGCGGGCGCGGGCGACGGGCCGACCGCCAGCGCAGTGGTCGCCGATCTTATCGACATCGCCCGCCAGACGGTCGAGGGCGGCGAGGTCGGTGCGCCGTTCTCGATTCCCGTAGCCGAGCTCGAGCCGATGGCCCCCGCCGCCTCGGGCAACCGCGTGGGCAAGGCCTACTTGCGCTTCATCGTCGCCGACCGGCCGGGCGTGCTCGCCGAGATTGCAGCGGCGATGCGCGACGCCGGTGTTTCGATCGTGAGCCTGATCCAGCAGGGCGGCCAGGCGCATCTGGGCGGCGCCGACGCCGGCGAGCCGGTGCTGATCGCGCTGGTCACCCACGACGGGCCCGAGCGGTGCATCGCAGAAGCGCTGCGGCTGCTCGAGGGTTCGGCGAGCCTGGCCGAGGCGCCGCTGGTGATGCATATCCTGGGTGACTAAGGCTGCGCTATCTCCCCCTTGGCGATCAGATCCGCATCCGATCCTGCGGGCGCCTGGGGCAGCGCCTTCACGTCGATGAAAATCATCGGCGGCGGGGCACACGGCGGGATGAAGCAGCCGCGTGCGACCACCACCCCGGGGTACTTCGGCACGAAGTCGGGCGCGCGGGGAATGCCGTCGCGGGTCGACTGAACCGAATCGAGCTGCTCTCGCCCCGGATAGCGGTCCTTGTCGGGATCGCGCGGCGCGCAGACCACGATCTCACTGGCGTCGGCCTGGCCCAGCACGCAGCGCTTGTCGCGAAGATCGGTGGTTGCCTTCTGCGTGGCGAGTCGTTCCAGCACCCGCCGATCGAGCTCGGACTCGGCGTTCTGTGCGCGCGCTGCTCCCGCGAAAGCGGAGCAGCACAACAGCAGGCCCGCGAGTGCGGAAGGCAGTCTCGACAATCCGGGCCTCGCTCTTTAGGGCACGCGCACTCCTCCCCTCCCCGGCTGAACTGGAATTGAACGTGAGCCCCAACAACGGGCATGCCCCGACCAAGCCGAGCGCGGTGCTCGACCGCGTGCTCGTGCTCGAGATGGTCCGCGTAACCGAGGCCGCCGCGATCTCTGCCTCGCACCTGATCGGGCGCGGCGACGAGAAAGCCGCCGACGCCGCCGCGGTCGAGGCGATGCGCGCCGCTCTCAACGAGCTCGAGATGGACGGCACCGTGGTGATCGGTGAGGGAGAGCGTGATGAGGCACCAATGCTCTACATCGGCGAAAAGGTCGGCAGCGCGCAGGGCACCGGGCCGAAGATCGACATCGCGCTCGATCCATTGGAAGGCACCACGATCACCGCCAAGGCCGGAGCGAATGCGCTGGCAGTGCTGGCGATCGCCGAGGAGGGTAACCTGCTCAACGCCCCCGATGTCTACATGGACAAGCTCGCGGTCGGCCCCGGCTACCCCGCCGGGGTGATCGACCTCGACCGCCCGGTCAGCGAGAATGTCGCCGCCGTCGCTTCCGCCAAAGGCGTCAAGCCGAGCGAGCTGATCGTCTGCGTGCTCGACCGCCCGCGCCACGCCGCGCTGATCGCCGAGCTGCGCGCGATCGGCTGCGGCATCCAGCTGATCCCAGATGGCGACGTGGCGGGCGTCATCGCCACCACCGACGAATCGACCGGGATCGACATGTACATGGGGTCCGGGGGCGCGCCCGAGGGCGTTCTCGCCGCGGCTGCGCTGCGCTGCGTCGGCGGCCAGTTCAAGGGCCGCCTGCTGTTTCGCAACGACGACGAGCGCAGCCGCGCCCGCCGCTGGGGCATCGCCGACCTCAATCGCCAGTACGACCTGACCGAACTCGCCAAGGGCGATTGCATCTTCGCCGCGACGGGCGTGACCGACGGCTCGCTGCTCAAGGGCGTCAAGCGCCTCAAGGGCGGGACGATGACCACCGAAAGCGTGGTCATGCGCGCAAGCAGCGGGACGGTGCGCTGGGTCCGGGGCGAGCACCGCAAGCCGCGGTAACCTCCAACCCGGGCGTCAGCGCCAGCCGGAGCGGCGCGCGGTTTCCTCGCCTTCGGCATCGAGCGCGGGTCCTGATGCAATCTCCTGGGCAATCGCCAGGATCCCGGCCTCGCCGCTCCCGGCTTGGCGGTAGTCGGTCGCGGCGCCGGCCCCGGGCGCGCTGCGCTGCCGCAACTTCCATCCGTTCGCTTCACGACACGCGATTCCGCCGCCCGCTTCACCCGCATAGGCGCGACACAACCGGCCCGAATCGTCGCGGAAGCTCAGCAGCATCCGGGTCGGTGCGCCGGCGGGCTGCGTCGCCACGAGTTGCGTATCGAGCGCCGCGGCAAGTTGACCGGATGCATAGCCGTCGCGCGGGCTATCGCTGCCGGGCCGCATCAGGACGAGGACAAGCGAAGCGGCGAGCGCGGGTCCCGCAATCCAGGCGCTCCTGTGCAGCCACCCCCGGCGCTCGGCGCGGGACTGGCGGGCCGCCGCGAAATCGATCACCCCGTCCCCGTGTGCATTCTCGAGCAGCGCGCTGAGCTGGGCGGGCACGGGCGCATCGAGGATCGGGGCGAACCGGGCCGATAGCGTGGCCTTCAGCCGCCGATGCCGTTCGACCTGCGCGGCGAGGCCGGGATCGCGCGCGATTGCCGCAGCGACTTCGGCATGGCGCGCAGGAGGCAGCTCGCCGTCGGCGAATGCGGCGATGTCTTCGGGTGAGACGGTCATGGCCGTTCCTCCAGCTGCGCCAGCAGCGCGTCGCGCCCGCGCACCAGCCGCGAGTTCAGCGTTCCGACGGGACAGCCGATGATTTCGGCGGCCTCCTTGTAGGCATAGCCCTCGACCAGCACGAGCAGCACCGCTTCGCGTTGTTCGTCGGGCAGCGTCGCCAGTGCCCGGTCGACGTTGCCGAGTTCGACCGCCGCCTCCTGCCCGCCGTCGTGGCCGATCGCGATTCCGGCCTCTTCGGCGACGAACGTCTGGCTGCGCCGACTGCGGCTGCGAACTTCGTCGATCCAGATATTGCGCATGATCCGGTACATCCAGCTGTCGAGACGCGAACCCTCCTGCCACTGGTGGCGATTGGCGAGCGCGCGCTCTATGGTCATCTGGCAAAGATCGTCACCATCGGCGATATCGCGCGACAGCCCTGCGGCGAACCGGCGCAAGCGGGGTAGAAGGGCCAGAACCCCATCCTCGAACCGCTCACTCAGCTTCCTTGCCTCTCTCGGGATGAAACGGATGACCCGGTTCGTTTCATCCCTGCTTCATCGAAATTATCAAGAGTGCTGACGATGCGCGTTCGAATAATCCTTGGGCTGGTGATGATGGCGGCGATTGCGGTGCCCGCCGCGGCGCAGATCGGCCTGCCCCAGGTATCGCTTCCCCCGCTGGGAGGCCTGGGCGAGCGGATCGGACAGACTATCGGGCAAACTGTCGACGTTGGCCAACGCACCGCGCGCGAGCTCGTGCGGCAGCGCGCGACCCGGCTGGAGCGGCTGGTCCGGCTCAACCGCGACGCGATCGAACTCGACGCCAGCGGCGTGCCTGCCCGGCGCGGCGAGCTGCTGCTGGTCGATCCCGCACCGGACGCGCTGCCCGCGGTGGCCGGCGCGGGATTTGCGGTTACCGGCCGTGAGCGCATTGCCAGCCTCGATCTCGAGGTTGCGAGGCTTGCACTCCCGCCTGGCCTGTCGCTCGCCAAGGCGGAGGCGCTGCTGACCCGGCTGGTTCCTGATGCAATCGTCACCGCTGATCAGCTCCACTTTCAATCCGGCGGCGCGGTCACGGCCATGAGCGCGGCTGGAGCGGGGAGAGCGGCGGCGCGAAGCCCTATTACAGCCCCAGTCGGCGTGATCGATGGCGCTGCGGGCGCGGGGCAGGCCGTTGCCGCGAGCCGCGGCTTCGCCCAGGGTGCGCCCATTCCGAGCGATCATGGCAGTGCGATGGCTTCGCTGCTCGGCCAGGCCGGAGCGACCCGGATCTGGATCGCCGACGTCTATGGCAGGGATCCCGCCGGGGGCAGCGCGCTGGCGATCACCCGCGCGCTGGGCTGGCTTACGGGCGAAGGCGTCAAGGTGATCTCGATCAGTCTGGTCGGGCCGCAGAACCCGCTGCTGGCAAAAGCCGTGGCGGCTGCGCAACGCCAGGGCGCGACGATCGTGGCCGCGGTCGGCAACGACGGACCCGCAGCGCCGCCGGCCTACCCGGCGTCCTATCCGGGGGTCATCGCGGTGACCGGGGTCGATGCGCGCAATCGGCCGCTGATCGAGGCGGGCCGGGCACTGCATCTCGATTACGCGGCGCCGGGCGCGGATATGCTGGCGGCGGGCAAATCGGGAAAGTGGAGCCGCGTGCGCGGCACATCCTATGCCGTTCCGCTGGTTGCAGCGCGCGCGGCCGCCGCGCTGGCAATTGGCGGCAACGTGGTCGCGCGGCTCGACCGTGAGGCGGTCGATCTGGGCGCTTCCGGGCCCGACAAGGCGTTCGGGCGCGGCCTGCTGTGCGGTTCGTGCCGAAGGACCCGCTGAGAAAAATTTGGCCACCGATGGATTAAACGCGCGGCGGCGTCCGTTTTCCCGATGACCCGCCGGCACCGGCGCCGGTCCACAGGAAAGGGACAGACCATGAAAATTCTTCTCGCAGGAACAACCGCGCTGCTGCTCACCGCGATGCCGGCGCACGCACAAATTCTCGGCGGCGGAGGCGGCCTTGGCGGTATGATCGGCGGGGCGATCGGCGGCGGCGGCTCGATCGGTTCGGTGGGCATGCCAAGCGAGACCATCCGTGGCGCAACGCGCGGCACGATCGACGGCGCCGCGCGGAGCAGCGGCAGCCAGAGCGTGGATCGCAGGACCGGCAAGGCCCGCGCCGAGCGCAACGCCCAGGCCAATGGCTCGGGCGATCTCTCGCAGACGGTCAGCGGGCCGATGCGTTCGGTTACCGGCAATGCGTCGGGCAACGCCGAAGCCTCGGGCTCGGGCAGCGCGGATGCGCAGCTGATAGGTACGGATGCGGTCGGCGCACTGGCCGGTCAGGCATCCGGAACCGCGCGCGGTGCGGCCCAGGCCGTCAGCCAACGCGGCCAGGCTGCCGCAAACAGCGCCGGCAATGCATCGGGCAACGCAGCGGGCAATGCCCAGGGCGCGGGCAGCGGGATGTTCTCGGGCGCGGCGGGACAACTGGCCGCCGCGGGCAGCCTCGCCGCAGCCGGACAGGGATCGTTCGCGATCGACAAGGGCATGCCGATCCTCGCCCCCGACGGCGACCGCATCGGCAAGGTCCGCGAAGTCCTGACTGACGCCCGCGGCCAGGTCCGCGCCTTGCTGGTCAAAGTCGACGGCGAGACCGCGCGTCTTCCCGCGGCCAACTTCACCGGCACCGGCAGCGTGCTCGTCTCGGCGATGAGCGAAGGCCAGATCAAGCGCGAGGCGGATCGTCAGGAAGACGCCGCCGAATCGTCCCAGTAATTTTCTGAGACCCCCCCGCGATCGCCAGACCCGGCGATCGTCTGCCCGGGACGGCCCCCGCCGTCCCGGGCTTTTTCGTTCAGTCGGGCTTCTTCGTTGAGTTTGCCCGAACCCAACAAAAGCCCCGCCGGATCGCTCCGGCGGGGCCCTTGGTTTGCAGCAGAAGGCTGAGGTTTACTCCGCCTCGCCCTCGCCGATGTGCTCCTTGTCGCCCTCGGCGATCAGGTAATCGCCGGCGTCGGCATCGGTGCCGTGGGTTTCGCCCTCGACCATCGCCAGGACATCGTCGCCGATCGCGGCTTCGGGCCCTTGCGCCAGTTCAGCGGCGTGCTCTTCGGCCGCGCTGGCCGGCGCGATCAGGCTTTCCTGGAGCTTGCGATAGGCGGCGCGCAGTGCGGCGTCGCGGCTGGTTGCCGCCACGCGCATGCGGTTCATCCCCGCCCCCGTGCCCGCCGGGATCAGGCGCCCGACGATCACGTTCTCCTTGAGCCCGATCAGGCTGTCGGTCTTGCCCTCGACCGCGGCCTGGGTGAGCACGCGGGTGGTCTCCTGGAACGACGCCGCCGAGATGAAGCTGCGCGTCTGGAGGCTGGCCTTGGTGATCCCGAGCAGCACCGGCTTGCCTTCCGCGGGCTTCTGGCCCTTGGTCAGCTTGGCGTTGTACTCGTTCATTTCCTCGTAATCGAGCTGTTCGCCGGCCAGCAGCGTGGTGTCGCCGCCGTCGGTGATCTCGACCTTCTGGAGCATCTGGCGAACGATCACCTCGATGTGCTTGTCGTTGATCTTGACGCCCTGGAGCCGGTAGACTTCCTGGATTTCCGCCACCAGGAACTCGGCCAGCGCCTCGACCCCCATGACTTCGAGGATGTCGTGCGGATCGGGCGAGCCCGAGATCAGGTTGTCGCCCTTCTTGACGAAATCGCCTTCCTGGACGTCGATCACCCGGGTCTTGGGGATCAGGTACTCGACCGGATCGCCCTCTTCCGGGACGATCGCGATCTTGCGCTTGGCCTTGTAGTCGCGGACGAACTCGACCCGCCCTGCGACCTTGGCAATGATCGAGTTGTCCTTGGGCTTGCGCGCTTCGAACAGCTCGGCCACCCGCGGCAGACCGCCGGTGATGTCGCGGGTCTTGGCGGCTTCGCGGCTGGCACGCGCCAGCACGTCGCCGGCAGAGACCTGCTGTCCGTCCTCGACCGACAGCGTGGTGCCCGGCGCCATCATGAAGCGCGCGGATTCGCCCGAATCCTCATCGTGCAGGGTCAGGCGGGGACGGTAGTCCTCCTTCTTGGCCCGGCCGATGCCGCGGTTCTCGGTGACGACGCGCTGGGCGATGCCCGTCGCTTCGTCGACCTGCTCGGTCAGCGTGCGCCCGTCGATCAGGTCCTGATAGCGGATCGTACCGGCCTTGTCGGTGATCACCGGGGTGGTGAACGGATCCCACTCGGCCACACGCTCGCCCAAGGCGATTTTGGCGCCGTTCTCCTGGAGGAGGTGGGTGCCGTAGGGGACGCGGTGGAGCGCGCGTTCGCGGCCCTCGTTGTCCATCACCACGATCTCGCCGTTGCGGGCGAGGCTGAGGCGGCGCCCGCGCTTGTCGATGATCGTCGGGATGTCGCGGTGGACGATCGTTCCGTCGGCGATCGCTTCGAGGTGGCTGGTCTCGTTGACTTGCGCCGCCCCGCCGATGTGGAAGGTCCGCATCGTCAGCTGGGTGCCCGGCTCGCCGATCGACTGCGCGGCGATGATGCCCACCGCCTCGCCGATGTTGACCGGGGTGCCGCGGGCGAGATCGCGCCCATAACACTTGCCGCACACGCCCTGTTCGGCCGCGCAGACCAGCGGCGAGCGAATCCGCGCGCCCTGGATGCCCGCGGCCTCGATCGCGACGATCGCCGCCTCGTCGAGCAGCTGGCCGTCCTTGGCGATGACCTCGCCCGACTTCGAATCGACCAGGTCCTCCGCGAGGGTGCGGCCCAGGATGCGCTCACCCAGGCTGGCGATGGTGCTGCCGCCCTGGACGATCGCGCGCATTTCGAGCGCGCGCTCGGTTCCGCAGTCCTCGACCACGACGACGCAGTCCTGCGACACGTCGACCAGGCGGCGGGTGAGGTAACCCGAGTTGGCGGTCTTCAGCGCGGTATCCGCGAGACCCTTGCGGGCGCCGTGGGTCGAGTTGAAGTATTCGAGGACGGTCAGGCCTTCCTTGAAGTTCGAGATGATCGGGGTCTCGATGATTTCGCCCGAAGGCTTGGCCATCAGCCCGCGCATCCCCGCGAGCTGCTTCATCTGCGTCGGCGAACCGCGCGCGCCCGAATGGCTCATCATGTAGATCGAGTTGACCGGCTTCTGGCGGCCCTTCTCGTCCTTGGGGGTGGCCTTGATCTCGGCCATCATCGCGTCGGCGACCTTGTCGCCGCAGCGGCTCCAGGCGTCGATCACCTTGTGGTACTTTTCCTGCTGGGTGATCAGGCCGTCCTGGTACTGCTGCTCGTAATCGGCGACCAGCGCCTTGCTCTCGGCGACCAGCTCGACCTTCGAGTCGGGGATGATCATGTCGTCCTTGCCGAAGCTGATCCCCGCCTTGAACGCGTTGCGGAAGCCCAGCGTCATGATCGCGTCGGCGAACAGCACGGTGTCCTTCTGCCCGGTGTGGCGATAAACCTGATCGATGACGTCGCCGATCTCCTTCTTGGTGAGGAGGCGGTTGACCACGTCGAACGGCACGGTGTGGCTCTGCGGCAGGCATTCGCCGATCAGCATGCGGCCGGGCGTCGTCTCGAAGCGGCGCATGTACTGGCCGCCCTTCTCGTCGGTCTGCGGCACGCGCGCGATGATCTTGGAGTGGAGCGTCACCGCGCCGGCTGCCAGCGCGTGGTGCACTTCGGCCATGTCGGACATCATCATGCCTTCGCCCGGCTCACCCTCGCGGTCCATCGAAAGGTAGTACAGCCCAAGGACCATGTCCTGCGACGGGACGATGATCGGCTTGCCGTTGGCAGGGCTGAGGATGTTGTTGGTGGACATCATCAGCACGCGCGCTTCGAGCTGGGCTTCGAGAGACAGCGGCACGTGGACCGCCATCTGGTCGCCGTCGAAATCCGCGTTGAACGCCGAGCAGACCAGCGGGTGAAGCTGGATCGCCTTGCCCTCGATCAGCACCGGCTCGAACGCCTGGATGCCGAGGCGATGCAGCGTCGGCGCACGGTTCAGCAGCACCGGATGCTCGCGGATGACCTCTTCGAGGATGTCCCAAACCTCGGGACGCTCCTTCTCGACCATGCGCTTGGCGGCCTTGATGGTGTTGGCCATGCCGTAGGCCTGGAGCCGCGAGTAGATGAACGGCTTGAACAGCTCGAGCGCCATCTTCTTGGGCAGGCCGCACTGGTGCAGCTTGAGCTCGGGACCGACCACGATGACCGAGCGGCCCGAGTAGTCGACGCGCTTGCCGAGCAGGTTCTGACGGAACC
>JAUYNO010000038.1 GCA_030696045.1 Stagnimonas sp. | reverse complement strand
CGACGGTCAGCGCCCAGCCTGGATTCGCCTTAAGCAGCGTCGCTACGGTTTGCAGTGCGGTATCGGACTGCGCCAGCAGCGTCGCACTGCCGGTGTCGAAGTAGATGCCGGGCAAGGTCGCGCGGCAGTCGCCGCTGCTCAGTGACGCGGCCAGCGTTTTCTCGGGCGCGGGCATCGGATAGTCGAGCCTCACCAGCTGACGGTGATCGCTGCGCAGCATCAGTGCGTCCTGCGCATCGTCGAGCCACCAGTACTTCACGCGGATGCGGTCGGCGCCGACACTCAGCTCGCCGACGCTGGCAATTGCCGGCAGCAGCCGCCGCTCGCCATTGACTAGCACTGGGATGTCGACGGTGCCGCTGCCGACGCGCTTCAGCGTGCCGCGAAAGTATTTGCGGCCGGACAGCACCGCCATCAGCATCGAGGCCTTCGCGCCGCTGCCCTGGAAATCCTTGATGGTGCCGAGCACCAGCGCGGTCTCGCCCCTGTCCTTCAGCTCCTGGAACGCGGCGGTGGACAGGTGCATGAAGCTCGCGCCCGCGAACAGCGCCGGGTCGCCGGTCTGGAACACGGTGTTGAGGCGATGGCCGTCGACCAGATCCTGCCGGCGCACCTGGCGCTCCCAGCGCGCGGACTGCTCCTTGCCCGCCTCGCCCTCGACCGGTGCGCGCGACTCGACCGCGAACACGGCGAGCTTGTCATCGAGCTGGCTCAGCGTCGCGATGTGCTCCTCGTCGCCGGCCGGGTAGGAAGAAGCGAGCGTGTAGACCGTGCCCTGCAGCAGCGGAATGCGCGGCGTCTCGGCCGCAGCACTACGGCAGGAGAGCAGCGCCAGCGACAAGGCGAACAGGGCAGGGCGCAGGCGCATCACTTCGCCGCCGCCGGATAGTCGATGCGCAGCAACTGTGTGCTTTCGGTGCCGATGCGGCTCTTCAGCGTCAGAGGATTAGCGGCGTCATCGAGGAACACCCACTCGCTGTCGTAGGCCTCTTCGCCCTTGCTGATCCGGCCCTTGGCGACGATGCCCGGCAGTTCGACTTTCTTGCCATTGACCGTCACCGCGACCGTGGTCTTGCCGGCCGCCGTGAGCTTGCCCTGCGCCATCTGCAGCTGGCCGATATCGCCCATGGTGCCGGCGCCTTCCGCCGCCTCGCTGTCGCTGATCGCGCCGCTGGCCTGAGCGGCCTTCAGCGCTTCGGAAATCCCTGCGAATCCGCCCATGCCTTCGAGCATTCCGTCCAGCTCGCGTGCCAAGCCGCCGCCCGCCACACCGGTGCCCATGCTCAGGCCGCCGACATCGACGGTCAGCGTGCTGCTGCCGCGCTTCAGCTCGCCGAGTACTTGCGCCGACGTGCCGAAGGCCGTCGCGTTCTCGAAGAACTCGGTGCCGCCACCGACGAAGTTTGGGCGGATCGCTCGGGCGCTCTTGAGATCGGAGACGCGCAGGTTACGCATCGCGGCGAGCGGACTGCCGTCGCTGTTCCTGCCGTTGAAGGACAGCTTCACCAAGCGCGGCGTGACCGCCGTGACCTTGAGCGTCGTTTCGATATTGCCGGTGGGTCGGGTGACCGCCGTGACCAGCGTCAGGCCCTCGCGCAGGGGGATGGATTCGGCCTGGGCCAGCGGTGCGAGCAGCAGCAGAGCAGAGGCAATCAAGGTGTTGCGCATGGGCGGGCTCCGAACGGACGTGGGGCGTAGGACGCTATCGAGTGGGGAATCACGAACGGGCGCGTCAGTACGGCACCAGCTCCACGCGCCGGTTCTTGGCACGACCCTCGTCGCTGGTGTTGGGCGCCACCGGTGCGAGCGAGGCCACGCCATTGCCGGTGAGGCGGTTGGCGGCGATGCCGTAGTCCTTGATGAGCGCAGCGCGCACAGCCTCGGCGCGGCGCTTGCTCAGGTCGAAATTGCCAGCCAGCGTGCCCTCGCCATCGGTGTGACCAACGATGTGCAGGCCGAGCTTGGCCTCCTTCTTCAGGAGCTTTCCGATCTCGTCCAGCGAGGGCTTGCTCTCGGGTTTGATGGTCGCCGAGGCGGTGTCGAACAGGATGCCGTAGATGGCGACCTTGCCGGTTTCGCCCATCGCCTTTTCGAGCGCACTCGCCTCAAGCTTCATGTTGGTTTCCATCGTCTTCGGCTTGACGTAGACGACGGTCGCGAACAGGTGCTTCTTCCATTCCTCCTCGGGGCAATGCGCCGAGACGATGCCGGGGCGGTGGGTGACCAGGGCGACCAGCTCGCCGGTCGCCTCGTTCTTCAGCACCGCATAGCGCATGTCGGTGATGAAGCTGCCGCCGGCACAGCGTGCGGCGGCGGAATCGTCCCACCCGCGGAATTCGCTGCGCGGATAAAGGAAGTTGATGAAGGTGTCGGCCGTGGTGCCTCCGTCGTAGTCCTGAGTGTCACCGCCGCATGTGTCGGCAGTGCATTCATGGAGTGCGGTGTACCCCTTGGCCTTGAGCTGCTGCTGGTAGTTACGCACCACCTCGATCGGCGAGCGGCCGTCAGGAATGGCATACATCATCCGCCAGCGCTGGCCGCTGGCCTCCGCATACTTCGCGGCACTCATCTTGCGCTCGGTCGATTCGACCGTAGTCGCAGGCACCTTCAGTTCGTCGTAGTCGACGAACTCGTTCAGGAACAGCGCCGAGCCGGTGAAGCGCGACAGTCCCGGTGGGTCTTTCAGGCCCTTCGCGTCCTTGGTGGGGATGTCGGTCGCCTGTGCCGTTGCCATCCAGAGAGGGGCGAGCAGGCCGGCCAATAGCGCGGCATTGAGGGTGCGGGTGCGCATGGGATCAGTCCTTCGGCCCTTCGAGCCGGATCGTGTATTCGCCGACCGTCGTGGTCGTTCCGCGCATCGTCTGGGTATCGACGACGGTCAAAGTCACCCGCACCACCGCCGGCGTGCCGGACGGGTAGTCGCTGCCGGCATTGCTGGTGTAGAGCGGCGTGCTGAGCTTGCCGCTGCCCTTGGGCTCTTCGTACAGCGGCGAGTTGTGGACGGTGTTCTGGCTGCAGCGCTGCAGCAGATCGACGCTGATGCCGAGCGGTTGCGAGCTGGCGTGCGTCCACTTGAAGCGGATCACTTCCTGGTCGTGGAACAGCTGGCCCTTGGTGAACTGCGGCTCCAGCCCCTCGGCGCCCTTGAAAACGTCATGCGCCGCTTGATACTCCGCGACCTGTTCGGGCGGGATCAGCTTGCAGCGATCGTTGCTGATGTCCGGCGTGATGCTGCCGTCGACCCTCGCGGCGGCTGCCGGAGACGCTGGGGTCGCCGCAGGCGTTTCGCTGCTATTGCCGCAAGCGCCGAGGCCTGCTGCCAGTGCGAGAGCAGCGAGTAACAGCGGAGTGCGATGGCTCAGGAACACGGTGCGGTTCTCCAGACGAAAAACTTCTCTTGTCTGGATAGACGCGGGCGCCGGGCGGATCACGACAGGCTGCTTTCGCGCTTGCGCCCCGCTTTTGTGATCGAGCGCACCGATTGATCCGGCGCGCACATCCTGGAGCCGATTCGGCCTGAGCCTGTCGAAGCCCCTTCTTGCCAAGGCCCTTCGACAAGTTCAGGGCGAATGGAGTGCGCGAGTCCGCTCCGTCACCGGCCGCAGTCTCTGTTACATCAGCCCAAACCAGATCGGTGCCAGCGGCAGCTTCACCGGCACCGGGTAGGCCGCCGCCAGCGCCTTCGCCGCCGCCGCTCGGCCCTGGGGTGTGGCCTTGGCGCTGCCGGGGATGAGACTCTCGACATAGTCGAGCGCGGCGAACAGCTGGTAACCCGGATCGAAGCGCGTGACAGCCATCGCACGGGCCCTGGCCAGTCCTGCGCTGGCCTCGTCGAACCGGCCGGCGAGCGCGAGCAGGTAGGCATAGTAGGCCTCGGGGTGCAGGTTCTGCATCGACACCGGCGCCTCGCTGCGCGCCTTTTCATAGACCACGAGGGCCGCAGCCTTGTCGCCGCGCAGCAGTTCGCGATGTGCGCCGAGCATCGCCTCGTAGATGCGGTCGTCACGGCCCTGCACGTTGAGAGCGGCCATGAGCCTGCGCATGCGCGCCAACATCGCGTCGAGTGCGACGACGTCGCCGGCATCGTCCCGGAGGTTTGCGAGGGTGGAGACGATGCGCAGCGTCGTACGCTGCGGCGGCTGGTCATTGGGGTCGAGTGCCGCCGTGGCCCGCGCGGCGTAGTCGGCGCTGGTGACGAGATCGCCCGTCAGGCGGCTGCACATCGCCACCTTCGAGACCACGTCCACCGTCAGCGGGTGCTTCGGCCCCGAGATGCGCGTGCGCACCTCGGCGAGCCCGGTGTACTCCCGCGCGCAGGCCTCGAACTGCCCGAGGCGCTTGTAGGTGTCGCCCAGGAACCAGCGCGCGACCAGCGTCTGGTTGCCTTCGGCGCCGATCAGGCTGGTGAAGTCGGCCACGATCTGCGGCTGGCGCTTCAGGGTCTCCTTCATCTCGCCGGTACGGGCGAGACTGTTGGCGAGGTTCATGCGCATCGTCAGCGAATCCTGCAGGCGGCCCGGTGGCGGCTTGAGGGTCAGGGCCTCGATGGAAAGGAAAATATCGCGCGCCTTCGCCCATTCGCTGCGGATCGAGTAGTAGGTGCCGGTGTTGTTGACGGCGTCGGCATAGGCCCAGCTCTGGTTGCCGTAGCGCGCAAGCGCGCGGCGCTCGCTCTCGACATGGATGAGCATCGCCGCATCGAACTCGCCGGCCTTCGCCGTCGCGTAACCCCAGTTGGCGCGCGCGATCAGGGTGTCCTCGGCGTCGCCCAGTCCTGCCGCATCGAGGATGGGCATCGCGGCGGCGTAACGCTTTGCGGCTTCCGGATACTGCTCGTTCTGCATCTCGGCCAGCGCCAGCACGGTCTGCAGGCGCGCAGTGCGGATGTCCTCCGCGCCATAGGCGGTGACCGCGCTCTCGACGGCGCTCTGCAACACCGGCAGGGCCTTGTCGGGCCGGGTCAGCGAGACATAGGTGTCGCCCAGCGCCGCACCGATCTCGGCGCGGAACTCGGCATCCTCGCCCGCGACCGAGAGCAGTTTCTGCGCGCCGGCATCCAGCACCTCGAGCGCGGAGAGTGCGGCGCCCTTGGTTTTCTCCGGGTCGGCCGCGCGGAACAGATCGACCATGAAGCGGCTCACGGCGGTGGCGCGAGCTGCTTGCAGCTCCGCCCGCGTCGCCTGCGCGCGCGCCTGCTCAGACTGCCAGAGTGCTACGCCGAGGCCCAGGGCCAGCGAGGCGATCACCGCGCCGGACAGCACGGCGACCAGCCGGTTGCGCCGCAGCCACAGGCCGCTGCGGCGACGCCAGTCCTGCTGCAGCGCCTGCACCGGGCGGTGTTCCAGCCAGCGTTCGAGATCGTCGATGAACGCCGCCATGGTCGGGTAGCGATCCTCGGGCGACTTCTGCAGCGCCTTGGCGACCACGGCCTCCAGATCCTTGCCGATGCGTGCGGCATCGGCTGGCCGGCTGCCAGCGACGACGGGTGGCGCCCGCAGTGCCTGCGTCAGCCGCGGCGCGTCCTGATGCAGCACCGCGTGTTCGAGCGCGGCGCGACCCGCCCGGACGGCCTGGAACGGTCGCTGCCCTGCAAGCAATTCGAACAGCATCACGCCGAGCGAGAACACGTCGCAGCCGACGCCGGTCGGCTCGCCGGCGATCTGCTCGGGCGCTGCGTAGTCGAGCGTCAGGCCACGGCCGTAGAGGCGCGTCAGGGCGGTGCTGTCGGCGCCGGCTTCATCGAGCAGTCCGGCGATGCCGAAGTCGAGCAGCTTCACCTCGCCCGCGCCGGTGACCATCACGTTCGAGGGCTTGAGATCGCGGTGCACGATCAGCCGGCCGTGGGCGTAGCTCACCGCCTGGGCGATGGCGAGCACCAGCCGCACGCGCTCGGTCACGGTCGATGCCTGATCGCGCAGGTAGTCCGGCAGCGGCCGGCCCTCGATGTGTTCGAGCACCAGATAGGGCTGATCGCCGGCCAGGCCGGCATCGAGCAGGCGGGCGATGCCGGGGTGCGTCAGTCGCGCCAGCGCCTGGCGCTCGCGCGCGAAGCGGCCGGCCAGACGCTTGATGTCGCCGCCACTGCGCAGCAGCTTGATCGCCGCCTGGCCCTGATAGAGCCGGTCGGCGCGCGTCGCCAGCCAGACCTCGCCCATGCCGCCGACGCCGAGTCGCTCGCTGACCTGCCAGGGGCCGAACGACTGGCCCGGCACGGCGGCGGCGGTCGCGTCTTCGGCCATCAGCAGCGCGTGCAGCGCCTGCTCGTAATCGCCGAGCGTGGAGCGGTCGCCCAGTAGCGCTGCCGATGCCGACTCGCGGCCGTCGTGGGCGAGCAGGCGCTCGATGGCCGCAGCGGCATCGGGCTGAGCGTCACGCAGGGCAGTCAGCCAGGTAGCGCGGGCGGCCGGGTCCAGCTCCAGCGCTTCGTCCAGCAGGGCGGACCAGTGCAGCCAGTCCTCGCGCGCAATCGCCACACTCAGCTCCCGTTTCGATGGCCAGCGATGTCGAGGCCTTGTTCCGTTACAGACGTTGTTGGGCGGCGGGCCACGACAGTCCGGCGTTTTTCTACTAGGACTCGGTCAGCAACTCGGTGAGCAGCAGCCGCGCCTTCTTCAGGTCGCGATCCACGGTGCGCGTCGAGACGCCGCGCGCCTCGGCGATCTCGGAGATGGTCATGCCGGCGAAGAAGTGCATCTCGATGACCTGGCTCAGGCCCTCGTCGAGCGCGCGCACCTGTTCGATGGCGGCATCGAGCGCGGCCAGGTCCTGGCCCAGCGGCGCTGGATCGACCGCCTCGTCGGCATGCGAGAGCGTCACCATCTGCACGCCGCCGCCGCGTTTTTCGGTGGCGCGGGCGCGCAGGTGGTCGAGCACCACCGAGCGCAGCGCGCGACCGACGTAGGCGAAGAACTGCAGGCGCTCGCTGCCGCGCAAGCCCTCACTCTCTGCCATGCGCAGGAAGCCCTCGTGGACCAGGGCGGTGGTGTCCAGCCCGGTGACTCCGCCGGCCTCGGCCAGGCGTGAGCGGGCTATTCGGCGGATCTCCGGATACAGCGCGGCATAGAGCTGCTGTACGGCGCCACTGTCGCCAGACGAGGCCTGGCCGAGCAGCTGGGTGATGCGGGTCATGGTGGACGGAGCGGATCGGCGATTCGGGCGGTCGGTGATCGACTATAGGCGTAGGGCCGGCCAAGGGCATTCTGACGTTGGCCGCAGTTGCATCCACCTTTAGTTGGAGAGCGGTATCGGTGGGCACTTTTACCGACAGCCCGGGCCTCGGCAGCGGGCCAGGCAGTGGCTATAAATGGTCTGCGGTCCAAAGCCGGAGCAACGTCCATGAACATTTCTTCCGCTGTACGCGAATACGCCGTCATCCAGATTTGCCGCGAGAACCGCACTGACTGGGCGGGCGCGCGCATGCAGGTTGGCGATTTTGCCGAGGCCTGGCATCTGACCGGCCTTCGCGAGGGCGACCTTGCACTGGCACTGCAGGAAATGCTCCATGCCGGTGTCTTCGAGGGACGCCCGATCAGCCTCGAATCCGAGCTGGTGGTGACCGAAGTCGGCGCCGATCTGTTGTCGCGCAGCCCGCGCCAGCTGCTGGGTCTGGGCGAGGTGCTGCTGGTTCGCCGCACCCTGGACCGCGCCAAAGGCCGGGTCGCTGCCGGCGAGCGAAAGCAGGACGATGCACCGACCACCCGCCGCACCAGCGACCGGGCGCGGCAGATGGGCTGAACCTCAGCCCACTTCGCCAGCCACAGAAAAGACCCCTGATCCAGGGGCCTTTTTGTGTTGCAGCGATCATCCCGCCGAGGTTTCAGAACGGAATGTCATCGTCATCAAAGCCGCCGTGGTCAGCGGCTGCCGGCGCAGCGGTCTGCGGCGCACCGCGCGCCGGCGCGGCGCTGCGGGCCGGTTGGTCGTAGCCGGAGCTGCGCGAGTAGCCGCCACCGCCGCCTGAGGACTCACCGCCGCCACCGGCGCGGCCATCGAGCATCTGCATGTCGTTGACGAGAATTTCGGTGGTGTAGCGCTCGACGCCGTCCTTCTCCCATTTGCGGGTGCGCAGGCTGCCTTCGACGTAGACCTTCGCACCCTTCTTCAGGTACTGGCCGGCGATCTCCGCGAGCTTGCGGGTGAACACCACGTTGTGCCACTCGGTGCGTTCCTTCTTCTCACCCGAAGCCTTGTCGTTCCAGCTCTCGCTGGTGGCGATGGTGACGTTGCAGAAGGCGTCGCCGTTGGGGAAGTACTTGAGCTCGGGGTCTTTGCCGAGGTTGCCGATGAGGATGACTTTGTTGACGCCGCGGGCCATGGGGCTGTCCTTTGGATTTCAGTGATGGGGGGCCGCCGCGCCGGAGTCGGGCGCGGGCGCCGCCGGGGCGCGGAGGCCGGTGGCGAATGATAGCCAGATCAGGGGCAGGCAGGCAGCGGCGGCGAAGGCGGCCGACAGCCCCCAGTGGCCCTTGACGCCGCCCAGCAGGGCGCCGCCGAGCATCGGCCCCAGGAACTGCGCGCTGCCGTAGACCCCCAGGGCCGCGCCGCGCTGGCCGGGCGGCGCGCGCCGGCTGATGAGGGAGGGCAGCATGCCCTCCAGCAGGTTGAAGGCCATGAAGAACAGCAGTAGGGCGCCGAGCAGGGCCAGGGGCTGCCGGTGTCCGACCGCCAGCAGCGGCATCGCCAGCCCCAGCACCCCGATGGCGGCCAGGAACAGGCGGCGCGTGCCCTGGTTGTTCTCGGCCCATTTCATCAGCGGAAACACCGGCAGCAGGGACAGCAGCAGCACCGGCAGGTAGACCTCCCAGTGCGCCTCCGAGGGCAGGCCCAGGGTCTCGACGATGGCGAAGGGCGCGGCGACGAACAGGCCGGTGAGCAGGGCATGCAACAGCAGGATTCCGCCGTCCAGGCGCAGCAGCTGTGGGTCGCGCAGCACGGTCCAGACGCCGGCATTGCTGTGCTGCGGGCGCGGCGCCGGCGGCACCAGCCGCAGCACCACCGGGATGCCGAGCAGGGCCAGGACCCCGGTCAGCTGGAAGATGCCGTCGACCCCGATATGGCCGGCCACCACCGGACCGGCGACCAGGGCGCCCAGGAACGCGAGCCCCATGCCGGCGCCCATGATCGCCATCGCCGAACTGCGCACCCGGTCGCGGGTCAGGTCGGCGAGCAGGGCCGAGACCGCCGAGGAGATCGCGCCCAGGCCCTGCAGGATGCGGCCGGCGATGATCCAGTGGATTTCCTGCGTGGCGCCGGCCAGGAAGCTGCCGGCGGCGAAGATCAGCAGGCCGATGACGATCACCGGCTTGCGGCCCCAGCGGTCGGAGGCGATGCCGATCGGGATCTGCAGTGCCGCCTGGGCCAGGCCGTAGATACCGATGGCCAGGCCGATCTGCAGGTCACTGGCCGGTGCCGGCAGGCCGTGGGCGTAGAGCGCGAACACCGGCAGGATCATGAACATCCCAATCATGCGCAGGGCATAGATCAGGGCCAGGCCGACGGTGGCACGGATTTCCTGGGCGTTCATGTGCTGCGGGGCTCCAGCAGGAAGCGGGCGATGGCCTCAGCCGCTCCGGCCACCGCCGCCGCCGCTGCGCGATAGCCGGTCTCGCTGGCGTCGACGCCGAAGCACTCCTGGAAATAGGTCTGCTGGCGCGCCAGCCAGTCGCCGTGACGCGCACGCGCCAGTTTCAGGCCGGCGTCCAGCCCGCTGACCTGGTCCAGCACCGGGCCCAGATGCCAGAACAGGTAGTCCGGCGAGTCCTGCCAGGCCACACCGTGTGCGTTCAGGAACAGGCAGGGGCGGGGCTTGACCAGGAACTCGGCGACCTGGCTGCTGACATCGCCCAGGTAGAGGTCGGCGGCCAGGACATAGCTCATGTCGATGCTGCGCTCACTGCCGGTGTCCAGGTGGATGTTGGGCAGGCCCTGGTAGCGCCGCAGCTCAGCCGGCAGCCGGCCCCGGTGGTGATCGAACAGGCGCAGGTGCGGCGCGAAGATCAGGTTGTAGTCGGGGCTGGCCGCGAAATAGTCCAGCACCTGACGGCCCATGCCGGGCCAGGACGACAGCTCTGGCAGGAAGTGCGGGTTGTACAGCACGGTCGGCCGGGCCTGCGCGAACAGCGCCGGCGGCCCGCTGCCGCCCAGCCTTTGCAACAGGTCGAACTTGGGATAGCCGCCGCAGTGGTAGTGCCCGGGCCGGATCAGGCCTTCCGCCAGCATGCGCTGCTCGCAGCGGCTGCCATGCACCAGCACGTAGTCAAACTGGGCGATGTCCGGCGCATAGGTGATGCCGCGACCCTGGGGGCCGTGCTGGGTGTAGATCAGCCGCAGCTCCGGCAGCAGCCGGCGCAGCCGCAGCGAGGTGCGCTCTGGCACCAGGGCGGCGGCGAACTGCGAGAAATAGTCCCGGTTGGCGGCCAGGGTGCGCTTCTTCGGCGGCAGGCCTTTGCCGCCCAGGCGGTGCAGGAAATAGCTCAGCGGATTGACCCGCAGGCGGTCGAACTGCAGGCGGGCCTGGGGATACAGCGCGGCCAGGCGCCGGGCCAGGGATTCCTGCTCGGCGGTGCTGCAGGCGATGTGCACCTCGAACTCCGGGCGCGAGGCCAGCGCCGCCGCGATCGGGAGGCTGTGCGGAATCTGGTGGGTCTGCGCCAGGTAGGGGAAAACGATCTTCATCGGACGCCAGCCGTGCGGGAGCGAAAGGGGGGCACGGAGAAATAGGACACGCGGGGCGCAATCGGACTGCCAAGGCCGCGCATAATACTCGATCACTTTTTGACCTCTGTACCCCATGGACGCGAGCCCCAACCAAATCACGATTCGTGGCGCCCGCACGCACAACCTCAAGAACGTCTCGCTGAGCCTGCCGCGCGACAAGCTGACGGTGATCACCGGGCTGTCGGGCTCGGGCAAGTCCTCGCTGGCCTTCGACACCCTGTACGCGGAAGGGCAGCGGCGCTATGTGGAATCGCTCTCCGCCTATGCCCGGCAGTTCCTGTCGATCATGGACAAGCCGGATGTCGATTCCATCGAAGGCCTCTCCCCTGCGATCTCGATTGAACAAAAGACCACCAGCCACAATCCACGCTCCACCGTCGGCACGGTGACCGAAATTTATGATTACTACCGCCTGCTCTTCGCACGCATCGGTGTCCCCTACTGCTACAGCTGCGGCAAGCCCATCCAATCGCAGACCGTTTCGCAGATGGTCGATCGCCTGATAAAGCTGCCCGACGGCAGCAAGTGCACGATCTTTGCGCCAATCGTGCGCGGCCGAAAAGGCGAGTACAGCAAGGAATTGAAACTCCTCGCCAAGCAGGGTTTTGTGCGGGTGCGCGTGGATGGCGTCATGCATGAACTGACCGAAACCATTCCGCTTGATAAAAAGAAAAAACATACGATCGATCTGGTCGTCGATCGCATCGTCATCAAAAAAGAAAAAGACAACCGCATGGCGGATTCGATTGAAACCGCTTTGAAGCACGCCGACGGTCTTGCGAAAGTTGAAGTTCAGGGGCTAGAAGAACCGATTTTATTCAGCAGCAAGTCCGCCTGTCCCGACTGCGGCATCAGCTATCCCGAAATCACACCGCAACTCTTCTCGTTCAACAGCCCTGTCGGCGCCTGCCCAGACTGCACAGGCCTTGGCACCATGATGGTCTTTGATCCCGACCTCATCATCCCCAACAAAAATCTCTCACTGCGCGAGGGGGCCATCTCCGCCTGGCAAACGGTCAATCATCTCTACTATCAGCAAATTTCGGAATCGATCGCCAAACACTACAAATTTGATTTTCGATTGGCATGGAAGGACATCAACCCGGTCGTTCAGGAAATTATTT
>JAUYNO010000007.1 GCA_030696045.1 Stagnimonas sp. | reverse complement strand
GCGGTCCATCATCACGTTGACGCGCTTGCCGAAGACTTCGATGCCGTCCTGCACCTGCTGGTAGCGGGCGATGAGCGGGCCCTTGCCGGTGTCATGCAAATCGACCAGGCGGGCGTCCTGGATCGAGCGCTTGCTGAGCTGGAGCGGCCCGGCCTGGCGGGCGAGGTAGTCGCGGGCGGCGGCATCGGCCATCAACTCCGCCTTCAGCGGCGCCAGCGGCGCGGTCTTGATCGCGGCGTCGGCCCAGAGGAAGGTGCTGGCGCTCTGCTGCTCGTCACGCTGCGAGCGGTAACCCGCCAGTGAGGGCGCGGTCGCGGCCGGCAGCTTCAGGCTGACGCTGCGACGCTGAGCCTGCGGCGGCGCCAGTCGCGACTTCTGCCGCGCAGCCGGCAGCTCGGTAGCGCGACTCAGCAACTGGAATCCGGATCGGGGGGTCGGCTGCTGGCTTTGGGCGGCGAGCGCGGAGGTGGCGGTGACCAGGGCCGTGACCAGAGCCACGACGAGCGGCTTGAACATTTCATTCTCCCTTGATAGCGACCCCAACCAATCCTTGGCGTCGGGTAGTACAGGCAGGCGGACTTCGAAGGTTCAGGCAGCGACCGTGAGACCTTGGGTCCTCGGATGCGCCGAGAGTAGACGCAGTAGCGGCAAAGAAACAATCCACCGCTCTGGCCTGGCGGAACCTGCCAACCGGCTCAGGCCGTCCGGCGCTTGGGAGCCGGCAGCCTGCGCCCGCTGTCATCGCGGCGCCCCCTCGGCCGTTGCTTCGGGCAGCCCCATCGCGGAGGCGCCGCTCCACGCCGTTGCAGCCTATGAACCCCTGCCCTTCGATATCCCTCGCCGGCCTGACGCTGCTGCTGTCCGCCTGTGGTGGCAGCGGCTCCAGCACCTGCGGCGCCGGATTTGCCGGCGCGACCGTCAGCAGCAGCTCCAGTGCCTGCACCGGCTGCCGGGTCGATGGCGTCGAAGCGGCCGCCGATGGCAATGGCGGCACGGCGGCAGAGCTGGTGTTCAACGCCAGTGGCCTGACGCCGGCCGGCGGCCGGATCAGCCTGACCGGCAGCGGTCGCGAGTTCGGCGGCGGCAGCACCGTCGGGGCCTACATGCAGTTCCCCTATCTCGCCTCCGGCGGCTACACCAATATCGCCGTGTCCTTCACCACCTATCGCGGCGGCGTGCAGCAGGAAGTGATCGAGGGCTCCTCGACCGCCGTCGGCAACATCGACGGTGCCGGCGAAACCCGGTTCTACGGCGGCCGCAGCAGCCTGCCCTTCGACTCGGTCGAAGCGCTCACCTCGCTGTCCGGTGGCGGCCAGCCGACCACGGTGCAGCTGTTCGAGCTTTGCGGCAACCGCTAGGGCAGCGCGTCAGCCACTCTTGCCCGGCCGCTTCGAGACCACCGCCATGGTCAGCCGCGAGATGCAGGCCAGTTCGCCGGCCTCGGTCTCGATGCGGATCTCCCAGACCTGGGTGCTGCGGCCGATGTGCAGCGGCCGCGCGGTGCCGGTGACCGTGCCGGCGGTGACGCCGCGCAGGTGGTTGGCATTGATCTCCAGCCCCACCGCGAAGGCCTCGTTCGGGTCCAGGCAGAGATTGGCGCCGAAGCTGCCCAGTTCCTCGGCCAGCACCACGTTGGCGCCGCCGTGCAGGCGGCCGTAGGGCTGCTTGGTGCGATGGTCGACCGGCAGGGTGCCGCGCACGTAGTCCGGCCCGATCTCGGTGATCTTCAGGCCCAGGTGGGCGCTCATCGAACCCTGCGCCGAAGCCTGGACCTGCTCGGGCGTCGCCTGCCATTTCCAGATGCTCATGCCGCGTCCTGCTCCTGACCGGTGGTGGGGCCGGCATCGTAACGCGGCACGTGATTTGCTCCGATAAACTCCGCCCTCGCTACCCGTTGACACCGCCATCATGCCGAGCAGCCCCACCCTCACCGCCCTGGTCGCCGGCCCCACCGGCGCCGTCGGCCAGGCCCTGCTGACGCAGTTGCTGGCCAGCCCGCGCTATGCCCGGGTCAAGGCGCTCAGCCGGCGGCCGCTGAGCCTCAGCCATCCGAAGCTGGAGCAACTGCCGTTCACCGAGGACATCGCCAGCCTGGGCCCGGCGCTGGCCGCCGACGATGTCTATTGCTGCCTGGGCACCACCCTGCGCAAGGCCGGCAGCAAGGCCGCCTTCGAGCGCGTCGACTACCACCTGGTGCTGGATCTGGCGCGCGCCAGCAAGGCCCAGGGCGCTCAGCAGTTCCTGGTGGTCTCGGCGGTCGGCGCCTCGCTGCGCTCGCCGGCCTTCTACTCGCGGGTGAAGGCGCGCATGGAGCAGGCCCTGCAGGAAGTCGGTTTCGCCAGCCTGCACATCGTCCGCCCCTCGCTCCTGCTCGCCGAGCGCGGGGAATGGCGTCCGGCCGAGTGGGTCGCCAGCAAGGCGGCGCCGCTACTCAACCGGGCGCTGAGCGGCGAACTGGCCAAGTACCGCGCGGTGAAGGTGGAAGCGGTGGCGGCGGCGATGATCGAACTGGCCGGCCGGAAGGCCGAGGGCGTGCACCGCCATCACCTGCCGCTCGGTAGCTGAGTCGCGGACTCAGAGCTTGTGAAGAAATCGTAGCGAGCATGGCCTGATGCAAGGAATAGCAGCGCAGCAACCGCAGCGCACTCCAGTGCGTGAGGATTGCGAGCAGCGCATGACGTAGCAGCAGGACAGCGCAGTAGATTTATTCACAAGCTCTCAGTCCTGACCGATGCGGTTCGGATGCACTGGTTTGGGCGGCAACCGATGAGTGATGCCGCTGCCGCAGGGCTCGGGCGTGCGCAGCGCCGCCAGCACCGGGGCGGTGTGCGGGCGGACGCCACGCCACAACTCGAAGGCCGCCGCCGCCTGCTCGACCAGCATGCCCAGACCGTCGGCCTGCAGCGCGGCGCCCTGGGTGCGCGCCCAGGCGCAGAAGGGTTCGGCCGAGGCCCCGTAGGACAGGTCGTAGCAGACGCCGCCCTCGGCAAGAATCTGCCCCGGCAGGCGCGGCATCGTGTTCGCATGGCCGGCGCTGGTGGCGTTGATTACCAGGTCGTAGCGGTCGCCCTTCAGCGACAGATGGGTGCGCGGCACGATGGGGCCGAGCGCCTTGAACTGCTCGGCCAGCTCTTCCGGCTTCCAGGGATTGCGGTTGGATACCGCCAGTTCCGCCGGCCGCTCGGCCAGGATCGGCGCGATCAGGCCACGCGCGGCGCCGCCGGCGCCCAGCAGCAGCACCCGCTTGCCGGCAATGGCGACGCCGAGATTGACCTGCAGGTCGTGGACGAAACCAGCGCCGTCGGTGTTGTCGCCGCTCCAGCCGGTCGCAGTCCGCACCAGGGTGTTGACCGCGCCGGCGAGCCTGGCGCGCTCGCTCACCGCCTCGCACAGCGCCGCCACCGCGACCTTGTGCGGCAGGGTGACATTGAGGCCGGCGTAAGGCTCGGCGTGCATCTGCTGGAGCGTCTCGGTCAGCGCCGCCGGCGCGATCTCGACCGCCTCGTAGCTGAGCTTCTGCCCGGTCTGCCGCGCGAAGGCGGCATGGATGAAGGGCGACTTGGAGTGGGCAACGGGGTAGCCGATGACGGCGTAGCGGTCCATGGCGGATGCGGGTCCTACGAAAGTTCGGGGAAGCAGCGCCGCTGCATGCGCCGGCAGTACGCCACCAGGTTTGAGTAGCTGGCGGCGATATCGGTCAGCGCGGTGCGCAGATCGGAGTCGAGGATGTTGCCGAGGAAGCCATAGGCGGTGGCGTCGATGGCATGCGGCTCGGCACCGAGGAAGTAGTCCTGTTCGCCGAGCAGGGCCGAGAGCGCGGCGAGGTCCTGGGTGGCGCGGTGCAGGATTTCGGCGCGGGAATGCAGGGCCAGGCCGTGGCCACGGGCATCGCGAGCGACCTTGCGCCGGATCAGGCCGCCAATCAGGTGGCGCGGCCCGGGCGGGATGCTGCCGAAGAAGGCGGTTCGGGTCGCGCGCCAGCCGGCCGTGTCGATCCAGCGCAACCACAGCAGCGACCAGTACAGGTGCTCTTCGACGGTGCGCTGGATCAGATGCGACTGCGCGCGCTGGGTCGCGCTCAGTCCAGCGTCCAGGGCGCGCGGCCCAAGCTGGGCTTCGAGGTGGGCGACGATGGCGCTGGAATCCGGAATCTTCCGGCGCTCGTCGACCAGCATCGGCAGCTTGCCGGTAGGGCTCTTGAACGGCGGCGCGGTGACGGTCTCGTAGGGCAGCCCGACCAGGCGCAAATAGGTCTCGGCCTTCAGGCAGAAGGGGCTGTCATTGGGCAGGCGGCCGGTACGCGGAAACTGGTACAGCTGCAGGCTCATGGCGGACTCCCGGGCGGTGGCGAGGACGGTGCGCTACTCGGCCAGCCAGACCGCAGCCTGCTTCGCGTAATAGCTCAGGATCAGGTCGGCGCCGGCGCGACGGAAACAGAGCAGGGCCTCCATCAGCGCCTTCCGCTCGTCGAGCCAGCCATTGGCGATGGCCGCCTTCAGCATCGCGTACTCGCCGCTGACCTGGTAGGCCGCGGTCGGCACCCGGAACTCGTCCTTCACGCGGCGGACGATGTCGAGATAGGGCATGCCCGGCTTAACCATGACGATGTCAGCGCCCTCGTCGAGGTCGAGCGCGACTTCGCGGATCGCCTCGTCGGTGTTGGCCGGGTCCATCTGGTAGTTGCGCTTGTCGCCCTTGAGCGCGCCGCTGCTGCCGACCGCGTCGCGGAAGGGGCCGTAGAAAGCGCTGGCGTACTTGGCGGCGTAGCTCATGATCAGCACGTTCTTGTAGCCGTCGCGCTCCAGCACCGAGCGGATCTGGCCGACCCGGCCGTCCATCATGTCGCTGGGCGCGATCACGTCGCAGCCGGCGCGGGCGTAGACCAGGGCCTGGCGGCGCAGGATCTCGCTGGTGGCGTCGTTGTCGACATTGCCGCGCTCGTCGAGCAGGCCGTCGTGGCCGTGGGTGGTGTAGGGGTCGAGCGCGACGTCGCACATCACGCCCAGCTCCGGCACGGCGGCCTTGATCGCCTTCACCGCGCGCGGCACTAGGCTGTCCGGGTTGAGCGCCTCGCGGCCGTCATCAGTCTTCAGCGCCGCCGGAATCACCGGGAACAGCGCCACCAGGCGAATGCCCAGCGCGTGCAGCTCGCGGCACTCGGCGACCAACTGCTCCGGCGTGTGGCGGACGATGCCGGGCATGGAACCGATCGGGCCGGCGAGCTCGCCCTCGGCGACGAACAGCGGCTGGATCAGGTGCTCGGGCGCCAGCGCGGTTTCGCGAACCATGCTGCGGATGAACGCGGCCTGGCGGGTACGACGCAGGCGGGTGGCGGGAAAGCGGCCGGGACTCACGGTGCAGACTCCTGACAAAGACGGTGCCGCCTTTTGCGGCGCGCAATTATAGGTGCGCCGCCCGCCCCCGCCGGCCATCCCTGCGTCATCGGCCTGTCGTCTGCGCTCCGTAGTCTCCGCCGGCTCGAAACAAGGCTTTCATCCGGGGAATCATGAGCACCACCATCCTGCGCGCCGGCCTGCTGGCCCTGGCCGCCCTGCTGTCCGCCTGCGGCAACAGCCTGCCGCCCTCCGTCACGCAGGTGCCGCCGGCGAACCCGCCGGTCGATCCGGACCTGCCCCTGCCGCCGAAGATGCGCTGCGCTCCCGCTACGATGTCGGCTCCGACCCTGGCCAGCGCCGCCAGTTGCAGCCCCGCAACCGAGGTTTCGTCATGAGCGCGCTCGACCGCCGCCAGTTCCTGCGTCTGGCCGGTGGCGCCGCTGGCTTGGCGGCCCTGCCGCTGTCCATCCAGAAGGCGCTGGCAATTCCGGCCAACAACCGCAGCGGCACGATCAACGACGTCGAGCACGTCGTGATCCTGATGCAGGAGAACCGTAGCTTCGACCACTACTTCGGCACGATGCGGGGCGTGCGCGGTTTCGGCGACCGCTTTCCCATTCCGCTCGCGGGCGGCAAGCCGGTCTGGTACCAGCTCGACCGCTCGCTGCAACAGGTGCTGCCCTTCCATCTGGACTCCAGCAAGGGCAATGCCCAGCGCGTCAGCGGCACCCCGCACGGCTGGGAGGACGGTCACTTCGCCTGGAACGAGGGTCGCACCGGCATCTGGCCGGCGATCAAGGAAGCCCAGTCCATGGGCTACTACAAGGAGGCCGAGCTGCCGTTCCAGTTCGCGCTCGCCAATGCCTTCACGATCTGCGACGCCTACCACTGCTCAGTACTGAGCAGCACCAACCCCAATCGCCTGTTCCTGTTCACCGGCAGCAACAATCCCAGCGGCGAGGGCGGTGGCCCGGCCATCGACAACACCAACGACGATCTCGGCGCCAGCGCCGACGGCTATGCCTGGACTACCTATGCCGAACGGCTGCAGGCGGCCGGCATCTCCTGGAAGGTCTACCAGGACATGGACGACAACTTCACCGACAACTCACTGGAAGGCTTCGTGCCGTTCCGCCAGGCCTACGAGCAGCGCGAGACCGCGCCCGACAACCCCTTGCTGGTCCGCGGCCTGAGCAGCACGCTCGGCAACAACTCGCTGGACGGACTCAAGAACGACGTGCTCACCGGCAAGCTGCCCCAGGTCAGCTACATCGTCGGCCCGGCCGGCTATTCCGAGCACACCGGCCCGTCCAGCCCGGTGCAGGGCGGCTGGTACACCCAGCAGGTGATCGAGGCGCTCACCGCCGACCCGGCGGTCTGGAGCAAAACCGTTCTGATCGTCAATTTCGACGAGAACGACGGCTTCTTCGACCATGTGCCGCCGCCCTGCGCGCCCTCGGCCCAGCCCGATGGCTCGCTGGCCGGCGCCAGCACGATGGACGACAGCAGCGAGCGCCGCACCGTCGGCAGCCAGGTCTACGACCGCAACTGGGTCTATGGCCCGGGCATCCGCGTGCCCTGCTACATCGTCTCGCCCTGGAGCCGCGGCGGCTGGGTGAACTCCCAGGTGTTCGATCACACCTCGGTGGTCCAGTTTCTGGAACAGCGCTTCGGCGTCATGGAGCCCAACATCAGCGCCTACCGGCGCGCGATCTGCGGCGACCTCCGCAGCACGCTCAACTTCGCCAACCCCAACGACGAGGCCTTCCCGGCCTTGCCGGCGATCAGCAAGGCCGATGCCGACGCCCTGCGCGCCCAGCAGGAAGCCCTGGCCCAGCTCGCCAACGACGCCAGCCTGCCGCCGACCCAGGAACCGGGCGCGCGGCCTTCGCGGGCGCTGCCCTACGAACTGTTCGTCAGCGCCAGGGTAGGCAACGGCAGCATTGAGTTGCGCTTCGACAACACCGGCAGCCAGGGCGCGGTGTTCCACGTCTACGACCGGAGCAATCTGCTCGCGATCCCCCGCCGCTACGCCGTCGAAGCTGGCAAGTCGCTCAGCGGCAGCTGGACCGCGATCGGCAACTACGACCTCTGGGTACTGGGGCCGAACGGCTTCCACCGCCAGTTCCAGGGCAGCGCGTTGAGCCTGCCGACCGGAGGCGCGCCGGAAGTCGAGGCCTGCTACGACAGCGCCAATGGCGACCTGTACCTGAAACTGCGCAACGACGGCAGCGGCGCGCTCAGCTACACCATCACGCCCAATGCCTACTTCAGCACCGCGCCGGAAACCGTCGAGGTCGCGGCCGGCGCCACTGAGGAACGGCAGCGGGTGCTGAAAGCCGTCGGCGGCTGGTACGACTTCAGCGTTAGTACCGCCAACGGCTTCCTGCGCCGCTACGCCGGCCGGGTGGAAACCGGCCGGCATTCGATCAGCGATCCGGCGCTGGGGCTGACGGTGTAGCGGAGTCCCCGGGGGGCGGTTGCATCCGGAATCCGTTGCCGTGCGTAGTTTCGAGCTTCCGCTACCATCGCCGCCATGCAAGACGCCGTCCGACTCGAAGCGCTGATCCTCGCCACCGCCGGCGGCAATGCCCAGGCCTTCCGCGAACTTTATCTGGCCTGCGGCCCGCATCTGTTCGCGCTGCTGCTGCGTATGCTCAAACGTCGGGATTGGGCGGAGGAAGCGCTGCAGGACTGTCTGCTGAAGGTCTGGCGCAAGTCCGAGTCCTACGCCCCCGACAAGGGCTCGCCAGCGACCTGGCTGTACACCATTGCCCGCCACCGCGCGCTCGACATGCTGCGCGCGCAGCGGCCGGAGGACAGCATCGAGGGCGAGGACGAGGACGGCATGCCCACCCGGGTCGACATGGCCGACGACAGCGAGAACCCGGAGGCCCGAGCGGTCGAGCGCGAGGGCATAGGTCGTCTGGAGCGCTGCATGAAAGGCTTGCTGGAACCCGAACGCAAAAGCGTGATGCTGGCCTATTACGAGGGCTACACGCATCCGGAGCTGGCCGAGACGCTGCAGGCTCCGCTCGGCACCGTGAAAAGCTGGGTGCGACGCGGCCTGGGCAAGCTGCGCAGCTGCCTGGAGGCCGCCGCATGAAACTCGCCCAGCCCGAATTGCGCAGTTCCCTGGCCGCCGAATATGCCCTTGGATTGCTGACCGGCCGCGCCCGCCGCCGCTTCGAAAAGCTGCTCGCCCGCGACCGCGATCTGCGCGCCGAAGTCACTTTCTGGCAGGAGCGCTTCGCCGAGATTCCGGCCCAGTTGAGCCCGGTCACGCCGCGCGAGCGGGTGTGGACGGCGCTGGCCCGCGAAATCCTGGTCGACGACAACAAGGTCCGCCCGCTGCGCCCGGCGCCGCCGCCGGTGCCGGCGGCCGCGCCGGCCAGCGGCAATCTGTTCCTCTGGCGCAGCTGGGCTCTGGCCGCCTCGGTCGCCAGCGTGGTGCTGAGCGGCGCGCTCTGGCGCGAGATGCACCGCAGCGAGAGCCTGCTGCTGGCGCTGGAAACCTTCCGCGCCCAGCCCATGCCCTATGTCGCGACCATCCAGTTCGAAGGCAGCGAGGCGCGCTGGGCGGTGTCCCTGCACCCCGAAAAGCATCTGATGCGCATCAGCCTGGCCCCCGGCTCGATGCCGGTGGACATCAGCCAGCGTGATCTCGAACTGTGGATGCTCGACACCGGCGGCAAGCCGCATTCCCTGGGCGTGCTGCCGGAGCAGGCGGCGACCGGCGCCGAGATGCCCCTGCCCGACATGCCCAGCGAGGAGCTGCGCCACATGACCCTGACCCTGGCGGTGAGCGAGGAACCCAAGGGCGGCTCGCCGACCGGCCTGCCGACCGGCAAGGTGCTCGGCGCGATGCCGGCAGCGCGGGCGCTTTAGCAAAGCATCGGGGCCGGGGCCCCTCCTACAAAATCACGCTGTAGGAGCGGGCTTGCCCGCGACCACCATCAGGGCTTGGGCAGCGCCTTCAAAATGGTCTCGGCGAGACTGCCGTAGTCGCCATCGAAGTGATGCCCACCCGGCAGCTTCGCCACCGTCACGCGGCTGCCCGTCAGCTGCGGACAGATGCTGTCTTCCTCTTCCTCGCCGTAGATGCACAGAAAGGGCGTGCGCAGCTTGCGCACCTCGGGCAGGGTCGCTGGGCCGTTGTTGTTGTCGGCCACCCAATTGCTGAGCTGGAACTCGAACACGGCGTGATCCGAGAGGCCAATCGCCGCCGCCAGCAGCACCTGCTTGCGGGTCGTCTCGCTCAGGTGGTTGATGGCAAAGGGCAGCACGTCGGCGCCCTGCGAGTAGCCGATCAGGATCACCTCGCGCTTGCCCCAGGCGGCGCTGTAGTGGCGGATGATGCGGTCGAGGTCGGCGCCGATGCCGGCCGGCGTCCGCGCCGTCCAGAAGTAGCGCAGGGAATCGACGCCGACCACCGAGATGCCGCGCGTGCGCAGGGCCTCGGCGACATCCTTGTCGAGCCCGGCCCAGCCGCCATCGCCGCTCCACAGCACGGCGAAGCGCCCCCCATCACCACTGCCGCCCTGATCGCTATCGGCGTGGTCCTCGATCACCGGTAGCTCGCCGAGATCGGCCGGCGTCGCCACGACCGTCGGAACCTGCGCCAGCTTGCGATAGGCCGCCGCCAGCGCCGCACGGCCGCGGCCGTGGTCGCCATAGTCGTGCGCCACCTGCGGCAGCAGCACCTGGCGCGCCACCGGAATCTGGTCGATGAAGGCCTGGGTGGGCTTGGCGGCACAGTAGCTGTCCTGCTCGCCAAGCAGGGCGACGAAGGGGGTCGCCAGCTTCGGCGCCGGCAGCAGATCGACGCCCTGGCCATCCTTGCGCGGCTTGAAGCGCAGGCCCTCGCCGGCGCAGAGCGGCTTCTTCAGCGGCAGGTCCGGACAGAAGCCCAGGCCGAGGCCGGCCGCGAAGGTACCGGGCTTCGCCTGCACAAGCTGCCCGTAGGCCAGGGTCGCGCCGGAGGAAAAGCCAGTCAGCACCGGCGGCAGGTAGCCCGGCAGCTTGGCCCAGGCCTGAACGAAGTGGGCGAGATTCTCCAGATCGCCGACCGCGTAGGCGCAGTCACCGCCGTCGGCTTCGAGGAAGGCGAGCATCTGCTGGGTGTCGATGCCGGCCACCAGCGCGCCCTGCGCGACCAGCACCTGCGCCATCGCGTCCATCTGCGCTTCTGCCCAGCCACCGTCGCCGGACAGCAGCAGGCTGAAGCTCTTCGGCGCACCGGCCGGCCGGTAGACGTGCAGGCCCTGGAAGCGACCGTGATCCATCACCTGCGGCAGGACGGGCGCGGCATGGGCGACGGTGCCGAGCAGCAGGGCGAGCAGGACCGCAAGCGCTCTCATTTGGCCAGCACTCCCTTGATGCCGCCGCTGACCAGGGCGGCGATGTCGGTAAAGGCGAGGATCGGCTTCAGTCCTCCCTCGGCGCAGAGGTAGCGCGGCTCCCAGACCGGGTCGAACTTGTCCTTGAAGGCGCGCAGGCCCTGGAAGTTGTAGAAGTTGGCGCCGTGCCGGTAGATCAGGCGTCCCAGCCGCTGCCAGTTGGGCGCGTTGCGGTGCTCGGACATGCCCGACATCGGCGCCATGCCCAGGCCGAATTTCTCGTAGCCCTCGGCCTGGCAGTGCAGCATCAGCTTCACGAACAGATAGTCCATCACGCCCCTGGGCGCCTGCGGCGTGTAGCGCATCAGGTCGATGGTGGCCTCGGTTTTCAGCGCGGTGCTCATCAGGTTGGCGAAGGCGACCAGCTGGCCGTCCTTGCGCGCCACGGCGACCGGGGTGCGGCCGAGGTAGTCCGGCTCGAAGGCGCCCAACGAGAAGCTCTTCTCGCGGCTGGCGTGCTGCGCCAGCCAGGCATCGGAGATCGCGCGCAGCTCCGGCAGCAGGGCTGGCACCGCCTCGGCCGGCAGCAGTTCGAAGCGCAGACCGTCGCGCTGCTCGCCCTTGTTGACCGCCTGGCGCAGATGGGCGCGGCGCGAGCCCTGCAGGCTGAAATCCCGCAGCGGCACGAAGGCGTACTCGCCCAGCTTGTAGGCCGACATGCCGACATCGACGTACAGCGCCAGATTGCGGCTGCCGGCCTGGTAGAAACAGGCCCGGCCGCCGTGCTCGTGCGCCAGCTCGACGAAGCGCCAGATCAGCTCCGGCCATTCCTGCTCCGGCCCGACCGGGTCGTACAGCGCCGCCCAGGTGCGGGCGCGCTTGCCGTACATCAGGAAGGCCTTGCCGGAATCCGAGAACAGGAAGCTCTTGTCGCCCATCAGCGCCAGCATGGCGTCGGCGCGCGGCTGGTCGCGGATGATGGCCTGGGCGCGGTCGAGATCGGCCGGCGTCGCGTCGTCGGCGTCGCCGCTGGCCGGGCGGAAGGCCTGCCAGAGCGAATAGCCGAAGGCCAGCAGCACGGCACTGAGCGTGGCGCGCAGGCTGCGCGGGGCATGGGCGTCGAAGGCGAACTGCCACCAGAGATCGCTGCTGTAGCCAACATCGCGGTAGACGAAGAACAGCAGCCAGACCACCGCCCCCAGTGCGCCGATGACGGTGAGCGTCCAGTGCAGCGACAGCGGCTGCGCGAACAGCGAGGCGCGGCGGTCGAATTCCTGACGGCCGGCGATCAGCAGCAGCAGCAGCACCGATAGCGCGGCCATCTCCCCCAGTGCGATGCCCTTGGGCAGCGCGAACAGCAAACTCACCGCCGCCAGCAGCGCCGCCGCCCACCAGGCGGCGTCCAGCCGCAGCAGCAGCCCGCGGGCGACGAACAGCAGGCCCAGGCCGGCGATGCTGCCGAGGAAGTGCGCGCCCTCGACGAACACCAGGGGGATGCGCAGCGCCAGTAGCTCGGTGGCCTCGTCGGTGGACGGCGTCACCCCCGACACCAGCAGCATCAGGCCGACCGTGAAGGTCGCCACCGAGAGGAACAGGGGCGACAGCTCCGCCGCCTGCTGGCGCACCCGGCTCTGGCTGATCGCGCGCCATTCGCGGATCACCAGCAGCAGTACCGCCAGCGCCAGCGGCGCCAGGTAGTAGATGGCGCGGTACAGCAGCAGGGCGCCGGCCAGGGATTGCGGCGGCAGCAGGCCGTGGAAGGCGAGCAGGATCACCGCCTCGAACACCCCCAGGCCGCCCGGCACATGCGAGATCACGCCGAGGGCAATGGCCAGCGCGAAGAAGCACAGGAACACGCCAAAGCTCATCGCCGACGGCGGCAGCAGCACCCAGAGCACCACGGCGGTGCAGAGGATGTCGGCCGCCGACACCGCCAGCTGCGCCAGCGCCAGCCGGCCCGAGGGCAGCCGCAGGCTGCGCCCGCCGCCCAGCCGCAGCGGCTGCCCGCGCACGCAGAAGCCGATCAGGGCGACGATGCCCAGCAGCACCAGCAAGGCCAGGCCGCGCAGGGTGGTCGGCGCCAGCGGCAGCAGCGCCTCGGCGGCGCCGGCGCCCCAGAGCAGGCCGAGCGCGCCGATGCAGCTGATGCCCAGGCCGAAGCCGGCGGCGATGAAGGCCATCAGCCGCGCCACCTGGGCCGGCTCCAGGCCGGCGGCGCCATAGACGCGCATGCGCACCGCGCCACCGGTCAGCATGCCGAAGCCGACCGTATTGCCGAGCGCGTAGCCGGCGAAGGAGCCCAGGGCCAGCGTCCGCAGCGGCAGCCGCACCCCCAGATAGGCCAGGCCCGAGGCGTCGTAGCCGGCCAGGGCGACAAAGGACAGCAGGGTGAACAGACCGGCCAGCAGCAGGGCGCTGGCCGGCACCGAGCGCACTTCGGCCAGCACCTCGCTGTAGCGGATCTCGCCGCTCAGGCGGTGCAGGGCGAGGAAGGCCAGCGCCGCCAGCCCCGCCGCCACCAGGGTCGGCAGCCAGGGGCGAAGGCGGGCGAACAGCTCGACGACGTGGTCTCGGAGGGGGCTAGTGCGTGGGACCGGCATGGCGGGGGTGGGGGCAAAATCGGCGGCAGTCTAAGTCCGCCGGCGCCGTGACGGGGCTGCGAGAGGGCGCCGCAGCCCTTGGACCACGGCTATCCGCCAATGGTCGTAGGCCCGTCGAAGCCGCCGGAAAATCGTGTAGGCTGACTTCCATTGAATCGAATAGTCGTTCAACTGGGTCTGCAGGGCCCGCCGCACTGCAGAGCCACGGCCCTTGTCGCCCCTGCCCAGGTTCCCGATCCGCCCGGCATGTCCAAAAAGCTCATCGCCAGCCGTCTCAAGGATCTCGCCCAGGCCGGCAACTACCGCGAATGGCGGGAGATCGCCTACGAACTCGATTACCTGGAAGGCGCCGACGCCTGGAAACAGGACGAGACCAGCGACGATTACGACTATCTGCTGATCCGCGAGCGCCTGCAGCTGATGCGCGAACTGCGCCGGCGCGGCAATGTCCGTGAGCTGACCTTCCAGCTCGCCGAGGGCCTGCACGGCAATCTCGGCAATACCTCCAACCCCGCGCTCTATGGCTATGCGCGGGTGGGCAGCAAGCGGCTGATCGAGGAGTACGTCGAGGAAGCCGCGCGCTGCCTGGACTACATCTGCGTCGGTGACTTCCCGAATTTCTCCGACGACGAGAAGGTGCTGTTCTTCAAGCGCACCGGCGCCAGCTTCGGCCGTTCGGCACTACTGCTGTCGGGCGGCGCCACCCTGGGCATGTTCCACCTGGGGGTCATCAAGGCGCTGTGGGAGAACGCCCTGCTGCCGCGCGTGCTGTCCGGCTCCTCCGCCGGCTCGATCATCGCCGGCATGGTGGCGACCCGCACCGACGCCCAGCTGCCGGCGATCTTCGACCCCAACAGCCTCAACCTCGCCGCCTTCCAGCGGGTCAGCTTCGTGCAGCTGATCAAGGGCTCGACCCTGATGGAGACCTCGCGGCTGGCCGACTGCCTGGGCGCGAACATCGGCGAGGAAAGCTTCGTGCAGGCCTTCGAGCGCACCCGCCGCATCCTCGGCGTCACCGTCTCGCCGGCCGAGCTGCACCAGCAGCCGCGCCTGCTCAACTACCTGACCGCGCCCAATGTGCTGGTGCGCAAGGCGGTGCAGGCCAGCTGCGCGATCCCTGGCGTGTTCGAGCCGGTAACCCTGGAAGCCCGCGATTTCGACGGCTCGGTGACGCCCTACATGCGCTCCAAGCAGTGGATCGACGGCAGCCTGGCCCACGATCTGCCCCTGCTGCGGCTGGCGCGGCTGCACAACGTCAACCACTACATCGTCAGCCAGACCAATCCCCACGTGGTGCCCTTCCTGCGCGACAACGCCGGGCGCCGCCGGGGCCTGAGCAACCTGACCAGCGAGATCGTCAAGGTCGCCGGCCGCGACGTGGTGAAGGTGGCGCGCGAGCACCTGCACTCCTACGCCGCCGGGCGGGTGGTCGACAAGCTCAACGACATCCTGCAGCAGCGCTATTCCGGTGACGTCACCCTGTTCCCGGAGCATTCGCCCCGGCAGCTGATGCGGATGCTGTCCAACCCGAGTTCGGACGACATCCGTGGCTACATCCGCGCTGGCGAGCAGGCGACCTGGCCGAAGCTGGAGCGCATCCGCCTGCAGACGCGTATCTCGCGCGCCTTCGAGGACTGCCTGCAGTGGCTGAAAGACCGGGCGGAGGAGCGGCAGATGACCAAGCTGCGACCCCGCCTGAAAACCGTTCGGCCCGCGAAAACCGCCGTCGAACTGGAAATTGGTGCACGGATGCACAGTTGAAAACCAGAATGCTGACTTAGCATTCAGGGCGGCGATGGACCGCTCTTCTCCCCTCAAGAACCTGAAGAAAACACGTTATGGATAACGCCATCCGCAAGGAACCGCTCAAGGAACTGATCCCTGCCACCGCCCGTGGTGAGGCCACCCGCCGCAAGCTGCTCGACTCGGCCGAAGCCGAATTTGGCGAAAAGGGCTTCCACACCGCCTCGGTCAGTTCCATCACCCAAAGGGCCGGGGTCGGCCAAGGCACCTTCTATCTGTACTTCCGCACCAAGGAGGAAATCTTCTCCACCCTGGTGAAGGAAATCGGCCGCAACCTGCGCAAGGAAATGGCGGTCGCCGTCGGCGCCGGGGCCAACCGGCTGGACGCCGAACGGCGCGGGCTGGAGGCCTTCTTCAATTTCGCGCAGGTCCACCCGGGCCTGTATCGCATCGTGCAGGAAGCCCAGTTTGTCGACGAGCCGGTGTTCCGTGACTACTACGAGCGTCTGGGCAAGGGCTATGCGGCCGGCCTCACCGCCGCCTCGGCGCAGGGCGAACTCTCGCCCGGCGATGCCGAGACCCGCGCCTGGGCGATCATGGGCGTCGGCCACATGCTCGGTCTCAAGCACTGCCTCTGGGCCGGCAAGGCGCCGGACAAGGCGCTGATGGACGAGATCATGCGCTTCGTCGCCCACGGCATCGCGCCGCCCGCCAAGTCCGGCAAGTAGGAGCCTCCATGGCTGTGCTCCGGGCGGTCGGGCTTTACATCCCGACCCCTAGGCAGACTGCTGCCGACATCGCCGCCGCCTCCGGCATTCCGGAGGCAGTGGTGCGCGACAAGATGGGCATCGTCGAAAAGCCGGTGCCCGGCGAGGGCGACCACACCAACGAGATGGGCATCCGCGCCGCCCGCGAGGCCTTGCGCAAGGCCGGGCTGAGCCCGGACTCGGTCGACGTCATCATCAGCATCACCGAGGAATACCAGGAGTACGTGCTGCAGTCGCCGGGCATCGCCGCCGCCCACGCGCTCGGCTGCCGCCGGGCCTGGGCCTACGACCTGGGCCAGCGCTGCGGCGCCGGGGTGCTGGCGTTGAAACAGGCGCGCGACCTGTTCATCGCCGACCCTAGCGTCCAGGTGGTGCTGGTCTGCGGCGGCTACCGCAACGGCGATCTGGTCGACTACCAGGACCAGGCGACGCGCTTCCTGTTCAACCTCTCGGCCGGCGGCGCGGCGGCCGTCATCAGCCGCGATGGCCCGGGCTTCGAGCTGCTGGAGTCCGCCTTCGCCATCGACGGCTCCTTCGCCGAGGACGTGATCATCCCGGTCGGCGGCACCCGCGAGCCGGCGCGGCCCGACAACCTGCACAACCTGCGTTTTCGGGTACGCGACTACGAGAACCTCAAGCAGCGGCTGGAGGAGCGCTCGATGCAGCTGTTCGAGCAGGTAATCCGCAGCGCCTGCGCGCGCTCCGGCCTGGAGCTGGACCAGCTCGCGCACCTGGCGCTGCCGCACTTCAAGCCGGCCGCGCACCGGGCGGTGCTGGCCCAGCTCGGAGTGCCCGAGGACCGCTCGATCCATCTCGCCCATTTTGGTCACATGGGCCAGCTCGATCCGCTGCTGTCCTTGCAGCTGGCCTGCGACCGACGGCAGCTCGCACCCGGCGCGGCGGTGGTGCTGGCGAGTGCGGGGATCGGCTATGTCTGGAATGCTATCGGTTGCCGCAAGACCGCCGCCTGACCCGTCGCCAGAACCGCCGCCACCCATCCGATGCTCGACCTGATCCAGTGGCGCGCGCGCCAAAACCCCGACCGGCCGGCACTGTTCTTCAACGGCCATTGGCATAGCTATGCCGAGATCAATGCCCGCGCCACGCGCCTCGCCAATCGCCTGCGCGAACTGGGCATCCAGGCCGGCGACCGGGTCGGCATCCTGGCGCTGAACCATCCCGCGCATTTCGACCTGATGCTGGCGGCGCCCAAGCTCGGCTACATCTACCTGCCGCTCAACCATCGGCTGTCGACCACGGAGTTGGGACAGCTGGTCGCCCAGACCGAACCGCGCCTGCTGCTCGCCGATGCTCGCCATCAGGCCGCCGCCGAAGCCCTCGGCCTGCCGGTGCTGCCGTTGGCCGACTATGGCGACTGGCTGGCGGAGGGCAGCGAACAGCCCCTGCCGGCGCCGGCGCTGGATGAAAATTCGACCTGGATGATCCTGTTCACCGGCGGCAGTACCGGCCCGGCCAAGGGCGCGATGCTGCCGTACCGGCAGGTGCTGCTGAACGCGCGCATCACCGCCGAAACCTGGCAGCTCGGCGCGCAGGATTGCGCGGTGCAGTGCACGCCCTGCTTCCACGCCGCCGTCAATGTGCTATCGACACCGCTGCTCTACTGCGGCGGCCGGGTGGTGCTGATGCCGGCCTTCGATGCCGATGAATACCTGGGTCATATCGGCCTGCACCGGGCGACGGTGCTGTTCATGGTGCCGACCATGTACCAGATGCTGATCGACTTCGAGGACTTCGACGAGGCCGACCTGAGTTCGGTGCGCTGGGCGATCTCCGGCGGCGCGCCCTGCCCGGAGCCGGTGCGCCAGGCCTTCGTCGAGCGCGGCGTCCGCTTCAAGCAGGGCTATGGCATGACCGAAGCCGGCGTGAACTGCTTCAGCATCGAACTCGACGAGGCCGACCTCAAGCCGGACAGCATCGGCCGGCCGATGCCGAGCATGGAGGCGGTGATCCGCGGCCCCGACGGCCAGCCGGTCGCCAGCGGCGCGGTGGGCGAGCTGACCCTGCGCGGACCGATGCTGTTCAGCGGCTACTGGCGACAGCCGGAGGAAACCGCGCTGGCACTGCGTCAGGGCTGGCTGTGGACCGGCGACCTTGCCAGCGAGGGCAGCGACGGTCACTACCGCATCGCCGGCCGCCGCAAGGAGATGTACATCAGCGGCGGCGAGAACATCTATCCGGCCGAGATCGAGGCGGCGCTGTACCGCTGCGAGGGCGTGCTGGAATGCGCCGTCACCGGCCTCAGTGACCCGCGCTGGGGCGAGCAGGGGCTGGCGGCGGTGGTGCTGCAGGAGGGCGTGCAGCGCGACGGCGAGTCGCTGCGTCAGGAACTGCGCGCCCACCTGGCCGCCTACAAGCTGCCGAAATGGTTCTACTTCCTGCGCGCACTGCCCAAGACCGGCGCCGGCAAGATCGACAAGACCGAGCTGCGCCGGCTCTACGAGCACCGCGAAGCTGGCAACAGCTCAGCGCCCACGCCGTAGCAGCGACCGGTAGAGCTGCTGGTAGGCCTGCGCCGCCGGCGCCCAGGAAAAATCCCGCGCCATCCCCGCCGCCTGCAGGCCTGCCCAGTCCGGCCCCGCGTACAGCTCCAGCGCCCGCTCTAGGGCATAGCGCACACCGCCGGCATCGCTGTGGTTGAAGCGGACCCCGGTGGCGTCGCCGGCGGCCAGCGCCGCCGGGCTGGCATCGGTGACGGTGTCGGCCAACCCGCCCACGGCCCGCACCAGCGGCACCGTGCCGTAGCGCTGCGAATACATCTGGTTGAGGCCGCAGGGCTCGAAGCGGCTGGGCATCAGGAAGGCATCGGCGCCCGCCTCGATGCGGTGCGCCAGCCGCTCGTCATAGCCCAGGCGCACCGCCACCCGCCCCGGCAGCTGCCGCGCCAGGTCAGCCAGGCCCTGCTCCAGTCGGGCATCGCCACCACCCAGCACCGCCAGCTGCAGCGGCAGTGAGGCCCAGCAGTCGTGGGCGGCCAGCACGGCGTCGATGCCCTTCTGCTCGGCGAGCCGGCTGACGATCCCGACCAGCAGCCGTTCGGGTTCCGGCGCCAGGCCCAGCTCGGCCTGCAGCGCCGCCTTGTTGACGGCCTTGCCGGCAAGCCGCGTGCGGCGATCGTAACGGGCCACCAGCAGGGGATCGGTGGCCGGGTCCCAGAGCGCGGTGTCGATGCCGTTGAGGATGCCGAACAGCTGATCGCCACGCTGACGCAGGCAGCCGTCGAGGCCCTGACCGAACTCGGCGGTCTGGATCTCGCGGGCGTACTGCGGGCTGACCGTGCTCAGCGCGTCGGCGCTGCTGATGCCGGCCTTGAGGAAGGAGAACGAACCCCAGAATTCGCCAACTTCGACCCGCCACCAAGACTCGGGCAGTCCCAGGGCGCGGAACTCGGCCGCGTCGACGCAGCCCTGATAAGCGAGATTGTGGATGGTCAGCAGCGTCGCCGGCCGCCGCTCCTGCAGCGCCAGCCAGGCCGGCACGAGGGCTGCCTGCCAGTCGTGGGCGTGCACCAGGTCGGGCTGCCAGCCGCCGATACCCTCCAGGGCCAGGCGGGCGGCGGCCTCAGCGAAGCAGCCGAAGCGCCAGCCATTGTCGGCATGCGCCCGGCCATCGGCGCCGTGATAGGGATCGCCGGGCCGGTCGAACAGGGCTGGGCAGTCCAGCAAGCAGAGGCCGGAACCGGGTTCCGTCACGCGGGCTGCCAGCAGCCGGAACCGCAGACCACGCAGCTCCAGCTCGGCCAGAACCTGCAGCGGCCCGAGCCGCTGGGCTAGGCCGCGATAGGCCGGCAACAGCACCCGCACCGACTCGCCATTGCGAGCCTGGGCCTCGGGCAGGGCGCCCAGTACGTCGGCCAGCCCGCCGGTCTTGACCCAGGGGAAGCACTCGCTGGCGACGTGCAGGATGTTCATCACCTAGAACTTGTCCGTAAATAAATCACGTCTGCGGCGGAAGGCGGTTTTGGGGCAGTGCAAGGAAGCCGGAGAGGGGAATAGTGGTTCTATTTCCCTCTCTGGCTGACGCAGCAATGCCCCAAAACAGCCCCGCCCCGAAGGGTTGCTGGCCAAAATCGCGCCATGCATCGTTGCGAGCCTAGCGAAGGCTACAAGCCTTCGCGTCGGCCCGCGCCTCGCCTGACGCGATTTTGACCGGCAACGCAGGCGCGATTTATTTACGGACAAGTTCTCATTGTCGCCGGCTGCGACCCTTTGCGCGCGCGGCGCATCCGGAGAGGACATCCAACCAACGGAAGGCTCCCCCATGCGCGCGCTGCTCCCCCTCCCTGGCCTGCTGGCCGCCCTGCTGCTGTCCGCCTGCGGCGGCGGCGGTGGCGACGATTCCACCGACTACGACTTCTCCAGCGCCTTCGGCCTGATCGGGCAGGCCAGCTACACGGACAGCAGTGCCAACCGGGGCGGCACCGCCAGCGGCAAGAGCCTGGCCCAGCCGCTGGGTGGCGCCGGCAGCGACGGCACCCGGCTCTACCTCGCCGACTACGGCAACAGCCGCGTGCTCGGCTACAGCGCCATTCCCAGCAGCCCGGAAACCGTCGCCAGCTTCGTGCTCGGCCAGCCGGACGCCAGCACCTCGGCGCCGTCCCCCGCCGCCGCCAACCGGCTGGCGCTGCCGTCCAAGGCGGCGGTCGGCGGTGGCCAGCTCGCGGTGGCGGACTCCGGCAACAACCGCGTGCTGATCTGGAACAGCCTGCCGGCCAGCGCGGTGGCGGCCAACGTGGTGCTTGGCCAGGCCGACTTCAGCGGCGACGATCCCGGCCTGAGCGCCAGCCAGTTCAACAACCCGACCAGCGTCGCCATCGCCAACGGCAAGCTGGTGGTGGTGGACCAGGGCAATAACCGGGTGCTGGTCTGGAACAGTATTCCCACCGCCAACAACACACCGGCCGACGTCGTCATCGGCCAGTCCGGCTTCACGAGCAATGACAGCGACGACGAGGACAGCGGGCTGAACAAGCCCACCGATGCCTGGACCGACGGCTTCCGCCTGCTGATCGCCGACACCAGCAACAACCGCGTCCTGTATTACTCGCAGGTGCCACGCAGCAGCGGCGCGGCGGCGACCTATGTGATCGGCCAGACCGACTTCTCGCGCACCGTCGCCGGGGTCAGCCAGAGTTCACTCAACGCGCCGACCGGGGTGGCCTCCGACGGCACCCGCATCTATATCGCCGATGCCAGCAACAACCGGGTGGTCAAGCTGAGCAGCTTCCCGATCGCCAACGGCAGCTCGTTCAATGCCGTCTACGGCCAGGACAGCGACAGCTACAGCGCACGCGCGGCCAACGACACCGACCAGGACGGCGTCGCCGGCACCACCAATGACAATGGCAGCGTCGATACCGCCCCCGACCAGAACACGCTGTCGACGCCGACCGGCGTCAGCATCGCGAACGGCGTGCTCTACATCACCGACCGCAATAACCACCGGGTGCTGGAGTTCCAGCCGTGACACGCCTTGCCCCGCTGCTGGCGGCCCTGCTGCTGGCCGCCTGCAGCGACGTGGTGCCGGAGGACGGCACCAAGCCGGTGGCCCTGGAACTCAATCTGGGTGGCACCACCGGCCTGGCGACCCTGAACGAATGCATTCTCAGCCAGGCCACGGCGCTGCTGTATTTCGACGGCAACCTCGGACTCAGCTCGGGCGACTTCAGCTCGCGCGTGCTCTGGAGCTCCAGCGATCCGGGCGTGGTCGAAGTCAGCAATGGCGAACTGCCCGCCGCTTCCGGCGGCGGCTACTACGCCGCCGGAGTGCTGGTGCCGCACCGCACCGGCGTGGTGCAGGTCAGCGCCAGCTATCTGGATTTCGTCGCCAGCATCACCCTGGAGGTGCAGCCGGTGCTGCTGAGCCTGGAGCCCGAGCTGACCGACATCGCCGAGCGCAGCCACCAGGCCTTCGAGCTGAACATCACCACCGCCAGTGGCCTGTCGGTGAGCGCCGCCGAGGGCGTGAGCTGGAATCTGGACCAGGCCGTGAGCAATGCCAACGTCGACGCCAGCGGCCTGCTCAGCGCCAACTCCGCCGGCGAGGGCCGCTTCACCCTGCGCGCACAGCCGGTGGGCTGTGATCGCAGCGCCACGCAATCCCTGAAAGTCAGCACCATCGACCACCTGGAACTGGAGCGCGAGCAGCCGGAGGCAGCCTTGCCGGTCGGCATCAGCGACCTGCTGCGGGTCCAGGCCCATTTCGCCGGCAGCGGCAGCCTGCCGCAGAACCTCAGCAGCCAGATGGAGTACGAGGCCGACGACGACGAGATCATCGGTCTGGCGACCGTCGGCGACGCACTGAAGCTCAGCGCGCTCGAAGCCGGCAGCAGCGGCGGCGTCGCCCGCTTCGAGCCCGACCAAGGCAGCTCGTACAGCATCCGGCTACCGGACTACACCGTGCAGGAACTAGACATCGGCAGCCTGCGCCTGAATCCCCAGGAACTGCGCCTGGTCTATCCCGCCACCGGCGAGCTCACCGCCTGGGCCGGCTTCGAGGACGGCATCGAGCGGCCGGTATCGCGGCATGTGAGCTGGAGCAGTTCGGACAGCACGCTGATCGCGGTAGTCACCGGCGGCGAGAGCTTCGGCAGCGTCCAGATCGCCAACAGCGATTACAGCGGCCAGGCCTACGCGGCCTTCGGCGGCTACACGGCGGCGGCCGGCGTGCTGGTCTATCGCAACGAGGGGCCGTGAAAATGCGCGGCGGATCACGGTCTTGGCAGCGCGCTCATTGCGGCCGGCACGCTTTATGAATATGGTGTCAGCAACCGCGATTGGCGGTTTTTTCGCCCCCGAGCCGCTCATGTCCCGCATCCTTCCGCTGATCGCCCTCGCCGCGCTGGCCCTGGCGCCGGCCAGCCAGGCCCAGCAGCTGCCCCTGCCGTCGTCGCTGCCGCTGACGCCGTCCATTGCGCTGCCCCTGCCGCCGATTACCCTGCCGTCGATTCCGGCGCTGCCGGTCATTCCGATCGGCCCGCGCATTCAGGGCCAGATTCCGATCCAGTACAAGGGTTCCGGCCTGATCATCTTCTACGACACCCAGTCGCCCTATCCGGTCGAGTACACCTTCACCGGCATCGTCAGCCCGCCTCCCTGAGGGCTGCTGCGGCAGACGCCGCCCCGCCTCCTGGCCGGGCGGCTTTTTTGTGCCCCTGATTGGCGATAGCGAGGCTTTGGCCACAAAACCGCGAACATGAATTAAGAGTCAGATTTCAAAAGCTATTTTTCCGACCAGCGGTTGCGTTTCGGGTTGTCTGCGGTGTCGTCCGGCCTTAGCCTTGCCGCGTTGATGGTGGTTTTCCCTCGCTGGCCGGGAGCCAACCGTCGCCAGGCGCACACACCTTCCCAAGGGGAGGTGCGACTCAGGGATGAGTCACACGGCCCACCGCTCGGTGGGCCGTTTTTTTTGCGCCAGACCCGAGGAACCGGGGCCGGCACTGGGCTGACCTGTCTATACGGCGCCGGACCGGGCTGGACTATGCTGCCAGCGGCGCAAGGCCTGCGTCGGCGGCATCTCTCGCCCAGCTGGAGCTCCATGACTGTCCAGGACCCGCGCTACGTCAGCCGCCTGACCCGCGACACCCTGGCCATGGTCATGGCCGGCGGCCGTGGTGCCCGGCTGATGCAGCTCACCTCCAGCCGCGCCAAGCCGGCAGTGCCCTTCGGCGGCAAGTTCCGCATCGTCGACTTCACGCTGTCCAACTGCGTCAACTCCGGCGTGCGGCGCATCGGCGTGCTGACCCAGTACAAGTCCGGCGCCCTGATCCGCCATCTGCAGCAGGGCTGGGGTTTCATGCGCGGCCAGTTCGGCGAGTTCATCGAACTGCTGCCGGCCGAACAGCGCACCGAGATCGGCAGCTGGTACGCCGGCACCGCCGACGCGGTGTATCAGAATCTCGACTTCATCCGCGCCCACCAGCCCGCCCAGGTGCTGATACTGGCCGGCGACCACATCTACAAGATGGACTACGGCCCCATGCTGGCGCACCACGCCGAGCGCGGCGCCCAGGTCACCATCGGCTGCCTGGAAGTGCCACTGGCGCAGGCGAGCGAGTTCGGCGTGATGGAGGTCGGCGCCGACAGCCGCGTGCTCGACTTCGCCGAGAAGCCCAGCGCCCCGGCGGCGGTGCCCGGCAAGCCCGGGGTCGCGCTGGCCAGCATGGGCATCTACGTGTTCGACGCCCGCTTCCTGCTCGACTGGCTGACCGCCGACGCCCATCTCAGCGAATCCAGCCACGACTTCGGCAAGGACGTGATCCCGGCCGCGATCCGCGCCGCCAAGGTCTACGCCTATCCCTTCCGCGATCTGTATCAGCCCAGCCAGCAGGGCTACTGGCGCGACGTCGGCACCGTCGACGCCTACTGGAGCGCCAACCTGGAGCTGACCGAAATGCTGCCGGAGCTCGATCTCTACGACGAGCGCTGGCCGATCTGGACCCACCAGGCCCAGGTACCGCCGGCCAAGTTCATCTTCGACAAGCGGGGCGAGCGCGGGCAGGCGATCAGTTCCATGGTCAGCGGTGGCTGCATCGTCGCCGGCGCCAGCGTCCGTCGCAGCGTGCTGTTCGTGAACAGTCGCATCGAGCCGGGCACGGTGATCGAGGACAGCCTGCTGCTGCCGCGCGCCACGGTGGGCCGCAAGTGCCGCATCAAGCGGGCGATCATCGACGAGGGCTGCGTGATCCCGGACGGCAGCGTGATCGGCGAGGACCGCGAGCGCGACGCGCGGCTGTTCCACGTCAGCCGTGGTGGCGTCACCCTGGTGACCGCCGAGATGCTCCGCAGCTAGGTCCGTAGGGCGCGCTGCGCGCGCCGACCAGCCCTTGGCGCAAGTGCGGTGGCGCATGAAATGCGCCCTACAAAATCTGAGCTAGCGATAGCGATAGATCAGGTTGAGCCCGACGCTGCGCGGCTCGCCGAACACCACCGCGCGGTCTGCCTGCGGCGTGTTGTCGATTGCCATCACCACGTATTCCTTGTCCAGCAGGTTGCGGCCGTAGAGCGCGACGTCGAGCTGGGCCTTGGCGCCGAGCTTGATCGCGGTGGCGCCGATCTGGCCAGTCAGCAGGCCGTAGGCCGGCACCTGGGCTCCGTCACGGTAGTCGGCCAGCGAGGCACTGCCCTGGCGCAGGCCGATATAGCTGTAGTTGAGATAGCCGCGCAGATTGCCCCAGCCGCGCTTGAGGAAGGTCCAGTCGGCCGAGACATTGCCGGAATGGCGCGGCGCGGAGACGAAGGGATAGCGGTCGGCGACGTTGTTGCCGTCGAGATCCAGCACCTCCAGGGTCCTGGCGTCGAGATAGGCGTAGCTGAGCCCAAGGATCAGGCCCGGCAGCGGCAGCGCGGTGGCATCCAGCTCGAAGCCGCTGATGCGCGAGCGACCGGCGTTGCGCGTCTTCGAGTCCGATACCGTGCCCGGGATCAGGAAGTTGATCTGCTGGTCGCGGTAGTCACTGCGGAATACATCGCTGTTGAGTCGCAGGCGGCGCCCGAACCATTCGCTCTTCAGGCCCAGCTCGTGCGAGCGCACCCGCTCGGGCTTGAAGCCCTCGACGAAGCCGAAGCCGTAGTCGGTGCCGTCGGAAGCCGCGCCGGATTCGGCGGAGATCTGTGGATCACGGACATTGAAGCCGCCGCTCTTGTAGGCGCGCGCCGAGGAGGCATAGACGGTCGCCGTCTCGGTCAGCTCGTACTGCACGTTGAACGAGGGCGAGTTGTCGGTGTAACGGCTGGCCGCGCTGATGCCGGCGAAGTTCTCGGTGCCCTGGCTCTCCGGCAGCTCGACCGCGATCCCCTGGCCGTTCTGTTCGAGCTGGATGAAGGAGCGGCTCAGCGAATCCTTCGCCGCGTAGCGCCGGTCGCGCGAATGGCGGAAGCCGGCGGTCAGGTGCAGGCGCGGCAGGGGCGCGGGCGTCCAGGTCGCCTGGGTGTAGAAGGCCTGGGCCTGATTGCGGATGCGGAACAGGTAGTCGCGCAGAGCCACCAGCTGCGGGTTGCTGGCGCCCGCGACGCTGCCGACGATGCTGGCGATGGGCTCCGGCAGGCCGGCCTGATCGGAGGGATCGATCACGGCGTTGAGGATGTGGTGCAGTGGCCGGCCGTCCTCGCCGCCTTCCTCCTCGAAGGCGTACAGGCCGCTGACGAACTCCAACTGCTGGTCGAACAACTTGCCGCCGAACTGCAGCTCGTGCGACCACTGGTCCTGGAACACGCGCGGAATCTGCAGCGGGGTCGGCCCGCCATAGGCCATGTCCGCCGCCGCGCCGCTGTAGGCGCCGGTGTCGAGCCGGTAGTTGGGCGAGCCCAGGCCGCCGCCGAGATCGGAGTAGGTGGTGTCGTCGAGCTTGCGGTAGGCGCCGATGTACTTGAGCTCGTAGTTGCCGAGATCGAAGCCCAGGGTCAGCGCGTGACCCGAGATCTTGGTGGTCGATTCCTCCAGCGGCGCGCTGGTCGCGAGCGCATCGAGCCGGCTCGACGAGTAGATGGTCTGGCTCTGCGCATAGGCCTTGAACAGATCCGCCGAGCCGTGCGTGGTGCTGGACGGGAGCACGCCCTGGAACAGCGCGTTGTAGTTGCCGATGTCGCTGCGGTCATAGCTGTAGTCCAGGCTGAGGCCTGCGCGCGCCTGCCAGCGGGCGTCGAAGCGCAGGCCGAGATCCTGGTGGTCGCCGAACTCGCCGCCCGGCCCGGTGTTCTCGACGAAGCCGTCGCGCTCGGTACGGATCGCCGCCAGCTTCACCGCCAGGGTCTCGCTCAGCGGCACATTCACATCGGCCTTCATGGTCAGCGCATTGCGGCTGCCATAGCTCAGGCTCTCGGTGCTGGCGAAGCCGGCGGTCGAGGGTCGCCGGGTGATGAGGTTGATCGCGCCGCCGGTGGCATTGCGGCCGTAGAGCGTGCCCTGCGGCCCACGCAGCACCTCGACCCGCGCGAGGTCGGCGACGTCCAGCGCCAGCCCGGCCGAGCGGGCAATGTAGATGCCGTCGATATAGACGCCGACGGCGGCGTCCTGCGTCACCTGCGCGTCGATCAGGCCGATGCCACGAATGAACAGACGCAGCTGGGCGTTGTTGGTCGGGAACGGGTCCACCGTCATGGCCGGGACATTGCTGGCGAGATCGGCCACGCCGCGGATATCGAGCGTCTCCAGCTTGCGGCGGTCGAAGGCCAGCAGCGAGATCGGCGTGTTCTGCAGCGAGGCCTCGCGCTTCTGCGCGGTGACCACCACGGTCTCCAGCGCGGTCGGCGGCGGGAGCGCCTGCTCGGCGGCTGGCGGCGTGGCTGCGGCGGACTCCAAGCTCTGCACCGGAATGCTCTCCGCGCTCGCGGTCGCGCCCTCCTGCGCCCAGGCCAGCGGCGCCCACAACAGGCTCAGCAGCAGGCGGCCCGCGCCGCCAGGAATGCCATTTCGATGCCGCATCCTCTCCTCCCGCCGCGCTTTATCGATGCGCTTTGGCGTGGTTTATCGGAGCCCCCGGTCGGCAGCCTCATCCAAACCGGGTATTCGGTGCCGCCGCGCAGCATCGGAGGCTAGGCCGATGAGCAAGAACAGCTGGACCACCGCCCAACTCCCTTCGCTGCAAGGCCGCCGTGCCCTGGTCACCGGCGCCGCCAGCGGCATCGGCTACGAGACCGCAGCCGCAATGGCGGCCAAGGGCGCCGAGGTGATCCTCGCCGACCGCAACGAGCCGGGCGGTGCCGCTGCCGTGCAGCGCATCCGCGCGCAATCGCCGTCGGCCGAGCTGCGCTTCCTGCCCCTGGACCTGGGCGAGCTGGCCGGCATCCGCCGCTTTGCCGAACCGCTGCTCGACGACGGTCGGCCGCTGGACCTGCTCGTCAATGTCGCCGGCATCCTGCCGCCGGTGCAGCGCGCCACCACCCGCGACGGCTTCGAGCTGAAATTCGGCATCAATGTGCTGGGCCATTTCGCCCTCACTGGCCTGCTGCTGCCGCTGCTGCTGAAGGCGACCGCTGCGCGGGTAGTGAACGTCTCCAGCCTGGTGCAGGCCTATGGCCGCATCGACTTCGACGACCTGCACGCCGAGCGCGGCTACGAACCGCAGCGCGCCTACAGCCAGGCCAAGCTTGCCTGCCTGATGCTGGCGCTGGAACTGCACGAGCGGGCGCAGGCCGCCGGCTCGGCGCTGGGCAGCCTCGCCGCGCATCCGGGGGTCGCGCGCACCGCGCTGGGCTCTGATCGCAAGCAGCAGACGCAACATCGCCTCCGCGACCGCCTGGAAGAGCGGGTGCAGGCCCTGGTATTCCGCTTTCTCGGCCAGTCGCCGGCCGAGGGCGCGCTGCCGCTGCTCTACGCCGCCGCCACGCCGCAGGCGCGCTCCGGCGGCTACTACGGGCCGGATGGCTTCGGGCAGTTCGCCGGGGCGCCGGTCGCGGTGCGGCCATCGAAGGCCGCGCTCGATGCCGCCAGCCGCCGCCGCTTGTGGGAACTCTGCGAGCAGCAGACCGGGGTCCGCTATAGCTGGACCGGCTAGCCGTCGCTCGCCGCCAGCAGGAAGTGCACGCGCGCGATCGCCACCGGCTTGCCCGGCGCCGACTGCCAGCAGCGCACCGTGGTCTGCGCCACGCGGCTGCCGATGCGGCCGATCTCGCAGTCCGCCCAGAGATCCTGCGGCCGGCCGGGCGAGAGGTAGTCGATCGAGAAGTCGATGCTCTTGGGAATGCGCGCCGCATCGAGCGCATAGAGCAGGTGCAGCATCGCGGCGTTTTCCATGAAGGCCGCGGTGACGCCGCCGTGCAGGGCCTTGACGCGCGGATTGCCGATCAGGCCCGGGCGGAACGGCAGCTGCGCCAGCGGCCGCCCGTCCTGCAAGCGCATCCGCAGGCCGAGAAATTGCGCGTAGGGCAGCGCCGCCACCAGGGCGGTGAAATCGCCCTGCTCGCGGGCGGCGCGGCGCGCGGCCTCGTGCTCGCCGCTCATTGCGCCATCCCGGTCTTGCTGGCGGCGCTGCGCATGAAGGTGGACTGGCTGCTCGCCACCGGCTGCGCCCGGTCCGCCTGCCAGACCTCGGCCCGCACGAAGACGATCTGACTGGCCAGACGGATACAGCGCGCCTCGCAATACAGCTCCAGGTCGCGCAGGGCGGGACGCAGGTAGTCGACGCGCAGATCGACGGTGGCGACCCGGCCCGGCCCCGGCAGCGCGGCCAGGGCAGCCAGGCCGGAGGCGTTGTCGACCAGCATGCTGATCAGCGCGGTGTGGATCAGCCCGCGCGCCGGATCGCCCAGCCAGTCCTCGCGGAACGGCAGCGCCATCTCGACCCGCTCGGCGCTCAGATGATCGACCCGGATCCCACATTCGATGGCGTGCGGCACTTCCTCGAAATAGCCGCGAATGTCGTCGAACAGGCTGCTCATGCGGCGCTCGCGCTCAGGAGCTTGCCGCCACCGCGGCGCGGCGGCCGGAGTAGATGCAATCCGCCGCCGACAGGCCGCTGACATAGAGGTGCGAGCAGATGCCGATGGCATTGCGCCCGGCGGCGTAGAGCCCGGGAATCGCCGCGCCATCGCCACGCTGCACCGCGCCGGTCTGCTCGTCCACCACCAGCCCGCCCAGGGACAGGATGGGCAGCGGGAACAGCTTGCTCTTGATCGAGATGTCGAGGGCATAGAACGGCCCCGCGCTGATCGCCCAGGCGTCGTTCGGACTCTTGCCGAAAGCGTCCGGCGCCTTGCCGGCGACGGCGCGGTTGTAGGCCTCGACCTCGCCCTTCAGCGTCGCCGCATCGAGGCCGCATTTTTCCGCCAGCGCATCCAGCGTCGCCGCCTTCTTGCGCGCGAACAGCAGCGCCAGCTTGGCCGGATCGCGCTGGAAGGGGTAGAGCTCGCCGGACTTGAGCTGCTTCTGGATTTCCGCGTAGAGCTTGGCGTCGAGCACGATCCAGGCCTGACCGCCCCGGTGCTCGACCATCTCGTAGCCGACCGCCGCGCCGTAGGAGGTTTCGTCGATAAAGCGACGGCCGTTGCCATCGACCATCATCCCCCAGCTCATGCCCGAGGGCGGGCTGACGAAGCGCCAGGCGCTCATGTGCTGCATGCGGTCGACGGCGCCGCCGACGCTCTGGCCCAGGCGGATGCCGCTGCCGTCGTCACCCGGATTGCCAAGTGGCATGCCCTGGCGGTACTTGGGTGCGTGGTGGGCGACCATGTCGGGGTTGAACACGAAGCCACCGGCCGAGAGGCAGACACCCTTCCGCGCCTGGATGCGGCGCTCGACGCGGTGCTTGGCCTCCAGCTTCGCGGCCTTGGCGGCGTAGCGGCGCGACAGGCCCATGGTGAGGCCGGCCATCGGGAAGGCCGGCGGCAGCATCAGCAGGTACTTGGTGGCCTGCGCCTGCAGGCGCGCGTACTCGGCGTAGGCGGGCGAGTCGGTGGGGATCTGCCAGAGCGAGACGCCGACCACACGGCCGCTGGCATCGGTGATGAGCCTGCGCACCTCGCTGTGCCGATGCAGCTTGACGCCGAGCCGCTCGGCGGCCGCGCGCAGCGGATCGGTGAGCGCATTGCCGAAGCCGGTGGCGGCCTTCACATTGCTGTCGGAGTAGACCTTGTGGCCGCGCGGTGCCGGCTTGGCCACCGCCGCGCGCGCGGCGCAGAGCGAGCTGTCCGAGTGGTAGAGGTGATAGCCGGGCGGCGGATACGAAGTCTTCTTGGCGTAGACGGTGGGGTCGAAGCGCACGCCACGCGCCGTCAGCCAGTCGATCATCGCCACACTGCCCTCGCAGAAATCGCGCAGGGTGGTGTCACTCACCACGCCCTGAGTCTCGCCGAGCAGATACTGGAACATGGCCTCGGCGCTGTCTTCGACGCCGGCCTGCCGCTGCACCGAAGTGCCGCCGCCGGCGTAGACGATGCCGCCGTTGAGCGCGGTGCTGCCGCCGCCTTCGTAGCGGTCGAGCGCGATCACCGAGAGGCCGCGCTCGGCGGCCTCGATGGCGGCCGAGACACCGGCGCCGCCGTAGCCGACGACGACGAAGTCGGCGGACTCGTCCCAGCGGCCGGCACTGGCGTCGGCCAGCACTTCGGGGGCTTCGACGTTGGAATACCAATGCTCGGAACCCGGCTTCTGCGTGGTGCTCATCGTGCGGCTCTCCTTTCGGCGGACCTCTTGCGGTCGCGCCTAGTTTTCGAATGTCACCAGGCTCAGAGCATCGCCAATGACGGTCTCGCCATCGAGCGCGTGCAGCGGCTGCTGCGCCCGGGCCAGCAGCTCGCGGCTGACCGCGATCTCGCCGCTGTGGCGGCCGGCGATCAGCAGATAGGCCGCCTCGGCCATCAGCTCCACCGACTCGATCCAGTCCGGATGCGCGGCAAAGGTCTGGCGGGCGATGTCCTCGGCACTCTCGCTGCGGGCGATCTTGTAGGGCAGCAGGCTGTTGACGTGGATACCGCTGCCGTGCAGTTCGGCCGCGAGGCCCAGGGTATAGCGGTCCAACGCCGCCTTGCTGGCGCCGTAGAGCGCGAGCATGTGCACGAACTTCGCCGGTCCGGGGTAGGGAATCGGCGGCTGCCGGGTCATGTCGCTGCTGAGATTGAGGATGCGACCCCAGCCGCGCGCGCGCATGCCGGGCAGCGCCTGCTGGATGAGGTCGATGGGCGCCTGCAGGTTGATCTCGAACAGCGTCTGCCGCGCCGCGAGCGGCATCTTGCTCGGCGGCGCGTAGGCGGGGATGGCGGCGGCGTTGTTGACGAGGATATCGACCGGTCCAAGTGCGGCTTCCGCCTGCGCGACCAAGGTGCTGCGAGCCTCGGCGTCAGCAAGGTCGGCCGTGAACAACGCCGCACGGCCACCGAGTCCTTCGATGGCGACGCGGCTTGCTTCAAGCCCTTCCCGGGAGCGCGGGCTGGCGGTCAGCGCAACGGCGGCACCATGCGCAGCGAGGCGCAAGGCAATCGCCCGGCCTATGCCGCGACTGGCGCCGGTGACCAGCGCGACGCGACCCGCTAGCGTCTGCGCCGCAGCCACGCTACTTGCGCTGCAGCGCTTCGTTGGCCTGCGCCGGCAGCTTCTGGCCGTGCTTGGCCAGGTAGTGCGCGGTGAGCTTGGGCTCGCCCTCGACCGGGATCACCAGCTCGTAGACGCGGGTGTAGGTGGCGCGTTTGATCAACCACTTGCCGCCCTGTTTCACATAGGTGTCGCGGTAGAAGGCGGCGCCGTCGGTGATGATCTTGAGCTTCAGATCGAGGAACCAGTCCTTCAGGTACCAGACGCCGGTCGCCTCGGTGTCGGAGACGAAGTCGATCTCCGGGTGATTGACATGGTGCTGCGCCACCGCATCGGCGTGGAAGGCATAGCGGATCGCTTCGAGAATCTTGTCGCGGCCCTCGGTCTCGAACAGGTAGGAGCCGCCCTCGTAGCGGACGCTGGCATCCTCGGTGAACAGACCTTTCAGCTCCTCGACATTGGCGGTATCGATGCAGCGGCAATAGGCGTATTTGAGGCGCTTGATGGCTTCGAGGTCTTCGAGCTGTTGCAGGGACATGGGGTTCTCCGTGTATTCGCGTGCGGCGGGTCGCGGGCAAGCCCGCTCCTACCTGTAGGAGGGGCCTTGGCCCCGATTCTCAAATTCCAAATCCGCCCGAGACATTGATCTGCTGGCCGGTGACATAGCCATTGGTGGCAAGAAAGACGGCGGCGCTGCCGATCTCCTCCGGCTTGCCCCAGCGCTTGATGCAGAGCAGCTTCTGGGTCTCGTCGGTCCAGGCCTGGTCGAACACGCCGCGCTTCAAAAGCTCCAGGAACATGCCGGCTTCGATCACACCGACCAGCACGGTGTTGGCACGGATGCCGTACTTGCCCTCTTCCTTGGCGATGCCCTGGATCAGCGCCTCGTTGGCGGCCTTGGGCGCCACCGAGAGTCCGTCCTTGGCCGGCCACCAGGCGTGGCCGGCGGAGCCGAGGTGCACATAGGAGCCACCGCCATTGGCGCGCAGGTGCGGCAGCGTCGCCTTCATGGCGTTGAAGAAGCCGTGCACCTCGATGTCGATGGACTTGCGCCAGAGTTCTTCCGAGGTGTCGGCCAGGTGCACCTGCTCGACCACCGGGCCGGCGGCCCAGACCACGGTGTGGATACGACCGTGGGCGGCGATGGCGGCCTCGACCGCCGCCTTCACCTGCGCCGACTCGCGCACGTCGGCGGCGTGGATCGTGGCCTTGCGGCCACCGGCGGCGATCTCGGCCGCGACCTTCTCGGCAACCGCCTGCTTCGAGCGGTAGACGATGGCGACATCGGAGCCGGCCTTGCCGAAACTCTTCGCGACCTCCTGGCCGATGCCACCGCTGCCGCCGAACACCAGGACCGCACCCTTCGGAAATTCTCCCAGCGCCATCGTCTGCTCCTCCGACCGACTCCGTTGTAGTCGCAGGATTGTCGGAGCGCCCGGATCAGGCCGACTCGTCCATTGGAGGGAGAAAGCCGGCACCGGAAAAAACCAAGGGCGCCGAAGCGCCCTGGTTTGCGTTCGCGGGCAAGCCCGCTCCTACCGGTAGGAGGGGCCTTGGCCCCGAGGCTTATTGCCCCGGCATGTAGAACAGCTTGGGGTTGAAGTGGCGGCCGGCCAGCTTGTCGTCCGGCAGCAGGCCCTGCACCCGCACGGTGCTGGTGCTGCCGACGCTCAGGTCGCGGATCTCGATGACGCTGGGATACCAGTACTTGTCGGCCTGCTTGAGCGCCGCCACCGGCACGCTCAGTTGCTTCTTCAGCTTGCCGGAGCTGTAGAAGGCCATCTTCAGCGGCACGCAGGTTTTCTGGTCGACCCAGGACTGGACCTCGCTGTAGCTCGACTTCACGCCCTGCTCGGGCTTGAACGCCAGCAGCCAGACCGGCCGCTGCTCCAGGGTTTCCGGGAGCGCATGCTTGGCCGCCGCCAGGCCGCCAAAGGCGCCTTGCAGCAGCTTGAAATCGCTGTAGCTGAAGTCGGTACCGAGCAGCGCACCGTCGGCGAACTCGCCGCTGACCCGGCGCACGCGGCGCACCGAGGGCAGCCAGACGTAGAGCCCTTCCTCGGCATAGCTGCCGGCCTCGCGCACCAGGTAGGCGGCGCCAGACAGGCTCTCCGGCGACAGCACCCGCAGCATGGCGCGCAGCTGCTCGCCGCGCTCGGTCTTTTCCTGCTGGGCGTAGAGCCGGGCCCGCAGCGTCTGGGCCTTGCTGTCGCCGTCGGCGACCGTGGTCAGCTCCACTTCCTGTATCCGCAAGCTGCGCGGCACGTTGTCACGCAGGCATTGCAGCACGGTCTGGGCGTCGGTCTGGGCTTGCGCCACCACGGCCGCAAGCATCAGGGCTATCAGACTGAGAATTTTCACGAGTCACCTCCCGGGGCGATATTGAACGCATGTTATGTTGCATCGCAGCATAAATCCAGGCCAGCGTTTGTCACTAGGTCGAGAATAGCCCTCCCAGCCGGTCCAGGCACCAGTAGGCTGCCAGCGCGCCTATTCCATAGGCCGGCAGCGCTCGCCACAGCGGCGCCGCCGGCCGAGCCGGCCAGCGGTCGGCCAGGGCCAGCAACAGCAGCAACCCGCCCAGCAGCAGTAACTGGCCCAGCTCGATACCGAGGTTGAAGGCGAACAGCGCCAGCGGAATCTCGCCCCTCGGCAGACCGATCTGCGCCAGCGCGCCGGCGAACCCCAGACCGTGCAGGAGACCGAAAGCCGCCGCCATCACCCCCGGCCAGCGCCGCAGCCAGCCGGTCGCGCTGGCCGGCCGCAGCAGCTCGCAGGCGAGCAGGAAGATGCTGAGGGCGATGGCGAGCTCGATGGCGGCCGCTGGCAGCCGCAGCCAGCCCAGGGTCGCCAGCGCCAGGGTCAGGCTGTGCCCCAGGGTGAAGGCGGTCACTGTCAGCAGCAGGCGGCGCGGCCGGCGGATCAGCAGCACCAGGGCGCTGACGAACAGCACATGGTCGGCGCCGCTCAGCAGATGCTCCAGGCCCAGCGCCAGGTAGCCGGCGAAGACCGGCGGCGGCGCCTGCGCCGGCGCCACCCGGAACTCGGTCTGGCGCGCACCGAGCAGGCCCTGCTGAACCCGGCCGGCGGCGTCCTCGACGCGGACGATGACATTGATGGCGCTGGCCTCCAGCCCCTCGATGCGCAGGCGTTCGCCGGTCAGCGGCGCGCTGCAGCGCAACTGCCAGCGCTCGCTGCGGGCGCCGTCGCGATCCTCGCCGCTGATCGGCCCCAGCGGCTGGCAGAACTCCGGCAACAGGGGCCGCAACTCCGGTCCCGGCGCCCGCAGCAGCGCGTGGCGCCAGAGCACGGCCTGCAGGCCCGGCTCCAGCTCGCGCAATTCCAGCAGCGCCGGCGCCAGGGGATGCGCCAGGGCCGGGCCCGCCGGCAGCAAGGGCAACAGCAGCCACAGCAGGCAGCGCGCCGCCGCCTTCATGAGCGGCCGGCCTCGGTCAGCCCGTAGCGCTGACGCAGCGGCCGCAGCCGCTGCCGCAGCAGGGCCGGCTCCTGCTCGGCCAGCCAGGCGTAGGCCGCGCGCTGGCGCAGGGTCTCGAAATCCGGCGCCGGCGCCGCGATCCGGCCGCGCAGCTGCAGCAGATGCCAGCCGTAGACGGTTTCCAGCGGGCCGATCCAGTCGCCGACCGCCGCCTGCTCCAGCGCCTGCGCGAACGCCGCTCCGTAGCGGCGCTGCAACTGCTCGGCGCTGGCGGCACGGTCCGCGACCAGCAGGGGATCACCCTGTCCGGCGGGTTCGGCGCCGGCCCGCAGTCGCGCCAGGGCCTGCCCGGCCTGGGCGGCGGCGTCGCCACCGGGACGGTCGCGGCTGAAATAGATCTGGCGGTAGTCGAGCTGGCCGCCGCCGGCGTAACGCCCGGCGTGGCGCGCGACGTAGCGGCGCAGCTCGGCCTCGTCAATCCGCACATCCTGCAGCAGGCGCTGTTCCATGCGCTGGATCAGCCGCCGCCGCACCACCAGATCCTGTTCCGGCATCCGCAGCGCCTGGGCCTGATCGAGCAGCGCCGGTTCGTCGATGACCTCGTCGACCAGGGCGAAGCGCAGGTTTTGCAGCAGGCGCTGGCGCACCACCGGGTCGCTGCGGTCCAGCCCCAGCCGCAGGGCCTCGGCCAGCAGAACCTCTTCATCCAGCCAGCGCTGCTCGCTCGCCGCCAGTTCCGCCGCCGTCGGCCAGCGCCCGGTCTCGGCGCGCCAGTCGCGGCGCAGGCGCGCGCGGTCGTCCGCGCTGACAACGATAGGCTCGGGCAACTGCCGCGCCTGCCACCACTGCTCGCCACCGTGCAGCAGCGCGCCCAGCAGCAGGAAGTGCAGCGCCGGTGCCGACAGGACAGCCCTCAGCTTCATGTGCGCCGAGTCCTTGAAGAAATCGTAGCGAGCATGCCCAAGCGCAAGGAACTAGGAGCGCAGCAACCGCAGCGCACTACAGTGCGTGAGGATTGCGAGCACCGCATGACGCAGCGATTGGGCAGCGCAGTAGATTTATTCATGGACTCGCGGGGCGATACCAGATGGGCGAGGTCCAGGCCCGCTCCTGGATCGTCTTCGGGTAGTCGGCATTGCAGCAGTCGGCGTAGTCGGCCGGCACCGCGTCGGGATTGGCGCAGTCGACGGCAGCGGCCAGGCACTGGCGGGTGGCCCAGCGGCAGCTCGGGTTCTCCAGCACTCGCGCGTACCAGAAGGCCGGCTGCGCGGCGTCGAAGTCCGGGTCCTCCCAGACCGTGCAGAGACTGGCGTAGCCGCTGCCGGTCGGCTCGCAGCTCGAAAGATCGACGCCGGCGCCGTTGTCGGCATTGCCGGCGACCTCGTAGACCTTTTCCTGCGTGCTGCCATCGGCGCCGACCCAGCCCTTGACGATCTGGATGCGCTGCAAGGGGCTGGCGACCTCGATGCCGACGCCGGGATCGCGCAGCGCCGCCACCGCGAAGCGCGGCCGCGCGCCGCTGCCGGGTTTGGCGAGGTCGCCGCCCATAGTCACGCCCTGGGCATAGCCCTGGGCGACGAAGTCGGACTTGCCGCAGAGATCGGCCGGCAGGCCCGCGCCGCCGAAGAAGCGCACCACCGGCCGGGTGCCGCTGGTGCCATAGGCCTCACGCCGGCGCATGGCGGCGAACAGCGCGTCGCGGCTGTTCTCCTCGGCCCAGAGCACGGCCAGGCCGCCGGGCGAGTTCTCGACCCGGTCGCTGAGGCCGGGCGGCACTTCGTTGCGGGCGCTGCCACCGGCGCCGCCGTGACCGGGATAGCCGATCTCGGCGACATTGCCGGGCGTGCCCAGGTGGGTATCGGAGCTGCCGATCAGGCCGTACTTGAAGGGATTGGCGCCCAGGCCCTGCTCCAGCCGCAGTCCCTCCTTCAGCGCCGCGCGCAGGAAGTCCTGCTCCAGCGGCGCGCCGCTGACCTCGGGGCTGACCTGGCTGCCGGTGAAGTTGCGGTAGGGCAGCAGCTCGAAGCCACACTGCTCGTCGGCGAGGCCAGCGCCGGCGGTGCCCAGGCACTCCGACTGGCCCTTGTGCTGATAGATCTCGGCCAGCGGCTCGTTGTCCTGGCGGCTCTGGGCGAACTCGGCGCTGTAGGCGGCACCGTTGCGGTCCTGGGTCTGGAACATCAGGCCACCGGACAGGTTGGAGTTGTGCGGAATAGTCAGCACATTGCAGCCCTGTCCGGCCTTGCACTGCTCGGCCAGCGCCTGCCAGAGCAGCTCCGGCGCCGGATATTCCTGGTAGGCGGGCGGAATTTCCGGCACCACCTCGCTACGGAAGATGACATTGCGGTGCAGGTTGTTGGACAGCGGTGAGGCGGTGAACTCGTAGCCGACGAAGGCGGTGAAGCGGCAATCGCCGCTGCTGTCGTTGTAGGCCGCAGCCGCCTGCTGGATGTCGCGCCAGGGCGTCTTTGCCGCCTCGATGCAGCGCTCGCCGCCGACGCCGCAGTAGGGCAGCCGCGGAATCGGCAGGCCGCCGACCGAGGTCAGGCCCGGCCCCAGGAAATTGAAGGCGATGAAGGCCTGCGCCGGCGAGGCGCGGTAGAACAGGCACTCCGGCGAGTTGTAGCCCTCCAGCTCCGGGTTGGTGCAGATCTCGGTCTCGCCGAACAGCTCGGCATGGTCGGTGACTGCCGCGAAGTCCAGCGGCCGCGCCAGCTGGGAATAGCGCAGCGGCTCGCCCGCCTCGTTGTAGGGCTGGATGCCCAGGCGCTCGCCGAGCGCGTAGCGGTAGGCCTCGTGCGGCCCGACCAGGGTGCCCTGGGTGCTGGCGTCCAGCGAGTACTTGGTGTGGACGTGCAGATCACCGAAGAAGGGCTGGCGCAGCGGGTCGTGGCCGGCGCACTTCTCCCCAGGCGCGCGCGGCGTGTTGCCGGTGGCCGCCGGCAGGGCGCTGTCGCCGGTGCAGGCAGCCAGCAACAGCAGCAACAGGCCAGGCACCCAGGCCGGCCGCAACTCGACGCGCTTCATTCCACTCTCTCCAGCCAAAGCACTCATCTTCAAACGTTCCGGTACGTCGCCGGAACGGATATCCATAGACCGTTTGCGGGCTAGGGTTTGTTGACGCTCGCCGCCGCCATGAAGGCCGGGCGCTCGCCGCCGCCGTGCAGGACCAGATTGCTGCCGGTGGCATAGGCCGCGCCGGGCGAGGCCAGCCAGAGGCAGGCGGCGCCGATGTCCGAGGGGGTCGCCAGGCGCCCCATGGGAATGGTGCCGGCCACCGCCGCGACCCCGGCGGCATCGCCGAAATGCAGATCGGCATGTTCGGTGAGCACCGGGCCGGGGCTGACGGCGGTGATGCGCACCTTCGGCGCCCACTCCACCGCCAGCGATTGCACCAGGCTCAGCACCGCCGCCTTCGCCGCGCCATAGGCGGCGGTGCCCGGCGAGGGCCGCAGCGCCGAGATGCTGGCGATGAAGACGATGCTGCCGCCGCCATCCTGCGTCTGCATCAGGGCATTGGCCTGCTGCGCCAGGTGCAAGGGCGCCAGCAGGTTGAGCGCGAAGATCTTCTCGTGGAAACGAGGCGAAGCCTTGGCGGCGAGCGCGAACGGCGCACCACCGGCATTGTTGACCAGCACGTCGAGGCGGCCTTGCTGCCGGCTGATCGTGGCGAACAGCGCGTCGACCGCCGCCGCATCGCGCACGTCACAGGCCAGGAACTCGGCGGTATTGCCGTTGACGCTCGGCAGTTCGGCGGGCGCCTCGCGACCGCAGGCGATCACGGTCGCGCCGGCGGCGAGAAAGGCCTCGCTGATGCCACGGCCGACGCCCTTGGCGCCGCCGGTAACCAGAACCACCTGCGCTGACTTCACCCGCGTTCCCCTGCCCGTGCGATTGCTGTGGCGATGCTAGGCCATCGCCCCGCCAGACCCGTAGTCCAAAAGGGTGACGCCCGCGTGGGCCACTTTCGCAACCATGCCGGGCACTCAAAGCACCCTGCCGGGGCAAGGCCGCACATGTCCAGCAAACCCGTCCCTGAAGGCAAGTACGCGACGCTCGCCAACGGCTACCGCATCCACTATCTCGATGAGGGCAGCGGCCCGGTGGTGGTGTTCCTGCACGGCTCGGGCAACGGCGCCAGCGGCTACAGCAATTTCAAGGGCAACTACCCGGCGCTGGTGCAGGCCGGCTACCGCGTGATCCTGCCCGACCTGATCGGCTTCGGTTACTCCGACAAGCCGGCCGATGTCGAATACCCGTTGGCCTTCTTCGTCGAGTGCGTGAAACAGGCGCTGGATGTGATCGGTGTTGATCGCTACACCCTGGTCGGCAACTCGCTGGGCGGCGCGGTGGCGCTGGGCTTTGCGCTCAGCCATCCGCAGAACGTCGAGCGACTGGTGCTGATGGCGCCGGGTGGTGTCAGCGACATGCCGGACTACTTGGCGATGCCGGGCATGGCGGCGATGTTCGCGCACATGGCGACCGGCCAGCCGTTCACCCACGAGACCATGAAGGCTTTCTTCATCAAGGCCTTCGTGGTCAACCCGGACTGCGTCGACGACGCCCTGGTCGCCGAGCGCCTGGAGCTGATGAAGCTGCAGAACCCGCAGGTCATGAAGACCATGAAGGTGCCCAACCTGACCGAGCGCCTGGGCGAGATCGAGTGCCCGGCGCTGACGCTCTGGGGCATCAATGAAAACATGATGCCGGAGAACGGCATCCTGCGGCTGGCCAAGGGCCTGAAGCACGGTCGCCTGCTGACGGTGCCGCAATGCGGGCACTGGGTGATGATCGAGCACCGCGAGCTGTTCAACCGAACCGTTCTCGACTTTCTGAAGAACGGCTGATGGCACTCGCCGATACCCGCATCCAGACCCTCGGCGACGAGCTGTTCGCCGCCCTGCGCTCGCGCTCGGTGCTGGAGCCGCTGACCAATCGCGAGGCCGGCATCGACATCGACGACGCCTACCGCATCTCGCTGCGCTTCCTCGAACGCCGCACGGCCGAAGGCGAGCGCGTGATCGGCAAGAAGATCGGCGTCACCAGTAAGCCCGTGCAGGACATGCTCGGCGTGCACCAGCCCGATTTCGGCTTTCTCACCGACCGCATGTGGGTCGCCGATGGCAGCAGTGTCTCGCTCGCCAGGGCGGGCCTGATCCAGCCGCGCGCCGAGGGCGAGATCGCCTTCGTGCTGAAGAAGGACCTGCGCGGCCCGAACGTCACCGCCGAGCAGGTGCTCGACGCCACCGACTACGTCTCCCCCTGCTTCGAGATCGTCGATTCCCGCATCCGCGACTGGAAGATCAAGATCCAGGACACCGTCGCCGACAACGCCAGCTGCGGCGTGTTCGTGATCGGCAAGGATCGCGTCGCGCCCCACGCGCTCGATCTCGCGGCGGTGAAGATGGACATCAGCAAGAACGGCGCCCACGTCGCCTCAGGCTTGGGCTCTGCCGTGCAGGGCCATCCGGCCACCGCCGTCGCCTGGCTCGCGAACACGCTCGGCAAGTTCGGCATCCCCTTCCTCGCGGGCGAGGTGATCCTCTCCGGCTCGCTGGCGCCGCTGCTGCCGGCGCTGCCGGGCGATCGCTTCGAGATGACGCTGGCCGGGATTGGTGCGGCGTCGATTTCTTTCGAGGCCTGATCTTGCTGATCGGGCCTTCCCCCTCCCCAACCCCTCCCCGCAAGGGGGAGGGGCTCAACGCCCGCGCTTCCCGTCCCCTCCCCCTTGCGGGGAGGGCTAGGGAGGGGGGCGACCTCCAGAGCCACAACCCATGACCCAGAAGATCAAGTGCGCCATCATCGGTCCCGGCAACATCGGCACCGACCTGATCTACAAGCTCAAGCGCAGCCCGGTGCTGGACCCGGTGTGGATGGTCGGCATCGACCCCACTTCCGAGGGCCTGGTGCGCGCCCGTGCGATGGGCCTGAAGACCACCGATCAGGGCGTCGACGGCCTGCTGCCGCATGTGCTGGCTGACGGCGTGCAGATCGCCTTCGATGCCACCAGCGCCTACGTGCACAAGGCCAACTCCGACAAGCTCAATGCGCTCGGCGTGCTGATGGTCGACCTCACGCCCGCCGCCATCGGCGGCCTCTGCGTGCCGCCAGTGAACCTCGCGACGCATGCGAAGGCGCAGGCGATGAACGTCAACATGATCTCCTGCGCCGGGCAGGCGACCATCCCCATGGTCAACGCGGTGTCACGCGTCCAGCCGGTCGGCTACGCCGAGATCATCGCCACGGTGTCGTCGAAGTCCATCGGCCCCGGCACCCGCGCCAATCTCGACGAGTTCACCTACACCACCTCCAGCGCGGTCTGCGCCGTTGGCGGCTCGCGCACCGGCAAGGCGCTGGTCATCATCAATCCGGCCGATCCGCCGATGATCATGCGCAACACCATCTACTGCCTGACCGACGACGAACCGGATCAGGAGCGCATCCGCGCATCGGTGCTGGAGATGGTGAAGGAAGTGCAGAAATACGTGCCCGGCTACCGGCTGGTGAACGGCCCGGTGTTCGACGGCAAGAAGGTCGCCACCTTCATGGAAGTCGCCGGCCTCGGCGACTACCTGCCGACCTATGCCGGCAACCTCGACATCATGACCGCCGCCGCCGCGCTCACCGCCGAGATGTTCGCCACCGAGATTCTCGCCGGGCGCTATCAACTCACCGCCGTGAAGGAGGCCGCGTAATGAGCGAGCTGAAGAACCTCAAGGGCCGCAAGGTCCTGGTGCACGACATGGCGCTGCGCGATGGCATGCACGCCAAGCGCGAGCAGATCTCCACCGCGCAGATGATCGCGGTTGCCACCGCGCTCGACGAGGCCGGCGTGCCGCTGATCCAGGTCTCGCACGGCGCCGGCCTGGGCGGCAACTCCCTGCAGCACGGCTTCGCCATGCACAGCAACGAGGAGTACTGGGACGCGGTGGTGCCGAAGATGAAGCGGGCCAGGATCTCGGCGCTGCTGATCCCGGGCCTGGGCACCATGAAGGAGTTGCAGAGCGCCTACGACCACGGCGTGCGCAGCGTGCACGTTGCCACCCATTGCACCGAAGCCGACACCAGCCCGCAGCACATCGCCTATGCCCGCAAGCTCGGCATGGACGCCACCGGCTTCCTGATGATGGCCCACCTCAACGACGCCAAGGGCCTGGCCGAGCAGGGCAAGCTGATGGAGAGCTACGGCGCGCAGACCATCTACATCACCGACTCCGCCGGCTACATGCTGCCGAGCGACGTGATCGAGCGCGTGCGCGCCCTGCGTGCCGTGCTCAAGCCGGAAACCGAGATCGGCTTCCACGGCCATCACAACCTCGGCATGGGCATCGCCAATTCCATCGCCGCGATTGAAGAAGGGGCTTCCCGCATCGACGCCTCGGTCGGCGGCCTCGGCGCCGGCGCCGGCAACACGCCGCTGGAAGTCTTCATCGCGGTCTGCGAACGCATGGGCATAGACACCGGCTGCGACCTGTTCAAGCTCATGGACCTGACCCAGGACATCATCTTCCCGATGATGGATCACATCGTCCGCGTCGACCGCAGCTCGCTCACGCTCGGCTTCGCCGGCGTGTACTCGACCTTTTTGCTGCACGCCGACCGCGCCGGCAAGAAGTACGGCCTGCCGGCGCGCGACATCCTGGTCGAACTGGGCCGCAAGAAGATGATCGGCGGCCAGGAAGACATGATCGAGGACACCGCACTGACCATGGCCAAGGAGCGGGGCTTGCTGAAGGACAAGGCGGCATAAGGCGCCGGCGGCCCCATGAACGCCAAGGCCTGGGGCCCGATCAAGCAGCTGGCCTATGTCGTCGAAGACCTCGACGCCGCCATCGCGCGCTGGATCGCCGGCACCGGCGTCGGTCCCTGGCTGGTCTACCGCAATGCGCGGATGCAGGGCGTCTGCCGTGGCGAAAGCACCGAGGTGAAGCTGCACGTCGGCCTGTCGTACCAGGGCGAGGTGCAGATCGAGCTGATCCAGCCGATCAGCGCCACGCCCTCGCCCTACCAGCACGCCGACGGCCAGCCCAGGGTCGGCATGCACCACATCGCCTGGCACTCCAGCGATCTCGACCGCGATGTGTCCGAAGCGCAGGCACGCGGCTGGCGGCCGGTGTTCGAGGCCAGCAACGGCGCGGTGCGGGTCGCCTATTTCGAATCGCCCGCCGAGCCCGGGCCGCTGTACGAATTCATCGAGGCGGTGCCGCTCATCCTCGACGGCTTCGCGCAGGGCCAGCAGGCCTCGCGCGATTGGGACGGGGTCAGTGCGCCAGTCACGGTGTTCGATTTCGAGGCGCGGACGTGAGCCGCATCCGCAGCTGGTTCCTGAGGGCTGCGCGGGCGGAGCGCATCGACCTGCGCGGCAAGCAGATGGTCGTCACCGGCGCGGCGCCCGGCTCCATCGGCTTCGAGACCGCGCGCCAGCTCGCCGGCTGGGGCGCCGATGTGGTCATCACCACGCGCCGGAATCCCGAGGCCGTCGCCGCGCAATTGCGCGAGCGCATCGCCAGCGAGCCGGGCCACGGTCGCATAGCCGCGCAGGCGCTCGATCTCGCGGATGCGGCCTCGACGCAGGCGTTCATCACCTGGCTGCTTAGCACGCACGGCGAGCGCCTGGACGTGCTCATCAACAACGCCGGCATCCATCTGGACCTGCTGTCGCAGTGGAAGCAGGCGCAGCTGACGCCGGATGGCCAGGAGCGGCACTGGCGCACCAACTACCTGGGCAGCCTTCACCTGACGCTGGGCCTGCTGCCGCTGCTGCGGCAGACCGGCCGGCAGTTCGGCGAGGCGCGCCTGATCAATGTCGTCTCGCAGCTGCACGCCAAGGGCAGCAATGCCGACCTGTTCGGGATGCAGCGGCCCTACAACTCCTGGTTCGCCTACGGCAATTCCAAGCTGGCGCTGATGCACGCTGCCCAGGCGCTGCAGCGGCGCCATGGCGCCACCGATCAGCTGAAGACCTACAGTCTGCACCCGGGCGCGGTGTACACCCACATCGCCGACCAGGGCCTGCGCGGCAACCCGCGCCTGGAAGCGGTGCGTCGCGCCTTCGCGCCGGTCGAGGCCTTCTTCCTGCTGACCCCGGAAGAAGGTGCGCAGACCTCGGTGCACTGCGCCAGCAGCCCGACCGCCGACGGCGGTCGCTACTGGCAGCGCTGCCAGCCGGCGACCGCCAGCGCCGATAGCGCCGACACCGAGGTGGCCCGCCGACTGCTGGAAGCCACTGAGGCCTGGTACGCCGGCCTGCCTCCCCAATAGTTCCACGCACCGCGAGCACGCCCATGCCCAACATCAAGGTCACCGACGATCTCGGCAGCTGGATGGGCCTGCGGCCCGAGATGGCGCCCGGCCTGATCGGGCTCAGCGAAGCCGTCTACAGCAAGAGCCTGCTACCGCGGCGCGTGCAGGAGATCGCGCGCATGCGCATCGCCCTCGCCAACGAGTGCGCGGTCTGCCTGGGCGCGCGCTACGCGCAGCCGGCAGCGGACGGACTCGACGAGGCCTTCTACGCCCAGGTGCTGAACTGGCGCGACGCGCCCGGCTACAGCGCGCGCGAACGCCTGGCCGCCGAGTACGCCGAGCGCTTCGCGCTCGACCATGTCGGCCTGCGTGCCGACGCCGATTTCTGGCAGCGCTTCCGCCAGCACTACAGCGAGGCCGAGATCGTCGACCTCGCCATCTGCTGCTCGCTCTGGCTCGGCGCGGGGCGGACCATGCGGGTGCTGGACGTGGGGCAGAGTTGCAGCCTGACCTTGGGAAGCTAGGGCGTTTTTGGTTCAAGTGATGACATCACTTGAAGAATGAAATCCCTTCTCCCGCTCGCGGGAGAGTGCGAGCATGCCTCGCACGCGCGAAGCGCCGGATGAGGGGCTGTTGGCGCGGGCAGCGGCAAAGGCCCCTCACCCCTACCCCTCTCCCGCAAGCGGGAGAGGGGATAAAAATGATCGCGCCACTTGAACCAAAGATGCACTAGGGCGGCGGCAACAGCCGCCGGTACAGGGTGCTGCGGCTGACGCCCAACCGGCGGGCCGCCGCCGAGACATTGCCCTGGGCGGCATCGAGCGCGGTGCGCATGGCCGCTACTTCCAACTCGCTCAGACTGCCGGCCGCGCTGGCCGCCAGCGACCGGCCTGCGGCGTTGGCCGAAACCTGGCGCAGCGGCGCGGGTAGATCCTCGACCGTCAGCGGACAGCCGGGCTCAACCAGGGCCAGCATGGCGCGTAGGCTCGCCACCAGTTCCCGGTAGTTGCCGGGCCAGTCGTGGGCCGCCAGCCGTTGCAGCACCGGCGCGGGCAGCTCGACCGCGGGCCGGCTTTGCAGGCGGCTCCAGAATTCGCGGATCAGCCCGGCCAGGTCGGGATGCTCGCGCAAGGCCGGCAGCGGCACCGTGTACTGGGCGATGCGGTAGTACAGGTCGGCGCGGAAATGGCCCTCGTTCACCGCGCGGCGCAGGTCGCGATGGCTGGCGCAGATCAGGCGGAAATCCACCGGCACCGGCTTGCTGCCACCCAGGGGCAGCACGGCGCGCTCCTGCAGCACGCGCAGCAGCCGGCACTGCAATGCCAGGGGCATGTCGCCGATCTCGTCCAGGAACAGCACCCCGCCCTGGGCCTGGCGCAACTGCCCCGGCGAGCCCCGGCGGCGGGCGCCGGTGAAGGCGCCTTCCTCGTAGCCGAACAGCTCGGCCTCGATCAGATTCTCCGGCAGGGCGGCGCAATTGACCGCGACCATGGGCCCCTCGGCGCGGTCGCTGGCGGCGTGCAGTTGCCGCGCGAAGATTTCCTTGCCGGCCCCGGTTTCGCCCTGCAACAGCACCGGCAGGTCGGCGTTGAGAACCCGCGCCGCCTTCCGCAGGGCCGCGCGCAGGTGGCTGTCGAGCACCGGGCCGCACTCGGCCGCGCCGGACCGCGCACCGACCGCAGCTGCGAGCACGACCGGGCGGGGCAGCGGCGGCAACGGCGGGTCCAGACGGCCGTGCAGGGGCTGGCCGCGCAGGCCGCGCAGCGGCGCGCCGTCCCGCAACTGCGACAGCGCGGTGGAAAACAGTTCCGAATAGCGCAGGCTGCCCAGCCCGTCCCAGGCGATGCCCAGCAGCGCCAGGGCGTGGCGATTGGCGGCGATCAGGCGATGGTCCTCGAACACCAGCACGCCCTCGCGCGCGCTGCCCAGCAGGGCCGGGTCCTGGTGCAGGCGCAGCACCTCGCAATGGCGGTAGCGGCCCTCGAACAGGCGGTGCTCGATCTGGTTCACCACCATCCGCAGCAGACCCAGGGCGTGCTGGTGCGGCAGGGCGGCGTGCCCCGAGAGGTCGAGGGCGCCCACCACCTCGCCCTGGGGGTCCATGATCGGCGCGGCAAAGCAGCTGAGCACCCGGTGCGGCGCGAAATAGTGTTCGGCACCGCGCACCTCCACCGGCCGGTGCTCGATCAGCGCCATGCCGATGGCATTGGTGCCGGTGGCGGCCTCGTGCCATTGCACCCCGGGGCGCAGCGCCACCCGCGCCGCCTTGTCGGCGAAGCCGGGGCTGCCGACGGCGTCCAGCACCAGGCCCCGGGCGTCGGTCAGGATCACCACGCTGTCGCTGTCGCGGGCCTCGGCGTACAGGGTTTCCAGCTCGGGCCGGCACTGGCGGCGCAGCTGCTCGTTGCGCTCGCAGGCTTCGCGCAGCGCGCCGCCGGGTAGCGGATCGAACGCGGGCGGCGCGGCGGCTTCCAGGCCCAGCGCGGCGCAGCGGCTCCAGGACCGCACGATGGCATCGGGCACCAGACCGCGCGGCAGGCGGCCGTCCTCGAAGAAGCGCCGCCGGGCGGCCAGTACCGTCTGATGCTCGTTGTTCAGGCTCATCGCGTCTCCTCGGCAGCTGTCGCAATTTGCGACAGCGGTTCCGCACGCTGTTGCATCAACTGACATAGCCACTGCCGCGACGCAAGCAGGTACTTGCCGCAGTGGTCGCCTGGCGCCGACGAATTGTCGCGGGACTTCAAGGAGATAGTCCGGCCGACTGGAGCCCGGCCGGGGCGCTGGCACGGGCGCTGCCCCTATGGCTGGCACCACCAGAACCACGAGGAGATCACCATGAACCTGCCCCTGCTGCAGTCCCCCGGCACCGCATCCCCCTTCCGCAACCGCTACGGCAACTACATCGGCGGCGAATGGCGCGAGCCGGTGGAAGGCCGCTACTTCGACAACAGCTCGCCCATCAACGGCCAGGTGATCTGCCAGATCGCCCGTTCCGGCGCCGCCGACATCGAACTGGCGCTCGACGCCGCCCACCGGGCCAAGGACGCCTGGGGCCGCACCAGCACCACCGATCGCGCCAACGCGCTCAATCGCATCGCCCAGCGCATGGAAGACAACCTGCGCCTGCTGGCCCTGGCCGAGACCTGGGACAACGGCAAGCCGATCCGCGAGACCCTGGCCGCCGACGTGCCGCTGGCCATCGACCACTTCCGCTACTTCGCCGGCTGCATCCGCGCGCAGGAAGGCTCCATCGGCGAGGTGGACCACGACACCGTCGCCTACCACTTCCACGAGCCGCTGGGCGTGGTCGGCCAGATCATCCCCTGGAATTTCCCACTGCTGATGGCGGCCTGGAAGCTCGCTCCGGCGCTGGCCGCCGGCAACTGCGTGGTACTCAAGCCGGCCGAGCAGACCCCGGCCAGCATCCTGCTCTGGGCCGAGCTGGTGGGCGATCTGCTGCCGCCCGGCGTGCTCAACATCGTCAACGGCTTTGGCCTGGAAGCCGGCAAGCCGCTGGCCTCCTCAAACCGCATCGCCAAGATCGCCTTCACCGGCGAGACCACCACCGGCCGGCTGATCATGCAGTACGCCAGCCAGAACCTGATCCCGGTGACCCTGGAGCTGGGCGGCAAGTCGCCCAACATCTTCTTTGCCGACGTGCTGCGCGAAGACGACGACTACTTCGACAAGGCGCTGGAAGGCTTCGCGATGTTCGCGCTCAACCAGGGCGAGGTCTGCACCTGCCCCAGCCGCGCGCTGGTGCAGGAGTCGATCTACGAGCGCTTCATGGAGCGCGCGGTGAAGCGGGTGAAGGCGATCAAGCAGGGCAGCCCGCTGGACGAGTCGACCATGATCGGCGCCCAGGCCAGCAGCGAGCAGCTGGAGAAGATCCTCAGCTACATCGACATCGGCAAGCAGGAGGGCGCGAAGCTGCTCACCGGCGGTGCCCGCGCCCAGCTCGGCGGCGAACTCGCCGGCGGCTACTACGTGGAGCCGACGGTGTTCGCCGGCCACAACAAGATGCGCGTGTTCCAGGAGGAAATCTTCGGGCCGGTGGTCTCGGTCGCCACCTTCAAGGACGAGGAAGAAGCCCTGCATCTGGCCAACGACACTCTCTACGGCCTCGGCGCCGGCGTCTGGAGCCGCGATGCCAACCGCTGCTACCGCTTTGGTCGCGGCATCCAGGCCGGCCGGGTCTGGACCAACTGCTACCACGCCTACCCGGCGCACGCCGCCTTCGGTGGCTACAAGCAGTCCGGCATCGGCCGCGAGACGCACCGGATGATGCTCGACCACTACCAGCAGACCAAGAACCTGCTGGTGAGCTACAGCCCCAAGGCGCTGGGCTTCTTCTAAGCCGCGCCAGGCGTTCGGCGGGCGGCCTGCAAGCCGCCCGCCCATCGCCACAGACCTACAAAAAATCCACGAGGAGATGACCATGACCAATTTCCGCCCCCAAGGGCAGGGCCTGCTGCTGGCCGCAATCCTGAGCTGCGCCGCCGGGCCCGCCCTGGCCGAGGCGCCGCAGGTTTCCTACTCGCTGGGTGCCGCCAGCGACTACGTGTTCCGCGGCGTCAGCCAGACCAGCGAGGACCCCTTTGTCTTCGGCAGCGTCAATCTCGCCGCCGCCGGGTTCTATGTCGGTGTCGGCGCCGAGAACGTGGACTTTGGCAACAGCATCGACTTCGAGTACGACCTCTGGGCCGGCTGGGCCACCAAGCTCGGCCAGCTGGGTCTCGATCTCGGCCTGGTCCGCTACGGCTACCACGACCAGCCCGCCGGCGTGGACATCGACACCCTCGAATACAAGCTGGCGCTGAGCCATCCGCTGGGGCCGGTCAGCGCTGGCCTGGCCGTGCTCTACACCAGCGACTATTTCGGCTCCGACGACTCCGGCACCTATGCCGAGCTAAACGGCAGCTACAAGGTCAACGAGCAGTGGTCCGTCTCCGGCGCCTACGGCAAGCAGGAGGTCGGCACCGGGCTCGACTACGCCACCTGGAACCTCGGCACCCGCTGGGCCGCCAGCAAGCGGCTGTCGCTGGACCTGCGCTACCACGACACCGACGCCCACGAAGCCGGCGCGATTCTGGAAAGCCGGGTCGTGGGTACGGTCAAGCTCAGCTTCTGAGGCCCGCCGCCCCCCGCGCTGGCCCGGAGCCGGGCCGGTCGCGAGGGCACAGCTAAGGAGGCACCCTGACGATGGAACCCTGCCCCCGAGTCATCGCCACCGCCGCAGCCTTGCAGCTGATCGACGAGCTGCGTCGCCGCCACGGCCCGGTGCTGTTTCACCAATCCGGCGGCTGCTGCGACGGCTCCTCGCCCATGTGCTATCCGGTCGGCGACTTCATCGTCGGCGACCGCGACATCCGGCTCGGCACCATCGGCGGCGCCGAGTTCTTCATCAGCGGACCGCAGTTCGCCTATTGGCAGCACACCCAGCTGATCATCGACGTGGTGCCGGGGCGTGGCGGCATGTTCTCGCTCGACAACGGGAGCGACCGACGCTTTCTGACTCGATCGCGGTTGTATACCGAGGAGGAGCAGGGGCGACTGGCGGCAGTGCGAAGCTTTGTGGATAGTCGCGGAACCTAGGCTGCGCGTTTGCCTGTGCGGAAGTGTCAGTGCTGGCGCCAACGCTTCCTGGTCTACGCGGGCCTCCAGTTCCATATCCAAAGCGGAAACTGGCGAGAAACAACCGACCAACTCCAAGTGGCCGTTCAAAGTTAGGGATTCATTTCATACTCACCGGCAAGGCTCCGTGCCTTTCGCCAAACCGTTTCGAATCGCGCGCTATCCGCATTCGGCCGTCGGATGCAATTCATCGCGGCCGCTTGCTGCGCGGCGGTCGCCGAAGGCTTCCCGTAAAGCGCAAGGGCGTGGCCCGAGAAGTCGCGGACCAGCACGTCGAAGACCTGGCCCACCAGCGCCGCTTCCGTGCCGGCGATTGCTACTTGCTGCAGGATCAACTCGGCATACGGAACCAGCGTGAACATCTCTCCGATGGCAAGCGTGAAATCCAGGTCTTTCTGCTGCACGGACGTCGGCGCGGCGGCGCTAAGCATTTCCTTCAACGCATCGATCTGTTCGATAAACACGGCGACATTCGGCACGTGAGCGAAGCGGGTGAACACGAGCCGCCAGTCATGGAAGCGCACGTTGGCCAAGCCCTTGGTCGGGCCCTGGCGAAACAGAAACACATCATCCGCGGCATCGCGGCGCGTCGGCACCTCGCCGAGGCTGGCATCCGCCGGGGTGAACAGGTAGCTGGGCATGAACTTCAGCGCCAGCGCTAGGTTGACGTGCACGGTGCCCTCGATCTTGGGGAAGCCCTGCAGGCCGAATTGCGCCATCTGGAAGAACGTGTCCTTCTCGAAGCCCTTGGCGGAGATCACGTCCCACAGGTCGGCATACGCCTTGGCACCTTGCCGGGTGACCGTGATCTTCTCGACCGTGTTGAACAGGAGATAGCGCCGGTCTTCCCGGGAGGCCGAACGCAGGTAGTCGATCGCGCGCTCGCCGAACAGCTTCATGCCGGCCAAGCGCGCGTACGCGTCCGTGAACAAGGCCTGCACGTGCGCGAAGTCGGTGACCTTGGCATTGAAGAGCACGCGCCGCTCGGCATGCGTGATCGCCTCGTAAAAGCAATGCTCGACCAGCCCTTCCGCGCCGAAGCCCAGGTTGAACTTGCCGACGTTGACGGTGTTCATGCCTGCATCGAAAGCCTCCTGGCCGGCGTGCAGGACGTCGGCCTGCGCGACGGGATAGTCCTCGAGGTCGAACGCGGCGACGTACATCTGGTTGGCCACGACGTTGCCGCGCAGCTTGTAAGCGGGGTGCTGGCTGTCCGCGACGAAGAACACGTAGGCGGCCGGGCCCTCGATGCCGGCGATGCGCCCAAAGACGGACACCATGCCAGCGACGTTGGCGTTGCCGATGTAGTACTTGCCGCCGTTGGCCTTGTAGCCGCCCTGCCCGTCGGGTGTCAGCACCATATCGGTCGTGTAGATGTCGGCGCCGTGCTCGCGCTCGGACAAGCCGAAGGCGAAGACTGCGCCGGCATCGAGCAGCGCCGCGGCGCGCTGCTTGACCTCGGCGTTACCGCTTTGCCAGATCGGTCCCAGGCCAAGAATCGTGACCTGCCACGCATACCAGTACTGCCCGCCGTAGAAGCCGAGGATGTGGCTCATCATCGCGATGCGACAGGTATCCCACCGCTTGTTGGGATCCCCGCCGCCCTCCGCCGCCGGCGTGAGCAAGGTGGCGAGCACCCGCTCCCGCTTCAGGAACTCGAGGAAGTCCGCATACCAGGTCCGTTCGCGGTCCTGCTCCAGCAGCACGCGCTTGCCCCGTTCTTCGAAGAACGCGACGGTCGCCATGAAGATGCGCTGCGAATCGGCATCGAACGTGGAAAAGTCGGGGGCGTGAGGATTGAACGGGAGTGTCGCGTCCGTCAGGACGGACGGCTCCAGCCGCGTGTTCATCGACGCCGCGCTGTTCATGCCGACGCCTTCCCGCGGCGCACAACCATCGTGACCACGGCCGTGAAGACCTGCTTGCCTTCTTGGTCCGTGATCGACACCGGCACGTCGAGGTCGCCCTCGGTCGTCCAGTCGACCTGGCTGCCGTCGGCCACGGCCTTGAAGTCGGACTTGACCTTGGCCAGGTACCTGACCTGCATGCCCTTGGGAATCCACTGCCAGCCGGCGGGGATTGATACGTCCGTCATCGTCCCGGCGACGAGTTCAGCGGCGTTGCACAGCGCGATGGCGTGCACCGTGCCAAGGTGATTGGTGATCTCGCGACGGAACGGGACGTCGACCGACGCCCGGCTCGGCGCCAACTCGTTGAAGCTGGGGGCAATGCTGCCGAAGTAAGGCGCCATGGCGCAGAGCTGCGTGGTGAACTTCGCAGGGCCTGCGGCTTGGTAAAGGCTCAGTAGCTGGCTCATCGGTACGTCTCCTAAAGTTGGGAAACGAACTCTACATGGAAACGGAATAATCTTCTAGAAGATAATTCTGTATACTTTCAGCCTCATGAAAAACCCCGATACCTTCGACCGGGCGGAACCTGGTCCGCGCAAGGCCAACAAGCGCCATGTCCTGCGCGTTGCCCTCGCGCAGTTCGACAAGGACGGCATCGACGCCACGACAATCGAAGGCATCCGCGACCTCGCCGAAACCAGCATCGGCTCGATGTACCACCACTTCGGCAGCAAGGATGGTCTTCTGGCCGCGCTGTACTTCATCGCACTAGATGACCAGCTCGCATTGATCGAACCGCAGATCGTCAGTGCGAGCGATCCGCGCGGCGCGATTGCGGGCCTGATCGGCAGCTACCTGGAATGGGTGGTGCAGCAACCCAAGCTCGCGCGCTTCATGTTCCAGGCGCGCTCGTACGTGGCGGCCGGTCCGCACAAGGACGCCTTGGCGGAGCGCAACCAACGCCGCTACGGCACGCTGCTGAAGCGACTCCGGGAAGGCGTGAAGGACGGCGTCATCCGACAGATGCCCAGCGAGTTGTATGCGTCGCTGCTGGTCGGACAATCGGAGAACTATTGTCGTGCCTGGCTATCCAGTCGCGTGCAGGGCAAGCCGACCGATTACACGTCCATCTTCGTCGAAGCGGCGTGGCGCTCGATCTCGAAGTGACAACGACGCTGCGTTCGGAGGACCCTCTCGCCAGCAGCGTTCTGAAGCTCGATGGCTGACACTCGCGGCGGTCGGGAACTGGCACCATACGGCCCGTTGCCGACTCACTCAGCAGATCGTCCTTCAGCAGCACCAATCCGGCTGACGATGACCTCGCAAGTCATCGCCCCGCCGGAGCTATCCCTCCACGCTGCCCCTCCTAGGCGACCCTCGCCGACCTTGCCCAAGGAGTGCCCGCAATGAACCTGGCCGTACTGCTGATCGCCCTCGCCTTTTTCGGCATGGGGCTGGCCGCGCTGATCAAGCCGAGAAAGATCGGCGACTACTTCGAGGTGCGCTTCGATTCGGTCGATAGCCGCAACGAGGTGCGCGCGGTCTATGGCGGCTTTGGCCTGGCGATGGCGGCGGTGCTGCTGCTGGCATTGCGGGCGCCGGAACTGCGCGCGGGCCTGGTCACGGCGGTGTCCCTGGCCCTGGCTGGCATGGCCCTGGGCCGCGTCATTGGCGCGCTGGTCGAGCGGCCGGGCCGCTGGCCGGTGTTCTTCGGCGGCATCGAGACCCTGGGGGCGGCGCTGCTCTGGTGGGCGCGGGGCGGCTAGGCTTTGGCACTGTTGAAGAAGAGGGGAGATCGCAATGCCATCTGACTACGGCCAGCTGCTGCTGGTGGCGGGCACCGTGCTGTTTCTGCTGGGCCTGCTCACCGGGCTGGCGCTGCCGGTGCTGAAGAACAAGCGCATGGGGCTGTCGGCGCATCTGGTGGGGGTGCAGCACGGCATGGTGCTGTGGGCGCTGGGCCTGATCGTGCCGCAGCTCGCGCCGGCTCCCGCCATCGACGGCTGGATGGTCTACAGCTTTCTGCTCGGCCTCTACGGCCTCTGGTTGGCGATGCTGCTGGCGGCGATCTGGGGCGCGAGCCAGGCGCTGCCGATGGCCGGCGCCGGCCACCGCGCCTCGGCGGGGCGCGAGCGCATCGTCGCGGCGCTGGTCTATCTGCCGGCGACGCTGATCGTGCTGGGGACGGTGCTGCTGCTGTGGCGGCAGCTGGGCTTGTAGGGTGGGCTCCAGTCCACGCGTTCCAGCGGCCGCGTGGGCAGATGAAGCCTGCCCACCCTACCCAACCGCGCTCAGCTCAGGCGCGTCGGGTCGCCGAGCTGGCGGTTGAGTTCCACCGCCGCCTTGACCAGGGCGTCGACCGTCGCCGGCGACAGGGACTCGCCGTCCCGCAGGCTCGCGGTGGCCAGTTCGTACTTGCCGCCGGGCTTCAGGCGCGGCTCCGTTTCGCACAGGCGCTTGCCGCGCCAGAAGCCGAACAGCACCCGCTGCTCCTCGGCGCGGATCAGCAGCACCGGGCCTTCGCTGAAGTAGACGAGGTGGCCCCACTTGATCCGCTCCTCCAGCGGCGCGGCGGCGCGGACGGCGGAGCGCAGTGCTTCCACCGTCGCACGCTGCCAGCCGGATAACGCGGCGACATAGGCTTCGGGGTTCGCGGCCGGGGGCTGTCGTTTCATCATCTGGCAGCTTCCTCGCTTCGCGGGTTCCGGCTCAGGCCGGCGTCGCCGCCGGCTCGGTCGGCTTCCAGGTCTTGAGCAGCTTGAACACCTGCCCCGCCTTCGTCCCCAGCATCGCCGCCGTGGTCAGCACGCCACCCATCAGCGCGCCGCCGACGCCGGCGGTGACCACGTCCTGGCCGGTGAGGTAGAGACCCTTCACCGGCGTCACCGGGTGCAGCCACTTCTGCTCGAAGCGGTGCAGGTCGTGGTCCAGGCCGTAGATTTCGCCCTTGCCGTACATGCCGAAGTATTCGGTCGATAGCGGCGTCGACAGTTCCCAGTAGTCCATCGCGCCGCGCAGCTGCGGCAACTGCTGGTACAGGCCTTCGAGCATGCGTTCGCCGAACTGTTTCTTGAGCGCCTCGTACTCGGCGCCGCGGTGGTTCCAGGTTTCCTTGGCCCACTTTTCGAACCACTCGTAGCGGCCGAGGGTGATGACCTCCACCGTGCTCTTGCCGGGGTAGTTCTTCTCCCAGTCCGGGTCCTTCGCCGAGGGGAAGGAGACGTAGAGCATGGGCAGGGTGTTGAGCGGGTCGTCGAGGAAGCGCTTGGTGTTGCCCTCGTGATCGGCGTTGGGATAGATCCAGAGATTGGTCTTGGGCAGGCCCAGCTCCTGCGCCGTGCCCTTGAAGCCGGCGTAGAGGCAGAGATGGCCGGAGGAGGCATGCACCTCGCGCAGCTTGGCGGGGTAGCCATGGCGCTGGCGCTCGGCTTCCGGCAGCAGGCTGCCGAAGGTCAGCTCGGCGCCGGCGCTGCTGACCACGGCCGGCGCGCGGATGTCGCTGCCGTCTTCCATCCGCACGCCGACGGCGCGGCCGTGCTCGATCAGCAGTTCCTTTACCTTGGCGTAAGTAAACACCTCGCCGCCGCCGGCGCGGATCACCGGGACGATGGTGTCGGCGATCTTCCAGGAGCCGCCCACCGGGTAGTTGCCGCCGGCGAAGTAATGCTTGGTGACGGCGGCATGCATGATGAAGGCGGCCTCGGCCGGCGGCAGGCCGTAGTCGCCCCACTGGCCGGTGAGCACGGCGATCAGCTGCTGGTTGCTGGTCAGCGATTCGAGCACCGTGCGGGTGCTCATGAAGCATTCCTTCGGCACCCGGAAGCGCTTGAGGGCTTCGTAGACTCGGGCGATGCGCGGCGGCATGGCCTGGCCGGCGAAGTAGGCCTGCATGCTGTGGCTGACCTTCTGCACCAGGCGGAAGTAGGCGTCGATGGCCACGCCTTCCTCCGGGAAGTGGCGCTTCAGCTCGGCGGCGAGATTGTCCTTGCCGGCGACGAAGTCGTAGCGCTGCTCGCCGATGATGATGCGGTCGTAGCAGGCGTCCATCGGCGCCCATTGCAGCTTGCCGTCGCTGATGACGTCGAAGATGCGGCGCAGCGGCGCGTGCGGCTTGTGAACCTCGCCGATGTAGTGCACGCCCACGTCCCACTCATAGCCTTCGCGCTCGTAGGAGTGGGTGAAGCCACCGGCGGTGTAGTGCTGCTCCAGCACGCAGACCTTGCGGCCCAGGCGCGTCAGCAAGGCCGCGCAGCTGAGGCCGCCGATGCCGGAGCCGATGACGACGACGTCGTAGTCGCTTGCCGCGCGGCCGGGCCGGTAGCGCTTACCGATACGTTTCATGGGCTCCCCTCAAAGATTTTGCCGCAGCCTCAGTGTCCGGCTTCGGCCTTGGCGGCGCCCGAGGTGCCGCTCATGAGCCGGTCGGTCCAGGCGATGCCGATGGCGGAGGCGATGAAGGCCATGTGGATGATGGTCTGCCACATCACCCCGGTATCGGTGACGGTGGCGCAACGGACGCCGGCCGCCGCCGTCGCGCAGGGCGGGAAGGCGCCGAGCGAGCCGGCCTCAATGAAGGTCTTGAGCAGGTGGATGGAGGAGATGCCGATGATCGCCATCGCCAGCTTCACCTTGAGCACCGAGGCGTTGACGTGGCTGAGCCACTCCGGCTGATCGGGGTGGTTTTCCAGCCGCAGGCGCGAGACGAAGGTCTCGTAGCCGCCGACGATCACCATCATCAGCAGGTTGGAAATCATCACCACGTCGATCAGGGCCAGCACGATCAGCATCACCTGCTGCTCATTGAGCTCGAAGGCGCCGTGGATCAGATGCCACAGCTCCTTGACGAACAGGATCACGTAGACACCCTGGGCGACGATCAGGCCCAAGTACAGGGGCAGCTGCAGCCAGCGGGAGGAGAAGATCAGGCTCGGCAGGGGGCCGAGCGAACGGGAATCGGGAGCGGACATGGTCAGGCCAAGGCGGGCGGTGGCGAAGCGGCGCGCAGTCTAGCAAGCGAGTGACGACGGCTTGATGTGCGGCCTCGACGGAGGCTCCCCCTCCCCCCCGCAAGGGGGAGGGGAGCACCGGCATGGGTGATTAATTGGAACCCCTTCTCATAACCTAAATGGACGAGGCCCGGCCGGATTCGTCGGGCCACCATGCCGTACCCAACGTGGCCCCGCAGGCCGTGGGCCACACCCAGATCAGGCAACAGGAGATACCCGTCATGGGCGCGATCAATCTGAAGATGCTTCTCGAATCCCAGACCATGGAGCGCGCGCCGTTTCCGGTGCCGGTCGGCTGGTACTTCGTCGACTACACGGAAAACCTCAAGCCGGGCGATTTGCGCAATGTCTTCCTGTTCGGCCAGGAGTGGGTGCTGTTCCGCACCGAAGGCGGCAAGCCGGGCGTGTCCGACCCCTACTGCCCCCACCTCGGCGCCCACATGGGCCACGGTGGCAAGGTCTGCGGCGAGCATCTGCGCTGCCCCTTCCACCACTGGGAATACGACACCGAAGGCAACTGCAAGGTCATCCCCTACGCCAAGGTGATGCCGCCGATCACCAAGAAGGGCCCGATCCTGCGCACCCTGCCCACGGTCGAGAAGTACGGGATGATCTGGTCGTTCTACCACCCGGCCTGCGAAGCCCCGACCTACGAGCTGCCCTACATCCCGGAGCTGGAAGATGCCACCGGCTACACCGGCAGCCGTCGCGGCAGCTGGTCGGCCAACACCTGCATCCAGGAAATCGCCGAGAACGGCGTTGACGTCGCGCATCTGAAGTTCCTGCACAACGCGCCGATGATCCCGCCGGTCGAGGCCACCTACAACGGCCCGAGCATGCGCATCAACATCGGCCAGGGGTACATCGTCGGCGACAGCTACGGCCCCGGCCTCAACGTCATGCGCTTCAACCAGAAGGACCCGGTGACGGGCAAGACCATCACGGCGACGATGATCTCGTACACCGTGCCGGTCTCGCACGACAAGAGCCAGATGAACATGTCGTTCCGCCACATCGACTTCCCGGCCGGCACCCCCGAGCTGGCGTTCACCAAGAAGCAGATCGACCACATGATCGGTGCCGCCGAGGGCGAGGAGAGCGCTGGCTTCGAGAGCGTCGACTTCATCGTCTGGAACAACAAGCGCTACCGCCCCAACCCGCTGCTCTGCGATGGTGACGGTCCGGTGCTGCCGTTCCGCAAGTGGTTCAAGCAGTTCTACGTAGAGAAGCCCAAGCTCGACGAACCTGCCTGAGGCAGGTCTGTCCGAACGTAGTGATTGGCGCAAACGCCTCCGTGCCGGTCATCGGCACGGAGGTTTTTCATTGAATGGAGCGGGACAGATGGCATCGGTGAAAGTGATCGGGCGGGACGGTGGCGTGAGCGAGCTCGCGGCCATGGCCGGCTGCCCGCTGATGGAAGCGCTGCGCGATGCCAGCACCGGCGTCGAAGGCACCTGCGGCGGCGCCTGCTCCTGCGGCACCTGCCATGTCTATGTCGACGCCGCCTGGATGGATCGGCTGCCGGCCAAGAGTGAGGACGAGCAGCTGATGCTCGACGCCATCGGCGAACTGGTGCCGCTCAAGCCCGGCTCGCGGCTGTCCTGCCAGATCCCGATCAGCGCCGAGCTGGAGGGGCTGGTGGTGGAGATAGCGCCGCCGCTGTAGGGTCGCAAACCCCGTAGGGCGCATTCCATGCGCCG